>NZ_REFY01000001.1 GCF_003841485.1 Natrarchaeobius halalkaliphilus | reverse complement strand
AACACCGTGTGTCGAGGGTGGATGGTGAGTCTGCCTCCGCACCGGAATCCGGTCGGAGGGGACGCGGCGCGATGACCACGTCGTTCGCATTCAAGACGAGGACGGGGTCCATACATAAGGCCGTCGAACGAGTCGGGCATCGGAACCGGGTAGCATGGCACGTCTTTCCACGAATCGGCAGGGCACGAACGCACTCGAGTCGACAGCAATCCCATCCAAGGTACGAGGCTCATCGGCCGATAGGCGAGCTAAGTCAGGAAGTTCTGGTCGGTTAAGCAGTGTCGCCACAGCCGTACGGACGGAGCCGTCCTCGAGAAGGACGTGTTACGCGGGAGGAGGCCGGTCGGTCATCCCGCCCTCGTAGGCGCGGTCGGACCGAATGATGCCCGCGTGATCGGTGATCAGCGGCGCACGCGCAAGAAAGCTTCGTGAATGAACGGAAAGCGAGCGTCTCCTGTGTTCGGACGTGGTGGACACGGACGGAGCGCATCGATGCCAATAAGCCCCGGGGATCGTAAGTGGCGGACGAATGGTCCGGGATCCGCTCGCCTCGGGGTCGACGCCGTCGGCAGCGGAGATCTGCTCCGCGCTCGACGATCCAGACTGCCGAGAGATCATCCGGAATCTCGAGGAACCTATGACGGCTTCCGAGCTCACGAAACGGTGTGATATCCCCCAGTCGACGCTGTACCGAAAACTCGAGTTGCTGACCGAGTCGACGTTACTCGAGGAGTCGACCGATATTCGACGTGATGGTCATCACGCCAGTACGTACGTGGTCGCGTTCGACGAGATCACGATGGAACTGGACGAGGACCGATCGCTATCGGTCCAGATCGATCGACCGGCACGGAGCGCAGACGAGCGACTCGCGGAGCTGTGGTCGGAGGTGCGAAAGGAAACATGATCTCACTGATCGGCACGACGGAAACCGCGATGGCACTGGCGGTCGTCAAAACGCTCGTTCTCGTCGTCGGCAGCGTCATCACGTACTTCGCGTTCAAGGCGTACCGGCGAACGAGACAGCGCGCGCTCGGTTATCTCGCGGCAGGGTTCGGACTGGTCACGCTGGGTCTCGTCCTGGCGGGAATGCTCTATGAAATCCTCGAGGTTCCGCTGGCGATCGGTATCCTACTCGAGAGCCTGCTCGTTCTGGCCGGCTTTCTCGTGATCGCGTACTCGTTGTACGTTCAGTAGCGAGAGGTAGCCATCGAATCCGGCGTCGTTCACGGTTTCTTCGAACTCGAGGATCGACGGACCGGGGACTCGTACGGATTGCTGTAACTGTTTACCGGAGCGACCGGGTGCCGTCCCGCGGTCGCTCCGAAAATGACTTACAGCGGTCCGTATCAGCGATTCAGCGTGTGGATCGCGCGTCCGAGTGCGTTCTCGGCGGCCTCCATCACCGATTCGGAGAGCGTCGGATGGGCGTGGACGGTCGACGCCACGTCCTCGAGCGTCGCTCCGAGTTCGATAGCGAGACCGAGTTCGGCGACGAGTTCCGAGGCTTCGGGGCCGACGATGCTCGCGCCGAGGAGGTATCCCTTCGACTCGGTTGCGACGACGGAGACGAACCCCTCGGCGTCGCCCGTCGTCAGCGCCCGACCGCTCGCGCGGAACGGGAACTGGCCGACGACGGGGTCGAATCCGGCCTCTTTGGCCTCCGTCTCGGTGAGTCCAACGGTCGCGATTTCGGGGTCCGTAAAGACGACCGCCGGCATCGCCTGGTAATCGATCGCCGCGGGTTCGCCCGCGATCACCTCGGTGGCGACCTGTCCCTCCATGCTCCCTTTGTGAGCGAGCATCGGCTCGCCAGCGACGTCGCCGGCGGCGAAAATGTGGTCGACGTTCGTGCGTGCGCGCGAATCGGTTTCGATGAATCCCCGGTCGTTCGTCTCGACGCCGGCCGCCTCGAGATCCAGCGTATCCGAGACGGGTTCGCGGCCGACGGCGACGAGGACGGCCTCGGCCTCGAGTTCGAGGGGGTCGGGCTCCTCGTCGTCGCCGGCCGTCCGGTCCGCGGGCTCGGCAACGACCCGAACGCCGTCGTCGGCTTCTCGCCACTCCGCGGCGGTGTAGCCGAACTCGAACTCGATACCGAGTTCGGTCGCCCGCTGTTTGACCGGCCGCTTGAGGTCGTCGTCGTAGCCCGGCAGGATCGACTCGAGCATCTCGATCACCGTCACGTCGGTGTCCACCTTCGCGAAGACGCTCGCGAGTTCCATCCCGATGTATCCCGCGCCGACGACGACGAGCGAGTCCGGCACGGAGGTCAGCGACAGGGCCTGTCGCGAGTCGAGGACGGGATCGTCGTCGAAGTCGAAGTTCGGGATCTCGACGGGACGCGAACCGGTCGAGACGATGGCGTGTTCGAACTCGATCGTCTCCGAGCCCTGGCCCTCGCCGTCGTGGGAGACGCGAACGGTGTTCTCGTCCGCGAAGGTGGCCGTTCCCTCGAGCAGGTTCACCTGGTTGGCTTTACAGAGTTTCTCGACGCCGCTCGTCAGCTGGTCGACGACGTCGTCCTTCCAGGCGACCATTCCCGAGAGGTCGATCGCCGGGTCCGCGTGGATTCCCATCTCCTCGGCGTTCGCCGCCTCGTGGGCGACGTCCGTCGCGGTGATCAACGCCTTCGAGGGAATGCAGCCGTGGTTGAGGCAGGTCCCGCCGTAGGCGTCCTTTTCGACGAGCGTTACGTCCAGATCGAGCTGACCGGCACGGATCGCCGCGACGTAGCCGGCGGGGCCGGCGCCGACGATCAGTACGTCCGTTCCGGTGGTGACATCTCCGACGACCATGGTCGTCCTTTTCGGTCGAGGACGGTGTAGCTGTTGCAAGCAGACAGGATACTGATGTATCGTCACGCGCCACGCAACGACCGGGAGCGAACGCGACGGTGATCACTCGAGCAACAGGAGTTCGGGGTTCTCGAGATACTCCATTACGGTGTTGGTAAACCGGGCGGCGACGGCGCCGTCGACCAGTCGATGATCGAACGACAGCGACAGCGTCAGCACGGAGCGCGGCTCGATCGACTCCTCGCCGTCGCGGTCGACGACGCGGGGTTTGCGCTTGATCTCACCGATCGCGAGGATCCCCGATTCGGGGTAGTTCAAGATGGGCGTGGCGTACTCGCCGCCGATACCGCCGACGTTGGTGACGGTGAACGTCGATCCCCGCAGTTCGTCGGGCGAGATCGACCGTTCTCGAGCCTTCTCGACGAGTTCGTTCATCTCCGAGGAAAGCTGTAATAGCCCCTTCTCGCCTGCGTTCTCGAGGACCGGGACCATCAGGCCGACGTCGGTCGCGGTGGCGACGCCGATGTTGTAGTACTCGCGGTAGACGATCTCCTCTTCGTCCTCGTCGATGACGGCGTTCAGCTCGGGGAACTCCTCTAGCGCGGCGACGACGGCTTTCGTGATGAACGGCATGTAGGTGAGACGAATCCCGCGCTCTGTGGCCCGTGGTTTGAGCCGATCGCGAGCCGCGACGAGCGCGGTGACGTCGACCTCGTCGAAATGGGTGACGTGGGGCGCGCTGTCCTTCGACTCGACCATCGCCTCCGAGATCCGTTTCCGGACGCCCCGGAACGGCTCGCGGCGTTCGCCCCCGACGAACTCGCCCGATTCGCTCACATCGGTCGCCGCATCCGCCTCGAGCGCCGCCACATCTGCTTCCTGAGCCCGACGCTGGGTTTCAGCGTACTCCACGACGGCCTCGGGCGTGACGATCGGCTCGCCGTTTCGCTCGTCGTCGGCGGGAACGGCGTCGATCTCGATTCCGTTCTCCCGGGCGATTCGCCGGGTCGCGGGGGCCGCGAGCGTCCGGTCGCGGTCTGCGGCGTCGGCCACGCTCGAGGGGTCCGTCACCGGGCCGTCGGGAGAGGAATCCGGGTCGTCGGTTTCGGATTCGGCTCCGGAAGCCGGGTTCGTCTCCGGCGACCTGGACTCCCGTGCGACGCCGGCCGTCCCGTCATCGAGGGCGGCCCGCACGTCGGCCGGGGTGATCCGACCGCCGGGGCCGCTTCCCTCGAGGCTCGAGAGGTCGATACCGGTTTCGCGAGCCAGCCGTCTCGCTCGAGGGGGCACGAAAACGCGGTTCCGTGGCGGCTCGATCTCGGCTGCGTCGTCGTCGATCGCGTCGGGACCGTCCGATTCGACCACGTTCGCGTCGCTCGACGGCCCGTCGTTCTCGTCGTCGAGAGCGGCGTCTGAGGTACCGTCGTCGGAGTCCGCCGTCTCCTCGCCCGCGACGTCGAACGTCACGAACACGTCACCGACGGGGACCACGTCGCCCTCGTCGTAGCGACGGTCACGGACGGTGCCGTCGACCGGGGCGGGAACCTCTACCAGGGCTTTGTCGGTTTCGACGGCCGCGACGGGTTGGTCTTCGGTTACCTCGTCACCCTCCTCGACGAGCCACGAGACCAGCTCGCCCTCTGCGACCCCTTCGCCGACGTCCGGGAGTACGAACTCACGAACCATGTCAGAACTCCACCGCGTTTCGGATCCCCGTCTCGATGCGTGCCGCTTCGGGGAGATAGTAGTCCTCGAGCGCGTACAGCGGGAACGGCGTGTCGAAGCCGGTGATGCGCTCGACGGGCGCCTCCTGATAGAGCAGCGACTCCTCCTGAAGCGTCGCGATGATCTCGGCTCCGAGTCCGCCCGTTTTCGGTGCCTCGTGGACGACCGCCGCGCGGCCGGTCTTTTCGAAGGAGTCGACGATGGCCCCTTCGGGAAGCGGCGAGAGCGTTCGGAGATCGACCACCTCGACGTCGATTTCGCCCGCGAGGTTCTCCGCCGCCTCGAGCGTCGGTCGGGTCATCGCACCCCACGTGTAGACGGAGATATCCGTGCCCTCGCGACGGACGGCGGCCTCACCGAGGGGCACCTCGTAGGAGTCGGCCGGAACCTCCTCGCGGAACGCCCGGTAGATGAGTTTGGGCTCGAGGAAGATCACCGGATCGGGGTCGCGGATCGCACTCGTCAACAGCCCCTTCGTGTCGTACGGCGTGGAGGGGACGACGACTTTCAGGCCCGGCTGGTGGACGAACATCGCCTCGGTCGACTCCGAGTGGTGTTCCGGCGCGCGGATGCCGCCGCCGTAGGGTGCCCGAACAACCATCGGGCAGGTGAATCGTCCGCGCGATCGCGTCCGGAGGCGAGCGGCGTGGGAGACGATCTGGTCGAACGCGGGGTAGATGAACCCCATAAACTGGATCTCGGGAATCGGTCGCATTCCGTAGGCGGCCATGCCGATCGCCGTGCCGACGATCCCGGATTCGGCAAGCGGTGTGTCGATGACGCGGTTCTCCCCGAACTCCTCGTAGAGGTCCTCGGTCGCGCGAAAGACGCCGCCGTTTTTTCCGACGTCCTCGCCCATGACGACGACGTCCTCGTCGCGTTCCATCTCCGTGTGTAATCCGTCCCGAACCGCCTGTACCAGGGTGAGCTGTTCCGATTCTGCGGCCATGTTATCCCTCCAGTAACGCGTCGTCGCCGTGTCGGTCGCGAATCGATTCCACGTACTCGAGCTGGCGACGTAATCGTTTGGGCATCCCCTCGTAGACGTGTGCGAAGATCTCGTCCGGTTCGGGCCGGGTGCTCGCCTCGGCGGTCTCGATCGCCTCTGCGACCCGGTCTTCGATCCGGTCCTCGATCGCGTCGACGCGCCCGTCGTCGAGGACGTCCCGACGGCGAAGGTAGTTCTCGAGACGCGGGATCGGGTCCTTCTGCTTCCAGCGTTCGACTTCGTCGGCGTCGCGGTAGACGGACGGGTCGTCGGCGGTCGTGTGGGCACCGAAGCGGTACTGAACGGCCTCGATCAGCGTCGGTCGGAGTTCGCCCGCTCCCGGATCCCTGGCTTTCTCGACGGCGTCTCTGGTGACCTTGTAGACCGCGAGCGGGTCCATGCCGTCGACCTGAACGCCCTCGAAGCCGTAGGCGGACGCCTTCTGGGCCAAAGTGGCGCTTGCGGTCTGGCGTTCGCGAGGGACCGAGATGGCCCACTGGTTGTTGTTACAGAAGAAGACGGTCGGCGTGTCGAAGACGCCGGCGAAGTTCAGCCCTTCGTGGAAATCGCCCTCCGAGGTCGCCCCGTCGCCGAAGTAACAGAGGAACGCGTTCCGCTCGCCTCGCAGCCGGGAGGCCCACGCCGCCCCGACCGCGTGCGGGATCTGGGTCGCGATCGGAACCGCGACCGAGAAGACGTTGACGTCTTCCGGGACGTAGCTCCCCTGCTCGTGGCCCATCCAGTAGAGCAGCGTTCGCTCGAGCGACAGCCCGCGAACGAGGCCGACGCCGTGTTCGCGATAGCTCGGAAAGACCCAGTCGTCCTCCTCCAGGGCGTGGGCGCTTGCGATCTGTGAGCCCTCCTGTCCGGACAGCGGCGGGAACGTCCCCATTCGCCCCTGGCGCTGGAGGCTCACCGCCCGCTCGTCGAACCGACGGGCCAGGCGCATCTGCTCGTACATCTCGACGAGTTTCGCTTCGGACAGGTCGGGGACGTCGGCGTCCTCGAGGACGCGGCCTGCCTCGTCGAGCACCTGTACTCGGTCGCGAGGATCGCGCTGTATCGTACTCACGGGGAGGCCCACCTGTACATACTCGAACAATATATCGCTCGAGGTAAAGGATTTTCGTAAATAGTTTACTATCCATGAGATTCTTGCCACACAGGGTAGTGAGTGGTCGTCGATACACAGAGTCAGCGGTCACTCGTCCACCTTCTGTGTCGTATCGTTCACAACCATCGGTTACCGTCGTGACGGAAGGAGGTCGAACAGGGTGGGGGAACGCGGGCGCGTGCGGTGTCACGACTGGATTTGTGGAGAACGCGGAAATCGGTCGCTACTTCGAGGCGCGTCGCGCCGTCCGTCGGGCCGACTCGACGCTTTTGCCCTCGCGCAACACCGCGTCGACGAACAGCTCGCCGGCTTTGTACGATGACCGCACCATCGGCCCGCTGGCACAGTACAGATATCCTAACTCCTCTTCGGCGACCCGTCGCCACGTCTCGTACTTGTCCGGGTGGTCGTAGCGTTCGACCTCGAGATGGGTTCTCGAGGGCCGGAGATACTGGCCGAGGGTGACGATGTCGACGCCGCGGTCGCGACAGTCGGCGAGCGTCTGGTAGACCTCGTGGTCGTACTCGCCGTGGCCGAGCATGATCGAGGTCTTCGTGTAGATGTCGGATTCGCGGTCGACCTGCTCCAAGACCGACAGCGACTGTTCGTATCCCGCGCGGCGGTCCCTGACGGGAAACTGGAGCCGTTCGACGGTCTCGACGTTGTGGGCGATAACGTCCGGATCGGCGTCGACGATCTTTTCGACGAGCCGTTCCTCGCCCTGGAAGTCGGGGATCAGGACTTCGACGAGGATGCCGGGGTGCTGTGCTTTGATCTCGCGGATCGTCTTCGCGAAGTGACCGGCTCCCTGATCGGGGAGGTCGTCGCGGTCGACGCTCGTCAGGACGACGTAATCCAGCCCGATCTCCGCGACCGCTTCGGCGACGTTCTTCGGCTCGTCAGGATCGAGCGCCTCCATTCCACCCGTTTCGACGTCACAGAAATTACAGCCTCGAGAGCAGCGATCGCCCATCAACATGAAGGTCGCCGTCCCACCCGAACCGGCCCCCGTCGCCGCACCGCCCGACCAGCACTCTCCCAGATTCGGACAGTTGGCCTCCTCGCAGACGGTGTGTAAGTTCCGGTCGCGTAGCGTCTCCCGAATGTCCGTAAACTCCCGGCCCGACGGCGGCCGCATCTTCAGCCAGTCGGGCTTGCGTGCGCTACTCATACCCCGACGCTAGGGGCGGACGGTCAAAAACTATGGCTATCTGGGGTCCAGGTCGGGTGGCGAGGGTCCTCGAGTGAACAACACGGGTCGCTCGAGGCGCGATGGACGTCGACTCAGCGAGTAGCGGGTCCGTACTCCCGATAGTTTTAGGGACTCGAACGGAATACCGGCTCTCGATGGCGTTCAGCACCACCCCCGACTGGTTCCACCTCGGAGACGACGAGGAGATCGTCTGGGAGAGTCGCCCGCATCCGATCGAACTGGGCGTCGCCTTCCCGGTCGCGGTGGTCCTCGTCGTCCTCGGCCTCGGCGTCACCGCCTGGGGACTGTCCGACGAACGTGGCGTCGTGACCGGCGTCGGAATCGTGCTCGTCCTCGGAGGCGGCGCGACGGCTGCCGTTCGCTACCTGTTCTGGACCAACACCCGCTACGTGATCACCAGCTCCGAGCTGTACAAGAAACGGGGCGTGATCTCGCGAGACGTCACCCAGTTTCGCCTCGAGCGCGTCCAGAACACCAGCCTCAGCCAGTCGGTGCTCGGTCGAACGCTCGGGTACGGCGATCTAACTGTGTACACCGCCGGCTCCGGCGATCCCGAGCTTACGTTCGAACACGTTCCACGACCCGAACACGCCTCGAGTATCCTGAGCGATCAACTCGCGCTCAGTTCGGCGGGCGAATCGGCACTCTAGGGGATCGGAACCCACGGACCGTTCTCGTCACGGATTTGTCGAACCACAAGACATATTACATCAAGAGGGTTTACGGATCGATACAATGTCACAGCAACCGCTGGCGGCCACGGAGCGATCCGTATCGCGTGCCTCGAGCGTCGCGGCGAGTGCGGGCGTCGGCGTCCTCGCCGCTGTGATCGGCTATCTCGTCACCTACGTCGCGGTCGCGGGCGAGGTCGAAGAGGCCGTCGGTGACAGCGTTGCGGAGTGGAAAGGCGTCGCCTGGTACTACTACAACGCCCATCTGGTCGACATCGACGCGAGCGGCGAGATCGGCTCCATCGGGGGCTCGAGGACGGTCGATTTCATCGCCCAGTCGGGCAGTACGAGCGCGACTCTGCTCTACGTCGTCCCGCCGCTGGTCCTCCTCGGCGTGGGGGCGATGGTCGCCTACCAGTTCGATGCCCGCGACCTTGGCGAGGCCGTCATCGCGGGTGCGCCGGTCACGATCGGCTACGCCGTGGTCATGGGACTGGGCGCGGTCGTCACCGAGGCGAGTACCGAGGGCTCGTTCTTCGGCGTCGATCTGTCCGGCTCGATCGCCCCGCAGCTCGTTCCCGCGATCTTCCTCGGCGGCGTCCTCTACCCGCTCGTGTTCGCCACTGCGGGCGCGATACTCGCGACCGTGCTCGCATCGCGGTAGCTCTCGGTGATCGATCCGACGGACAGCCGCGACTCGAAGGAAACGCCTTTCATCACCCGCTGCCCGTTTTCGTGTGATGGAGGTTGCCGAGGTTCTCCCCCAGTTCGCAGACGCCTTCGCCTTCGAGGAGTTCAACCGAATGCAACGCGAGGCCCTCCCCGCGTTGCTAGAGCGCGAGGAGAACGTCGTCGCGAGCGCGCCGACTGCCTCGGGCAAGACCGCACTCGCGGAACTCGCGATCTGCAAGGCGCTCGCGGACGGGGGGACGGCGCTGTTTATCGCTCCGATGCGAGCGCTGACGAACGAAAAAGAAGACGATTGGGACCGCTTCGAGGAACTCGATTACTCGGTTTACGTCGTCACGGGTGAACGGGACCTCAACCCGCGGCGGGCCCGTCGGGCGGATATCCTGGTGATGACGCCCGAAAAGCTCGACTCCGCGACCCGAAAACACGACTCCAGGCGGTACGACTTCGTCACCGACGTCGACGTCTGCGTCATCGACGAGGTCCACCTGCTGGATGCGGACCGGCGCGGATCGGTTCTCGAGGTGACGATCTCGCGACTTCGCCGGCTCTGTGCTCCCCGGATCGTCGCCCTTTCAGCGACGATGCCGAACGTCGACGACGTCGCGGCGTGGCTCGACGCCCCCGACGAGACCACCTTCGAGTTCGGGGACGAGTACCGACCCGTCGATCTCAACGCGGGCGTCAAGACGTACACGCACGGCGAGAACACCTTCGCGGACAAGTACCGGCGGCTCTATCGCGCCCTCGACCTCGCGGAACCACACCTCCGGGAGGACGGCCAGGCGCTCGTGTTCGTCTCCTCCCGACAGGATACGGTCCGGGCGGCCGAGAAGGCCCGCGACGAGATCGCAGAGCGAGACGTCCCGATGGGCGCACGCGGCGACTACGACTTCCACACCGAGTCGAAAGACCTCGAGAACGAGACGCTTCGGAATTCGGTGCTCGACGGCGTCGCCTTCCACCACGCCGGCCTCTCGAAGAACGACCGCGACCTCGTCGAGGAGTGGTTCAAGCAGGGACTGATCGAACTCCTCTTTTCGACCTCGACGCTCGCCTGGGGCGTCAACCTGCCCGCCAGGTGCGTCGTGATCCGCGATACGAAACTCCACGATCCCCTCGAGGGCGAGGTCGACATGAGCCCGCTCGACGTCCTCCAGATGCTCGGGCGCGCGGGGCGGCCGGGCTACGACGACGTCGGCTACGGCTGGGTCGTCTGCGACACCGCGGAGGCCGACAAGTACCGTCGGCTCCTCCGGGACGGCAAGGAGATCGAGTCGCGGCTGGCCGAGAGCCTCGAGACCCACCTCAACGCCGAGATCGCGATGGGAACCATCACCGACCTGGACGACGTGATGGACTGGCTCGAGACGACCTACTACTATGTCCGGGGACAGTCCAAGCCCGAGGAGTACGACTTTCCGAACCTCCGAACGCGGGTCCGGGACTGCCTCGAGGGGCTCGTCGAGCGCGGCTTCGTCGAAACCGGCGAGGATCTCTCGATCGAGGCGACGCCCCGGGGCGTGCTCGCATCGAAGTACTACCTGCGCCTCGAGACCGCAGCGACGTTCGCCGATCTCTGTGATCGCGTTGCCGAGAGCGACGGTGCGGGCGTTTCGAGCCCGTCGAGTAGCGCGGAACGGAGTTCTCCGAACGCTCGAGCGGCGGGATCGCGAGGCGACGCGACGAAGAGCGGCCGGCGAGAGAACGGAGCGTCCCTCGGGACGGACGACGTTCTCGAGGCGGTCGCGACCGCGGTCGAGTTCGACTCCGTCTCGGCCCGCCAGGACGAACGCGACGCGATCGACGCGGTGCTGGTCGGCGTCGACACGGACGAGTTCGATCCGGGGGAGCGAAAGGTGTTCGCGATCCTGCGGAGTGCAGCGAGCGGGACGACGCCCAACGCGCTCCGAAGCGACGCCTGGGTTATTCGGCGAAACGCGACGCGGCTCGTCTCCGCGCTGGGGGCGTTCCTCGATCGGTTCGCGGGCCCACACGCCGCGAACCTCTCGCGACGCGTCGAAGCCCGGATCGAAAACGGCGTCGCGGACGACGCGGTCGGGCTGACGGCGATCGACGGCGTCGGGCCGGGACGAGCGAGCAAACTGGCGAAAGAGGGGCTCTCGACGCCCGGTGACGTTCTTGGTGCCGGCGTCACCGAACTCGAGGATGCGGGTCTCTCGGCGGGGGTCGCAGAGCGAGTCTACGAGGGAGCGCAGTCGCTTCCCGCAGTCGAGATCGACTGGGGTCCGTTTCCCGAGGCGGTCGAGACCGGCGAGAACGACGTCCGTGAAGTGACGGTTCGAAACGTCGGTGAGCCGGCCAGAGCCGGAATTCGGGTGACGGTCAACGGCGTCGAGATGACGAGCACCGCGTGTTATCTGCGCGACAGCGAAACCGTTCCCGTCGGCGTCTTCGGTGCCGACGCAGACGCGCTCGAGTTCACCGTGAGCGTCGCCTTCCCGGCGGAACCGCTCGTGCCGATCGTCGAGCAGCGAACGGTCGACATCATCTGATCCGGTCACCGAGGCGTTCGCAGGAGAGCGGACGTGTTTTCACGAATCGCGAATCGGTTCGTCAGTGAGCACGTCGAACCGAGCACCGCCCGCCTCACCCTCACTCAGCCGAAGCTGCCAGCCGTGTCCGTCGACGATATCCGTGACGATCGAGAGCCCGAATCCGGTCCCGTCCGACGTGGTCGTGTATCCCGGGTCGAGGACGGCCTGGTGCTCGTCTGGCGGGATCCCCGGCCCGTCGTCCTCGAGGTAAAAGCCGGGCGCGTCGGAAAGCGACCCGACGGTGATCGTCACGTCGCGACCGCCGTGTTCGATGGCGTTCCGAAAGAGGTTCTCGAAGAGCTGTTGCAGCCGATCGGAATCCGCCTCGAGGGGGCGCTCCGAGTCGCCCTCGATGACGAGCGTCGCCCCCTCCGACTCGATCATCTCCCACGACTGGCGTGCGATCATCACCGGATCGACGCGCTCGACCTCGTCGATCGATGTTCCCTCTCGAGCGAGCGTGAGGAGGTCGTCGATGAGCGTTTCCATCCGCTCGTGGGCCTCGACGACCGGCTCCAGGTGGTCGGTGTCGTCCTCCTCGATGGCCAGCACCGTCCGCCCCCGTGCGACCGTCAGCGGATTTCGGAGGTCGTGTGAGACGATGCTCGCGAACCGTTCTAACCGGTCGTTCTGGTGCTCGAGCGTCCGCCGGTACCGTTCGCGCCGGGTCACGTCGGTGAGCGTGATAGTTCGTCCGAGACGCGCCCGATCCAGCGAGAACGGATTCGACGAGACGGAGTAGTACCGGGTGCTCGCGTCCACGTCGATCTCGAGCAGTGGATCTGACGAATCGAGCGCCGACTCGACGGGGGGGACGAGCGCTTCGAGCGGACGGCCAACGCCGTCGGTCAGCGACGGAAAGAGGGCCGCCGCTCGCTGGTTGTAATCGCGAAGGCGATCTCTGTCGTCGAGGACGATAACCGGATCGTCGGCGTCCCCGGTGGTTCTGACGAGTTGGAATCGCTCGAGGTAGACGAAGAGAACGCCGGTCGAGAAGGCGGCCACGCCGATCGAGGAGTACGTGATGTCGAGGAGGATCGTCGACGTGCCACCGAGGAGGTCGAGCACCACCGGAAGCCCGGTCAACCCGACGAGGACGAAAAGCGGTCGGGTATCGGAGTTGACCCGGACGAACAGTTCGAACAGCATGAAGAACCCGACGAACGAGAGGGCGTAGGCGAGTCCCATCACGATCCAGTGGAGCGGCTCGTGGTGAATCTGGAGGTGGGCGAACGGAATCGTCGCCGGTTCGGTCGAGAAATATCGACCGTGAATCGGGTTGGTGAGCTTTACCGTCACGATGAGGACGAAGAGGGCGACCGCGAGTCGCCGGATGGTCTCGTCGCGGTGGAGCAATCGCCCCGTGTAGGCCGAACAAAAGTACAGCCACGGACCGATGGCGGCGAGACCGACGACCAATCCGCCCACGAACAGCGCGTACTGCAGGCGCGGCGTCGACGCAGTGAGGTAGCCGACGTGAATAGTCGCCCAGACGCCGCTCGTGAGCAACAGCCAGTAGAGCCCCCGTCGAGTCTCGTCGTGTTCGATGTACGCCGTCCGTCGAAGACCGACGAAGCAGACCAGCGCCGAGACGCCGAAGACGAGTACGTACCAGAGCCGGGTACTGTCGACTGCGAACAACTGCTCACTCATTGCATCGATAGGGCCGATGGTTCGAAAGCGAACCACATCCGTCTTGTGGCGAAGTTGACGACGAAACGAAAAGAAACCACGAAACAGTGACGGCATCTCGAGGCTGGGGCTCGAGTCTCAGCGCAGTCTCTCGAGTTGCGTAGTCGATTGTTCGGCTGTGTCTCTGCGTGAAGCACATTTTCGCCGCTTGCTGGTCGATGGCCCCTACCAGAGACGAATGGTATTCGTAGCCTCTGCTGCATACAGGGCGCGAATGTGGTACGTGGTTAGGCTTACCCCCAGGGGAAACCAAAACCCAACTATGTCGTCAGTGAGTGCGTTCGAATCGGTAGCCAAAACTCGAATAGTCGGGTAATTAGACAACGTCTCTCGAGATGCTGAGTTCGGCGTTGGAGTTGTGCAAAACGTTGATCGAGGAACCACCACTTGGGCCAACGTCCTCGGTGAGTTCGTCACTGTCTTGATCCGTGGCAGCGGTTACGGTAGCCTCGAACCCCTCCCCGATACCGAGATCGGGTCGTTTCCTCGGTGCCGCTCCGTCAACGTCTGCGCCAGCAAAGCCATCGAGCCCCAACACCTCGTCGTAGACGGTTTTTCCGGTATCGACGTTAGTGATCGTTACGTCGATCGTAACTGGATCTGTGTACCGATTGCTGATACTGATGTAGTTGGGCTCGTCACCTTCGACATCCAGAAGGGCGAGACAGCCAGCAAGACCAGTAGAGACACTACCAATCATACCGAGAAACGCGCGGCGGTTCATATCAGACCTGAATAAGTCAATACACAAATATTTTCTGTGGTCTGACTATGACCCCACCTAGCCAATGGTACACTACCATCGGCGTGTAACAAACGAGGGCGTCGTGCTGCACTAATGCTCTGAGTGTGTCACAGCGTTTTTGACAGAAACCGAGTAGTTCAAACAGCTTGTTCTGTAACTCACAGCGCATGTCGCGCGAGATTCGGCTTCGTCTGCGAAAGAATTGATCGCTCAGGTACGGGAAGCCGTTTACGAGTACGGGTGATTGAAGAAACATCTCCATATCTCCGTTCGATTTCGCTCCTACGATTCATCCAGTGGTTAGCATTGCAGGCAGCAAATCTATCCACAGGAGTAGACACGGTAAAATATGGTCGAAAAGCTTCCACGGAGTGAAGGCAACAGGATCGGCTACGAGGTCAACGATAAACTGAGTGAGGAGGAATACGAGGAGATACTGGCTGAGGTCAAAGATGCAATCGAAGAACACGGATCAGCGAAGTTACTGATCGACCTCTCCGGTGTTTCCGAATCGTATGCTGAGTTCGACGCATACGAGGAAGATCTCGGTTTCTACCTCCGACATGGAGAGGACATGGAATGTTACGCAGTCGTCGGCGACGACAGTGTTATGAAGTGGGGAACAGAGGCCAGTGATCTGGTTACAGACACTGACATCGAATTTTTCGACGAAGAGGATCTCGACAAGGCATGGGAGTACGTCAAAGAATAATCACAGAAGTTGTGCTGATTGCGTCACAGATCAACTAACGACTGACTTGATGCCGCAATTTGGAAGAAAGGACATCATTTTGCTGCATCCATCCTCTGTATCTTGCACGCTGTTCCTGTTAAATATCGATTATTGATTGGTATGAGCGGTACGTGCATCTCCTGTACCAACCGACATTCAGTGTACGTTCTGTCACAACACGTTGAACAGAACTCTCCGAGTCTCACTACCGCCCGTCTCGAGCAACGCGGGATGTCGGACAGCGCGACCGTGGATGGGTCGCGAAAGCGAGCATGCCGATGGCGGCGATACAGTCGGAACAGTAGGGTTTTGCGACCGGTTCGTACCGCTCGGCCAGTTCCGGACACGGCTCGGTCGAGAGGCGGATCACCCGATCCCGACGGATCGGGTCGTCACAGCGCCCGCAGACGAGTCCGGAAGCGGTGTCGTCACTCGAGGCGTCGGCGGTCTCCCGTTCGGAACTCATCGAAATCGCCCCTCGAGCCGATGTCTCCGCGGCCGGTATCCGTGCGGCCGGTGACGCAGATCTCGGCGACGCAGATTCCACCGTCTCGAGTCCCACCGTCTCGAATTACGTCGACGAAAGCGTTTGTGGCGCGAGTGTTGGCGACAGGTGTGCGGGTGGCGACAACGACTGTCGTAGACTGTCCGCTGTTCGAACGCAGTACTGGGCTGTCGTGCGAGACCTTTTTGTCTCGGTAGTGGGAATGGAATCATGGCACCAAGCAGGGTCGCTTGGAAGCCACACGTCTCGGGTGTTCTAGCACCCGGGGCATTTCGTACGTATGCCCTCGCGTCCACGTTGGAGCGCGTGGCCTCCATCTACTGCTTGTCACGAGATATAATATAATCATTAGTGTTCTGTGAAATAAGTGGCTCGAGTAACTACTCGAGCGCCGATCACGGCCAGAGGACCCGCCGTCAGTCGCCACCGTCGGCCAGAAAAATCCCCAGATAGATCGACGCGAACGCGCAGGCGACGCCGACGCCGAAGGCGATCGTAAACGGCGACTCGAGGGCGATTTCGCCGCCGTGGTCGATCACCCACCCGCTGAAGCCGACGACGACGAGCGAGATGGCCGCGAGGCGCAACACCGAAACGACGTGGTGACCGAGCGGAGTTGTAGCCGATCGATCGGTCTCGGACGGCGGTGGATCGTCGTCGACCATCTACACCCCTGTCCGCTCGAGCTCCGCGCGTCCGTTCATACGACCGTAGAGAACCGAGGTGGGCAAAAATCCAGGGGTCGAGTCGTGCTCTCGGCTCGAGTCAGTCGTCCTCTCGAATCACCACTATTAGCTAGACCGACCTTATTAGCCTTGGAAAGCATGTATCTCCAATACTTTGATTTCCGAAGTAATGGGAAAGTGGAACCGATCGGTTCGCGTGGACAAGGGGCGAAACCGAGAAAGGGTGGAACGGAGAGTCACCGACGCAGAAATTAGGAGTGTACTCAACACTCCGATGGATGTCGAAACCGGTCCGGATCGATCGCGTGTGCGAGCGGTTCGGTCCCGCTTTCGATGGGATACGTGAGAACGTCGTCCGGATTCTCGAGAACGCGCCCGAGGACGAGTTCGGCGGCCCGAGCGACGGGGTTCCAGGTATCGTAGTACGCCTCGTAGACCGCCGCCATCTCAGCCGTTTCCATGTACTGGACGAGCGAGTAGCCGCCCGCCCGTCGCTCGAGAACCACCGATTCGGTGTACATCGCCTCCGCCTCGAGCATCTCCTCGCTCCAGGTTTCGATCGGACCGAGGCTCAACTCGCCGTCGATCACCCGCCGTGAAACCCCCGCCAGCCAGTCCGCCAGTCGTTCCGGGAGGCCGGACTCGAGATCCATCCGGACCAGTTCGACGTCGACCGTCCGGTCCGAGGCGAGTTCGTCCCGACCGAGCAGGCCCGCTTCGGCCGCCTCGAGCGTTCGCGGTCGTCGCGGGTGGACGGCGTGGACGAGGAGCTCCCCGTCCACCGAATCGTCGCCGGGGACGACCGCGTCGTGACTGACGGGAAACCGCTCGGCGATCGTCGTCGCCGGATCGTCCCGCCGCTCGAGTTCGTTCCGCGGAACTTCGACGTACCAGCGGAGTTCAGGCTCGTCGGACGACCGATCGAGAAAGAGCGACGCCGTGCTCGCGCCGTCGACGCCGAGCAGCCAGTCCGGGTCGCCGTCCGCGCAGCGTCGGTCCACCCGCTCGAGAACCGCCTCGATTCGGTCGGGGTCGAGGCGCCGCCGAACGACGAACGCGCCCGCGTGGCGCTCGGTGATGACGTCGTTCCCATCCCCCGTCAGGTCCGCAATTCGTCCCCGAACGCGGTGCCAGAGAACCGCGCCGCCGAGCAGGGCGGCCCCCGCGAGGAGTCCGTATCGACACCGGCGGGAGAGCCGGGGGTCGGTCGGGTCGGATCTGGAATGCGCTCGGTCGGTTCGTTGGTCGACCATATTCGATGGAAGGGGTCGAAAAGGGATCGGAATGCTCGCGAAGCATATCGGTGTTTTATATGAGTCGACTCCGTGCTATCGACGATGAAATCGATGCACGTCTCGCTGGCACACGACGCGGAGACGCTCTCTCCGATTCACGCCGCGATCTGTGACTCGTCCGATCTCGAGCGAGAGGTCATCCTCGGCGGACAGGCGGTCGACGGCGTCGAGACGATCACCTCGTTCGTCACCGGCGAGGCCCGCGCCTACGAACCGGCGCTGGAGGGACTCGACGGCGTCCACGAGTACGACGTGACGCCCGCAGACGACGGCTTTTTTCTGTACCTCCGCCGGGATCTCGAGGCCGAGGGGCTGTCGATGCTCACCGCGCTCGCACAGGAGACGGTCGTCGTCGTGCCGCCGATCGAGATCCGCGCGGATCGAACGATCCGGCTGACGATCGTCGGCCACCCGACGGACCTGACGACCGTTCTCGAGGAGCTATCCGCAGGCGTCACGGCCGACGTTCTGTGGGTGAGCGACTCCGTGACCGTCACCGACTCGCCCGTCTCCGACCGACAGCTCGAAGCGCTCGAGGTCGCCCGGAACGTCGGCTTCTACGAGATTCCGCGACGGAACGGAATCGAAGCGGTCGCGACGGAACTCGACTGTGCGGTCTCGACGGCATCCGAGCTGATCCGGCGAGGCGAGGCCGCCGTCGTCGGGCGGACGCTCGATACGCAGCTGTGACTCGAGGGCGCGTCCGGCGGTGGATACAGAAGTCCTGGACGGACAGTTAGCTCCGATCGGGGGAGTGCTTTCGAGCGATAACGGTGTAGCAGGTTCCGACCAAGTAGGTGTCGACGATCTCGCTCTCTTCGAAGACCGCCGACAGCGAGCCGGGAACGTCGCCATCGGGGTTCCAGTTCGCATACCATCGGAGGAACCGGCGGAGAAACGGGTTCGCGAGCCGGGCGGGGCCCTCGGGGACCCCACCGATGTCGAACACGACGAACGGGGACCCCGGAACGAGCAGCCGGTGGACGTTCTCGACCGCGGCGCGAACGTCCGGCATCACGCTCATCGAGAGCGTCGCGATCGCCGCGTCGAAGCGGCCCTCGAGGTCGATCGTCGTCGCGTCATCCAGGTGGACCTCGACGTTCTTCCAGCCGTGACGTTCGATCCGATCGCGCGCCTTGGCGACCATCTCGGGGCTGTAATCGACGGCCACGACCGTTCCGGTTTCACCGACGTCGTCTCGAAGTCGCTCGAGATTGACGCCCGGTCCACAGCCGATATCCAGGACGCGATCGCCCCGCTCGAGTGCCAGGTCGTCCATCGCCGCCTCGCGCATGGGCTCGAGATCCCGCTCGCTCATCGCGTAGTAGTCGCTCCAGCGGTTCCACACCGTTCGGCTCCGCTCGAGATGGTTCTGGTAGGCCGCCCCAGTACTTCGGCCGTCGGCCGTCGACGACGGTGACTCGTTGACCATACCGAGACTCGTGGCGAGCGTCGGGAGTAGCTGTTCGCGATGAGTATCGGGAGTTTATATATCCATGGCGAAGGTAATCACGGCGGCTCGAGCGAAGAGCGTTTTGGCCTCGCCTCGCTACGTCGAGCATGATCGACCTGCGCTCGGATACGGTGACGAAACCCGACGAGGCGATGCGCGAGGCCGCCCGCGATGCCGACGTCGGTGACGACGTCTACGGGGAGGACCCGACGGTGAACGATCTCGAGCGACGGGCGGCCACAGCGGTCGGGACGGAGGCTGCGATGTTCGTTCCGACCGGAACGATGGGGAACCAGATCGCCGCACGCGTCCACACCGAACCGGGACAGGAGGTGCTCGCAGAGCGCGAGAGCCACGTCGTCAGGTACGAACTCGGCGGACTGGCCCAGCACTCGGGCCTCCAGCTTCGAAGGCTCGACGGCGGCGACCGCGGGGTTCCGACCGCCGAACAGGTCGCGGACGGCGTCGTCGAGGAGGATCTACACCGACCAGGGACGGGATTGCTCTGTCTCGAGAACACGCACAACGTCAGGGGCGGTGTCGCCATCACACCCACCGAAATCGCGGCGGCGGCCGACGTCGCCCGCGAACGCGACGTTCCGGTCCACCTCGACGGGGCGCGGGTGTTCAACGCGGCCGTCGCGCTCGACGTCCCCGTCACCGGGATCACCGCCCACGTCGATTCGGTCATGTTCTGTCTCTCGAAGGGGCTGGGCGCGCCGGTCGGATCGATACTCGCGGGAAGCGAACCGTTCGTCGCACAGGCGCGCCGAACCCGGAAACTGTTCGGCGGCGGAATGCGCCAGGTCGGGCTGATCGCCGCTCCCGGACTCCGCGCCCTCGATAACGTCACCGACTTCGAGCGAGATCACGAACGCGCCCGGCGACTCGCGGACGGGCTGGACGGCGTCGACGGGTTCGACGTTCAGACCCCGGAGACGAACATCGTCCTCGTCGACGTTTCCGGGACGGGACTCGAACCGTCCGTCGTTCTCGAGCGACTCCGCGACCGCGAAGTGCTGGCGACGACGGTGGGGGAAACGGCGATCCGGTTCTGTACGCACCGAAACGTTTCCGGGGAGGATATCCGACGCGCGCTCGAGCGGGTCGAAGCCGTTCCGTTCGAGTGAGACCGTCCCTCACAGCGCAGTGGTCACTCGACGGGCGTGGATGGTGACCGGTTCGTTCACGGGAAGATGGCGCGTTCGTCCGCGAGTAGAATATCACGGTCGCTTACGGCAACGGCCGCGTGCTCGCGTAGCGAAAATCGACTACCGGCCGCGCATTCCGTCGCGGAACTCGAGCATCGTTCGCCGGAGCAACAGGTACGAAAAGAACACCAACGAGAGCAGTATCAAGACGATCGCGATGATGACGGGATCGTCGGGGATTAAATCGAGCATACCGACGGATACCGCGTGAGCGTGCAAAATCGTTTCGGCGTATCGTCGCCGGATCAAAAATAAAAGTTTCACTCGCTCGAGAAATCCGGTAGCTAAAACCGCTGTTTCAGCTTGCGGCGCTTATATTGATACCGGGAACCTACCTCGAGATGGGTTCCGATCACCTCCCTCACCGTCGCGTGCACGGCGACGGGATCGGAACCACGGCACAGTTTGGAAGCGGGGCCGTCCTGACCCTCTCGGATCGGTCGCCCTTCCGACGAGCCACCCTCCCGACGGGCCGCCCTCCCGGCGAACCGCCCTCGACGGCCCGTTCGCGCCCACCACGTCCCGCTGGCGCTTTGTCGAAAACGTCACACAACGCTCTCTCGAGTGAAGCGTTTCCAGCGACGTCGGTTACTCCAGTGAAACGTCGAACGACTCGAGGAGCGCGCCGTTCGGTCGCCGGAGTTCGCCCGCGAGCCCGTCAGCCGTCCCCTCAAGGACCGCGAATCCGGGCCGATTGCCTCGAGGGTCGGCGTGGCTGCCGGGGTTGAGGAGGAGACAGTCCTCGGCGTCGACGACCGACGGTCGGTGGCTGTGACCGGAGACGACGACGTCGGCGTCTCGCGATCGACCGAAGAGCGCGAGTCCGGTCGGTCCGCCGTCGCGACGGTGAGTAACGGCGAAGCGTGCACCGCCCGCCTCGACGACGCGAGCCGTCGGCAGCCGATCGCGGACGGCCGAGTTATCGGCGTTTCCGCGTACGGCGACGAACCGAGACGACTCCTCCTGGAAGGACTCGAGCACCGGGACGGTCGTAAAGTCGCCCGCGTGAATAACGACGTCCGCCTCGCGGACGGCCCGCAGAGCCTCACCGTCGAGTTCGTGGCCACGGCCGCTGTGCGTATCGGAAACGATCGTGATCATACCATCGGGTACGAACGTCTCCGTAACGTACGTTTCGAACCGTCCGAACGACTCGACGGAGCGACCCGAACAGTTCTATCCGGACTGTCTTTTTGAGCGGAGGATGTCACACGAGCGGCTCGAGCAGTTCCGTCCCGGCCTCGAGCAAGGAGTCGATCCGATCGCGGTCGCTCGCCTCGGCGTAGACCCGCAACGCCGGTTCGGTTCCGCTGGGACGGACCAGCAGCCACGAGCCATCCGCGAGTTGCAGTTTGAATCCGTCTGCGGTGGTGACGCTCTCGACCGGCGTGCCGGCGACGGAGTCGGGAATCTCGTCCCCGAGATCCTCGAGAACGCGCGCCTTCTCGTGATCGGGACAGGCGAGACTTCGTTTGTCCTGGACGACCGCGCCGTGTTCCGCGAGCAGGCGATCGACTCGGTCGTCGAGCGGTTCTTCCGCGTGCATCGCGGCCGCGAGCAAGGCGACGAAAACGCCGTCTTTCTCGCGCACGTGGCCGCGGACGGTGAACCCGCCGGACTCCTCGCCGCCGACCAGCGCGTCGTGGTCGGCCATCGCCTCGGCGATCCACTTGAAACCGACCGGAACCTCGTGGACGCGCTCGCCGTGGCTCTCAGCGATGCGATCGAGCAGGTACGTCGTCGAAACCGACCGGATCACCGCCCCAGAGTCGCCCTCAAGGAGGTAGTCGTACAGCGCCGCAAAGAACAGGTTCTCGTCGAGGAATCCTCGTTCGGGCGTCACCGCGGCGATCCGGTCTGCGTCACCGTCGTTTGCGATCCCCAGTTCGGGTTCGGTTTCGGGGTCGGTAACGAGAGCGGCGAGTTCTCCGAGGTGTTGTTCGCCGGGTTCGGGCGCGCCGCCACCGAATTCCGGGTCGCGAACGCAGCGCAAGCGATCGACCGAGACGCCGACGCGCTCGAGCAGGGCGTCCGTCGTTCCGCGTCCGCTGCCGTGCATGGCGTCGTAGGCGACGGTCAATCCCGAGAGATCGAGGTCTCGATCCTCGCCGCCGGTGATCGACGCCGCGAGATCGACGGCGGCATCGGCGTGGGGCGTGACGAGGTCGATCTCGCGGGCGGTGCCGTGTTCGGATTCGGGACGGGGATCGGGTTCCGCGAGTCGGTCCGCGATGGCTTCGGTTACCGCGGGCAGCGCAGGTGCGCCGTCGTTCGGAATGAACTTCACGCCGTTGTACTCCGGCGGGTTGTGTGAGGCCGTGATAACGAGTCCGCCCGCGAGATCGCGGTCGACGATGGCGTGGGCGACGAGCGGCGTCGGTCGATCCCGTTCCGGTATGAGTACGTCGAACCCGTTCGCACACACCACTCGCGTCAACTCCTCTGCGAACCCGCGCGAGGTCTCGCGCGCATCGTACCCGACGACGACGGGTCCCTCGAGACCCTCGTCCGAGAGGTACGACGCGACCGCCTGACCGACGATCCGAACGCGCGGCGCGGTGAACTCCTCGAGCGTCGCTCGCCAGCCGTCGGTGCCGAACGTGATGGCGTCCATACTCCTTTCTCACCAGCAGGGACGAAAAAAGCGACGTTGTCGGCCGATCCGTGAGAAGAGATCGGAGGACTCGAGTTCGGTTCCGGCGGACGGCGTCAGTCGGCCTCGACCAGTCGTTCCTTCTGTCCACGGCTGAGTTGCTTGATCTCGTACTCCCGCGACATCGCCGCCGATCGGGACTCGTACCGTTCGTGATACCGGAGGGCGACCGGCGTTCGTCCGCGCGTGTACTTTGCGCCCTCGCCGGCGTCGTGTTCGACGATCCGGCGCTCGAGGTCTGTCGTGTAGCCGGTGTAGAAACTGCCGTCAGCACACTCGAGGACGTAGACGACGTGGTCGGACTCGGCCATTGAGCGCAGTACCCGAGGAACGGGTAAAAACCTCCCGTCCGCGGTGTAGACGCCCGAGTTGGAGGTTGGGGTCGGGGTTGGGAGTTAGGGTCGATCGGCGGGGTCGGGAAGGTCAGGTGCCGCGTGAACGCTCTTTGGCGACCTCCGCGATCCCTGCGTTGGCCGAGCAACTAATACACGCGTGAATGTCGCCACGTTCGTCGGCAAAGACACGCGCGAAACGCTCGGAGACGTGCGCATCGCAGTGGTTGCATGTGGGCATTGGTCTCACCGGCCGGGGCCGGTATCGAGAGATATCCGCCGGGCACTTAAAAATCATTTCCCAAACGCAGTTTGGCTTTTCGATATAACAAGATTTTATTCTCGGTATCGATACTCACCGAACGTCACGAATCCGAACGCATTCGGTCGGAAGCCGAACGGTCCCGAACGGTCGTGAGACCGCGCGCGAGAGCGGTTTTCCCGTCTCGAGGCGACGAGATTCGAGTCAGAAATTCATCAGACATATACTTTCCGGTGATGTCGCCCATCGAAACGGCCGAATGAACCGCTGCAACCAGTGTATCCCCACTGATAACCACAATATTTATACCATGGAAGCAGGAACCGATACATCGTATGGCAGACCTTATCGTCAAAGCCGCCGTGAAAGAAGCGCTCGATGACAAGAACGTCGCCTCGGACTTCTACGATGCACTCGACGAGGAAGTCGACGAGTTGCTCGCAGACGCTGCCCGTCGCGCAGAGGCGAACGACCGGAAGACCGTCCAGCCGCGCGACCTGTAAGGGACGCCACACCCCCCAAGTACCTTTTATCGACGCCACGTCGAAGAGCAACGGCACCGGACGGGAGTCGTCGGGCGTCACGCTCTCGCTCGTGAACCGATGGACAGCGCACGGTGCTATTCGCTCGAGTGCGAGCGGTGAGTAACCGGCTCAACGGATGGGCGCGGCGGGCTCAGCGCCGACAGGATTCGACCGCGCGGTTCCCACAGGGTCGTTCGATCGGCCAGGAGTCGGCGACCGTTATCGATCTCGGTCCTCGAGGTACTCGTTCGTTCGTCCGAGGACGACGTACTCCGCCGATCGGAGCTCGTCGACCGACGCCGAACCGGTGACGAACATCGCCGTCCGTAACTCGAGCGACAGCGTTTCGATCAGATCGACGACCGCGTCGGTTCCCTGACCCGCCGGGCCGAGAAACGGCTTCGCGAGGCCGCCGGCTCGAGCGCCGAGGGCGATCGCCTTGGCGATATCGAGCCCCGATCGGACGCCACCGCTCGCGATCACGCAGTCGTGGGCGTCGACCGCCTCGCGGGTACTGACCACAGTCGGGACGCCCCACGCCCGGAACAGTTGACCGATAGCCTCCTGACGTCTCGCACCGACGGCAGCCGCCCGGTAGGCTTCGATCCCCGACCACGTCGTTCCGCCCTGTCCGGCGACGTCGACGGCGTCGACGCCGGCATCGGCCAGTCGCGTCGCGGTTTCACGCGAGATTCCGTTGCCGGTTTCCTTGACGATCACCGGGACCGAGAGCCCGTCCGCAACGTGTTCGATGGCTTCGAGACAGCCGCGTGCGTCGACGTCTCCTTCGGGCTGGACGGCCTCCTGGAGGAAGTTGAGGTGGATCGCCATCGCGTCGGCGTCGATCATCTCGACCGCCGCTTCGACGTCACCCAGGTCGTACTCAAGCAGCTGGGCAGCACCGACGTTTCCGTAGAGGAAGGCGTCCGGTGCGACGTCGCGAACGACCGTATACGACTCGAGAAGCGCCTCGTCGTCGATCTCGAGGCCGGCGCGCTGGCTACCGACGCCCATCGCGACGTTCGTTCGCTGGGCGGCCTCGGCAAGCGCTCGATTTATCTTCGTGGTGTTCGGATGGCCGCCGGTCATGCTCTCGATGACGATCGGTGCGGACAGCTCGTGGCCGAACAGCGTCGTCGACGTCTCGATTTCGTCCCGGTGGATCTCCGGGAGCGCCTCGTGAACGAGATCGACGTCTGCGAATCCAGCACCAGTCGTCTCGACGTCTTCCTCCTCGATGATTCGAATGTGGTCGTCTTTCCTGTCGGATGTCTCGGGCATCGGTTCGTGTCCACTGGAACGTCTCGGGAGGGGAGTGAAAAACGCCCCGTTCCGATTCGAAGGCGTCCGGGTCGCTCGTGGCCGAGAACCGTACCTCCGGGTCGAACGTTTTTATCAGTGGGTGTCGTCCGAACTGAACATGCGCGCGCTCCTCATCGCATTCGGTCTCCTCGAGACCGTCGCTCCAGAGCGGATCATCGAACCGTGCGAACGGCTCTCGTTCGAAAATCCCGAAACCGGACAGCTTCGTCCGTGGACGATCCCGATGGCCCGACTCGAGGGCGTCGTCTTCGTCTCGCTGCTCGTCCGTGGCGGAAAGCGCGTCCGACGGCTTCGGACACCCATCGCTGCGTTCGGAATCGTCATGGCCCTACTGCCGCAAACGGTCGTGTCGGTGGCGCTCGAGGCGGCCTACGAGAACGCCGACGAACTCGAGGTCAGACGGTGGGTCGTGCCGGCTACCCGTCTACTCGGAGCGTGTTACGTGCTCGCGGCGCTGCTCGCTGGACGAGTGAACGCACCGGAGGACGGCCACAGCGAGTAACGGAAGTCGGTTGAGAGCAAGGATTTCGATCGGACGGCGTCGGTTTCGATCGGTGGAGAACCTCGTTCTGGCCGGTAGACTAGCGAGAGACGACACGCGACAGGGTTCTCAGCGCCTCGATTTAGCTACAAGCGACGAGCTGTGGCGAACCCGGTTTCAGTACTCGCGAACCTCGAGGCCGTCGTCGGTTCCGACGTAGGTCGCATCCGCAAGCCCGACGAACAGTCCGTGTTCGACGACGCCCGGAATTCGCGACAGTCGCGACGCGAGGTCACCGGGTTCCGAAATCGCGCCGAACGCACAGTCGAGCACCAGATTCCCGTTGTCGGTGACGACCGGCCCATCCTTGCCAGTCGCGTCGCGAAGCGTCGGCTCGCCCGATAGCTCCCGAACGCGATCACCGACGACGGAGTGTGCATCGGGAAGAACCTCGAGCGGAACCGAGCGGTCGAGTTCGTCCGTCAGCTTCGAGGGATCGACGACGACGACGAATCGCTCGGCCGTCGCGTCGATCAACTTTTCTCGCGTGTGTGCGGCCCCACCGCCTTTGATGAGCGCGCCGTGAGCCGACGCAGCCGGCTGGTCGACGACCTGATCCGCACCGTCGATCGCGAGATCGATTCGGTCGACCGCATCCAGTTCGGTTACCGGAATGTCCGCCTCGAGCGCGAGCCGGCGCGACTGAAAGGACGTAGGAACGGCCCGGATCTCGAGGCCGTCCGCAACGGCTCGGCCGAGCGCATCGATCGCACAGGCGGTCGTCGATCCGGTTCCGAGACCGACGACGGTTCCGTCTTCGACCGCTCGAGCGGCGCGTTCACCGGCTCGCCGCTTCGCCTCGTCGGTACCGCCCTCCGTCTTCATATTTCGTAGCGCGAGCGGCGACGACAAAAACGTTGTACATAGTCGGTCGGGGAAGACCGTCGATCGACCGCGGGCGTCGTCGGGAACAGGCCCAAGGGACTCCGGGTCGACGGTACCGTATGGCGACACGAACCAGCACACCCCGCGTTCCCGACCGTGGATCGATCCTCCGAGCGGTCGGTTTCGTGATCCTCGTCAACGTCGTCGGCAGCGTCCCCGGCGTCCTCTCGAGTCCAGACTCGCCCTGGTTTCGCGCCCTCGAAAAGCCGTGGTTCTACCCGCCCGAGATCGCGTTTCCGGTCGTCTGGACGGCGCTGTTTACGCTGTTGGGGATCGCCCTCTGGCTCGTCTGGCGGGCCGACGCGGACGGCCGTCGGCTGGCGCTCGGGCTGTTCGTCGTCCAGATGGCGTTCAACGTCGCCTGGACGCCCGCGTTCTTTACGCTCGAGGCACCGCTCGTCGCACTGGGTGTTATCCTCGTCCTCTGGGGACTGGTGGTAGCGACGATCGCCGCGTTCCGACGGGTCGATCGCCGCGCCGCGGCGTTGCTCGTTCCCTATCTCGCGTGGGTGACGTTCGCCGCCGTACTCAACTTCGAACTCTGGCGGCTGAACGCCTGATCCGTGTCGAGCTCGGGACGGACTCATACGGTCTGTTATAACTGTTTATCGACGCACCCGGCACCCGGTCTCCGGATACGCCGGTACTGACTTACAGCAGACCGTATCAGACGGGGGCGAACTCGAGTGCCAGAAACGAAAGCGTCGCGGCGTAGATGGGAATCGTCAGGTTGTCGTCGACGATGAACTCACCGAACTGGAGTTTAACGCCGTCTGCGATCGTCGCACCGAGTGCCGCGGCGACGATCGCAAGCGGGGAGTGAAAGAGAAACGGCGTCGCAAGCGCCGCCGAAACGACGAACATCGTGACGAGCACCGTCGGTCCCTTGACCCGTCTGAGCGAGTCGTCGGAGACCGCCCCGCTTATCGGATCACCGATCGCGAGCATCAACATCGCCGGCAGCGCGATCGCGGGCTGAAAGACGAGGACGACCGCCGTCATACTCACCATGTAGTAGCCGTAGCCCGCGAACTGGTCCTGTTCGTACTCCCGCGTGAGTTTCTCGTAGAGCCACCACTCGAGACCGACGCGCAAGCGCAGTATCTCGAGACCGATCACGCCGAACGAGAGAACGATCATGAGATACCGAAAGTATTGCCAGGTGAGACCGACCTCGAAGTGATCTGCCAGCAGATAGAGCGCAACCAGTCCCGCCCCGCTCGCGTGGACGAGTCGGCGTTTTAGTTCGTCGGCCATCACCCAAATTCTCGGACAAGGAGACCTTCAGTCCGTCGATCATCATCCGCGTGGTTCGGAGATCCGGAAAGGCAGCGGATTTCGTCTCGAAGGAAGTCGGACAGGCTTATTTTGCCGGGTTCAGAACAGCAGGTGACGATGAGCGAGGAAAACGGCGTCGAACGCCGGAACGAAGGTTCGGAAACGTCCGCTCGAGTTACCGACAGCGCCACGCGATCAGTGAAACGGGAATCGAGGGCTACAGTTCCGTGAACTCCCGCTCGCCGGCCCGGATCGCAGAAAGCGTCTCCGCGAGGTCGGCTACCGGCAACCGTTTCTGGGCGGTCGTATCTCGCTCGCGGACGGTGACGGTCGTCGCGTCGTCTTCGATGGTCTCGTAATCGACGGTGACACAGAACGGAGTGCCGACCTCGTCTTGACGACGATAGCGCCGGCCGATGTTGCCCGAGTCGTCGTAGGTCACCGAGAGACCGACCTCGCGCAGGTCGGACGCGATAGCCCTCGATTGCGCCTCGAGATCCGCGTCGTTTTGCAGCGGGAAGACGCCGGCGAAGGTGGGCGCGACCTCGGGTTCGAGTTCGAGGTGCGTTCTGGACTCGCCGTCGACTTCGTCCTCGCGGTAGGCGTGGTGGAGGACGGTGTAGACCAGTCGATCGACGCCGAAAGAGGGTTCGACGACGTGCGGGATCACGTGTTCGCCGGCGATCGTCTCCTCTTCGACCGCGAAACCGGTCTTTTCGACCGGAATCTCGTGGGCCTCACCCTCGAGATCGATCTCGACCGGTCCGCTCTCGAATGCGCTGCGGTTCCGGCCGGCGAGCGCCTCGAGTTCCTCTACGATGGCCCGTGCGTCGCCGCCGAACTCCGGTCCCAGGTAGCTCATATCCGGGTCGACGGAGGCGCGCTCGACGGTCTGTGGCTCGTCGTACTGGCGGAAAACGGTAAAACGGTCGCCGGAGTGCTCTGCGTGTTTCGAGAGGTCGTACTGGCCCCGATAGGCGAAGCCGGCCAGTTCGATCCAGTTGCCGTCGATTTCACTCTCGGCATCCCAGCAGTCCGCGGCGTAGTGGGCGCGCTCGCCCGCCAGATGCTGGCGGAATCGGAATCGATCCATGTCGACGCCAACGGCGTCGTACCATGGCTTGGCGACGCCGAGGAAGTACGCGACCCACTCGTCACCGATGACGCCCTCGGAAACGGCGTCACCGATGGTGGTCTCGAGTTCGTCGCCGTCCTCGTCGTTCTGCTCGCTCGCGGGATACAGCGTCACTTCGACGTCAGCGACGGCCTCGAGATCGGGATCGTCCGCTTCGGGATCAATGAAGTACTCGAGTTCGGCCTGCGTGAACTCGCGGGTTCTGATGATCGAGCGTCGCGGACTGATCTCGTTGCGGTAGGCCCGGCCGATCTGGGTGACGCCGAAGGGGAGCTGGTTGCGAGCGTACTCTTTCAGCCGAGGGAACTCGACGAAGATACCCTGTGCCGTCTCGGGACGCAGGTAGCCCGGCTGGGAGTCACCGGGTCCGATGTTCGTCGCGAACATGAGGTTGAACGCCTCGACGGCCTGGCCCGCCAGTCCCGTGCCACAGGAGGGACAGACGAGTTCGTACTCCGCGATGACCTCCTCGACGTCCGGAATCGGTAGACTTTCGGCGTCCTCGTAGTCGGTATTGTCCTCGACGACGTGGTCCGCGCGATGGCTCTCACCGCAGTCGGGGCACTCGACGAGCATATCGTCGAAACCCTCGAGGTGGCCCGAGGCCTCGAAGACGGGTTCGGGCATGATCGTCGGCGCGTCGATCTCCATGTTCCCTTCCGCGACGGCGAACCGGTCGCGCCAGGCGTCCTCGACGTTCCCCTTCAGGGCTGCACCCTGAGGACCGAACGTGTAGAAGCCGCCGACACCGCCGTACGAACCGGAGGACTGGAAGAAATAGCCTCGGCGCTTGGCCAGTTCGACCAGCTTCTCGCTCGTCGGCTCGTCCGTCGCCTCGAAATCGGAGGGGGGCTCGGTCGGCTCAGTCATACAGCGTCTCCAGGACGTTGACGTCACAGACGATGCCGACGAGCTGTTCGCCGGTCACCATCGGGATCTGTTCGATATCGTTGCGGATCATCCGCTGTGCGACCTCCTGGAGCGACGTCGACGCCGAAACGGTCACGACGTCGTCGGTCATGAATTCGCTGACCGGACCGTTCGGAAGCTCGATGTCTCGCGTCGGGAGGTATCGACTTCCGACGCCCTTGATTCCCTCCCAGGACCACTGCGAATCCTGGTCCGGGAAGTTGTTGCCCGTCTCCTCTTCTCCCTCGACGATACGGGCCACGTCGATGATGTCGACCTCCGTGAGGACGCCGCTCATCCGACCGTCGTCGTCCAGTGCGACCGTATATGGAACGTTGGCGTAGTAGAGTTCGCGCTCGGAAACGGGCAGCGGCGTTCCCTCGTAGGTCGTGTTCACGTCGTCGCTCGCGTACGATTCGGCCGTGGCGTCGGTCTCCTGATCGCCGGTCGCGATCGCGTGGATCACGTCGGTCACCGTCACGATCCCTTCGAGCTCCCCGTCGACGACCGGAACGCGGCGCGCGTCCTCTTGGACCATCGTCCGCGCGGCGTCCTCGAGCGACGTCTCGCTCGTCGTCGTCGGAACCTCGTCCATCAGCATGACGAGCTGGTCCTCGTCGGGCTGTTCGATCAGCGCGTCTCGAGAAACCAGGCCGCGATACTCCGGCCCGTCGTCGGTCGGTTTGACGACCGGGACGGACGAGAACGATCGTTCTTGCAGGTACTCGAGGACGTCGGCGCGAGTACCCGGCAGTTCGACGGTCACCACGTCCGCTCGGGCTGTCATCGCGTCGGCTACGTTCATGTCACCAGGATACGGCGAAAATGAGTATAAACCCAGTGTTTCGTCCGTGCGAGAACGTATCCGCGAACTGATGGGTCCTCGAGCACGACAGTCAGATTCGACGAGTTTATATGTGGATGGGTGTCACTCACATACATGGCGACGAATCCCCACGCCACGACGAATACCGACACGATCGTCGGATCGATCGACGCCGGCGACGCGAGTCACTGCGACGAGTACGTCATCGCGGATATCTCGGCGGACGGCGCGTGGCTCTCGATGCAGGCGGAGGCCGCACCGACGCTGACAGCCTGGCGATAACCGAGTGGGGACGTGGATCAGGGTGGCACTGATACGGTAGTTTTTCCGCTATGGTCGGCCCACAGCCGCGACGAACTGACGCCGAAACGAGCGAACGCGACGGAGGCGACGCCGACGGATCACGATCCGCGGCAAAGCGGTTTCTCTCGTCGCTCGTTCCGGATTCGCTGGCGCGTCGAGCGGTCGCCGTCTCGGTCGAAACCGATCGGGGAGTCTATTCCCGTGGCGAGCCGGTCGAGATTCACGTCGCGTTCGAGAATCGGCTTCCCGTTCCGATCGAGATCTCGACGCCGCGTCAGCGACGCTGGGGCTGGAGCGTCGACGGCCGTTCGTCGTTTCGGGTTCGCCACCTCCGTTCATCGTCGCACTCCGCGATCTCGAGGGAACGTTCGGGACGCCATCGCGGGGCTGTGGCTAGGCGAATCGGACGGCTCGGCGGTCGTGCGGGACGTTTATGGTCCGCTGGGATTGCGTGCTCACGGCTTGACCCTTCGGGTAGAAGCCACGTCTCGGGTGGGCTAGCACCCGGGACAGTTCAGTGGTGTCCCAACGGACGTGACAACGACCCGGCGGAGATCGAGTATCCGGCGAAATCGAAGCATACCGGCCTGCCAGTGCGTGGCGTCGGCTTTTGGGGCCAGACGGTATAGGCTCCGAGGACTATGCCATCAGACGAACCACGATCCCGACGAAAAGTCCTTCAGCTCGGAAGCGCTGTCGCTGCCACGGCGTTCATCGCAGGCTGTGGCGGACCCGGCGACGAGAACGGCGAAGAGCCCGGAAACGGAAACGGAGTGGAACCGGAAAACGGAGCCGAACCCGGCAACGGAAACGGTGAAAACGGCGACCCCGAGGCGAATGGAGAGCCCGAAAACGGTGAAGAAAACGGGAACGGAAACGACGACAACGGAGAGAACGACGAGAACGGCGAAAACGGCGACGCGATCGATCCCGACGACGAGATCATGCTCGGCGGCGAGACTCAGGCGTGGATGGGCCAGGAACCGGAGTCCATCGCCGACGAGGAGAATCCGACGCTCACCCTGGAAGAAGGAGAGTCCTACGAGATCACCTGGGAGAATCTGGACGGAGTCGGCCACAACATCGAGATTCGAGACGACGACGACGAAGTAGTCGACGACTACGAAACCGAAATCATAGACGAAGAGGGAGAAACCCAAACGCTCGAGGTCGACGAAGTTACCGACGAGATGGCAGCCTACGTCTGTGAGCCCCACGAAGGCACGATGCACGGCGACATCGAGGTTGAGTAACAGACGCCGCCCTCGAGTCGAGCGGTGGAAAATAGCAACCGTCTCAGCCGAATCCGATCCGAACGGAATCGACGCACCGGACGAGCGAAGCGGGAGAGAACCGTCTAGTGACCCTGGTCGTGAGGGTTGAGCGCAGTTCCGTAATTTTCGGCGTGATCCGTGTAGTCGATAAAGCGCGGAGCGTCCGGATCGAACGGGCGCTCTAGGCTCTCGAAGGCCTTCTTTTTGTCCCAGCCCTGAAGCTTGCCGACGGCCGATTTGTCCTCGAGATCGTGGTAGTCGAGTTTTGGTTCGGTGAGCTCCCAGGCTTTGACGCCCTGTTCGGTCCGGAGGATGACGCTCGAGTACTCGTCGGAGGAGCCGACGGAGCCGACGGTGACGTCCGAACAGAAGCCGGTGAAGTCGGCACACTCGTCACAGCCTTTCAGTGCGGCGTCGTGGAAGTTTTCGATGTCCTCCTCCAGGATCATCTCGCCGTCGTGGCCGTAGACCATCATCTTGCCGTGGAGGACGTCCATCTTGCCGATCTCCTCGGGCGAGATTCCGCGTTTTTCCTCGAGTTGCTCGCCCATGAGGCTGTAGTAGTTGAAGTTCTTGGTACACATCAGCGCGATCGTGTACTCGACGGCCTGAATACCCTCGTTCTGGGCCTGGTAGTCCCACTCGAAGTCCTGGAGAGCGCGGATACCTTCGATCTCACAGGGTGTGCCGACGAGTGCGAGACTGAGATCGTCCCAGTCCTTGTCGGGGAGCTTGTGTTTCCACTGTTTCAGGTCGAGGTTCCCGAGCGCGAGCGTCTGGTTGTAGACGGTTCCTGCGTTCTCGATGAGCTCCTCTTCGGTCGTCGCGAGGAAGCTTTCCGCCTTCCAGGCTTCGTCTTCGCTCTCGGTCGCGATGAGTGCGCCGTCGATCTCGCCTTCCTCGAGCAAGGTCGCGAGGATACCGGTAACGACGCCGCCGTCCTGTGCGCCGTCGGTCCAGTCGTCGTCGACCTTCGCGGAGAACTCAGTGATCGGATCGCCGGCTCCCTTGACGTTGTCCTCGCCGCCGGTGATCTTCCACTGGCGCTCGTACCGGAGCCCACCGCGAGGACAGAAGTCCCAACAGAGCGAACAGCCGGTACACATCTTGACCAGTTCGGGCAGACCGTCGTCACCGACGCCGATCGAATCAGACGGACAGGCGGCGACGCAGGTGCCACACTTGATACAGCGGCCGTCGTCGATGACGGCCTCGTCGAGCTCCATGAACCAGGTCTTCTCGTCCGGCGTCTCGATGTCGTTCATCCGTGACCGAATCGAGTACTCCGGTGTCTCGAGATCGACGCCATCCGGGACCCCGACGCGAGTGTCCGGCGCGTCGTCGTAGACGTCCTGGCTCACGTCCGCAGCGGGCTCGGTGAACTCGAGATCACCGAGGTCACCGTCACTATCGACGTTCGAGACGCCGGCACCGTCGGTCGCGAGCGCTCGTTCGCTTGCCTCCGGAGACTCGGTCTTTTCGCCACAGGTACAGGAATGGGTCGTGCAACCGCTCTCAGCGCTTTCCTCCGAATCCTCCGATCGGATCGCGTCGTCTCGAGCGTGATCGGTTTCCGCTCGCGATCGAGACCCAGCGCCGCTCGTTTCGGGGACGATCACGGCGTCGTCGTCGTCCTCGGAGTGTGGTACGCCGGGGAAGACGCGGTCGACTCCGTCCGCGTTCGAATCCGGGTCGTCAGTCCCCATGGGCAACACCTCGTGCGACGGGAGCGTCGGCGTCTTGCATGGTCTGGCGCAGACGCTCGTTGTCGACGCGACGACACCAGGAGTAGAACTCCTCGCCGTCGTGGCGCTCGTCGGCAAAGGCGTCGAACAGCTGCTCGAGAGCGGGGATTACGGCGTCGGCGGGAACGGCGCTCTCGACCCAATCCAGGAACTCGTTGTCCGCGCCGAGGGAGCCGCCGAGTCCGAAGTCCATCCCCTCGACGATATCGGACTCGCCGTCCTGCGCTCGCGGGCTTTGGCCGTTTTCGTCCAGCTTGACGGTCTCGCCACGGAAGCCGATGTCAGCGATCTGTGGCTGTGCACAGGAGGCCGAACAACCGGACATGTGCATTCGGATGGCGTCGATGTCGTCGGGGACGTCGATTCGCTCGTCGAGTTCGCGCGCCCAGCGCTTGGTGCGCTTTTTCGTCTCGATGATCGCGTAGTTACAGAACTCGTTTCCGGTACAGCCGACGGCTCCGCGGGAGAACGCGCCGGGATCGGGCTGGTACTCCTGTGCGAAGGGTTCCGCCAGAAGGTCCTCGACGTTCTCCTCGGGGATGTGGCTGATGAGGAAGTTCTGATCGGTCGCGAGCCGGACGGAGGCATCCTCCGTGCCGTACTTCTCTGCGGCGCGGGCCGCCTGGGCGAACTCGTCGCCGCCCATGCGACCGGCGATGACGTTGAACCCGACGTACTGCAGTCCGCCCTGTTTCTGGTCGTGGACGCCGACGTGGTCGCCCTGATAGCCGACGGTCAGGTTCTGGCCGTCGGTCGGCAACTCGACGGTACAGCGGTCTCGAATGGCCTGTTCGAACGCCTCGGGACCCATCTGTTCGACGAGATACCGCATTCGACAGACGCCGCGGTTTGTGCGGTCGCCGAGTTCTTTGAACGTCTGGGCAACGGCTCGACAGAACTCGACGGCGTCCTCGGGTCGAACGAACACGTCGAGTTCGGAGGCCATGCGTGGCCCGTCCGAGAGGCCACCGCCGACGCGGGCGTGAAAGCCGTAGACGTGCTCGTCCTCGAGTTGTTTCTTTGCGGGAACGAGTCCGATGTCGTTGATCTGTGACTGTGCGCAGTCGTGGGCGCAGCCGGTGATCGTGAGCTTGAACTTTCGGGGAAGGTTGGCGTACTCGCGGTTTCCGGTGAAGTACTCCGAGACGGCGTCGACGACCGGCTGGGCGTTGAAACACTCGTGGTCGTCGAGACCCGCTGCGGGGCAGCCAAGCACGTTCCGTGCCGAGTCCCCACAGCCCTGGACGGTCGTCAGACCGACCTCGTCGTAGCGCTCCCACATCTCCGGGACGTCCTCGATACGGATCCAGTGTTTCTGGATGTCCTGTCGGGTAGTGATGTCGAGGTAGGCGTCCCCCCACAGTTCGTTTTGCTGCTGGCCGCCGTACTCCTCGGGTGCGACGGCGAGGTCGTCGGTGACCTCCCCGATCACTTCGGCCTGCGCCGGCGTGAGCTTGCCGCCCGGAACCTTGGTCCGGATCATGAAGTAGCCCTCCTGCTTCTGGGCGTACATTCCAGCCCATTTCAGGCGTTCCCACTCACCGTCGCCGGCACGGGCTTCGATCTCCTCGAAGTCGAGTCCGTCCTCCGCGTACTCGTAGACGTCGTCGATGACGTCAAGAGGGTGTTTCTCCTGTTTGTACCGTTCAGTCGTGTTCATTCGAACCACCGCCTTCGAGGGGTGCATCGTCCTTCCATAGCGAGGTACGCATAGTTCATCGGTTACCGGATACAAACGCCCTACAGGTATACCTCTCCGTAATGTGGCCAAACCTGACAACGGTCGCTTCATGCGGAAAATGTTGCCTCTGGAACGGCCGGTCCGCTCACCGGCGAAAGGCGAAATCGGCCACAGCGGATTCAACTTCGCGGTATCTCGATCGATCATCAGAGAATCGTCACCGGTAGCGGCAAATATATCCTGCGAGGGTTTCGATCGTGTACGAGAGACGTCCGAAAGCCGACCCGTTTTGAGGATCGCCGGCCTGATCCACTGATATGACCGCCTTCGTTCGCGTCGCGACCCGGGACGATTCGCTCGAGGTGCGTCGGATCCTCGACGCGGCGATGCTCGAGCCGGGCAACGTCGAAGCGCGAATCCACAACGGTGAGGTCCTCGTCGCAGGCGACCGACGCGCCAGATCGACCGGGAGTGCTCGAGCGAACGCAGTTCACGGCGATGGAAGGACGAGAAGCGACGATTCCAGGGAGGCCGAACGCCTCCTGGGCGCGCTCGTCCTCGAACCCCACGGCAACCAGCCTGGCGCACACGTCTCGGCCGTCGGAGTCCGTCGCCGTCACCGGGGGCGCGGTATCGGGAGCGCACTGGTCGAACGTGCGCTCGAGGACGAGGGGCGGCTCACGGCGCGATTCGACGACCGCGTGCGGCCGTTTTACGAGCGGCTGGGCTTTTCGATCGAATCGATCGACGGCGAGCGCCACCGCGGCATCGCTGTCGCCGACAAACGATCCTGAAACCGGACGCAACCGCTCGAGCGAATGCGCGCGGTTCAATCGAGTCGAGAGCGAAATCGCTCGAGTCCTAACTCGAGCATGTCGGGACTGACCGGTTGGAACTCGCCGTCGTCGGGAAGGTACGGTCGAACGGAGTCCCAGCTCTCGCGTGCGTACCGTTCGTCTAGCAGGACGCGAACGCCGACGTCGTCGGGCGACCGGATCACCCGGCCGATAGCCTGTCGGGCCTTCCGGACCGCGGGGATGGTCAACGCGTAAACGAAGCCGTCCTCGAACTCGTCGTCGTAGGCTCGCCTGACGGCTTTCGTCCGCGGGCTCGAGGTGTTGACGATCGGAACGCCACAGACGACCGCCGCCGAGAGTCTGTCACCGCTGTAGTCGACTCCCTCCGTCAGCGTCCCGCGGAGACTCGTCACGAGCACTTTCCCCTCCCCGGCGAAGAAGTCGCTCTTTAGCGATTCGGTCGCCTCGTCGTCGCTCGAGGCGTCGCGCAAGACCGGCTTGTCGAGACGGTCGCAGAGAACGTCCGCGATCCACTCGGCTTCGGTGTAACTCGGCATCGCCACGAGAACGTTTCCGGGGAGCGCCGCCGCTTTCGAAATCGCACGCACGTAGTGGGTCCGCGTCGGGTTCGATTCATCGACGGAACCCCGGTTATCGTACGTGAACTTCGGAGCGGCAACGGCGAAGCTCTCGCGGTTCTCCGCGGGAAAGTGCAGCCCGTAGCGCCGTTCGACGACCGGACGATCTTCCTCACGTTCGAGGTAGTCGAGCCCGGTAACCTCGGTGAACGCCGCCATCGGCTCGAGCGTCGCACTCATCAGAATTCCGCCGCCGAAGGACGCGAGCCGCGAACCGATGGCATCGCTCGGAACGCAGTTGTGTAACGCGAGTCGCGCGGTGTACGCGCGACGCCACGAGTCGGCGGGCTCGGTCTCGTTCCAGGTGCGCTCGAGTTCGATCTCGCGAAAGTGATCGGTGTGTCCGCGACGATACCACTCTCCGAGCACGCGACCGACCGCAGGCGAACTCCGGGTCCGGTCCTCGCTTTCGGCTTCGTTGAGGATACGTTCGACGACGGCACCGACGGCTTCGGCTCGGGTCCAGTCAGCGTCGCCGTAGCCGGCCTCACGAGCCCATTCGGAGAGTTCGTCTTCGGCCGGTTCGGCCGGATCTCGAAGCGGGACTTCGTCGTCTTCGAGAGCAGCGATGTCGGATTTCCAACCCCCCCATTTCCGGTCGAGATGTGCGGTCACTCGTCGATCGAGTTCGCTCCGGAGATCCTGGACGAACTCGAGGGTCCTGTCGAGGTCTTCGATCGAGACCTCGCTGTCGTTCAGTTCCGCTCGAACCAGGTCGGCGTCGGCGGTCTTGGATCCTCCTTCGACCTGCCGACCCTCCCGTTCGAACTTGACGGGCTGAATAACCCGAGAGAGTTCGGTCTCTGCATCCCTGAGGGACGTATCCGTAATCCCCTCGCTAACCAGGTTTCGCACGCGAGGCTCGAGCATGTGTGCCTCGTCGCAGACGACGAACGTCGACTCGTCGAGCAATGCTCCCGTAAAAGAGCCGACGGTCCGCGGATCGAACGCGTGGTAGTAGTTGCCGACGACGACCTCGACGTGGCCGAGGACGGCACCCATCACCGAATGCGGGCACGTGCCGTGACGGACGCTCTGTGCGACCAGATCCTCCGGCGTGACCGCTCCCGCCGTCGTGAAATCGTACGGAACCGCTTCGGCGCTGTCACTGTCGCTTCCCTCTTCTGGAAGATCCTCGAGGTAGCGCGCATAGAACGGGCAGTACTCGGTTTCGGCGCCGACGGGACCGCCGTCGCTGTACTCGGGTAGCTGGCGCGGGTAGGGCGTCGCCTCGCCCGTGGTCTCGAGGAAGGTTCCGCCGGTGTCTCGAGTGCCGCTGTCCGCGAGGCCGATCTGCTGGCTGCGAGCGCGTCCGGCCAGGCTTCCGGCGGTCGTCTCGCCGCCCTCGCCGGTGATATCCCTGGTTCGATCCCGAAGTGTCTCACAGCGGTCGTAGACGTTCCCGTCGTCGAATCCCGCCACCCGCTCGCGGTTGTACGGACAGACGTCGGCCTTCCCGACGAGCGTGAGCCCGGAGACCGGCCGGGAGTCGTCGGGAAGGGCGTCGTTGATCGTCTCGAGGTCGGTCTCGAACTGGCGCAGTTGCTGTTTGACGCTCGTGAGAACGAGGACGCGCTCGTAGTCGGTGTCGGGATCGCGAACGAGATCGATGCCCGCGGTGAGCGCAATCATCGTCTTCCCGGTACCACAGGCTCCTTCGATGACCGTATAGCCGCCGTCTCGAGCGGTGTCGATCGTCGTCTCGATGCCGTCGACTTGCTCGTCGTAGGGTTCTTCGTGGCCGAACACCGCACGCCAGTTCGAATCCGCCATTCTTGCCTTACTCATCGTCGGTCGTCCATAGCGTTGACGGACCGAACTGGCCGTGCCTTCGGTTATAAACCCTCGGACGGCTACGTCGCGTGCGTCGATCCGTCCGGGTCCGCGACGGATTCGTCTCGGCCGACCGCCCAGTCCGCCGTGAGCTCCGGCGTGCCCCGAATCGCGATCCCGAGTGCGGCGAGGCCGAACACCACGATACCGACCCCGCCGACGGGGTTGACGACCAGTTCGGAGCCGCCCCGTGCGAAGACGATCATGGTCGTCGCGAAGGCGTTGAACGTTCCGTGAAAGACCGCCGCCGACAGAACGGATCTGGTCGCGATCGTCAGGTAGGTGTACACCGGTGACATGGCGAGACAGGCGAATGTCATGACGCCCACGCCCACGACCGGGTTGTTCGGATAGTTGTATCCCTCGAGGATAATCGGTGCGTGCCAGACACCCCAGAGTACGCCGATAGCGCCCGAGGCCTGCCAGAACCCGTACGGAGCGAGTTGGGTCAGGAGGACGCCACGCCAGCCGAACTCCTCACCGAAAGCGAAAACCGCGTTGATACTCACGCCGAGAACGAGCGCCGCGACGGCCGTGAGAATAAGATTGAGCGGCCAACCGGGAAGCGACGGACCGGCGGCTCCGTCACCGTTTGCGGGTGCGAACTCCGTTCCCTCGCCGGTGAGCGGATTGGCGTCGGGAACGAACTGAACCTCGGGGAGCGCCAGCGCGAGTCCCGTTCCGATCAGAATCAGCGCGATCGGAGCGAGGGCTGCGGCCCCGAGCCAGCGAAGACGTCCCCAGGGAATTCGGAGCCCGGCCCGCTCGAACGACGGAGAGCCGGCCAGACAGGTGACGATTCCGGCGAACATCGGCGTGAACATGTATGCCGGCGCGAGGGTGATCATACTCACGCTCAAAAGCTGAGAGACGAAAACGAAGCCGCTCGAGAGCACGATCAGCGAACCCAGAAACACGAAGAGTGGACGGCGATCGGTCACGGTCTCACCTCGAGTTTCGTAGAATTATACTGTAACATATTCGATGGTTTTCGTGCTTGACCATAAGTGTACTGTCAGTTACTATGCTCGAGTGAGAATCATAGAACGAATACAGCGGTTGGGTAATATCTCAGCAATCAACCGGTCCGGAAGAATGGGATCACATTCGCTTACTGGTACGCATCAAATTCTTTCCCGTAGATAGCGAAGTAGACAACTCCGACCATCCCGATGATGGAAGCGGCCGTGAATGCGGTTTCCGGAGTCGCGTAATCCCAGAGAATCCCCCCAAGTAAGCCGCTGGGGATCACGATCGCTCCCCGCACAAAATAATACGAGCCGGTGACTCGGCCGCCTGCCCCCCGTTCAGCGGGACCGACGATCAACGCCTTGTGTGCTGGGAGCCCAGCAAACCGCAATCCGGAGAACGCGAACAGGGCGATCAGAACCCAGACGTCCTCCGGTGCAAATATCAGCACGATCGGGAAGGCGGCGTAGACGAAAAATCCGAACCCAACGACCGGTTTGAGACCGGTTCGTTCGGCGAGTTTCGCTGCTGGTGCCATCGTTAGCAGCGCAACGAGCATCTCGATGCCTGTGAGCACGCCGAAAAATGCCGCTGGAGCGAGGTCAATCGCTCCGACTGCGGGCACGTTCACCATCCAGCCAATCTCCATCATCTGCGTGATTACCAGGATGAAGAACACGTAGACCATTCCGTTGGCAAACCTGACAAAGGTGTCCGCTACGAGGAGTGGCTGCAACGGTTCCGGGAGCGCTCTGAGATCGTCGAGGATCTGTCCGAATCCTTCGAACTCGGAGCCGACTGAGTCTTGCTTGGACTCGTACATGACGTGCTGGACGAACGTCCCGAGAACGGCGAAGATGATCCCGATGACGAGCACCCACAAAAATCCAGGTATGAATTCGTCGGCGACCAAAACCGCGACGATCAGCGGGGCAAGCAGGAATGCCGTCCGTCGGAACGTCTCCGTGCTGGCGAACCCGCGAGCCAGACGATCCGGTTCCGTGGCCTGCTTGACGATAGCATAGTGGCCACCGATGCCGAAGGACTTCCAGCACTGAGCGAGCAATAGGCCGACGAACACCCACACCCACGGCTCAATGGTGAGAACACCGAGGTCAATGGGATCTATAAAGGCGGCTGCCAGCCAGATGCCGAAGCCGATCGACGACAGAAAGCCAAAGACGGTCAGGGCGTAGCGAGAACCGACACGATCTGAGATTACGCCACCATAATACGGATACACCGCACCGATCACGTTCCCAAATGATCCCCAGATTCCGACGACGAGGCCTGAGGCTCCCAGAAAGATGAGGTACTCCGAGAGGAACCGGTTTGTCATCTGGAACCCGAGGCTGAACGCGAACATCGCCAGCGAGAGAACGAGCACGTCCCGTTTGAGCGAAAAGAACTGCTGGAACGTATCCAACGGGCTCGTTTCATCTGCCTCGACCGTGACTTGTTCTCTAGCCATTGATGGGTCCGTTTATCGTTGCGTGTCCGACAGCTCGATTCGATCGAAAAAATCCTCGACACGCTGTTGAATCTCGTCGCGTTGAGATCGAACAGCGTCCAGATCATCACTGCCAGGATGTTCGAGATTCCACGCCTCTGTCGTTCCATTCCAGTCATCGGGGACAAAATCGTCGATCGAACAGCCCATCGTGACGACGTATTCGGCGTCAGCGACATCCTCGACGGTTATTTCGCGTGGATTCCGACCACTGATGTCGATTCCCACCTCGTCGAGCGCCGTAATCACATTTTCGTGAACGTGAGCGTGAGGATCGGTCCCGCCAGTAACGACGTTGACCGAATCCTCACGTCCCCGCTGGCTTCGCTCTCGTTCGGCGAACGCGGTCGCCATCTGACTGCGGCCGGCGTTCCCGACACAGACGAACGCTATTTTGGTCATAGGCCTCTATCATTGGTCAAGAATAAATATATTTCTCTATACAGTCAATCGATATCGATTTACCGGTAACGGTGCTTTCCCATACCGAGGCTCACAGACGAACTATGACCGGCCGGAAGAATGCGATGCTCACGACAGAAGACCGGCGGTGGTTGACGGGTGAAAAAAGCTACGAGGGTGAACACGCGAAACAACAGCGATACCAACGTCGTCGGGATATTCGGGAACGCGTCTACAACTCGTTGCTCGATTTCACCATCTTGTTCGAGTATCTTGAGGCGGATGAGCGTGAGAAATTGTTCGGCACGGCAGGGACAAAACAGACGACACTTACGGACGATCGGAAACTGTCCAACGGTGTTCGTGACGCGTTCGCGTTCCTCCTGTATAGTACGGGGATCGACGCAAGACTAGGCACGGACGCGAACAGACCAAGCCCGGTTGCGGACCAGTTGCTGACCGAGGCGTTTCATCGGGTAGGTCGACGAGAGAGTGTCCTTGTCCAGAACGTAGACATCGACATCGACGTAGTGGAGCTCCCACGAGAATCTCTTCTGGAGGACTTAGCGGCTGGGAACGAGCTGTCATCACACGAGCTCAAGATACTGCTTGAAAGCGAGGACGTAGACACACGAGAAGTTCAGGAACACATTCGTAGACAGGTGTTAGACGAATGATGTTCGGTGGTACACGAAACACTGGTACTCAGACACGGCCGGGCACGGCAACGCAACTAATCCGATTTGCTGTAAGGAGAACTAATCGATGACGACCACGACACCGACCGAGATGTTCGAACGGGAACTACAGAAGCTCTATCACGCAGAACTCGAGATCCTCGATCTTCACGCGGATCTCGCTGAAGCCGCGGCGAGTGAGGATGTCGAGGTGCTTTTTACGGATCACGAGGAGGATACGGTCGAACAAATTCATCGGATCGAGCGACTGTTCGAGGAGCTCGATCAAGAGCCACGAGCCGAAGGGAGCCCCGTTATGGAAGGGATCCTCGCGGAGAAAAACGAGATCGTCTCGACCGATGTCCCGCCAGCGCTCCGCGATTTGGACGTGTTGAGCACCGGGATGATGAATGAACGGTTCGAAATCACGGTGCTCGACCGTCTCTTGCTGTTGGCGGCGGACATAGAACTCCCCGAGGAGATCACGAAGGAGCTGGCGGCAAACCGACAGGAAGCCAGAGCTGCGCTCACCAAAATGGAAGCGATCGTCGAACGACGGCGGGTCGAATAGTACGTGGGATCCCGTATGACTGACCACTGGCGGCCAGAACAGAAGTTGAAGCGACTCGACACCCAAATCGCGTTTAATTCGGAACAGATCTACTTCCGATTTCGATGGGACCAGCCGAACCCGGGTGGCTGGATTCACGACATGCTGGTCTACCGTGATGGTGAGTGGACACAGTTTGCCAACCCGTCTCCATGGATCGCAGAAGGCGATAATTCCGAACATACCGGCTTCTACGAGGATCGCGTCAGCTTCCTGTTCGACGACGGTTCGGTAAAAGGCTTCGAGGAGTTCGGGGGTTGGCTCACCGTCCACACAGGAATGCGGTCTCTGCCCAGTGAGGTATCCGAACAAACCGTTCGAGAGCACGAGCACCTCGGTGACGACGGCCTCGAGAAGACCGATATTCGAAAGTACATTCCACAGGCCGTTGAAGGGGAGTGGTGGGAGAACGACTGGCGACAGATCAGATCTGAGACGGAACTCGACCAGCTCAAACAGGACGGTGTCTTTCTCGATCTTCCGATGTGGCGAGCCCACCGGAGCAATCCGAAGGGGTACGGAACTGACCATCACGTCCTCGACTATCGTCATAGCGATCAGGGCCAAAACACATACACGACACAGGAGTGGGATCCCGTGGACGGTCCCGAGTACATGTGGGATCCCGACGTCGTCGAGGGAGGTGCACTTGATTATCACGAGATTCAGCGGGGAAACTTTCCGGATCAGCAGGACGGCACGTACGCGTTAGTACTGGAGAATGCGGTTGAATTCGATCCTGACGTCGCCGAATGGGAGGGAGCGATGATCCCCCGACGTCCGCTTCGAGAACCGTACGGGAGCGCAGCGGACTGGCGAGGGGCCGGAACCTGGGACGATGGAGAGTGGATCGTCGAGATGTGGCGTGACCTACAGACCGACCATCCGACGGATACGAAGCAATTGGAGCGCGGCGGCGTCTACACCTGGACACCAGCGGTTCATCACGGTGCTGGGAAACGCTGGCATTGGGTCGCGTATCCGTACAAACTCGGTCTCGGCGTCAGGCCGGATTATCGCGGCGAGTACCATTCCCACGGAACGAGCGAACTCGTCGCCGAAGCGTTCGACGGTGAAAGGCCCGACTGGAGCGAGGTTCCAACCTATACGATCCCACTCATTTTCCCAGGTATACTCGACTGGACCGATCTCACTAGCGATAACCATGCGATGAGTGAAGAGATCCGGAATGCGGAGATAACGATGTGGGAGCTCTATGAAAAGGATCCAGAATCGTTTCTCGAATAACCAGAGGGACGATGTGTATATATCCCTATTCACGGATAGGAAGATTGTCCGTTCAATACGCGCGTGAAGTGAATGCAAACAGTTCATCCAACAGAACGAAACGAACGTCACACGAATCGTTTTACAGCAGTCTCGTGTTCAAGATAGCCACTCGACACCGAACCCGGTGTGGTGTCCTTCGAAGCGCAACGCATTCCCGTCCGGCACCGCTACAGCAGGTATGACCGATTCGTCCGAAGTCGACGCCGAAGCCGAGTTCGACGTCGACCAGTGGCAAACCGAACTCGAGGACAAACGCACGGAGAAAGACGAGTTCTTCACCGAGCACCCGCAATCACCGATCCCACCGGAACGTCGCGAGTCGTTCGAGGGCCTCGAGTACTTCGAGCCGGATCCAGCCTATCGCGTGACGGCGACCGTCGAGACGGACGAGGATCCGGCGGTCGTGCTCATGGAGACGACTGCCGGAAGAGAGATGCGCTATCTCCGCGTCGCGGCCCTCGAGTTCGACCTCGAACGCGGCGACGGCGAGTTGCGAGACGGGACGTTCGAACTCGCAGCGTACCAGCTCGAGAGCCCGAACGAAGAGCCGCTGTTCGTCCCGTTCAGGGACAAGACGACCGGCCAGCAGAGCTACGAGGGGGGTCGCTACATGGAACTCGCGTCGGATCGAACGCTCGCTGACGGCGACGAAATCGTCGTCGATTTCAACCTGGGGTACACGCCGTTCTGTGCCTACAGCGAGACGTTCGACTGTCCGCTCCCGCCGGAAGAGAACTGGCTCGAGGTGACGATTCCGGCGGGCGAGCGCTTCGAGTGAATTGACGGGGAGTCTAGAAGAACGCGGCAGTCGCGGTTGAACGGCGGCTACGGGGCCACGCCGACGGTGAGTAACGTTCCGTACTCACGATACCGTTCGACCATGTCCTCGCGGCTGTCCCAGTCGTCCGTCGGGAACTCCTCTTCGGAGGGAATCGTGATCTCACGGTCGGGAATAGTGTCCTGTTCGCCAACGGATAGACCGGCGTTACGGAACCCCTCGCGATACTGGCTGCGGTCCCAGCGGGTCATCTCTATCGAGATGAACTCCTGCCACTCGTGTGAGTGAACGTTCTCCTCGTAATAATTCACGGCGCAGTAGAACGTGCCACCGGGTCGGAGCACTCGAGCGATTTCCTCGAGCGCGTGGTGGGGATCGGCGGCGTAGTAAAACGCCTCCATCGACCAGACGTGATCGATCGAATCGTCGGCAAACGGGAGCGAATCGAAGTCACCCACGAGATATCCGACGGCGGGATCGTCGGTGTAGCCCGCGGCGTTGTGTGCCATCTCGGGTGCGCCGTCGAGCCCGTAGACGCGTCCTGCACCCTTCGTCTCTCGCAGCGCACGGCCGGCGTAGCCGCTTCCACAGCCGAGATCGAGAACGGTCTCACCCGGCTCGAGGGGAATCCGCGCCAGTGCGTGTTTGGCGGTATGCCAGTGGCGCTCTTCCATGCCTCTATCTTTGCCGTTGGCCGCCCACTCGTCGAACTCTTCGCGAACGCTCATAGCCCATCTTCGAGCAGGGAACCCTTCCCGGTTACGGGTTTGGAGGTGACGGACGAGTCGTCTTCATCGGTAACGAGGGCCGGTGCTGAGGCCACTTTCCCAAGCGCAAGTTGATCGGTCACTCGAGGTATCGGTAGGCGCGTCGGAACGAGATCAACCGACAAACTCTTTAGGGTGGCCTAAAATCATACATACAGGGGTTTAGGTCAGCCAAAAACGTGGGCATCGTTCAGGCTGACGGCCCTTCGAGCGGTAGCTGCCGCCACGTTTTGTTGATGTCGGCAACGAACATCGGAAGATATATGTGTTTTAGGTCAGCCTAAAACTAGATATGCGACGACGCAACAGCAATCGGATGCATCGAAAGACTGGTCGACGATCGTTTCTCGCCCTGACGGGCGCTACCGTAGCCGGGACCGCCGGCATCGCTGGCTGTCTCAGCGATGAAAACGGGACCGGGAATGGAAATGGGAACGGTAACGGTAACGGTGACGGCGGAACCGATACCGGTGGCAACGGAGACGCCGGAACCGCGACGGTCGCTGACGCTGATCCGCTCGCCAGCCCGGTCGACGGAAGCGGGGTTTCCTGGGACGAGCTTGGCGACCTCGAGGGCGAGGTCACGGTCTACTCGGGCCGAACACGCGACCAGATCGATCTGGTGTTCGAAGCCCTCGAAGAAGAGTACGACGGACTCGAAATACACCGCAACTGGGACGACAACGACGCACAGGTCAACCAGCTGGTTCAGGAGGGTGACGCAACGCCGGCAGACGTGTTCTACTCCCAGGATCCGGGTGCTCTGGGTGCAGTCCACGACGAAAGACTCGTACAGCAGCTTCCGGAAGACGTCGTCGATACCGTCCCCGAAAGTTACCGCGAGCCCGGCGGACACTGGACCGGCGTCAGCGGTCGCGTCCGTTCGATCCAGTACAACGAAGATCGACTGGACGAAACGCCGTTCGACAGCTGGGACGAACTGCCGACCGATATCTTCGAGTACGCGACCGACGACCGGTTCGAGGGGATTATCTCGACGCGTCCGAACTCCGGAACGTTCCGCGGATTCATTCAGTCGATGGTGGAACTCGAAGGCGAAGACGCGACTCGAGAGTGGGTCAGCGGTTTCATGGATCAAGATCCACAGCTGTTCTCCGGTGGCAGCGATCAGGCTGCGGCCGTCGAACGTGGCGGCGACGACGATCCGATCATCGGACTGGGCAACAGCTACTACGCCGCACGACTCGTCAACGAGGACCCCGACTCCCCGATCCGGGTAACGTTCACGGAAGACGATCCGGGCTGTCTGTTCAGCGTCGCGGGCGTCGCCGTCACGAACAACGTCGACGATCCCGAACTCGTCGCTGAATTTACGCGTCACCTCGTCGCAGAGGAGGGCCAGGAGTTCATGATGGAAGCCAACGGCGAGTTCCCCGTCGTCGAAGGCGTCGACTACGTCGGACCGCTGCCGAATCCCGACGAGCTCAACTCCCCGAACTTCGATCTCAGTAGTTTCGATATGGAGCTGCAGGAAGCCCGCGAACTCCTCGAAGACGAGGGAATGCTTCCACTCTAACGGCAGTCAACCGTTTTACCTCCTGATCAGGGACACGCTCACCGGCCGTCCGGGGCCCGGGTTGCTCGAGGAGCTAATCAAGAGTTTCAAGAGCGTTGGGCGCCGAGCACTCGACCACGCGAACTGATCCCATCGGTGCGCGAAACACACGATGAAATCGACAACGAACGACCCCGAGGCCACACGTCGGACCGATTCCATCCGTAGCCGGATCGATCGTGTCAACAAGTGGACGGCCGCATTGGGGTCGCTGAGCGCAATCGTCGCCCTTCTCGTCGTCACTCCGATGTTCTGGGTGGTGTGGCAGGCGTCGACGGTCGAGTTCTCACGTGCCTACGACCTCGTCGTCTCCTCACAGACCGCGTTGATTACGGCGAACAGTATCGGATTGATGCTGTCAGTCACGCTGTTTTCGATCGTACTCGGCGTTCCACTCGCCGTACTAACAACACGAACCGACCTGCCGTATCCCCGCTTTTGGACGGTCGTAGCCGCGCTCCCGCTCGTCATTCCGAGCTACATCGGCGCGATCGCGTTCGTCTCCATGTTCGGCTCTGGCGGCGAGGTGGACTCCTTACTCGGCGTCACGCTTCCCCGCGTCCACGGGCTTCGCGGATCGATTTTCATCATTACGCTGTACACCTACCCGTACGTGTTTTTGACGACCAGGGCGGCGCTGCTATCGATGGACAGTTCGCTCGTCGATGCGGCCCGCACGCTCAACTCCGGCCCGCTCGAGGCGTTTCGACGGATTACGTTTCCCCGGATCAGGCCGGGAATCGCCGCCGGAGCATTACTCGCCGGTCTCTACGCGATATCGGATTTCGGAACGCCCGCGTTCATGCAAGCCAGCGTGTTCACGAGCGCGATATACTGGGAGTTTAGCGGATTCGCTCCCGAATACGCCGCGTTGCTGGCATTACAGCTGGTCGCAATCGTGGCCGTCGTTCTCGTCATCGAAGCTGGCATCGGACGCGACGAAGACGCAGGCGGCGGTACGGACGGGAGCGGGAGCACGATACGGCTCGGCAACTGGAAGTGGGCGGCGATGAGCTTCATCTCGCTGCTCGGCTTCGTCACACTCGTCGTTCCAGTCGCGATCTTTACGAGCTGGCTATTCCGTAGCGAGGGAGATCGGATTCCGTCCCTCGAGTTCCAGTGGGAGTTTGTGTACAACTCGGTTCATCTGGCACTCCTCGCCGCGGTGGTGGCGTGTGCGTTCGCCCTACCGGTCGCGTACTACTCCGGGCGAACGAACTCGCTGGTTTCCCGAATACTCGAGCGGGCAACCTACGTCGGCTTCGCCGTTCCGGGCATCGTTATCGGGCTCGCGTTGGTTTTTCTGGGAACTCGAACGCTCCCTTCACTGTACAGACAGGGAATCTGGCTGCTCGTGTTCGCGTACGTTATTCGGTTTCTGCCCCAGGCGGTCGGTACCGTTCGGTCGTCCGTACTACAAGTCGATAGCCAGACGATCGAAGCCGCTCGAACGCTCAATGTTGGGCGACTCGAAACGTTCCGACGAGTTACCTTGCCACAGATAATGCCAGGCGTGATCGCCGGCGGTATCCTCGTGTTCCTGACGACGATGAAGGAACTACCGGTGACGCTGATGGTCGGCCCCATCGGGATGGACACGCTCGTAATCATCATCTGGGACGCCCAGGACGCCCTTGCCTATCGATACGCGGCCATCCCAGCGCTGTTTCTCATCTTCATCTCGGGACTCTCGATGTTGGTCCTGCTACGACAGGAAGGATCCGACCTGGACTGATAGTCTAGAGGTCAAATCCCGACATTTGTACCCGTTCAGCATCACCGCTCGGGGGCGGGAATCCGCACTATTAAGTCGATTCCGTAAGTTGTTCACGCCAACATGGATTATCGGCTCGAAATCGAGGGGACACCGGCGACGATTTCCGGTGGAACCGGCGTTCTCTTGCTTCATCCGAGTACGGGCGAAACGGACCGCATCGACACCGACTTTCTGAAAACGGACACCGACCACTTCCTCGTCGTCTCCACCCGAACGACAGCCCGCGAAGCCAAACAGAAACTCGAGTACTACGACGTCGACGAAGAACGCGCCGAAATCCTGGACACGCTGAGCATCGAACGCGGTTACTCCCGACGAACGAGCGACACCGTCCACTACGTCGCCGCCCCCGACGACGTCGACGCCATCGTCGAGCACATCGACGGCTTTCTCGACGCGTACGACGGCAAACTCCGGCTCAGTTTCGACTCGATCACCGAACTCGCCTACTACGCCGGCGACGACGACGCACTCGAGACCGTCGATCGAATCCTCGAGTTACTCGCTTCGTACGACGCCGTCGGGCTCTTTCACGTCTCCGAAGAACCCCACGATGCGTCGCTCGTCGAGGAGTTCCGCAAGCGCTTCGACGGCGTGATCGACCTCGACGAAGACGGAAGCGTCGACGCCGATTTCTGACCGGACCGAGGCAGAGCGAATTTCGACGATCTCGGACAGGTTTCGACGACGGAGAGATCGCTACACTCGAGTACTCAACGTACTCGAATATTCGAGGGGCTCGAATTACATCAGTATGTACTGCACTCGAATCACTCGAGTATTCGAGGGGGCTCGAGAGGAAGCGAAGGGGTTGCGGATTCGAGAGTGTTTCCGTCCACGGGGATTCCGAACCGATCGATCCACCGCGGCGCACGCTGTATCGCGGTGAGCACGGCGAACCGCGATTCGATACCGTGCGAGGGGTGAGCGAGCGAACGGCGTGAGCGAGCGAATCGGTTGGGGAGGACGTGGAAATCCTCGGTGCCAGAAGTGTAGTTGTCACTATATATGACAGGAAAAACCACGCTGAACAGTCATCCGGAGAGCGCGTCGAACGGTTACTCGGAGAGCGCATCGAACGTCTTCTCGGCCCATCTGACCGCATACGACGAGCCGTGGTCGCGATAAGCTTCGGTCTCGAGTGCTGCAAACGGAGCCGGTAACTCGAGTGCGTGTTTGATCGCCGCACACGCGAGTTCGGCCGCGTCCGCAAAGTCGGTGTCACCGCGAGCGACCGCACGCGGAAGCTCCGAAACACGGCCCTCGAGTCGGCTGCCGGCGTCCTGCCAGGCCGCCGCGAGGTCGGAGTGGTCGGCGTGCCACTCGGCAAAGACGTCTCGGCTCTGGAGTCCGACCCAGCCGTCGTACAGCGCCGCTGCGATCTGATACGTGCCGGCCGGCTCGAGATCGACCGCTCGATCGAACTCCCGATATTCCGCCTCGAAAAAGCCGAGGAAGTGTTCCGGAACCTCGAGACCGAGTTCGACGAACGCCTCAGCGAGCAAGAAATCGACGAATGGATCGGGCGAGCCCTCGATTCGCGGTTTGACCAGCACGACCGGCGGCGCTGTCTGGTGCGTCCAGACGATGCTGCCGTCGCCCGGCATGCCGATCGTGAACTCGGAGCCCGCATACCGCGCGAGTAGCGCCGGCGTGTCGGCCGGCAGCCACTCGTCGGGATAGCTCGTCGGCTCGAGTCCGTCGACGACGAGGCCGAGATCCTCCGCCTGCGCGGGCGCAAGCGTCTCGAAATCGCGTGCACAGTCGAAGACGAGCGCATCCGGTGCGTGCAGGTCACGAACGGCCGATACCGAACTCGAGAGATTTCGAGGCTCGAACATCAGACGAAGACTGTCTGGAAGACGAGCAAAAGCGACAGGACTGCCGATACGGCAACCGTTCCGAGGACGATCTTGGTTGGGGTGCTCATAGTCGGGAGCTATCGCCCGTATCGCTTAAATCCATCCTTCTTACCGCCGGCTGCAGCCGAGACGGCTGTCGTCTCGCCAAGAGTTGCGTTCTATCGTCTCGCCAGGATGATATTGGACAGGCATCTGCTTGTCGTGAACTACTCAGCACTCGAGGCCACCATTTCAACTGGAACGGAGCGTCCCACTGCAACGCTCTACAGCGTACGCGTTGGAAAATCGGTATAGAGCACAAGGCGGAAAATCGGTATAGAGCACAAGGCGGAAAATCGGTATAGAGCACAAGGCGGAAAATCGGTATAGAGCACAAGGCGGAAAATCGATACAGAGCACAAGGCGGAAAATCGATACAGCGTGGAAGATCGGAAAAGCGTTATTCGTCGCCGTCTCGCCAGGAATCGGGAACGTCGATGACGTACCGGCCGTCCTCTTGCAAGGAGATAATGTACTCCTCACGGTTGTACAGCCCCATCAAATTGAGTTCGTACTGCCCCGGACTCACGATCTTGATGCTCTCGAACTGTTCGTTCAGTTCCTCGCGCAACTCGTCGATCGACGGCTGATCGTCCGACGGCTCGCTGACGACTCGCCCGCCTTTCGGTGATTTCTCCTCGGCACCCTGTTGTGGGGTCTGCCCGTCGCGATGGTGCGCTGATGAGGAAGGCCGCTCGCCGGACGTTTCGGGTTGCGTTTCGGCCGGGGACTCGGGACTCGAGTCGGGGGGATCGCTCGATGTCCACTCCGCTGGAAGTTCGGCGCTCGAGACGACGTCGCTTCGTGCGTTCGACTGAGCTTTTCCTTCGGTCACCTCCGGTGGCTCTCCATCGGCCGTTCCGGCCGCAGACGTATCGGACGTCCGGACGTCCGTGCCGGAGTCGGACCTCCGTACGTCCGTATCGGGATTTGGCTCCGGCGTCCGGGTCGAGTCGGCCGTCGACGCGTCAGCGGTCGACGACGAACGGTCTTCGGGTCGGCGTGCCGTCTCCGGCCACTCTCGCGTCGAAACGTCCCGCTTCTCGAGTCGGCCCGGTCGCTTCGGACGGTCGGACGCGTCGGAGCGATCGGTGGAAGTGGACGACGGAGGAGACTGATCCTGGGAGGTCCGACTCGAGTCTCCCGGTCGAGCGGTCGACGTCCGGTTCCGTGCAGTCGATTTGCGTGCTCGATCGGCTTCCGCGTCGGCCTCGTCGCTCGCGGACGATCCCGCCGGCGTGAACTGGAACTTGTTACCGCCGCAGTCGGGACAGCCCGAAAGCATCTCCTTGGAGCCGTCGGGGAACGTCCGACCACAGTCCGTGCATTCGTGGGGCATTAGTTTCGGGACACGAGCGCGCTGATGAGCGTTTCGTCCTTGTGAAGCGTTTCTATCTGGTTTGCCGGACCGATCACGGTCAGTTTCGCCTCTGATTCCTCGGCACCCATGAGACGGCCGAGCAACGACGAGTCGCGAGTATCCGATTTCGGATACGTTTCGATTTCGATCCCGTTGAACTCGTCGGGATTGATCTCGGCCATCGTCGTTTCGATGAGCCGACTCTCTTCGTCCGGCGTCAATCCCTCCTCCAGGATGACGATGTTGCCGTCGTGGACGCCGTCTAAAATCATCCGTATCTTCTCCATGGTCGCCATGCTGTCCATCCGCTCGCCGCTGATCAGATCGATTTGAACGCCGTCCGACGGGTTCGAATCGTCCGCGTTAGTTGCCTTCGGCATCGGTATTCACCCGAAGTACTCCGCGATGGAGCCGTAAACCTCGTCCATGTTTTCGCCCTCTTTGGCGGATAGGGGGATCGTCTTGTGCTGTGGGAAGGCGTCCTCGATCCGTTTGACGCTCGAGTCGTCCAGATCGATCTTGTTCGCGAAGATGAGGACGGGAAGTTCTCGAGATTCGATGATCCCGATCAGCATCGTGTTGACCTGCGTAATGGGGTCTTCCGCACTATCGAGAACGTAGATGACGCCGTCGACGTCCTCGCGGAGCCAGTGCATCGCTTCAGCGACGCCCTCTGTCGCTTCTCGAGAGCGACGGATGGCATCGTCTTCGTCCATCTCGTCGGTGAACTCCTCGTAATCGACCTTCGTCGTGACACCGGGTGTATCGACGATGTCGATCGTCACCGTCTTACCGTTTCGTTCGATCTCGACGTTTTCTTTTCTACGCGCGCGACGCGTCTCGTGTGGAATGTGGCTTTCCGTCCCGATCGCATCGCCGGTCCAGTCCCGAGCGATACGGTTTGCGAGCGTGGTCTTTCCAGCGTTCGGCGGACCATAGATACCGATTCGTTTGGGCTCCTGTTCGGAGAACAGGCGGTCCGTAGCCCGAGAGATACTATCTTTGAGTTCTGTGAACAGTCCCATCTATAGGGCCTCCAGCACACGGGGTGTGTCTGCGCGTACTACTGAACCGAACTCACTTAAGCCTACGTCAAACGAGTTGAGGTTCAAACAAGACGGAGTGTGCAATCGCATGAATCAGGGATGGAGGCTATAATCTGGGATGGAAGCTAAATCAAGAACCTTGAACACATACAACCGCAAACCCGTGTGATTAAATAGCAACCGCGTTCCGACACCCCCACCCCCTCGTTTCAACTGGAACCATCCGAAGGACAGTCCCCGAATAGTCGTCTGAGCTCCCGTATCGACCGATCGGAACTCGAGCCGAGGAGAAATCCACCGAATGAGTCCCCAACGTGATGGATTTCGATGATATCGATCGCTCTAGTAACTTAGATCGAATAAGAGATGTAATCTAGGTACGACTAGCAATTAAACCAATACCTTCTAGTAAAAATACTATTTTGCTAGTGCTACGGACCTTATTACTCACACACCCAAATAAAACCTTCCATCTATAAGACCTCTCGATCCCCCTCCCCTCCTTCACTGCGTTCCAGTTGAAACGGAGGGGTGGGGGGTTGCAGCCATTGTCATAAACTAGCAATCAACAAACACAACTCGCAGTGAGACATCCATCAAGCTTCACTGACTGGGACTTCACCACTTCTCGCGTGGCCACATCGTCGATCGGGATCGATTCGGCATCGTACTCGCTGCTCCATCTAGAACGGATAATCGTTCTGGAGTTGAAACGGTGCTCTCTTCGGATCCGATACGTCGAGAAACCGTCTTCTCCGACCTCCGTTTATTAGAATCAGTTCTCGAGGACGACGAAATACTCCGATAGATTATCAGATCTACCGATCGAAACCCATCGAAAGAAGATCGAAATCCATCGAATGAAGGCCGAGTGCATCGATACGGGAGATTCGACACGACGATGATCGATCACGTGTCTCATCTAGTTTCGGGTCCCGACTTCGGACTCCAACGTCTACGATTCAGTCTGGAAGGCTGAATTAAAGGGAAGAATTTATTACCAAGCTGTTCCTCTGTTTCGTTTGCATCAACTGGATCCAGACCAGGTGGCTATACTCAGAGTCCGGCTGTATTGCCCCATCTACGCTCGTATAATCCTGGTATTGGATTTCACTCTCCACTCGAAATAAGGGGGTACGTGTACGACGAATGTCAGACGACGAGATGAACACGACGAGTTCGGACGGAATCGATGGACAGCCCGGGTTTTCCACGGAGCTTAGCGGAACGGATCTCGGAGCCGATGAGCCGAACCAGGGACTGTTCGACGACCTGCTCAGCGGCGAGCCGATTTTCGAGAACAAGGAGGTCCTCCGTCCCTCGTATACCCCCCACGAACTCCCCCATCGAAAGGACCAGATCAACAAGATGGCCACGATTCTCGTCGCAGCGCTTCGCGGTGAGACGCCATCGAATATCCTCATCTACGGAAAGACTGGAACGGGAAAGACCGCGAGCGCGAAGTTCGTCAGTAAGGAACTCGAGAGCACGTCTCAGAAGTACAGCGTTCCCTGTGACGTCGAGTACATCAACTGCGAGGTGACCGATACCCAGTATCGTGTCCTCGCACAGCTGGCGAACAAGTTCATCGAAACGAACGTGGCGGGTATCGACGATCGAATCGACTCTCTCGAGAACCTGCTCGAGGCGGTCGACGACTACGACGTTACCGCCGCGAACGAGGAGGTAGATTCGCAATCGGTCGATCTCGGATCCGATCTGTTCGATCCGTCGTCCGACGACTCTCACGGAAACTCGACCCACGACGACGCTTCTCGCACGCGTAATGATCACGCTTCATCTGGAGACGACAATGAGCGCCAGTCTCTCGAATCTCCAGGTGAAACAGAGGGGTCTTCGCCGTCCAGTACGCCGGGAGGTTCGTCGGACACATCTTCGGAGGGAGCCACAGAGCGTTCCCCGGGTTCGAACGCCGAAAATTCGGGATCATCTCCCCACCCGCTCGAGTCGACGGAGTTCGACTCGACGGCCGCGGTCGAAGACCGTATCGAGGAACTCGAGACGGACCGGGACTCGTTCGAGGAAGTGCCGATGACCGGTTGGCCAACCGATCGGGTCTACAGCGTCTTCTTCGATGCGGTTGACTACCGGGAACGGGTCGTCGTCATCATGCTCGACGAGATCGACAAACTCGTCGAGAAGAGCGGTGACGACACGCTCTATAATCTCTCGCGTATGAACTCCGAACTCGAGAACTCCCGCGTATCTATTATCGGTATTTCGAACGATCTCAAATTCACTGACTTCCTCGATCCTCGGGTCAAATCCAGCCTCGGTGAAGAGGAAATCGTCTTCCCACCCTACGACGCGAATCAGTTGCGAGACATCCTGCAGCATCGATCCGAGGTCGCGTTCAAAGGTGGTGCGCTGTCGGATGACGTCATCCCGCTCTGTGCGGCGTTTGCGGCCCAGGAACACGGTGATGCGCGTCGCGCGCTCGACTTGCTTCGGACGGCGGGAGAACTCGCAGAACGCGCCCAGGCCGAAACCATCGTCGAAGAACACGTCCGTCAGGCCCAGGACAAGATCGAACTCGACCGCGTCGTCGAGGTCGTCCGGACGCTGCCAACCCAGAGCAAACTCGTCCTCTTTTCGATCATCTTACTCGAGAAAAACGGCGTTCACAGCATCAACACCGGCGAAGTGTTCAACATCTACAAACGCCTCTGTGATGAGATCGACGCGGACGTTCTGACTCAGCGTCGAGTAACCGATCTCATCAGCGAACTCGACATGCTGGGGATCGTCAACGCTGTCGTCGTCTCGAAGGGACGCTACGGCCGAACCAAAGAGATCAGCCTCTCGGTTCCACTCGAAGAGACGGAGGCCGTCTTGCTCTCTGACTCTCGACTGAGCGACATCGACGACGTCCAGCCGTTCGTTCAGGCTCGCTTCGAGAACTAACTCGAGTGGATTCCTCGCGTTCGACCTTCCACTTCGCCACCTGCCTCTGTCCGCCTTCGCCGTTTTTCGACCGCGATCGCCGTCCCTTTTCCGCTCACAGGAATCATCGACGGGCGGATATAGTTGGAGTCGAACCGATCACGTATGAGACGACGAACTGTCGTCGTCGGGACCGCCGCTGTCGTCGCGCTTTCCGGATGTCTGTTCGACGACCGCGATGATTCTGCCGAACCACCCGAGCTTCACGGCTTCGGTACTATCGAGATCGTCGTCGACGACTCGGCGATCGATCTCTCGGAAGACCGGTTTCAGGCCGAGCACGCCGACGATTACTCGATGGACTTTCATCTCCACGAGGACACCGATTTCTGGTATATGGAGGGCGACGAACCCGTAACGTTCGCCGCGGGAATCGACGTCCTTCCCCACTTTGCCTACCGCAGAGACGGAGACGTCCACGTCGTCAGCTACGAGGAAACGACGTATCGTGGGGACGAGTCGGGAACGGAACTGACGTTCGCCGTCGACGACACCGACGTGGAGCCGACCGACTACGTCCTCGAAGACGGCGACGATCTCTCGCTCGAGATCACGACGGATAGCTGAGTCCGACGAGGTTACAATCGACGCCCGGCAGCGACCCCGATTCCGCCGACGCCGATGCTTCCGCCGATGAATCCGATCGTTCCGGCCGTACCGACGTTCCCTGTCGCCCCAGCGAGCCCGACGCCCCCGGCCTCGAGACCGGTACCGATCGCACCTGTGGGTGAACCGATTCCCGGAGCCGTTGGAATCGGAGCGACCAGTCCGCCGAGGAGCGAGTCGAACACCAGGCGGACGTGGCCGAGCCACGGAACTCGAACCATCGCTTTCCCGGTGATCCAGTCGGGCTGGACGACGTCAGTTCTGGCTCCACCGTACTGGTCGTAGCCGCTGTTGTCGTCGCCTTTCGTGACGAAGCCGTCGCGTTCGGCGGGACAGGTCGGAACCTCCTCACAGGTCGAACCGCCGATGATGTCCTCGTCGGCTTTCGTCTCCACCCAGTTCTCACCGTCCTCGACCCAGAAATGCGCGCGATGTATTATCGGCGTGTGATAGTCGCTCCCGTCCGGTTTGAAGATAATCACGTCTCCAGACTGGCCGAACTTCTCGTGACCGGCGTTCTGGCCGTTCTCGAGCGTGACGACGCCGGTTCCTTCGGTCGCCCCGTCACCGACGAACCGATCGTCCGCGACGACGAAAATCAGGTCGCCGCGCTGCATGTTCGGCTCCATACTTCCGCTTTCGACGGCGACAAGCGGCGGCCAGATCCCGCTGATTCCAAAGAGCAACAGGCCGATGACCGCGACCAGTGCAACGCTGCTCAGTACGTCTCGGACGAGAACGACCGTTCCGTCGTCCGTCCGAACGAACCATCGAAGGAGCCCGTCGTCCTCGATGGTGACGTCGGGTTCGTCGCTTTCGTCCGTCGCGGCTCTGGCCGAGTCGGTGTCGACGGTCCCTGAACCCGTTCGTTCGTCGTCAGTTCTCGAACTTCCGGGTCTTTCGGATCCGGACTCTCCGGCGACGGTGTCGTCTGGATCGGACTCGTCGGAATCCGAACCGCTGGAGCGAGAGTCGTCAGAGTGGGGACCGCTCATCGCTCTGGGTTTTGATGGGGTGAGCAATCAACTTTCTGCTCGCTGGCACCGAGGAAAACTCACCGTCCAACCGAGCTTTCGCTATCCTTTTCTGCACAGTCACGAATGCCAGGAGTGTGCCACTCGAGGGGCCGGCTCGGATCGTCAGTGAGCTCACGAGTCGCGGCTATAACGCCGAGCGTGAGGCGGTCACGCGCATTTCGTCCGCCGACGATCCGGACGCATTGCTCGAGTCGATCCTCACCGAACTGCCCGACGATGCCCTGGTCGTTCGAACGGATCACGTCGACGCCGCACTCGAAGCGAGCTCATCGTCCGGCGGACCGGCTGCTTCCGAGGGGAACGAACACCCCTCCACTTCGACTGGAAAACCCTCACACGTAACGGACCTGTCTGATGTTCCGTCTCCAGTTGAAACGAAGGAATGTAGTCAGGAGCAAACTCGATCCACCGATCTCGAGCGACGATCGATCGAGATTGACGGGGATATGACCGGCTCGAGTACGGGGACCGGCGAGTACGAGGATTTCGTCTCCGTCTTTCGGGATCGACTCGAGCGACTCGGCTCTTCGCTTCGAAGCCGGATCAATCACCGTCCGGCGACGGCGATCGAGAGCATGTCCGGCGGAAGCGAGGTCGGGATGGTCGGGCTGGTCAACGATATCCGGTCGACTGCCAGCGGTCACTGGCTGATCGAACTCGAAGACGCCACGGGAACCTTCCCCTGGCTGGTGATGAAAGATCGCGAGTATGCCGATCTGGTCGGGGAGTTACTCCGTGACGAAGTGTTGGCGATGGAGGGAACGCTTTCGGACGACGCGGGAATCGCCTTCGTCGACTCGATGCACTTTCCGGACGTGCCTCGAACGCACGATCCGTCGACTGCGGACCGACACGTTCAGGCGGCGCTGATCAGCGACGTTCACGTCGGCAGCGAGGAGTTCATGGCCGACGCCTGGAACGACTTCGCCCGGTGGCTCCACACGGAACAGGCCCAGCACGTCGAGTATCTGTTGCTCGCAGGCGATATGGTTGAGGGCGTCGGCGTCTATCCGAATCAGGACGACGAACTGGACATCGTCGACATTTACGACCAGTACGAAGCCTTCAACGAGTACCTCAAGGCCGTTCCCGGCGATATCGAGATCGTGATGATCCCCGGAAACCACGACGCCGTTCGGCTGGCCGAGCCACAGCCGGGATTCACCGACGACCTCCGGGAGATCATGTCCGCTCACGATCCTCAGATCGTGAGTAATCCCTCGACGGTGACGCTCGAGGGCGTCTCCGTCCTCATGTATCACGGCGTCTCGCTCGACGAGGTCATCGCGGAGTTGCCCGAAGAGAAAGCGAGCTACGACGAACCGCACAAGGCGATGTACCACCTCCTGAAAAAGCGCCACGTCGCACCGCAGTTCGGCGGCCACACCCGCCTCGCACCGGAGGAGCGGGATTACCTGATCATCGACGACGTTCCGGATATCTTCCACACCGGCCACGTCCACAAACTCGGCTTCGGCAAGTACCACAACGTTCTCGCGATCAACTCCGGCTGCTGGCAGGCTCAGACCGATTTCCAAAAGAGCGTCAACATCGATCCCGATGCGGGCTACGCACCGATCGTCGACCTCGATACGCTCGAGGTAACCGTCCAGAAATTCGCCTGAGCGCTACGGCTCGAGTCGAAACCGGTCGGTCCGAGCACCGTCGAACCGCGGGCCCGTTCCCTGGCGCGTGAAACCGAGTTCCTCGGCGGCGTCGCGGATCGAGTCCGTGTCGGTTGCCACCAGCATCTCGACGGCCATCGACTCCCGCTCGGCAAACCGGACCGGCTCCGCGAGCAACTGTTCGCAGGCGGCTTCGGTTCCGCCGATCTGTGTGACGTGAACGGTGTCTTCGCGCGCATCGAAGCTGATGAATCCAAGCAGATCCTCGGGATTCGAGCCGTCGTACTGTGAACTCGAGACGTCCGCGTTCGGATCGTGGCTGCCGTCCTCGGCGACGCGGACCGTCCGATCGTGGACGAGGTTTCGCATCACGTCGGTCGGCGAGTCCGCGATCGCCGCCAGCGCGTCCGCGTCGGCCTCGAGTGCGTCCCGTACGTTCATCGTGGTGTGGTAATGTTGTGCACGAACATAAATCCCGGCTGCGGGCGGCGATCACGTTCGCTCGTTTCCTATGTGGGATAAAAGCGGAATCAATGGGACACAGTTATTTGCTCGCTCTGGTAACGGCGGGGTATGAGCCACGCCACCGGTACGCGAGCACGGACCGACGAGGTGCCAGTATGCGCGTTGTAGCCAAGTTTGGAGGGACCAGTCTCGGCAGCGGGGAGCGGATCAACCGCGCCGCGGATTCGGTCGCCGCTGCCGTCGAGGACGGCCACGAGATCGCCGTCGTCGCGAGCGCGATGGGATCGACCACGGACGACTTGCTCGACGATATCACCTTCGAGACCGACGAAGCCGACCGAGCGCAGATCGTCAGTATGGGCGAGCGAACCTCGGTCAGAATGCTCAAGGCTGCGCTGTCGGCCCGTGGAATCGATGCCAAATTCTTAGAGCCAGGAAAGGAGGGATGGCCGGTCGTCACCGACGAGTACGGCGAGGTCAACGTCGAAGAGAGCCAGAAACGGGCGCTCGAGGTCTCAGAAACGATGGACGAGGAAGTCCCCGTCCTCACCGGGTTCCTCGCGGAGGGACCGGACGGCGCGATCACGACGCTGGGTCGCGGCGGAAGCGACACGACCGCGGTCATGATGGGCAAGTACATGGACGCCGACGAGGTCGTCATCGTGACCGACGTCGAGGGCGTCATGACCGGCGACCCGCGCGTCGTCGAGGGTGCGCGTAACGTTGGCAAGATTTCCGTCGACGAACTTCGAAACCTCTCGTTCCGGGGCGCCGAAGTCGTTGCCCCATCTGCGCTGTCGTACAAGGACGGGCGACTGAACGTTCGCGTCGTCCACTACCAACACGGCGATCTTCTCTCCGGTGGAACGAGCATCGAAGGTGAGTTCAAGAGTCTCGTCGGACTTCGCGAACGGCCACTCGCCTGTCTGACGGTTGCTGGCCGGGCCATCCGTAACCAGCCCGGAATCTTCCATCACCTCTCGGAGGCGCTCAGCGAGAGCGACATCAACATCGATGCCGTCGCGAGCGGAATGGACACGATCACGTTCTACATCGACGAGGACGAGGCCGAACGCGCCGAAAACATCCTCCACCGGGAAGTCATCGCCCGAGACGAACTCTCGAGTGTCACTGTTAGCTCACCGATCGCCGTCGTTCGCGTGACCGGGGGCGAACTCCCCAACCGACCCGGAGTCGTCAGCGAGATCATCAACCCGCTCGCGAAAGAACGAATCCACCTCAAGGACGTCATCACGAGCGCCACCAGCGTCGCGCTCTTCGTCGACTGGGACGACCGCGAGAAAACTCTCGAGCTGACCCAGGACCTCTTTTGAGGCCGAACTGACCCGTCCTCCGGAGCCCTATCGTCTCACTGGCTCGAGACGATTCCCCGAGCCCGATCCCTGAGCGAGGGTTCCGGTTCGGACCGTCCCTGAAGACGCTCTTTCGCACGCGACTGAAATCCGGTTACCGTCGATTCCGATCCGGAGTCGAACCTACCCTCCGAGCCGCCGACGTCTCCGAGCCAGTTCGGGAGCTGCGATTCGATCTCGGATCGCTTCTGCGCTTTGAGCTGACTGTACTTTCTGAGTGCGATCCCGACGCCGAGAAAGAGCCCGGCATCGAGCAGTTCCCGCCGGAATCGATTCGGATCCTTTCGCACCGCGATCGCTTTCACGAGCGAAAGCACGCCGATGGCGAGATAGAGCTTCGAACTCTTCGATGGGTCGCCGCTGAGTAGCCGTTTGAGTACCATGCGCGACGACGTACCACGTTCTCGCTGATAAAACTGCGCAGGTCTCGAGCGGTCAGTGTACGGTAACCTCGGCCTACGACGAGCGATCGCTGTCTCAGCTATCCACCGGATTCCGTCCCCCCATCGTCGTCGGTCGAGTCGGCCATGGTTTCGTTGGGATCGATCGAATCGGATGCTGTCTCGTTTGCTTCGGGCGGATCGGAGACGGTCTCGTTCATTTCGAGGTCGGCCGCCGGATCGTCCTCGTCTAGCTCGTCGCTCCACTCGTCGACCCAGACGGCTAGCCACTCGTTCAACCCGTCTCTGAGCTCGTCGTAGGAAAAGCGGATGGTCTCCGGCGGTCGGCGTGCATAGGCCGTAAACTCCGATCCGAGATCGAGATAATCTGGCTCGATCGCCGGGTACTGAGCGTTCCGTACGGCGAGTTCGGCCTGGGCATCGCTCGAGAGCACGAAGTCGAGAAACTCGTACGCGAGTGCGGTTTTGTCGGTGCTTTCGAAGATTGCGCCGCCCTCTCTGATCTCGTAGCCCCGGTCGTCTGGCGTCGCGATCCGGTGACCGTCGAGGTCCCTGTCGGCTGCGTTCGCACCGACCCGATCCGTCGAATACGAGACGATCATTGGCCGTGCGCCCTCGAGGTAGTTCTCGCGGTAGGACGTCGACCAGTACTCGTGCATCTGGACGCCGTTTCTTCGGAGGGCCCGCCAGTACTCGTCGAACGATTCGCCGTACTCCGCGACGGTCCACAGTAGAAACGCCCGTCCCGGATCCGAGTGTCGGGGGTCTTGAACGAGCAGGCTGTCTTCGTACTCCGCCGACGTCAGATCCTCGAACGACGCCGGTTCCGTGAGCACGGTTTCGTCGTAGACGAGGCTGAGATAGCCCGAATCGAACGGAATGGCTCTGTCGAGCGGGTCGTCGAACTCGAGGTCGTCCCGGACGCGACCGTCTCGCTCGAGTCGGTCCCGCTCGAGCGTTTCGAACAGTCTTCTCTCGAGGATGTCGTCGACGCGAATCAGTTCACTGATCGTCAATCCGAGATAGACGTCGGCTCCGATCTCCGTCTCGAGCCGTGCGCGCTGGATGAAGTGGTCGATTCCCGCTTCGGGGACCACCCAGTCGATTTCGACGTCGGGAAACTCCTCTTGAAACCCCTCAGAAAGCCACTCTCCGGCCGGATTCTCGCCATCGATCATCGACGAGTAGGTCGCGATTCGGAGCGTTCCGTCGTCTTCTTCGGGTGGAACTTCTTCTTCTCCGTTCGGCGCTTCGTCCTCGCGCTCGAGACAGCCGGCACCGGCCAGACCGACTACCGAGCCGCCACCGACATTGCGGACGAAGGTCCGTCGCCTCATTGGTCGATTATCACGCTACGAGGGCTTAAGGCTCGTGGCACTCGTTCGTCCGGTGCAAAGGATTTTCACCACACCGTGTGAGTCACGGTTGTGGGAACGAACGTGGGCGAGAGCCCGGACCGGAGCCGTCGATACGTCCTCGCGGGAGTCGTCGGACTCCTCGGGATCCTCACGGCTGCGATCCTGCTGGAGGTTCTCGGGACGATCCTGTTCGCGCTGACCGTCGCGTACGTGCTCGTCCCGGTCCAGCGGTGGCTCGTTCGACGGGGCCTGTCGGAGTGGATCGGTGCTCTCGCAGCGACCCTCCTCGGATTCGTCAGCATCGTCGCGGTCTTCTCTCCGATCCTGCTCACGTTGTACTTTCGCCTCGACGAGGTCATCGGGATCGTCGAGGAGCTCCCGGCTGAGATCCCGATCACTGCGTTCGACGTGACCTACACCGTCGAAGTCGCTGACGTCCAGCGCTCTGCGATCGATCTCCTCACGGACGCTGCGTTCTCCCTTGCGTCGGCACTGCCCGTCCTCGCGATCAAGTTCGCCCTTTTCGTCATCCTGCTGTTCGCGCTGGTACTCAAAGGCGATGCCGCCGCACGGGCTGCGGTGGCTCCGATCCCGCACGAATACCGGGATATCGCCTACGCGCTGGGGACTCGAGCACGGGAGACGCTGTATGCGATATACGTGTTGCAACTCGCAACCTCCGTCGCGACGTTCATCATCGGCTACCCGTTGTTCTGGGCGCTCGGATACGACATGGCGTTGACGCTCGCGCTCATAGCCGCGATACTGCAGTTCGTTCCGATCATCGGACCCAGCCTGCTCGTCGTTCCGATCGCGCTCTATCACGTCGCCGCGGGTGAACTGCTCGCGGCGGTACTGGTCGGCGTTCTCGGGGTCGCTCTCGTCGCGTGGTTTCCCGACATCGCCGTTCGACCGCGACTCGCACGGCGTTCGGCTAACCTACCCGGAAGCCTCTACTTCGTCGGCTTTACGGGGGGACTGTTCACGCTCGGCCCGATCGGCATCGTCGTCGGCCCGCTCATCGTCGCGGTGTTCGTCGAAGCCATCGACTTGCTCGCAGACGAGGTCAACGGCGACGTCGACATCGCCTCCCTTCTCGAGGCCGACGACGAACGCGATCTCGACGCGACTACCGACGGCGATCACTCCCCGACAGACGTCGACTCCGATACCGAGACCACCTTCGAGGAGTCGGGCTCTCGGACGGCAAACGACTAAGTACCATCCTCCTCGTCGTGATCGACGACAGTGTCGACCACCGACACTTTTGTCTGCGCCCGTCGTCGGATACGATATGGTCACCGGACGAACAGTCATCAACGCACTCATCGGCGCGCTCGTCGGCGTCGTCCTCTCGTTCATCCCGTTTTCGACCGTCGTCGGCGGTGCGGCCGCGGGATTTCTCGAGGGGCCTGATGGTCGGGACGGTGCGATTGTGGGACTGATCGCGGGGCTCATCACGTTCGTTCCTATCGCAGGGATGACCGTTCTCGGTCTCGGGGTTTTGGGGTTGGGGATGGGGTTTGCGGCCGTTCCGTTCGAAGGGTTCGCAGTCGTCCTCTTTTTCGCCGTCGTGGCTTCGACGGTCGTACTGTTCTACACCGTCGGACTGGCCCTGCTCGGTGGCTACCTCGGAGCGTACCTCGCGCGGGAGTACCCCGAAAAGCGGACGAACACGCGGGAAACCTTCGGGATGAGACGCGACGAACGGTCTCGGCACGACCGATCGGAATCACGGCGTCGAGATCGGACGCGGGAGTCGACCGCTCTCGAGTCGGAGGCCGAAGACGAGCGTCACGATTCGGCCCGGTGGCGCGAGGAAGACGACACGTCGAGCGAGTAAGCGGCGTCTACCGCGTTCGAACTCGCTCGATCACTCGTATCTGAGCGCGTCGATCGGATCGGTCCTGGCGGCACGCCAGGCCGGATACAGCCCCGAACAGATGCCGACGAGAACGCCGACGACGATCGCGAGAGTGACGTATTCGATCGGATACACCAGCGGCAGGTCGATGTAGAGCGCGCCGAGATAGCCCGCCGCGAGTCCGAGCCCCGTTCCGAGCATCGCACCGACCACGCCGAGAATCACCGACTCGGCCAGAAAGAGTCCGAGTATCTCTCGGTTCTGTGCGCCGACGGCCTTCATGATCCCGATCTCGCGGGTCCGTTCGGTGACGCTGACCAGCATGATGTTCGCGATCCCGATCGAGCCGACGAGCAGCGAGATCGCCGCGATACCGACGATGAAGTTCTGCAACAACTCGAGGACGTCCTGAAGCTGCTGGAGGAGCTCCGTACTCGTCTGGAGAGTTATCGCGAGCGAGTCGTCGTCACCGAGGAACTCACCGGCGTCGGCCTCCCCGCTCTCGAGGTGGGTGATCGTCCGTTCGCGAGCGGCATCGACGTCGTCGTCGGCCGGCGAGTGGGCCTCGACGACGATGGCGAGGAACCGGAGCGACCCGTTCGATTCCTCGACACCGCTTGCGGATCCGTCTCCACCGTCGCTAGCGTCACCGTCGCCGGCACCATCGTCGCCAGCGTTACCCTCGTCAGCGCCACCCCCGCCGAAGCCCACGCCACCGGCGGCTTCCTCGTAGTACGGGTCGGTCGGAACGTAGATCCGCGGGGACGGTTCGAACCCCTCGAAGGGGCTCAACCCGTCCGAGGTCGCGGTAATCCCGACCACCTCGATCGCCGTCTCTCGACCACCGAGAGTCGCGACCGTCAGTTCATCACCGACGCTGACGTTCTCCTCGAACTGGCCCGCTGCGGCGGGGTTGAGCACGGCTTCGCGTTCGCCCATCTCGAACTGTCTTCCCTCCTCGAGATCGGCGGTCCGAACGTACGAAGGCCCGGATGCGACCACCCCATCCCCCTGGGCAACCCGCTCGTCGCCGTCCGAAACCGCCTGGGTCTGGATCGGCGCGTAACCGTAGGCGGCCGCTACCTCTTCGAACTCTTCTAGTTCTTCGAGATCGGCCTGGCTGACGACGGGCTGGGCACCAGCGAGCGGGCCACCCTCGACGTCCGGATCGGCGGCCCAGCCGTAGAGATTGCGCTGGTCGTCCGGGCTGATGTCTCCGATGACGCCGGCCTGAAGGCTCGCACCGAGGGTCACGAACGCGATGACCGCCGCGATACCGATGATGACGCCGAGCGTCGTCAACGCCGAGCGCAGCTTGTGGCCGCGGATCGATCGCCAGGACAGGCGAACGTGCTCGAGCGGCCGCATTAGCTCGTGGCCTCGCCGTCTCCACCAGCGCCACTCTCACTCGTCTCGTCGACCGCTTCCTCGCCCTGTTCGTCGGCAATCCCGTCCGATCCCGCACCTGACTCGAGCTGTTCGATCCGTTCGATTCGTCCGTCGAGGAGGTGAACGATCCGCTCTGCGCGTTCAGCGACGTGGCGCTCGTGCGTGACGACGACCATGGTCGTCCCGCCCTCGTGAAACTCCGAGAAGAGATCGAGGACGTCCGCTTCCGTGTCCGTGTCCAGATTTCCCGATGGTTCGTCGGCCAGCACGATCGCGGGATCGTTCACCAGCGCCCGGGCGAGCGCGACCCGCTGGCGCTGACCGCCAGAGAGTTCGTTCGGCAGGTGATCTTCGCGGTCAGCGAGTCCAACCCGCTCGAGAAGCCGCCGCGCCCGTTCGCGGCGCTGTCGCCGGCTGGCTCCCTGAAACAGTTGCGGGAGTGCGACGTTCTCGAGCGCGGAGAGCCGCGGCATCAGGTTGAACGTCTGGAAGACGAACCCGACCTGCGTTCCCCGGAGATCGGTCCGTTCGCGACTGTCGAGTTCCGTCACGTCCTCGCCGTTGACGATCACCCGTCCTTCGGTCGGCGTGTCCAGACAGCCCACGAGGTTCATCAGCGTGGACTTCCCCGATCCACTCGGTCCCATGATCGCGGTGTAAGAGCCGCGCGGAACCTCGAGAGTGACACCGTCGAGAGCGTGGACCGCCTCAGCGAGCTGGTACGTTTTGCGAACGTCCTCGAGGGAGACTGCGCTTCCCGAATGCGTCATGGGCGTTCGACCACGGAGGCTGACAAAAAGCTTCGTCGGAACGGACCACTTTCACCGCGGTACGGGAACCCTTATTCGCGACGAGGCTGAACTCTCGCCAATGGCATCGACGGACGAGCGCGGAGAGCTGGCGACGATCGAGCATCCGCTTCTCGAACCCGAGTTCCTCGAGCGTCGGCTCTACCAGCTAAAACTCGCGGGAACGGCCGCGAACGGTCACACGCTCGTCTGTCTCCCGACCGGACTCGGGAAGACGACGGTGAGCCTGCTCGTCACCGCCCGCAGGCTCGAGGAGGTCGGCGGAACGTCGCTCATGCTCGCGCCGACGAAACCGCTCGTCCAGCAACACGCGGATTTTTACCGGGAAGCCCTTCGGGTTCCCGACGAGGAGATCGTCGTCTTCACGGGCGACGTCAGTCCCGACGACCGCGCCGCGCTGTGGGACGAATCGACGGTCGTGATGGCGACGCCGCAGGTGATCGAGAACGACCTGGTCGGCTCGCGAATCTCGCTATCGAAGGTGACGCACGTCACCTTCGACGAGTGTCACCGTGCCACCGGCGAGTACGCCTACAACTACATCGCAGAGCGCTACCACGCCGACGCAGACCAGCCGCTCGTGACCGGCATGAGCGCTTCGCCCGGGGGCGACGAGGAGGCGATCCTCGAAGTCTGTGAGAACCTCGGCATTCGGGACGTCGAAGTGATGACCGAAGAGGACGCCGACGTCGCCGAATTCACCCACGAGACCGATCTCGAGTGGGAACGCATCGACCTCCCCGAGGCCGTTCTCGAGATTCGGGACGCGCTGAACGAGGTGATCACGGATCGTCTCGAGAAACTCAAGGACCTCGGCGTCGCGCGCTCGACGCAGCCCGACCAGTCCCAGACGGATCTGAATCGGATGCGCGGACAGCTCCAGGAGCTGATCGACAACGACCAGTCGGAGGGCTTCAAGGGGATGTCCGTCCACGCCGAGGTGATGAAACTCCGCCAGGCCGTTACCCTCGTCGAGACACAGAGCGTCGAAGCCCTGCGGCGATACTTCGAGCGCCAGCGAAACCAGGCTCGCTCCTCGGGTGCGTCGAAGGCGAGCCAGCGAATGGTCTCGGATCCGCGGGTCCGCGAGGCCATGCGACGCGCCGAGGAGTTCGACGAACTCCACCCGAAGTACCGCAAGGCGCGGATGTTGCTCGCGGAGACGCTCGGTCTCGAGGGCGGCGACCGCGTCATCGTCTTTACCGAATCCCGTGACACGGCAGAGGCGTTGACGGACTTTCTCTCCGAGAGCTTCGAGGCGAAGCGATTCGTCGGACAGGGCGACCGGGACGGCTCCGACGGGATGACCCAGACCGAACAACAGGCGGTCCTCGACGAGTTTCGTTCGGGCGAGTTCGAAATTCTCGTTTCCACGTCCGTCGCCGAGGAGGGGCTCGATGTCCCCGAGGTCGATCTCGTCCTCTTTTATGAACCCGTCCCGACGGCGATCCGGTCCATCCAGCGCAAGGGACGAACCGGCCGCCAGTCCGAGGGTCGAGTCGTCGTCCTGATGGCCGAGGACACTCGCGACGAGGCGTACTTCTGGATATCCCGGCGTCGGGAGAAAGAAATGGAGCGCGAGCTCCGCGAACTCAAGGGGATGGCAGACCACCTCGCGGGAGAACTCGACGAGGCACAGCGATCACTCGCCGCGTTTGACGGCGAATCGGAGGGCGAAGTGAAAGTGAACGACGCCGAACCCAACCCCGCTGCAGTCTCCGACTCTTCCAGTGGAAGCGAGGGGGATCCGATGCAGCCGGGATTGCGGGATTTCGCGAACCAGAACGCGGCCTCGGGCGACTCCGACGAGGACGGCTCGAGCGGCCCCGACGAGAGCGCATCGAACGACGACTCCTCGAGTGCTGAAGAGAGCGTCGAAACGCACGAGCCCACCGCCGAGGGCGACGCGATCGAGATCGTCGCCGACCAGCGCGAGATGGACGCCAACATCGCGCGAGACCTCTCGCGACGCGAGGAGGTCGAGATCCGTCTCGAGACGCTTGCGGTCGGTGACTACGTCTGCTCGGACCGAGTCGTCGTCGAGCGAAAGTCCGTGGCCGACTTCGTCGATTCGCTGGTCGGCGGCGACCGGTCGGTCTTCGAGCAGGTCGGCGCGATGGCTCGTCACTACTCGCGTCCGATCGTCGTCGTCGAGGGAGAGGGGCTCTACGACCAGCGAGACATTCACCCGAACGCGATCAGGGGAGCGCTCTCGAGTCTCGCCGTCGACTTCGGAGCGAGCGTCCTGCGAACCGAAGACGAAGACGAGACGACGGAACTGCTCGCGGTGATCGCCACTCGCGAACAGCAGACGGCCGACCGCGAGGTGTCGGTCCACGGCGAGAAACAGTCGAAAACCCTCGCGGAACAACAGGAGTACGTCGTCTCCTCGATCGCGGAGATCGGTCCCGTCACGGCACGGTCGCTCCTCTCCGAGTTCGGCACCGTCGAGGCGGTGATGATCGCAAGCGAGGACGAACTGCAGCGAGCGGACGGCGTCGGACAGGTGACGGCGGAGCGGATGCGCGAAGTCATCGGCAACGAGTATACCGGAACCGGTCGGTGACACACCGATGCCGGACCGGTGAACAGAAAATATATACTTCACCGCTCTCGATACTGCGAGAGATAGCCGACCGTCCTCCACGGTCGAGCCGCCGAGTGAATTCCGTGAACACATGACCCCTGAATTTTCGGCCCGCGGCGCTGCCCTCCTCGCTCGTCTCCGAGGCGGTCTCGAGGACCGGGTCCGGGTCGATACGCGGACGCTCGCCGTCTTCCGAGTGTTCGTCGGGCTTCTCATCGTTGCCGACGTGTTGCTCCGAAGCCGGAACTTCTCGTACTTCTATACGGAAACCGGCGCCGTTCCACGGTCACTTGCACACACGCTCTCGTCGGACGGCGCGTTTTCGTTTTATCACTACACGACGGACCCGACGGTGATCGCCGCGCTGTTTGCGATACAGATCCTCATTGCGATCCAGCTCATCGTCGGCTACAAGACGCGGCTCGCGACGGTCCTCTCGTTTCTGTTCGTCATCTCGCTCGATCACCACAATCCGCTGGTGACGAGCTACGCCGATATCCTGTTCCGATTGCTCCTGTTCTGGGCGATTTTCCTCCCGATCGGTGAACGGTGGTCGATCGATGCCGTCCACAGCGATCGACAGCCGCGTACGAACGTCGCGAGCATGGCTTCGGCGCTGATCCTCTTTCAGATGGTCTACATGTACTTCCACAACGGCGTCCACAAGATTGAGTCCGATCTGTGGACCGGCGGGGAGGCCACGCCGAAGATCCTAAGTCTCGACGATATGACGTTTTTGCTCGCGGAACCGCTCCGTGAGTTTCCGACGCTGCTCCAGCTCGGCGGGCTGAAGTGGTACTACATGCTCCTGTTTTCGTGGCTGTTGCTCTTGCTCGTGGGACGAAAGCGCATGCTGTTTGCGCTGTTGTTCGTCGGCGGCCACGCGGCGTTCGCCGTCACGGTTCGGATCGGTGCGTTCCCCTACGTCGCGTGGGCGGGTCTGCTTCCGTTCTTCCAGACGCAGGTCTGGGAGGACGGCAAACGGCTGCTGCGATACGCCGGACTCGAGCCGTCCCGGATCACGGCGCGACTCTCCCGGCTGGAGCGGGTCGCGGATTACTTCCCGAGACTGCGGGCTAACTCGGAGCGCCACCTCGAGATTCGGCGGGCGGTATTCGACGTGAGTCTCGCCGTCGTCGCCGCATCCATGGTCGTGTTCTTGCTGTTTGCACACGCACCGATGGGAGCAGTCGTCGGTGACGATGTAAACCCGGATCAGCAGATCGACGACGTCGCGTCGATCGTTTCCGCGGATCAACCGGACTGGACGATCTTCGCACCGCATCCGCGAACGACCGACCGGTACTACGTCTTCCCGGCGAAAACCGCTGACGGCGATCTGATAGACGTTTACAACCATCGGCCGATGACTTACGACCGACCCTACGACCAGCTCCAGAACCAGTACGGAACCTATCGGGAGCGGTTCTACATGAACACAATCCGTCGCGGGGGATCGAGTGCGGGCAACAACGCACCGGACGTGCTGGCGGGCCACCTCTGTGACACCTGGGAAGAAGAGTACGGAATCGAACTCACGCACATCGACATGTACCACGTCGACGAGGATATCACGATGGAGACGCTCACCGCCCACGAAGACCGCGAAACTGACGTTCATCTGATTCAGCGAAACACCTGTGGCGATCACGAACCCGAGGAGATCGCGCCGCCCCCGGAGGAGATCCGGTAACCGGAATCCTGAACTGCCCACCACCCCAACATCGAACAATCGATGTCCGCGGAGATCCCTGAGAACGGATCGATCGTTCTCTTCGACGGCGTCTGTAACCTCTGTACCGGATTCGTCCAGTTCCTCATCCCCCGCGATCCGAACGGGATCTTCTATTTCGCTTCGCTCCAGTCCGACGTCGGGGAGCGATTACTCGCTGAACACGGCCTCTCGAGTCACGACCTGGATTCGATCGTCCTGATCGACGGCGACGACGTGTACGTCAAGTCAGCTGCCGTGATTCGAATCGCTGGACTGCTGGGCGGAATCTACGCGCTTGCCCGTCCGCTTCGATTTCTCCCGCGTCGGCTTCGCGATTGGGGCTACGACGTCGTCGCAGCCAACCGATACCGCCTGTTCGGTAAGAAAGACCAGTGTATGATGCCGAGCGACGACGTTCGATCTCGGTTTCTCGAGTGATATCGCGCGGGTCGTCTTCGGGAACGATATCGGGCTGAACGTCGAGAGCGTCGAATACTCCGTTATCGCAACGCGTTCAGCGTCTCGCTCGCCTCTCGAGCGGCTTCGAGGCACTCCTTCGCGTATCGAGGATCGTCCGTATCGGCGGCCTCACGGGAGAACCTCTCGAGAGCGCGGACGAGCGAGTCGCGGGCGGTCTCGCAGTCCCCTTCGGCGACGGACTGGGACAGCGACGACCCCCTCGACGCCGTTTCGTCGCTCGAGGGGTGGCTCGCACCACCTCGGTCGTGAGATTCGGAGCCGCCGGTCGACCGACGCTCGTATTTCGGATCCTCGCCGCCTCGTGGCGTGGTCGTTTCGGCCGTTTCACCGGCCGGCTGCGTCGTCGGTTCGCCATCAGCCGACCGGACCGCCGGCGCTTGGTCACCTGTCCGCCGGGCCGTCGGCGGCTCGTCCGCAGCCCGCCGGGCCGGCGACGTGTTCACGTCCTCCGAGCCGGACCCGGCCGACCCACCTGAGTTCCCCCCGGCTGACGGTTCATCGGTCGGTTGGCCGTCGAGATTCGTGCCCTCGACGGCGTCGGCGTTCCCGTGACAGCTCGGACAGAACGTCGTTCCCTCCTGTTGAAATAGTGGATCCCCACAGGTTCCACAGTGGGTGTTCGTCATCGTCGCGCCCTTGAGCAGAAGGTCGCTCATCCGCTGGGTCGCCTCCCGTTCTTGCTTGTCGCGTTCGTACTTCTCCCGAAGCTTTTCGCGCTCGGCTTCCTTGTCGAAGTCGCTCATGTCCGTCTAGATGTACTCTGACGCCGAAAAGGCTACGACAGGCGATGGTCGAGAGCACGTCCCAACCGTCTGACTCGAGTGCCCGAATCAGCTGGACACGGCGGCTTCTACCGCCTCGACCGCCTCCGCGGGCGTCTCGACGACCTCGATATCCAGGCCGTCGATCTCGCGGCTACCGAGGCTGACGATCGGGCGGCCGTAAACCGCGGCAAAACCGATCTCCGAGAGCGTGCCGGCGCTGCCCGCGAGTGCGATCACCGCGTCGCCGTTCAGCGGGACGAGTGTGTTCCTGGCGTGGCCGAGGCCGGTCGCGATCGCCACGTCGACGTCGTCGTTGGCCGCGCCGCGACTGTCGCCCGGAAGGATACCGATCGTCGTCCCGCCGTTCCGTTTAGCACCGCGACAGACGGCCGCCATCGTTCCGCCGAGCCCACCACAGACGACCACGTGGTCGCGAGCGGCGAGTTCCCGACCGACCGCCTCCGAGAGCGTTCGTTGACTGTCCGTGATCGTTCCACCGCCGATGACACTCACGCGCATACGGCCGGTTGTCGGCCCGCCCCCTTCACTCACTCGACCGGACGGAGGTAGTTCGTCGGGATCCACTCCCCGATCCGCTCGCCCTGCACGCGGCTATCCGCCAGCGTAAATCGAAAGTGGTTCTCCTGGGTCGCCAGAAACCGTACTCGTATTTCGATTCCGATGAGCCTCGTATCGAACGTCGCTATTCGACAATCGTCGTCATTCTTATCGTCAAAACGTCTGAGAGAGGCGGTTTCGACGGATTTAACGCAGGGGCAGGCGGACCATTACGTGGTATGACGAAAGTTAGCGTGGTCGGCGCGGCTGGAACGGTCGGGGCCGCCGCAGGCTACAACATCGCGCTTCGGGACGTCGCAGACGAACTCGTCTTCGTAGATATTCCAGATCAGGAAGACACGACGATAGGTCAGGCTGCCGACACCAACCACGGCGTGGCCTACGACTCGAATACGACGATTCGTCAGGGGGACTACGAGGACACCGCGGGCTCGGACGTCGTCGTCATCACTGCGGGCATTCCGCGCCAGCCAGGACAGACTCGAATCGATCTCGCGGGTGACAACGCACCGATCATGGAGGACATCGGCTCCTCGCTTGCCGAACACAACGACGACTTCATCACCGTCACGACGTCGAATCCGGTCGACTTGCTCAACCGCCACCTCTACGAGGCCGGCGACCGCGCTCGAGAGCAGGTAATCGGCTTCGGCGGCCGACTCGACTCCGCTCGGTTTCGATACGTCATCGCCCAGCGCTACGACGTCCCCGTCCAGAACGTCGAGGCGACGATTCTCGGAGAACACGGCGACGCACAGGTCCCCGTCTTCTCGAAGGTCCGCGTCAACGGCCGCGACCTCGAGTTCACCGACGACGAGAAAACGGAACTCCTCGAGGAACTACAGACATCCGCGATGAACGTCATCGAGAAGAAAGGCGCAACGGAGTGGGGGCCGGCGACCGGCGTTGGCCACACGGTCGAAGCGATCCTCCGTGATACCGGCGAAGTCCTTCCCGCAAGCGTCGTCCTCGAGGGCGAGTTTGGTCACGAGGACACCGCCTTCGGCGTCCCCGTCAAACTCGGCGCGAACGGCGTCGAGGAAGTCGTCGAGTGGGACCTTACCGAGTTCGAGCGCAACCAGCTCGGTGAAGCCGCCGAGAAGCTCTCGGACCAGTACGACAAGATCGCTTGAAAGTCGGCAACCAGACCGACGAACGTCACTGCGCGCGCCGGCCTCGGGTACCTGCCGCCGGTGCGATCGATCAGCGACTATTCTCCCGTTTTCGAACTCGAGCTTCGACCGAGCCCGGATCCAGCGTCACTCCGAGCGACGGCTCGAGCGATTCGGTGACCTGTTCGAGGACGATCTTCGATACGAGCGTGGCGAGCGCTAGTTGCAGTTCGACCATCGCAAAACGCATTCCCAGACAGTGACGCGGTCCGCCGCCGAAGGGGTAGTAGGCGTACTCGGGTCGCTCCCGATCGTCGCGCGTTAGACCCCCGTTCGACCCGTTTAGCCACCGTTCGGGTCGAAACGCCTCGGGGGCGGACCACCAGCGATCGTCGCGGTGGATGCCGTACACCGGAAGCTGCAGGGTCGTTCCGGCCGGGATGAGGTGGTTTCCCAGCACCGTCTCGGCGCATGGTTCTCGATAGATACTCGTTATTGGTGGGTACAGTCGCATCGCCTCGTTGACGACGGCCTCGGTGTACTCGAGGTCCTCGAGATCAGCGATCGTCGGATCCCGATCGCCACAGACGGCCTCGAGTTCTCGCTCGAGTTCGCTCCGCACTGCTGAATCGTCCGCGAGCAACCAGCAGGCGAACGTGAGTGTCGTCGCAGTCGTCTCGTGGCCGGCAAAGAGGAACGTGACGAGTTGATCCCGGATTTCCGTCGGAGTGAGCCGGGTGCCGTCCGGATACTCCGCGCGGGCCAACAGGGAGAGGAGATCGTCACCCGCTGCGTCCTTCGTACGTCGCGTCTCGACCAGGTCCGCGACGAGCGCCTCGAGGTCTCCCATCGCGTTCTCGTACTTCCGTTCGGCCGGAGTCGGAAGCCACGACGGAACGATCGACTCGAGCGCCAGCCGCCGGGGGGAGGCGTACTCGTCCAGAGCGGTCGTCGCCCGCCTGACGATCGCAGTTCGGTCGTCCTCGAGCGGCAGATCGAACAACGTTCGGCTGAGCACGCGAAGGGTGTACGCCGACAGCGCATCCCGAAGGACGATTGTTTCGCCGTCGTCCCAGCCGTCGACGAGCGCCGACGCTTCCGTGACCATTCCGTCGGCGGCGGAGCGGACCCGATCGGGCGTAAACGATGACTGCAACAGATTTCGCTGGCGACGCCACCGTTCGCCTTCGGTGAACGCGATTCCCGAAGGAGCGATGAGCTCACCGAAGCCGGTTTCGAACTCCCCCTTACGGAACTCGTCGGCGCGGGAGACGAGGATCGTCTCGACGAGCGCTGGATCGGAGACGAGCGCGAACTCGGTGCCGTACGCCTCGTAGACCACCACGTCGTCGTACTCGCGAGCCGACTCGAGGAATTCGAGTGGATCGCGGGCGATCGACAGAGTCCGTCCGATCAGCGGAAACCCGCGCAATCGCGGCGGTCGCTCGGCGTTCGATCGATTCGTCTTCGAAGTGGACGTCCCGTCGTCGGATTGCACCGTGTGCGTCTCGGCCATGATTGTACGAACGGCGTGGACGAACGTCGGCTCTGTCCCGAACCACTGAACTTCTTTATACTGTGGCCCGACGTGTGCGTATGCAGTCGACGGATCTGACGTTCCGACTGCCGAATCGGATGCAACTGCCTATACCTGTCCCCGATTCGGACCTCGAGTTCCACCGGGAAGAACTCCTCTCGTGGCACGTCGATATCGAGACGGGTCGAGTCCGGTTTCTCTCACTGATCGTCGGTGACCGCGATGCGATCCGAGAGACGGCGACGGACCTGGACGTCGTTCACCGGTTCGATCTCACGCCTATCGATCGGGATACGTTCTACGCGTACGCAGTTATGGACGTTCGCGCCGCCGATTCGACGCTGATGGGAGCGTTCGATGCTCCCGGTCTCGTCGTCGTCCCGCCGGTCGTCTACACCGGCCGGGAAACCGTCCACGTCACCGTCCTCGGGGAACCCGACGCGCTGACGGATCTGGTCGAGCGTTTCCCCGACGATGTCGGCGTCGAGGTCGATCGAATCAGCGACCACCAGCGCGAGGCCGAAACGCTCGCCGGTAGGCTTACTGGACGGCAGTTCGAGGCGATGAAAGCAGCTCGAGCGGCCGGCTACTACGACGTTCCGAGGACGGGATCCCTGGCCGAGGTCGCAACGCGACTCGAGTGTTCCGAGAGCGCGGCGTCGACGCTGCTTCGAACGATCGAGTCAAAACTCGTCGACGCGGCACTGCGACGATAATCGAAGCGTGACGGTCAGGGGATAAGCTGCTCGCCGTCGTCGTCGTAGATTACGATCGCGTCGACCGGACAGGTTCGGGCCGCGAACTTCGCGTCCAGCTCTGCGTCTTCGGGCACTTCGCGAACGAAAACCCCGTCTTCGACCTCTTCGCTTTCCTCGAGGATCGCCTTCCCCTTCGCTTTATCCTCCGAGAAGGCGTCCCACTCTGCGACACACTGGTACATTCCGATACAGGTGTCCTCGTCGAACTCGACTTTCATGGGCAGACTTTGTTCGACACCGATAAAGTGCTGACGGGATGCCGTTCGCCACGAGCGACGACGGATCGAGACCCGTCCCGGTAACGACTGTTCGCGGAGACACGTGCGAGACCTTCTCAAGTAACTGATTTCGGTAACGTGACGACGCCACTCCCCGGAACCCTTTTACAACCTTCCGGTCTACTCGAGGACAACGATGGGACTGGGATCGGATATGTACCGACAGCAGATCCTCGACCACTACAAGAACCCGCGAAACTACGGGACACTCGAGGATCCAACCTTCACCCACATCGGCGAGAATCCGATGTGTGGCGACGAGATCCGCATGGACGTCGAACTCGCTGAGGACGACGAGACGATCGAACGCGTCGCGTTCTCCGGTGACGGCTGTGCGATCAGCCAGGCCTCCGCGAGCATGCTCTCGGGCGAACTCGCGGGCAAGAGCATCGACGACCTCCTCGAAATGGACCGGGACGATATCGTCGACATGCTCGGCGTCGACATCTCACCGATGCGGATCAAATGTGCGGTACTCGCGGAGAAAGTCGCCCAGGACGGCGCGGAGATCTACAGAGGCGAACTCGAGAAAGAGAAGACGTCGACCGAAGACTGATACGGACTGCTGTACCGAATTATCGTGCAACCGCAGACGTGTCGCGGTTGTATCGGAAACGACTTACAGCAGACCGTAAGACGCGTTTTCCTCGTCGAATTTTCCGGGCGTTCAGCGCTCTCCGAACCGATCTTGGTGAGGCCCCCCTTCTCTTGTACCGACGGTGGATGGCGACGGTAGGCTTACTCCGGCTTCAGACCGTCACCCTGTACTCGCATGACGGCTTCGCCGTCGGCAAGGTTCGGGGCGTCGACCAGCCGGACGATCCGTTTGTCGCCTTTGGACTTGCGGAGGTAGATCCGGAACGTCGATTTGTGACCGAGAATGTTGCCACCGATCGGCTGTGTCGGGTCACCGAAGAACGAGTCGGGGTTCGAGGCGACCTGATTCGTCACGACGACGGCGGCGTTGTAGAGGTTTCCGACCTTGTCCAGATCGTGGAGGTGTTTGTTCAACTTCTGCTGTCGGTCTGCAAGCTGGCCACGACCGACGTACTCCGCACGGAAGTGTGCGGTCAGCGAGTCGATCGCGAGCAATCGAACGGGGTACTCCGAATCCTCGTGCTCGCTCGCGAGCTCCTTTGCTTTCTCCGCGAGCAGCATCTGGTGGTTCGAGTTGAACGCCTTCGCGACGTGGATCTTGTCGAGGATGTCGTCGATGAGTTCGTCGACCGCCTCCTCGTCGGTCGCGGACCCCTCTATTTCGCGGTCATCGAGCGTCGCGTCGATGGCCTCGTCCGGCAGGCCGCGAACCATGTCGTCGATCCGCTCGGGACGGAACGTGTCCTCGGAGTCGACGAAGATCGCGCTCCCGTGGAGCCCACCGACTTCCTGTGGAAGCTGGACGTTGACGGCCATCTGATGGGTGACCTGGGACTTCCCGGAGCCGAACTCACCGTACACTTCGGTGATCGACTGGGTTTCGATTCCGCCGCCGAGCAGATCGTCGACCTCGTCGATGTGCCAGGTCAGCTTGCCGATCTCGTTTCGTCGCTCGAGCACCGTCGAACCGGTCTCGAAACCACCGATATCGGCGGCGTCGCGGGCAGCACGAACGATATCCGCCGAGGTCGATTCACCGACGTCCGCCGTGTTCGAGAGTTCGGAGGGAGAGGCGACGGCCAGACTCTGAAACGAGTCGAATCCTGCTTCCTGGAGTTTGTCTGCGGTTGCCGGTCCGACGCCGGGGAGTTCCTCGAGATTGACTTCGGGCATACTTCGTCGTTGTCTCGGTCACCCCATAAACCCCCGTTTACAGGAAAGTGAAAGTGAAAGTGCCAGCGTGCGGCGGGATACTCGAGGACGGAGACGACAGTTTATGTGCGAAAGAGCAGCGACGCCGATCGATTCACGAACGAGAAGCGACGCCGATCGTCGCTGGGGCCCCAGTCTCTTCGAGCGACACGCTGGCGAACGAGGGAGCGTAAAGTACCGATTACTGGGTCGCCCGCTCGTCAGACGCTGGGTTACGGTTTCGGGTCGCCAGGCGTCCACTCGAGACAGTAGAGCCGTTCGTCCTCGCTTCCGACGAAGAGCCTGTTGTTTCCGACCGCCGGGGTACTCGAGATCGGTCCCTCCGTTCGGAAGTGCCAGAGGTGATCGAACTCCTCGGCGTCGATTCCGTAGAGCGATCCAGTGGAGTCGCCAACGCAGACGACATCGCCGACGACGATCGGACTCGAGCGAACCTCGCCGTCGAGTGCGATCCCCTTCTTTGCGAACAGCCAGCCGCGGACCTTTCGCCGGCCGAAGGTGGTACCGGTGACGTGGAGGTAGCCGTCGTCGGCACCGATGAACGTGGTTCCGTCTTCTTCTTCAGTCTCGCTCTCGTCGCCGAGCACCGTCGCTGACGACGTGAACGCACCTCGGATCTCGTAGGTGAACCACGACTGACCGGTTTCGCCGTCGAGTGCGAGCATGGTCCCCCCGTCGTCACCGACGTAGACGCGCCCGTCAGCCACCGTCGGCCCGTCTGTGACGGCCCCGTCCGCCGGGACGCTCCAGCTCTCCTCGCCGCTTTCGCTTTCGAGGCTCAGAACCGTCTCGTCGTCGGTGCCGACGAAGACGCGGGGCTGGCTCCACTCTCGGTCGTCGTCGATCGCCGGACTGCCGGCGACGGGTGCGTCAGTTTCGTGCGTCCAGACCTCCGCTCCGGTCGCCGTCTCGAGCGCCGAACATCCCGCCGTGTGCCCGGCGTAGAGTTGGCCGTCCGAAACTGCCAGTGCGGTCGTGTGCGATCCTGGGAGATCGGCTTCCCAGCGCTGCTCACCGGTCGCCGGCTCGAGGCTGTAGATCGTCCCCTCTTTCGTTCCCACGTGAACGGCCTCGCGCGTGACGACCGGCGTCACATCTGTCGCGGTCATCGTCTCGAACACCCACCGTCGTCGTCCGTCCTCGCGGTCGAGTGCGTAGACGTTTCCACGACTCGTTCCGACGAAGACGGTATCGCGGTCGAGTACTGGCGATCCGACGGGGCCGACGAGGTCGACCGTCCAGGCCTCCTCGACGCGATGGGGTCCCTCGACATCGCGACGCTGGCCGCCGTTCCGCCGATCTCGCTTGAACTGGTTCCACGCTGTCACTGACTCGGTGTACCGATCGGACCCGTATAATGGATGCGACATCCGCGCCGCGCGATCGACCCGTTCGCAATCTGACGTCCACGCTGACCGGTGTCCGCCGCTGTCCGTCACTCCCAGGGATGCGTGCCGTGCTGACTCGGCCACAGCGGATACCAGTACTCCTTGTCGCGTTCGATCTCGAGTTCGCCGTCCAGTGCGGCCTCGAGTTTGAACTCGACGCTCGAGTCGCGCTCGCGGTCGGTCCGGGGCGCGAAGGGGTAAAACGAGCCCCGACGAAAGGAGTATATCCAGTAGGCGACCCCGCGCACGTCGGTCGATGCCCGTTCGTCGTAGGCGAAGACGGCGGCCAGCAACCGCGAGCCGTAGCCGTGTTCGACGAACGTGTCGGCGGCGAAGTGAATGCTCGTTATCAGGTCCTCTGGATTGTCGTCCTCGAGGATCACCCAGTGATACCCGTGGTCGTCCGCCGAGACCGAGAACTCGGTTCCGGTCTCTTCTTTGCCCGCCTCTAAGATCGCCTCGACCTCGTCGACCGCGTCCCGAAACCGACTCGACTCGACGCCGGAGAAACAGAGCGCACCGACGTCAAGCGATTCGTAGCCGAGTTCGGCCTCCATCGTGACGTAGGCGGTGCTCATCCCGAAGAGGTCGTCGGGATCGGCGTCGCGTTTGGCGTCGGCTTCGGCGCGCAATCCGAGCGCGGCACGGAGTCCGTCCAACAGTCCCATGGCGGACGAACGGGCGCGGTCGTTTAGAAACCATCTGTTGTTCGACGGCTCGATCCCGACGGCGGCGGGATCCGTGAGGGCTCGGGGTCGGTTTCGAACCTGCGGTTCTTCTCGCCGGCGGTTCGTTCGAGTACTACGCCCGGAGTCGGCCAACCGCGCGTCGTTGAACACGTCACTCCGACTGACAGACTGGACATTTATCCGGACCGTCGGAGCCGTTATACTTCCCGAGAACGTACTCTATTCGAATAGCCAGTCGACCGAACACCTGTCGAACACCCGACGCACCCATGAAAACACTAGCGTCACCGAAAGCGCCGCTTCCCGTACCGGAATCCGATCACCTCACCGAGCGCTCGCGACGGGCGCGAGCCGAGCCGATGTCCGTCCTTCCGCTCGGAGACGGCCTCTACGAGGTCGAATCGGCCAGCGAACGCACCTACCTCGTCGACCTCGAGGCGGGCCGCTGTACGTGTCCGGACCACGTCTTCCGCGGGGTCCGGTGTAAGCACGTCCGCCGGATCGCCATCGAGATCACGGCGGGGAGAACGCCGCCACCGGGCGAAATCGCCGTTCCGTGTCGCGACTGCGGCGAGACGACGTTCGTGGACGAGGACACGCACGAGCCCTATTACTGTGAGCAACACATCCTCCAGTCGGGTGATACGGCTACCGACCGCGAGACCGGGGCTCGGCTCACCGTCGTCGACGTCTCCGAGTACCGTGCTGACGCCGTCCGGGTTCGGGCGACCGACGACACCGTCGCTCAGTACGAGACGAACGCGGCGTACGACCCCGACGTCCCCGTCGTCGCCGCGATTTATCCCCACGCCAGCGTGAAACCCAACGGCGTCGTTCCGTCGTCGCTGACGGTTTACGCCTTTCCGCGGACGCGACTCGAGGCGGTGTCTGGATCGAACCGGAGCCCGTAGTGACCGGTGAACCGCCTCGTGGTCACGCCCCGGGTAGTCTCCTGTTCCTGTTGATTTGTCGAGCTGACGGTCTCGACAGGGGATCTATATTCCGTGCGAGACGGCGTCATACGGTCTGTTATGATTCGTTACCGTTGATCGCTCGGACGGGGCAGCGATCACCGGTAAAACGGTATACCGATCCGTCTCATACGGTCTATTGTAACGATTTACCGCTGGGACCGCAGACGGGTCGCGGTCCCAGCGGCAATGGCTTACAATAGTCCGTATCAGTCGAGCAATTCGGCCGCCTCGTCGACGTCCATCACACCCTGCTCGACCGCGTTCAGGATCCGCAGAATCTCCTCGTCGGGGCCGTCGTCGTCCGCGCCGGTGATCTCCTCGAGCGTCACTTTCTCGGATCGACCGACGAACTCGGTGAAGTCGGTTCCCGTCGCGATTGCGGTTTCTTTTTTCACCCGGTAGTTGCCGCCGTCGGTGACGTGCAGATCGCCGGGATGGAAGAAATACCAGTCCTCGCGGTCGAAGCGAACGCCGATTCGGGGTTTCGCCCCGAAGTTCTGTGCGAAATAGATCAGCGCCTCGACTTCCTCGCCGGTGAGGTAGATCGGATCACCGGCGCTCGATTTCGCCTCGATCGCGTAGAACTGCTCGCCGTCGCCGGCGAGCACGTCGGGGAGTTCGCGTTCGGTCGCTGAACCGCTCGCGGGCGCACGCATCACCGCGAAGCCGGCCTCGTCGAGTTCGTTGACGAGCTCTCGCTCGCGGCGGTCGCCCTTCGCCTGAGACATACCGGGTTCTCGCCTGCGGGCACTAATAAAGGAACGGACCCGGAGCGATGCGAACTGCTGTGAGTCATTTCCGGCGCAACCGCGACCAGCCCTGCGGTTGCTCCGGTAAGCCGTTACGGCAGACCGTACGAGATGCTTCCCGACTTCGAGGGAGTTCGACTCGGTCGGCCGATCCGGAACTCGCTACAGCAGCGAGACGATCGCGTCGACGAACAGCGACGGTGCGGGTTCGGCCTCCTCGATGTCGTACGCGAGGGCGAGATAGAGCAGTCCGAACTGGACCGCGTTGAACGCGGCGTGGGCGACCGTCGGGACGACGAGGTTGTCGGTTTTCGCGTAGAGATAGCCGAAGATGATCGAGCCGCCGAAGACGACGCTCAGCGAGACGCTCGTCGCGACCAGCGAATCGGCGGTGACGTAGTAGACCGGGAAGTGAACCAGCGCGAAGATCAGGCTGGCGACGAGGACGGACTGGAGCCGGGTGAAGGCGGTGTACAGTCGTTTCTGAACGATATTTCGAAAGAGGAACTCCTCCGCGGGAGCGTTGAAAAAGAAGACGATCACGATCATGACGAGAACCATCGTCTGATCGCCGCCGACGATGTCCATAACCTGATTTTCCGCGGTCGGTGCCGAAACGAGCTGGATGATGAGGCTCACGGCGACGAAAAAGGCGATGCTTCCGACGATTCCGCCGAGGGTGTAGAGCCAGCCGCGCATCGTCGGCATTCGAAGGTCGACGTACGCCCAGCCGCGGTCGGTCGCGGCCAGATAGATCGCACCGGCGAGGACGAACCCGAGGAAGTTCAGGGCCAGAAAGGCCGACCTCATACCGATCGAGGTTTCGGCCGGCGAGTCGATCAGCGCCGGCTCGAGGAGGAACGCGGGGAGGGTCGTAAACTGGGTCGCGGCGATCCCGAAGACGGTCAGTCCGATCGCGACGAGCGTCGCACGGAGCGGGCCGTCGGTACGGAGCCGTGTGGGCGTTTCCATACCTCGAAGTAGAACAGGGAGGTCCTTGTGCGTTCCTCTGTGAGGCGGGTCGACACGTGTGGGAGCGATTCGGGTACGGGAAGTGATCCGGGTGCGGCGGAACTGACGGATGTCGGTCCGTCTGCGGACCGCGGGAAACCGGGACGCGTCAGTTCGTGTCGATGGCGGCGACGTTGCGGAACGCGAACGCGGTGCCGTCATCGTCCTCTGCGACGCCGACGTCCCAGCCGTGACCGTCAGCGATCCGCCCGACGAGCTCGAGTTGGATTCCGCTCCGGTTTGCGTCACCGAACCGTCCGGAGTCCGGCTCCGTTCGTCGATCCCCGTCGGCGTCGCTGGGCGTCGGCCTGTTACCCGCGACGTAGAACCCATCGTCGGTCGTCCCCACCGTCACTGTGACGGGATCCCCGTCATCATCGTCGGTCACGGTTCCCTCACCGTCTCCGCGCTCGACTTCGATCGTCGCGCTCAGTACGTACTCGAGCAGCTCTCGAACCTGTTCTCGGTTCGCCTCGAAGACGAGGTCCCCCTCCGTCACCAGCCTCGCATCGCCAGTGTCGACGCCGACCCAGGCCAGTTGCGCCATCTCCTGGACGGTGACCGGCTCCGCTTCGCTCCGTCCGGTGGCGATCTCCGTGACGACGTCGAGCCCGTCGGCCAACTGCTCGTGAGCGCCCTCGACCATCTCGAAGTGTTCGGCGTCACCGGTTTTCTCAGCGAGTTCGAGATAGCCGCTGGCGGTATTGAGCGGTGTCCGCACGCGGCCGTCGATCAGTTCGGAGACCGTCTCGAGTCGGCCCCTGGTGGCGGCAACCGTCCGTTTTCGGCGTCTCGATTCGGTCACGTCCTCGTACACGAGCAGGCCGTTCGCGTCGTCGCCATCCGCCGCCGTCTCGAGCGGAACGACGGTCACCACGAACGCTCGGATCCCGTCGACGGTTTCGCGACGACACGCCAGTTCGCGTTGCGTCCCCGCCCGGATCGACTCGCGAAGTTTCGTCGCCTCTTCTGTAAGGCCGGATGGAACGGCGTATTCGACGACCGACGCGCCGACGACCGCCTCGGCGTCGTCTCCGAACGTCGCCTCGAGCGGACCGTTGACGTCGGTGACGATCGGCTCTCCGTCCACCAGCTCGTACCGGATCGTCGGCTCGGAGACGCTCGCGACGAGCGAGCGGAGCGCGTCCCGTTCGCCGGCGATTCGATCCCGTTCGTCCGCGAGTCGATCGCGTTCTCGCTCGAGTCGGTCGCGTTCGTTGCCGATTCCCGTTTCGATCCAGTTGCGTTCGAGAGTCGCGCTGGCGATGTCACAGAGCGCTTCCAGCACTTCGAGATCAGCGCTATCGAAGGCGTCCGGTAGCTCCGATGCAACGTAAAGGACCCCGACATCACCGACCGGAACGCTACACAGCGATCGGACGTGATCGAACGGCGCGTCGACGGCCTCGAGCGCCTCGAGATCGGGGAGCCGGATCGACTGACGGGCGCGAAACGCGACGCTGAGCGGATCGTCGAGCGGAATCGCCTCGAGTTCGTCGTCGGGAATCGTCGTCGCGGTTGCCCGCGGAACGAGGTTTCCGAAGTTGATGGTCGCGACCCAACAGGACTCGAACTCGAGTACGTCGACTGCGCCCTCGACGAGGCGTTCGAACAGTCGATCGCGCTCCCGGCAGGTGACGATCGTTGCGGCGGTTTCGAGCGCCGTGACGTTCGCTTTGTCCTGCGTCAGCGACGTCCGATTCGACCCGACGGCTTCGCGCCCGGCCGCATCGCTACAGAGCCAGGTAATCTCGTCGAGGAGGTGGACCATCGCGTCCTCGGTATCGCGTCGAACGTAGCCGTCGAACACACGGCTCGTTTGAGCCTCCGTTGCGCCAGGACGGCTCGTAGCGAACGACACGATCGGCGTCGATCCGATCGCTTCGACGACGTCGAGGAGGTGCACACCGCCGTCTTCCGTGGCCGATTCCCCGAAGACGACGCAGTCGATATCCGCCGTTTCCTCCTGTATCTGATCGATCGACGTCGCGGGATGGACCGTCCGATCGGATCCGTCGTCGACGGCCCGCTCGAGCGCGTCTGCTCTTTCACGGGCGTCAGCGTCGGTTCCGGCCACGTAGAGTATGTCGAGCGGTCGCGACTTCGCTGTCGAGTGTGCCATCGATGTCATCGGATCCACTTGTTCGTCTATACGTACTGTCCGGATGACCACGATAAAATTCTGCTGGGCGTTTCGGTCGGTGAGTCGCCGTGATTGCCGGATAATCACGTCGAAAGTCGAACCACGTTACGATAGTTGGCGAACTATCTGTGAGCGAAATCGAGCGGACACGCCGTTCGTACTCGGCCCCGCCCGCGTCGTGCGATCCTCACTCGATGAACGTTGCGGAACTGTTTTAGGCGCTCGCAGGCCAACACACCTATAATGAGCGAACTGGCGGAGGAGTACCACCTCGAGTACTTCGAGGAGGAAGGATTCGTGCGAACGGAGTGTGCCGAGTGCGGGGCTCACTTCTGGACGCGCGACGAAGACAGGGAGACGTGCGGCGAACCGCCGTGTGCGGAGTACGACTTCATCGGGCGACCCGGGTTCGAGGCGGAGTACAGTCTCGAGGAGATGCGCGAGGAGTTCCTCTCGTTCTTCGAGGATCACGGCCACGACCGGATCGATCCCTACCCCGTCGCGGCAAACCGCTGGCGCGATGACGTGCTGTTGACCCAGGCGTCGATATACGACTTCCAGCCGCTGGTCACGTCCGGCGAGACGCCACCGCCGGCGAATCCGCTGACCGTCTCCCAGCCCTGCATTCGAATGCAGGATATCGATAATGTGGGAAAAACCGGCCGACACACGATGGCCTTCGAGATGATGGCCCACCACGCGTTCAACGCGCGCGAGGAGGCCGGCGACCGGTACGCCTACCAGGGCGAGGTGTACTGGAAGGACCGGACGGTCGAACTCTGTGACGAGCTCCTCGATTCGCTGGGGGCGGACATCGCTGACGTCACCTACATCGAGGATCCCTGGGTCGGCGGCGGTAACGCCGGTCCGGCGATCGAAGTCATCTACAAGGGTCTCGAGCTCGCGACGCTCGTCTTCATGTGCATGGAGCAAAACCCCGACGGCGAGTACGAACTCAAGGACGGAAACACCTACTCGTACATGGACACGTACATCGTCGATACGGGCTACGGCCTCGAGCGCTGGACCTGGATGAGCCAGGGAACGCCGACGGTCTACGAGGCGATCTACCCGGAGATGATCTCGTTTTTGAAGGAGAACGCCGGCGTCTCCCACACCGACGAGGAGGCCGAACTCGTCAACCGCGCCGCCCGACTGTCGGGCCAACTCGATATCGACGACGTCGACGACGTCGAGGCCGCCCGCGGCGACATCGCCGCACAGCTCGAGGTCTCGACCGACGAGCTTCGAACGCTGGTGGAACCGCTCGAGGACATCTACGCGATCGCTGATCACTGTCGAACGCTCGCGTACATGTTCGGTGACGGCATCGTTCCGTCGAACGTCGGTACCGGCTACCTCGCACGGATGGTTCTCCGGCGCACCAAGCGGCTGTGCGATACGGTCGGCATCGATGCGCCGCTCGACGAGCTCGTCGATATGCAGGCCGACCGGCTGGAATACGAAAATCGGGACACTATCCGCGATATCGTCCGGACGGAAGTCGAGAAATATCGCGAAACTCTGGAGCGCGGCGGCCGACGCGTCGAGTCGCTGGCAGAGGAGTACGCGGCGAAAGGCGAGCCGATTCCGACCGAGGAACTCATCGAACTCTACGACTCCCACGGCATTCAGCCGGATATGGTCGTCGAGATCGCCGCCGCCGCCGGTGCCGACGTCGACGTTCCGGACGACTTCTACAGCCTGGTCGCACAGCGCCACGACAGTCACGAGGCGCTCGAGACGACGGCCGAAGAGGAAGACGGACGCTTCGAGGACCTCCCGACGACGGAGAAACTCTACTACGACGACCAGCAGCGAACGCAGTTCGAAGCCGTTATTCTCGACGTCTTCGAGCGCGAGGCGGGCTACGACGTCGTCCTGGACCAGACGATGTTCTACCCCGAAGGCGGTGGCCAGCCCGCAGACCGGGGAACGCTCTCGACCGACGACGTGACCGTCGAGGTCACCGATGTCCAGATCGAAGACGGCGTCGTTCTCCACCGGACGGACGAGGACCCGGGCAAAGGCGGTTTCGTCAACGGCCAGGTCGACACCGACCGCCGCAGACAGCTCATGCGCCACCACACGGCGACGCACATCGTTATCCACGCGGCACGACAGGTGCTCGGTGACCACGTTCGCCAGGCGGGCGCACAGAAGGGCGTCGACTCCTCTCGGATCGACATGCGACACTACGATCGGATCGACCGCGAGACCGTCCGAGAGATCGAGCGGATCGCCAACGACCTCGTCATGGAGAACACGACCGTCACGCAGGAGTGGCCTGACCGACACGAAGCGGAGGCGGAGTACGGTTTCGACCTCTATCAGGGTGGTATCCCGCCGGGCGAGCAGATCCGGCTCATCCACGTCGACGAGGACGTCCAGGCCTGTGGCGGAACGCACGTCGCTCGAACCGGAGATATCGGCGCGATCAAGGTCCTCTCGACCGAACGCGTCCAGGACGGCGTCGAGCGAATCACGTTCGCGGCCGGCGAGGCCGCCGTCGAGGCGACCCAGGACAAAGAGGACGCACTCTACGACGCCGCAGAGATCCTCGACGTCTCCCCCGAGGACGTTCCCGACACGGCAGCCCGGTTCTTCGAGGAGTGGAAAGACCGCGCCAAGCAGATCGAGGACCTGAAAGAACAGCTCGCGGCGGCTCGAGCCGGCGGCGGTGGCGACGCAAACGAAGTCGACGTCGGGGAGACGACGGCGGTCGTCGATCGGATCGACGCCGACATGGACGAGCTTCGAGCGACCGCGACCGCGATCGTCGAAGAAGGGAGCATCGCCGTCCTGGGCAGCGGTGCAAGCGGCGCACAGTTCGTCGTTGCCGTTCCCGACGGCGTCGGCGTCAACGCGGGCGAGGTCGTCGGAGAACTCGCGGCCAGAGTCGGTGGCGGCGGCGGCGGTCCGCCGGACTTCGCACAGGGCGGCGGCCCCGATGTCGATGCGCTCGAGGACGCACTCGAGGACGCACCCGACGTGTTGCGTCAGGTTCAGGACGCCTGATCCGGATACCGTTACTCGTTTTCGAATCCCCTCGAGTCCACGTTACTACCTGCGAAGGGGAGTGATCGGGCAGTACAGACGGCTCAGTTACCGCTCGCTACGCTCACGGTGCCTTCGCCGTACCGCAGAGAGACGCGCTGTCGCGCGTCTCGAACAGCGATCTACCCGTGTAGAAACTGCGAGCGAAGCGAGCAGTTTACATATTTACTGAACGGCTAATTCATTCACTTCGGCGTGGAACAAACGAAGTCATCGAACTGAACTCATTCTCTGAGTCGGTTACGCAAACTCTGGCAATAATCAGCCAATCCGTTCAAAAGCTGCTGCATATACAGCGCGAATGTGACACGAGTCGAAGATTGATCGAGTAGTGGTCGTAGCCGTTCAGTATCGACGGAGGATGTGCCACATCGGTTCTCAAGAAATGTGAAATGAGAGCAAATACTTCTTAGTGAACGGATCCGTCCATCAACCGAGGAAACCAAGCACGAAGAGTTGCCAAGTAAAGCCGATACCGAGTATGGATAGTATCGTCTGGTGGATGCGCGCAGTCAACGACCAGTAATGATTCAACCAAACCAGCCCGGTACCGGCGACCGTACCGATAGTAGAGATTAGGACGAAGTGGGGGAGAACGAGCGCAAGTCGCATCGGTGTCGGGTTCGTTATGAGTGCGAGTTCTCCACTGCTTTCGAGGATGAAAGCGAAGGTCACGATAAATCCTATCGAGCTTACGCATAGACCGACACTGGATGCCCGTGCGAGCCATGCTGGATTACAGATCCGCTGCCTGCCTTTACGAGTGATCGCTGTAACGAGTCTGCCGACTCTGTTTAGTCGCTCATCCTCTGGATCGGTGGGCAGTTCGGTCATGCACATCCCTCCTCGTCATTCCCACTTTCAGTGACCTGAGTCGGCTCCCCTGTTGAAGGTTCCATTGTGGTCGCACCAGTTGCAGTACGATCGTGACGCCACTGACGGTATGCGTAATGCCCACCCCATCCGAGTATCGAGAGCACGAATCCAGACAAAGAGACACCGAGCACGCCACCCGTGACGAGTTGGCGTTCGTGAAATGGAACCGATCTATAGGTGTTCTGTGGGAGACTACTTTCGTGCATCGCTGCGACCTCCCCATCAACGATATCGAACGCTAGAACATCGTTTCCATCCTGCTCTTGATACACGTACGGATCAATTTCAACCCACTCCCGACTCCCATCTAACGTTTTACTGAGAAGTCGTCCATCACCGGCCGCCTCAACGGACACGCGTGACAAGGAATCAAGTGATTTCAATGGACCATTCTGAGGTAACATTGTAAGCCCATATTCGTCGGTGACGGTTTCGGCCCGCTGCTTGCCTCCTGATTCACTCGTTGAGATCGGAGTAGTAGAATCTGGTTGGAGGTTGTACTCCTCTAGAATTTCATCGATAACAGCTAGCGATTCTTCGTCGTCAGTTCGCAAGTTGTAATTCACGAATATACCGATGTCATGCTGGGGTGCGAGTGCGAGTTGACTCTCTTGATATATCGTACCACCAGAGTGCGCGATTACATCGCCATCGGGATGTCCGTACTCGTAAAACCCGTACCGCCAATTGTTGACTGCTGGATGTCGCTCGTAGTGTTGACTATACATTGTGGCTACCGTATCCGATTCAAGAATCCTCGTATCGTCAACCGAACCGTCTCCGAGGTGGGCGCTCATGAACGTCGCCATGTCCGTGGCAGTTGCAGTCATTGACCCCGCTGGCCACATATTAATGTAGACCGGTTCAGCGGTGATGAATTCACTGCCGTCTCGCCTGTGTGATGCTGCCAGTGTTCCAGGACGCTCCTCTGGTACCGGCTGGGCGAACGTGCTATGACTCATGTCGAGTGGTTCGAAGATCGTTGATTGAACGTGCTCTTCGAACGGAGTGTCGTACGTTTCCGCAACCATGTGCCCGGCGAGTGCAGCTCCGTAATTGGAGTATCCCACCGCTTTGCCTGGCGGTCTAACGCGCTCGGGTCGTCTCTCAACGAGTACTGTTTCCAGTGACGTGAGCTGATCCGGTGTATCAACCACCGCAGGAGCGAGAGCTGATTCTAGACCAGACGTATGGGTCCCAAGGTGCCTGAGTGTGATCGGGTCCTCGTAGGCGTCCGGGACCTGAACGTCGGAGTTGTCAAGGTACGTGTTGACGTCTTCATCGAGATCAAGTAACCCATCTTGAACTCCTTGCATCACGGCTGTCCACGTTACGAGTTTCCCAACTGACCCGGCTTCGAACGTCGTTTCATCCGCCTGCACCGGTGTTCCAGAGTTCATGTCGGCGTAGCCGTATCCCTTTGCGAGAACGGGATCACTGCCCTCAACGATAGCGACGCTTGCGCCGGGGATTTCGGTACCGATTCGCTTGGACATCACTGCATCGATGAACGATTCGATTCCATCTATCTCGGTGAATGTCGGATTGGCCGAAACTGTGGACTTACTGGAGTGGCCATCGGTAGTCATCGCCGTCCCAGTTCCGGCCCCGAGGCCGATGAAGCCGAGAGTGCCAAGCGTTGTGAGAAACGCGCGTCTTGTCGATCCCGCCATGTCAGTTAGGCTGTGCCTCGACCGTGGTGATAATCCCGAACATTCCGGACTCAGTCTTCAGAATAGGTAGCCCTGCTTTCGAGACGTGTTCGAGCGGCTCCTGAGTTGATCGACAACCCATTTTGTTGTAGTGGGAATCGGCTCGCCACTCCTGGAAACGTGCGATCAATTCGACGCTGCTTCGACCGTGTTCGACGAGCAGAATCTGGCCGGTTGCCTTGCAGACTCTTTCCATCTCCTGCAACGCAGCGATGGGATCAGGGAACGTGCAGGTAGAGAGAGTCGAAATGACGGCATCGAAACTGTCATCAGGGAATTCGAGGGCCTGCGCATCCATTCGGTGGAGCTCCCCATCCAGGTTGAGCTGGTCGCGTCTCTCTCGCGCCTTCGCCAACATCTCAGGACTGATGTCAATCCCGACGAGTTCGATCGTTTCAGAGAGATGTCGAAAGTTCGTTCCGGTCCCACAGGCCACGTCAAGAACGCGCCCATCAATATTCTCGAACTGCTTGCGACGGTACCGACCGATGAGTAATCGGTCGAACCACTCCATTCGATCGACCAGATCTGCGTACTTAGCATACGCTGTCTGAATATCCTTGGTCGACATTGGCTGGTCGTAGGCGGGATCGGCTGAATCGTCACCGTTGTTCCGATGCCGTTCAGTAGTCTCGTCCGGGTTTGTGGTCTGAGTCATTCTTCTTCTTACTTCGGTGGTTACACTGGAACACCATATATTGTGTAGGAAAGTTGATATTCTATCAGGTTCGTTGCAAAACCACAGTTGAGCGTTTTAGCCACTAATAGATCCACTCACAACGGAAAGGAGACCGCAATCACAATTCTAATCGAATCTGGTCAACGTCGGTTTTGTAATCTGTCTGTTGCTACTCTTGATCGGCGACGTCTCGGCTTCGGGCGCGTTCGGTGTGTGTGATAGTGGCATACGAGTCAAGGCGAATACGTAATATATCACCGTCGTAACGCAGCACGATCTCGTACTCATCGGGATCAGTCGAGATTCGTTCAGAGACCCAGCGCCCCTCGTATACGTGGCCGTGCAATTCCCACAATCCCTTCGAAGTTATATCGATCCCGCGGTCCCAATGAAACGCGACCGAAGCAGGGTGATACGCGACTCTGTACGTCAGCGGTGAGTTGTACCGCCGCAAACATTCTCGACATCGGTCAACGACGAGGTGACGAATTGTTTCAGTCCGTTGTGACTCTGGAAGACGTGCCACCTCGGTTGAGAGACGACCAGCACATTCCGGACACGTGCCACGTCGAATCTGTTCGTAATCGATCGCTTGCTTCTGTTTGACATTGTCTACTAGGTCGTTATCAGTCCATGATCTTGCTTGTGCAGGTGTGATCGGGAACGCTGAGACAGGGCGCTCGCAGGACGCACACTCGATTTGAAAATATTGATGGTGGAGTTGCGCTATGAGTGTTGTTTCCCCACAGTAAAGACACGTTCCAGAGGTCGGTTGTGGATCGAAATCGGCCGGTTTCTCGTAATTCCCTGATAAGAGGAATCGAACGATCTGTTCACCGGCGTGTGTGAATGAATACCCATCGTCACTCTTTCGAAGAAACGTTTCAGTGAGTTCGCCGAGATGGTATGATAATTTGGAGGTGTTATCGACGTTGATGCGTTCGTAGATTTCCGAAAACGAAAGTTCGGCTGGGCTCGGATCTGCGTTTTCGTGTTCGCTTTCCGCTACAGCGATTGCCCGAAGGATTTCGACTCTTGTTTCATCCGACAGGAGTCCGAAGACTGCATTGGCGGGTTCCTTTACACCCATCTCAGTCACTTTTGGACTAGCGCCGCCAACAGTATTGAATCCCCGGTTGATAGAGATACGTTGCAACAACCAACACGAACAACCCAGTAACTATCGCTGGTATCACACCGCGGATGGTTGCTCGAGACCGCCCTGTTTGTGAGCCCCGGACCACGTAGGCAGTTGACGAGATTATGCGTGTTTCGATTCATAAAACTATTGGTAAGACGAGTCATTCTGTATACGCGATTCCATCTCGCACGGCGCTCCGAACGTCATCTGAATTTGGCAGGATTCCCAGCGATCGATTCGCATACTCTACAGTACGGCTGATCTCTCCCTCTCTGGTCGAAACAAACGCCGTCTAGTCGCTGTACTCGTGCTCCAAGTCTTGTACGCCGACCTCAAAATATCAGTTACTTGCCACGGTGGGGGATGAGGATCTACGTTAATGCCTGTGAGTATGACCGTCACCGCGCGGAATCGAAACTATCGCTTACCTCCGTGCACTTCCAATCGGTATGCCCACCGCGACGAACGGCGACGTCTCCCTGTACTACGACCGCACATCCGCCGGCGATCCCCACGCTGAGCAGGTCGTGTTCGTTTCTGAAGCGGGTCTGGGCGGTTGGCTCTGGGGCTGGCAACACGCCGGACTCGCCGGCCCGTTCGAGACCGTCGTCTGGGACCTCCGGGGGACCGGCCGCTCCGATTCGCCCCCCGGCCCGTACTCCCTCGAGGCGCTCGTATCCGATCTCGAGGCGGTACTCATCGATTGTGAGATCCACACCGCCCACCTCGTCGGTTGCGGTCTCGGCGGCGCGATCGCCCTCGTCGCGGCTCGGTCCTCGAGTCGGATCGAGACGTTGACGCTGTTCGGCACCGCGGCCCGCGGGGATGAGTACGACCTCGAACCGCTGTTCGCTCCGTCGGACGACCGGGCAGCGATCCGAGAGTCGCTCGAGACGGCGCTCTCGGCGGACTTCCGTGAGGACCAGCCCGACATGTTCGAGGGAATCGTCGACTGGCGAGCCGACGGTGACGCCGACCGCGCCGGATGGGAGGCACAGCTCGCCGCTCTCGAGGGGTTCGACGCGAGCGACTGGCTGATCGAGGTGACTCAGCTGACGCTCGTCTGTCACGGCGGCGAGGACGACCTCGTTTCGCCCGCGGCCGGCCGCGACCTCGCCGACGGACTTCCGCGTGGCGAGTTCGTCTCACTCGAGGACATGGGACACCTCGCGTTCGTCGAGCGTTCGCGGACGATCAACGATCGGATCGCGGGAATGCTCGAGGATGAGTCTCCGCTCTAGCGTCGGATGGCGTCGGTTACGGAGAATCAAGGGAGGAAGTCTTGCGATTCAGCGCGGGGAGGATGTCAAGGGACCCGTTCGACCGCCCGTGGCAGGTCGTCCGGCGACTCCCACCCGATAACTCGCTCGCTCACCGCTTTCTCGAGTGCGGCCATGTGGGACGCCGCCATGCCGTTGTCGTAGCGCTCGCGGCGTTTCGATTCGGTCTCGTAGACGCGCTTGAGCATCCAGAGGGCGTTCCGAACTGTCGTCTGGTAGCGATAGAGGTAGCCGAGCTCCCAGACGTGTCCGCCGTCGTAATCCTCGACGATGGCGACGATCCGTGACGCCATCTCGGAGAGGATCTCGAACGCCGGTACCCACAGGTCGACTTCTTCTCCGGAGAATCCGAATTCCTCGAGTCGAAACGCGACCGCACTCAGACGTTCGTCGAGCTGTTCACAGACCGCCGCGCGTCGCTCGCCCGGCGCGTCGGAGCCCCGTCCGATCACCAGATACCGTCGATCAGCTCGTCGGATGTCGTCGAATAGCTCGCCGTGGAGTCCGTCCTTCAACCGTTCGTGTTGCTCCGGCGTCGGCTGGAGCTGTTCTTCTTCCCGGAGCGCTTCCGGGTCGGTCCCGTCGATGAAGTCAGCTCCGTCCGCTCGGTTATTACCGTCATCCATCCTGAATACTCGATGCGGTGGCGGAGTAATAGTGGTACTGTTGTGAAACCATACGAGTGACTATTTTGGGAAACAGTTAGCTGATCAATTGATCTCACGGACCAAGTGTTTATGATGGCCGCGCACGTACCGTTTCGTATGCACCCGAAAGCGAAGGGAGCCAACGATACCGGGGGTGAACAGGGAACCCCTGGCGCTTTCGACTCGTGGACGGCACTTCAGAAGGCGACCGATCGGACTCGAGCGAACCTGATCGCTGATATCGTCGGTCACCCGAAAGGCGCGCCGAGCGTGAAGGAACTGGACTACATGAACCCGAGCCTCGAGGCCGATGCGATCCGGCGTCACCTCTCTATCTTGCGGGACGTCGGTGTCGTCACCGAACTCGAGGTCGAACCCGGAAACCGAATTCGCGGATATCCGTACAAGTTTTACCGGCTGAGCGATCCGGCACGTGAGCTGTTCGATCGGAACGACCTCTTTCCCACCGACGCGTGGCAACGCCAGTACGCCCGCGTACAACGCACCGGCGAGATCAAAGACCTCGAGGCGATGCCTCGTCCGACCGTCGAGTAACGTTCTCGGTTTCCGTTCCGACCCGCCCGCCGTCGACTCCGGAGGTCCTTGCAGGTGGCCCCCCGTCAGTTACGGGCTCGTGGGTCGTACTCGAGTGCGTGACCCTTTCGCTCGCTCGCCGGGCCAGGCGATTTCCCGATCGGACGGCGGTGGTCGACGTCTCCGAGGAGCGACTGTCCGCGCCGGCGAAGACCGTTCACGAGGACCGCGTCTCTTATTCGGAACTCTCCGATCTGGCAACCGACGCGGCAAAGCGGCTTTCGGCGCTCGCGGTCGACGCCGGCGACACCGTCTCGCTCGTCACGCGAAACCGGGTCGTCTCGCTCGCGTTGCTCTTTGCCTGTCGTCGTCTCGACGCGACGTTCGCACCGATCTCTCACCGACTGACTCCGGAGACCGTCGAGCGGCCGTTCGACGCGATTTCGCCCGACATCGTCGTCTTCGAAGCCGCCCAGCGCGACCTCGTCCGATCGATCCCCCACGGTCGATCGATCACGCTCGAGAAGCTGGCCACCGTCGATCCCGTCGGAGCGGCCCGAGTCGACTCAGGAGACACCGATCGTCCCTTGCTCGTTCTCCACGGCGACGACGGCCGACCGGCCGTCGCGTTCTCCGAACGCGCTCTCGAATGGAACTGTATCTCTGCACTGGTGACCTGGGGCCTCTCGGCCGACGACGTCGTCCCCGTCGTCACGCCGCTTTCGGAACCGGACGGTCTCGTCCGCGTTGCACTGTCAGTGGTGTACGCCGGCGGTCGATTGCTCCTCGACCGGGCGTTCGATCCCGGCGACACGATAACCGCGATCGAAGCCGAGGACGCAACGTTCCTGAGCGGCCGGACGGTCGCGTTTCGCGACCTCGCGGCCGACCCCGCTTTCGACGCCGCCGCCGACTCGCTCGAGCGGGCGGTCGCCGACGGATCGGTTCCCGACGCGCTTCTCGCGCCCTATCGCGAACGCGACGTAACGGTGACTCGCGCTTACGGTCGACTCGAGTGTCCGACCGCGCTCTGCGAATCGGCCGAGACGGTCCACCCGAACCGCGACGACACCGTCGGCGTCCCCATCCCGGACTGTCGTGTCAGGCTGATCGACGATGACGGCGCGGTGTTCGAGGAGGCCGGGACGGGACGGCTCTTGCTCTCGGGCCCCGTCGTCGCGGATGGATACGTAAACGCTGCCGCTTCCGACGACGCCGCCGCGGACGACAGATTCGGCGGCGGACGGTTCCTCGACGGTTGGTTCGACACGGGCGAACGGTTTCGACGGGACGAACGCGGCGTCTATCACATAGAGACGTCGTAACCGCCGACTCGAGCCATCCAGTCGCTCCTAGAGCCGTGATCGGCGGCGCTCGAATCCCGTCTCCGGTCGCGGCAACGCCGGCGACTGACAGAAGGTCTATCCGTTCGGCGGAGTCACTAGTAACCGATGAGTCAGCTTCGTATCGCCGTCCTGGACGCGACCCACCAGGACGAACACACGAGACGGAATTTCCGGCGCGAACTCGACGGTTCGCTGTCGGAGTTCGACGTGACCGACGGCTCGCTTCCCGATCACTTCGAGTTCGACGGCGCTGTCGTCACCGGCTCGCGCTCGTCCGTCTACTGGGACGAGGAGTGGATCGAGTCGACGAAGGCCTGGATCTCTGCGGCGATCGATCGCGGAATGCCGTGTTTCGGTATCTGTTGGGGCCACCAGCTGCTCGCGGACGTCCTCGGCGGGACAGTCGAGGACATGGGTTCGTACGAGGTCGGATACAGCGACATCGAGCGAACGGATCGTGATTCGACTTCACGACTCCTCGAGGGAGTCTCCGAACGGTTTCTGGCGTTTACCAGCCACTCGGATGCGGTCACCGAGTTGCCACCCGGCGCGACGTCACTCGCGACCAACGACTACTCGAACCACGGCTTCCGAAAGGGTCGGGTCTTCGGCGTTCAGTTCCACCCAGAGTACGATCCGGTGACTGCTCGAGACCTCGTCCACAGCAAGAACCTCTCCGACGAACGCCTCGCGTCCGTTCTCGACGAGATCACCGAGGAGAACTATCGGGCGGCTGCCCAGGCAAAACTCGTCTTCGAAAACTTCCTCGCGTTCGTTCGCGAGACCACTGCGGGTGACGTATCGGTCGAGGCCAACGGCGACCGACCGTCCGCCACTGGCCGGTCGGATTGACGGACGGCTTCGAACCGGTGGCTTACCGAACGATTCGACGGAGTCGACCGAGCGGATCGGGTGCGTTCGTCCGCGTTTCACCGCGATCCGCGTCCGCTCGCTGATCCTCGAGCACTCGTTCGTACCGCGTGATGATCTCCTGTCGGCGCTTTTCGCACTCTTCGAGTTCGCGTTCCAGTGCGGCGATACGAGCGAGCAACCGGACTCGCTCGATACGGACGGCGAGCGTTCGCTCGACCCGATCGGCGGACGAATCAGTATCGGTCGATCGGAACTCGAGTTCGATACCGTATCGCGGGTTCTTCGCTCGTTCGTCGGTGGGGGGACTGTCGACGGGCCGTTGTTCGACGGACATGTCAGTTAGTACCACGGCGACGTGGAAAAAGGTCAGTCAGTCGAGCGTCAGACTCGTCAGACGACGGTCATTCGCCCGGCTGTCACGGTCCGTCTCGGGGACGATTTCCGCTGCTCGAGTACGCCGTCAGATCTATTGATCCGACGAGTTCTCGCTCGCAAGGGTCGCGAGAACGCCGTTCGTCTCGGCCGGCACCGGTTCGGGATCGCTGCCCGCGGCCGCGGCCGCGTCCGGATCCTTGAGCAGGTGGCCGGTCGTCAGGCAGGCGACGCGCTCGTCGTCAGAGACGACGCCTTCGGCCCGGAGTTTCCGCAGGCCGGCGACGGACGCCGCCGACGCCGGCTCGACGCCGATCCCCTCGCCCGCGAGGTCGCGTTGAGCGTCGGTGATCTCCTCGTCGGTGACCGATATCGCGGTGCCGCCGGTCTCGCGGATTCCGGGCAGCGCCTTCGGCGCGTTGACCGGGTTGCCGATCCGGATCGCCGTCGCGCGCGTCTCGACGTCGTCCCAGCGGCGCACCTCGTCTGCGTCGTTCTCGATCGCTTCGACCATCGGTGCCGCGCCCTCGGCCTGGACGCCGACCAGCTTCGGCACCTCGCTCTCGTCGAGCGCGCCGGCCTGGACGAGTTCGCGAAACGCCTTGTACAGCGCCGACGTGTTCCCGGCGTTGCCGACCGGCAGGACGATCCGATCCGGAACCGCGTCGTAATCCGACAGAAAGCCCTCGAGGATCTCGAGGCCGATCGTCTTCTGGCCCTCGAGGCGGAAGGGGTTCAGCGAGTTGAGCAGGTAGGCCTCGCCCTTCGCGGCGAGTTCCTGAACGATATCGAGGCAGGCGTCGAAGTTACCGTCGACCTCGAGAATACGCGCGCCGTGGAGGCTGGCCTGGGCGACCTTGCCCGCGGCGACCTTGCCCGCCGGCAGGAGCACGAGGGTCTCCATCCCGCCGCGGGAGCCGTAGGCCGCAAGCGCCGCGCTCGTGTTTCCGGTCGAGGCACACGCCAGCCGGTCGACGCCGAGTTCCTTCGCGACGGCGACGCCGACGGTCATTCCGCGGTCTTTGAACGAGCCCGTCGGGTTCATTCCCTCGTGTTTGATTCGAAGCGCCTCGACGCCGATTTCGTCTTCGAGCCGTGGCACCTCGTACAGTGGCGTCGCCCCTTCCTGGGTCGTGACGCCCTCTTCGAGGGGCAAGGCGGCGGTGTAGCGCCAGACTCCCTGGCCCTCGAAGTCCCCGAACGTCGGGAGGTCGGCGTAGCGGACCTCGAGCAGGCCATCGCACTCGTCGCAGGTGTAGCGGACGTCCGCGAACGGCGCGAACGTTTCGCCACACTCGATGCACTCGAGCCAAACGCCGTCGTCGGCGTCGTCGGGCACGGCCGGTTGATCGGCGGAGAGATTAAGACTCATTGTCGCTCGAGAGGGCGGGCACGGGCAAAAAGAACGTGGATTCGTCCGTCAACTCGGACGCTCGTTCACTCGAGCAGCCAGCTCAACAACGCCTTGACTGCCACCTTTTTCCGTTCGGGTTCACGTGCGTTCACCCTCACGCAAAAATCTGGACCAAAAAGCCGCTCGCGGTGCTCACGGAACGATCACTCGAGCAGCCAGCTCAACAACGCCTTCTGTGCGTGCAGACGATTCTCGGCCTGGTCGAAGACGATCGAGCGGTCGCCCTCGACGACGTCGTCGGTGATCTCCTCGCCGCGGTGGGCGGGCAGACAGTGCATCACCGACGCGTCGGGGGCGTGGGCGAGCAGGCCGTCGTTGACCTGGAAGCCCTCGAAGTCGTCCATGCGAACGTCGCGTTCGTCTTCCTGACCCATGCTGATCCAGACGTCGGTGTAGACGACGTCGGCGTCAGCCACGGCGTCGATTGGATCGGTCGTCACCGTTGGCTCGCCGCCGAGGCTCCGGGCGCGCTCGAGAACGGCGTCGTCGATGCCGTATCCCTCGGGCGTCGCGATCGTCAGATCGATACCGGTCAGCGCCGCGCCGATGGCGAACGACTGGGCGACGTTGTTGCCGTCGCCGATCCAGGCCGCAGAGACGTCGTCGAATCCGTCCTCGTGCTCGCGGATCGTCTGTAAGTCCGCGAGCGTCTGGCAGGGATGGGCGTCGTCGGTCAGTCCGTTGACGATCGGAACCGAGGCGTACTGCGCGAGCACCTCGATGTTGTCGTGTTTGAACACTCGCCCCATCACCGCGTCGACGTACCTCGAGAGCGTTCTCGAGGTGTCCTTTAGCGGCTCGCCGCGACCGAGCTGGATATCGTCGGCTCCGAGGAAGATCGCGTGACCGCCGAGATGGGTCATCCCCGTCTCGAAGGAGACGCGGGTTCGCGTACTCGGCTTCTGGAAGATCATTCCTAGCGTTTGACCCTCGAGGTCCTCGTGGTCGTCGCCGCGAGCCTGTGCGCCTTTGTACGCCGCCGCGCGGTCGAGAACCGCCAGTAATTCTTCTCGCGAGAGATCGTCGACCTCGAGGAAGTGGCGTAGTTCGGCGTCGCCCGTGTCGACGGCGCTCGAGTCAGTCGTTTCGGTGTCGGTGTCGGTATCAGTCATCGTTACCTCCGCGTAGCGTGGTCGCAACTCCGTCGAGGATATCGACGGATCGATCGAATTCGGTGAGCGAGATACGCTCGTCGGGCGCGTGATCCAGATCGGAGTTTCCCGGTCCGTAGGTCACCATCGGACAGTCCCAGGCGCTCGCGTAGATGTTCATGTCGCTGGTGCCGGTCTTGCGCAAGAGTCGTGGCTCCTCGCCCGCCGTGCGAATCGACGCGCGAAACGCTCGGGCGACGTCCGTTCTGGGACTTTCCATCACCGGCGGAATCGGCTCGGCCCAGGAGACGGTTCCGATCTCGAGGCTCGCTTCGGCCGTCTCGCGAACCGTCTCGACGTCGAGCGTCGGGGGGACGCGAAGCTGGACTTCGAGCGTCGTCTCGACTGAGAGACCGTCGTCGCTGATCCCGCCGTCGATGTCGACGGGTTTCGTGGTGACGCGTTCGAACACCGGCTGGTACTGGTCCTGCTCGAACGCCGCCTCTACGCTCGTCCACCAGTTCATCGCGTGCTGGATCGCGTTCGGCTCCGGTCGCGAGGTGTGACCGGACTCGCTCGTCGCGACGTACGTTCCGGCGAGAAAGCCGCGGTAGCCGAGCGTGATTCCGTTCGAACCGCTTGGCTCGCCGTTGACGACGGCATCGGGTTCCGTGCGATCCTCGACGAGGTGACGCGCGCCGCGAGAACTCGTCTCCTCGCGGACGACGCCGACGAACGAGACGCCGGTTCTGACGGCCGCGGCGGCCATTGCGGCGAGCGGTCCCGTCGCGTCGACGCTGCCGCGGCCCCGGAGGACGTCTTCCCCCACCTCGTCGGCGATCTCGGTCTCGAGGTCTGTCTCGTCCGCTGGCGTGACGCCGACCGGGATCTCGCCCGGAACGGTGTCCACGTGAGACGTCAGTAACACCGCGTCGTCTGCGGGGGCACGAACGTTGCCGACCTCGTCGATCCAGGCCTCGCGGCCGTAGGACTCGAAAAACTCGACGAGATGCTCGGCTGCCTTCGCTTCCTCGCCCGAGGGTGAGGGGATCGAGACCAGATCGATCAGCAACTGGCGGGCGTCTTCGATCGACACGTCGGCCGACTCGGTCGTGCTCGCGTTCATGACTCGGTCTCTGCGTCGGGTACGACGATCTCGGTCAGTGCGTCGACGACTCGATCCGCTTCGTCTTCACCGATCACGAGCGGCGGCAGCAATCGGAGGACGGTCCGGCCGGCGGGAAGCGCCAGTATCCGATGATCCATCGCCAGGTCGCGGGCGACGCGGTTCGCCCCGCGTTTCAGTTCGATGCCGATGAGTAGCCCATCACCGCGAATCTCGCGCACTTCGTCGCCCAGTGTCGCCTCGAGTTCGTCGACGAGATAGTCACCGATTTCGTCAGCGTGGTCGGGCCACCCCTCTTCGACGAGCGTCGAGACGGTCGCGTGGACCGCCGCGGAGACGACGGGGCCGCCGCTGAAGGTGGCGTTGTGCGAGGCCGCGCCGTCTGCGATCCAGTCGCGAACCGCGACCGCGCCGACGGGTAGACCGTTGCCCAGTCCCTTCGCCGTCGAGAGCACGTCGGGCGTGACGCCTGCGTTCTCACAGGCCCACATCGATCCGGTCCGACCCATACCGGTCTGGACTTCGTCGAAGACGAGCGCCGAACCGGTCTCGTCGGTGAGTTCGCGGGCGGTCTCGAGGTAACCAGCGGGCGGAACGTTGATGCCGCCTTCGCCCTGGATCGGCTCCAGGATCACGGCCGCGGTCTCGTCGTCGACTACGTCAGCGAGCGCTTCGCTCTCTCCGTACGGGACGAACTCGACGTCACCGGCGAGTGGCTCGAACGGTTTCTTGTACTCGTCCTTCCAGGTCGCCGCGAGCGATCCCATCGTCCGTCCGTGGAACGAGCGGGTCGCGGCGACGATTTTCGACTCCCCGGTGGCCGAGCGAGCGAACTTCAGTGCGGCCTCGTTGGCCTCGGTGCCGGAATTACAGAACCAGGCCTGATCGAGTCCGTCGGGCGTCGCCGCCACGAGCGCGGCGTAAGCGTCCTCGCGCGACTGCACGGGGTAGGAAGAATCGACGAACGTCACCTTACTCACCTGCGCTTTGACGGCATCGACGACCGCGGGATGAGAGTGTCCCAGCGGCGTACACGCGAAACTCGCACCGGCGTCTACGTACTCCGTGCCGTCTGTGCTGTAGAGGAACGGTCCCTCACCGCGATCGATGGCGATCGGCTTCCCCCCGGAGACGAAGTCGTGGTCGCTCATTTCGTGGCCTCCTGTGGAGTTTCGCTCGCATCCCCATTCGCAAGCACGCCGGGCTCGAGCGTCGTGCCTTCGCCGGCGAGCGCGCTCGTGATCGGCTCGTCGGCGTTCGCGGTGGCGACGGTGACTGACGCCGCGCCGCCCTCGAGCGCCTCCGATGCTGCCATGACCTTCTTGGTCATGAAACCTTCCGCGGCGTCTTTGACCGCGTCGAACTCCTCGGGCGTCGAGGCGGAGTCGAACTTCGTGGACTCGTCGTCGGGATCGGCGTAGATGCCGGAGACGTCCGTCAGCACGACGAGGTCGGCCTCGAGTGCTCCCGCAATAGCGGCGGCTGCACGGTCGGCGTCGGCGTTGACCGCCGTGTAGCCTCCGTCTTTTTCGGTTCCAAGAACCGGGACCGAGACGACGGGCGTGTAGTTCCCCGCCAGAAGGGTCTCGAGCAGGCTCGCGTTGACGGACTCGATCGTACCCGAGTGGTCGCCGCGTTTGATCTTCTTCTTGCCGTCCTCTTTGATTCGAACGGCGGACTTGCGCTTGCCACGGAGGAGCTTGCCGTCGGTCCCCGAGAGGCCGACGGCGTCGACCCCTTCGTTCTGCAGGCTCTCGACCAGATCAGTGTTGAGCTTACCCGGCATCACCATCTTGAAGACGTCCATCGTCTCCTCGTCGGTAAAGCGGCCGACGATGCCGCCGGGCGTCTCGACGTAGGTCGGTTCCTGGCCGAGTTCCTCGAGCGTTTCGTCGACGGCGGTCGAACCGCCGTGGGTGAGGACGACGTCTTCGCCCTCGTCAACCAGCGAGGCCACGTCGACGAGCGCTCCCTCGGGATCGACGGCGCGCGCGCCGCCGATTTTCACGACTACGGTCACGCGAGCCACCTCCGGTGTGTCATCTCAGGGTGTCTTGCTGAGCGAAGCGAAGCAAGGCTCATGAACGAGCGAAGCGAGTTCATGGTGCCCCCACGGGGTGTAGCCCCGCAAAATCGAGTCCGGCGGTCTCCTCGAAGCCGAGCGCGATATTGGCGGCGTGGACGGCCTGTCCGGCCGACCCTTTCATCATGTTATCGATGGCTGAAAAGACGACGATGCGCTCGTTCGACGGGTCGAGTTCGAAGCCGACCTCCGCGAGGTTCGTCCCGGCGACGGCTTTCGGCTCGGGATAGCGGTAGACGCCGGAGCTTCCGGCGGCCATGCGGACGAACGGTTCGTCCTCGTAACATCCCCTGTAGGCTTTCCAGAGGTCTCCCTTCGAGACCGGTCCCGAGGGGAAGACGTGACTCGTCGCGCTCGCGCCGCGGATCATGTCCACGGCGTGGCAGGTGAAGGCCACCGAGGTGCCGAGGAACTGCTCGATCTCGGCCTCGTGGCGGTGGCCCGTCGGCGCGTAGGGTCGGACGACGCCCGAGCGCTCGGGGTGACTCGAGGCCTCGCCGCCGCCGGCTCCGCCTTCCGAGGAGCCGACCTTGACGTCGACGACGACCTGTTCTCCTCCCTCGAGAATTCCGTGTTCAAACAGCGGGTAGAGTCCGAGGATCGTCGCGGTGGCGTTACAGCCGCCGCCCGCGATGAGTTCGGCTCCCTCGAGGTTCTCGCGGTTGATCTCGGGGAGCGCGTACTCGGCCTTCTCCATGTACTCGGGTGCGTCGTGGCCGTCGTACCACTCGTCGTACTGCGCTTCCGTGCCGAGGCGAAAGTCGGCCGAGAGGTCGACGACGGTGTCCGCAATCTCGAAGAAGTCGTCGATCCGCCCCATCGAGACGCCGTGTGGCGTGGCGGCGAACAGCACGTCGACGTTCTCCATGTCGTCGGGTTCGGTAAAGCGAAGGTCCGAGCCGCGAAGCGGCGGATGGACCGATCCGACGCTCTTGCCGGCTTTCGATCGACTCGTCACCTCCGCGACCTCGACGTGCGGGTGACCGGCGAGCAGCCGAAGCAACTCGCCGCCGGTGAAACCGGAGCCGCCGACGATACTCGCGGTAACTGCGTCCGCGCGTCCGTCCGCGTGGGATTCGGCGTCGGCCGCCATCAGGCGGTCACCTCGAGGTCGTCGTTCGTCGCGGCGGCTTTCTCCTCGAGCCAGTCGACGACGGTGCCGGCGACGTCGGTGTCGACGGCTCCATCGAGGGCTTTGAACTCGACGGTGTGGTTGACCTCGTGGACGGTGTACCGCTGGCCAGACTCCGGCTCTGATTCGGGGATGTCTGCTGTTTCCATCAGGTCGATCCCGAGCAAGCCTCCGCCGACGGCGTCGCTCGCCTGTGCGACGAGTTCTCTCGCCTCGCCGTCGGGTTCGAAAACGTCCGTTTCGGCACCCTTTGCGGCGTTGGTGATCCAGTGGTCCGAAGAGCGAACCATTCCGGCGATCGGCTCGCCGTCGGCCGCGAGCACGCGGATGTCGCGGCCCGGTTTCTCGACGAACTCCTGGACGTAGAACACCTTGTGCTCGTAGTGGCCGAGCGTCGCCTTGTGCTCTAAGATCGCCTCGGCGGCGTCCGGCGAGTCGATCTTGGCCATCAGGCGACCCCAGGAGCCGACGACGGGTTTGAGCACGCAGGGGTAGCCGAAGCTCTCGATGGCGTCCATCGCCGTCTCTTTCGTGAACGCGACTTTCGTCGCGGGCGTGGGAACGCCCGCCTCCTCGAGCGCGAGGCTGTTTTTGACTTTGTCCGCACAGATCTCGGCGGTCTCGTGGCTGTTGACCACGGGAATCCCGTACGCCTCGAGGAACTGTGTGGCGTACAGGCTTCGGCTCGTCGCGAGACAGCGGTCGACGACGATGTCGAGGTCCGCAAGCTCCTCGGGAACCGCGCCGATGTCGAACGCCTGTTTCCGGACGTCGATCTTCTCGATCTCGTGGTCGCGCTCGCGGAGCTCGTTGAGCAGCAGCTTCTCGTCCTTGCGGATCCGGGAGTAGAGTATTCCGACGTTCACGCGAGCCACCTCCCGTGATGAGCCGCGTCCTGCGAGCCGATCCTCGTCGGACGAGTCCGACAGCGCTGAGGGTGAGCAGGGGGCTGCTTAGCTGCGACCGTCTGCAAGGTCACTCACCCCAGTCCTCTTCGAGCTCCGGGGCTCGTTCGAGGACTGGCGGCTCGGTATCGACGACTTCCAGCTCTGCTCCACAGGTGGTACAGTCAACGATCTCTCCAATCTCTAGATCGTCGTGCAGGGACACCTCGGCCCCACACTCGACGCATTCGGTCATTGTACTCCCAACTGGGAACCGATCTCCCTTAAAGCCTTCGAACTTAACAGCAAAATTATACTATCTGCACGCCACTCTATCGGACCTTCAACCCTGACTTACCGAAATTTTAGTATGACATATCATTTAGCATGTGTATCCCCCTCGCGGGGTTCGTCGTCGCGATGTCCGACGGTAGACGGTGAGCTCAGACATAGCCGTTCACCTCCGACCGAAGCGCTTCGTGGGCCGTCTCGAGCGCGGCCGCCTCGTCGGTCAGTCGGTGCTCATCGTTCTCGCGTACTTGGCGTGCGGTTTCGAGATTCGCCGTCACCGCTCCGGGAGCGGGTCCGCCCCGCGAGTCGCGACTGCCGACGCTCTCGGTCGGATCGAGCGCCGCTTCGACGTCGGCCGGATCCACGAACGATTTGAGAGGTTCCTCGAGGACGTCCTGGGCCGCCGCCTCGACCGCGTCGATGTCGCTGCCTCGTTCGGCCGCGAGCGCAACGACCTCGTGTGCCGTCCGGAACGGCAATCCGTTCGCGGCGAGCAGGTCGGCAACGCCGGTCGCGGTCGAAAAGCCCGCGTCGGCCTCGGCGGCGAGGCTCTCCTCGTTCCAGTCGACCGTTGCCACCGCACCCGCGGCGACCTCGCTCGCCTCGGTAACCGCGTCGACGGTTTTCCAGGCGTGAGTCGTCGCACGCTGGAGATCGCGGTTGTACGCGCGCGGAAGACCCTTGAGCGTCGTCGTCAGTCCCTGAACGTTGCCGGCCGCGTCGCCCGCGACCGCGCGAACGAGTTCGAGCGTGTCGGGGTTTTTCTTCTGGGGCATGATCGACGACGTCGAGGAGTAGTCGTCCGCAAGCGAAACGAAGCCGCGGTTCGCGAAGATAACGACGTCCTCTGCGAGTCCGGACAGCGTCGTCGCGTGCGTCGACAGCGCCTGCGTCGTCTCGAGCAGAAAGTCGCGACTCGAGGCGGCGTCCATCGAGTTCTCGACGATACCGTCGAAGCCGAGCAGCTCTGCCGTCCGCTCGCGGTCGATGTCGAAGGTCGTTCCCGCGAACGCGGCCGCGCCGAGGGGCGACTCGTCGATTCGATCGTAGGCCTCGAGCAATCTCGCCGTATCGCGACGAACCGCCCCCTCGTAGGACAGCGCCCAGTGGGCGACCGTCGTCGGCTGAGCCGGCTGAAGATGCGTATAGCCCGGCATGACCGTCTCCGCGTGGTCGGCCGCGACGTCGAGAAGCGACTCGCGAAGCGCGACCGTCGTCTCGATGGCCGCGAGGACGTCCTCGCGGAGGCGATAACGAATGCAGGCCGCGACCTCGTCGTTGCGCGACCGGGCGGTGTGCATTTTGCCACCGTCGGCTCCGATACGTTCGATAACGGCCGTTTCGATGGCTTCGTGGACGTCCTCGCCGTCGGGTAGCGAGCCGTGACTGTCGACTTCGATCGCGTCGAGGGCGGTCAGGATATCACCGGCGACGTCGTCGTCGATGATTCCCTGTTCGGCCAGCATGACGACGTGTGCGCGGTCGACCTCCAGGTCGGCCGCGAAGATCCGTTCGTCGGCCTCGAGCGAGGAGAGGAAGCTCCGGGCCGGACCGCCGCTGAAGCGATCTCGGCGGACGACGCCTTCGTCGGATCCGTCGGTCGATCGCTCACCGCCGTCGGTCGCGATCGTCGATCCGGTTTCCGGGCGGCTGACGCCGTCGTGAGCGCTCTCCTCGGTCATGATTACTCGTCCTCGGCGTCGATGACGCTGTTGGCGAGACGGCGCTGGAAGCCGTGATACTTCGCGACCCCGGTCGCGTCCTCCTGCGAGATCTTGCCGACCGACTCGGTGTCGAAGGAGGCGTGCTCGGCCGAGTACGCCGCGTACTCGCTGTCGCGTGCGACCGCACGAGCCTGCCCGCCCTCGAAGCGGATCGTCACGGTTCCCGTCACGCGCGTTTGGGTCTCGTCGATGAAGCCCTCGAGCGCGCTCACGAGCGGCGCGTCGACGAGTCCCTCGTAGCCCTTTTTCGACCAGCGCTGATCGATCAGCTGTTTGAACTCGCGTTCTTCCTGGGTGAGGACGAGCCCCTCGAGCGCCTCGTGGGCGTTGAGTAGCGTCGTCGCGGCGGGGTGCTCGTAGTTTTCACGAACCTTCAGCCCGAGCATGCGGTCTTCCATCGAGTCCGTTCGGCCCACGCCGTAGGAACCGGCGAGTTCGTTCAGGTACTCGATCAACGCGACGGGGTCGTACTCCTCGCCGTCGATCGCTACTGGATAGCCGTTTTCGAAGCGGATCTCGATCTCTTCGGTCTCGCCCGACGGCTCGTCCGTCCAGTTGTAGATCTCCGTCGGCGGGACGTAGTTCGGGTCCTCGAGTTTGTCGCCCTCGACCGAGCGACTCCAGAGGTTGGTGTCGATCGACCAGTCGCCGCCGCTTCCACCCTCGACGGGGAGGTTCTTCTCGTCGGCGTACTCTTGTTCCCACTCGCGGGTCAGTCCCAGTTCGCGCACGGGGGCGATGACCTCGAGATCGGAGTCGCGCCAGACGGCCTCGAACCGAAGCTGATCGTTACCTTTGCCCGTACAGCCGTGAGCGATACCGGTACAGTCCTGTTCGTTTGCCACCTCGAGGATCGCTGCTGCGATCACCGGGCGTGCGAGTGCGGTCCCGAGCGGGTAGCCCTGGTACGTCGCGTTCGCGCGAACGCCCTCGAAACAGAGGTCCGCGAATTCGTCCGTCGCGTCGACGATGTGGTGTTCGAGGTCGAGCGCTTCGGCGGTTTCTTCGGCCTCGTCGAACTCTTCGGCCGGCTGGCCGACGTCGACCGTCACGCCGATTACCTCGTCGTATCCGTACTCCTCCTCGAGCAGCGGGACACAGACAGTCGTGTCCAGCCCGCCCGAAAACGCAAGTGCAACGCGTGTCATGTCGTACTCGTGTGAAACGGAAGGACGGTATTAAATTCGTTGATTCACGTTTAGGAATTAAATCTGAAAGCAGCTGCTATCCGAGAAACGGGATTTCTGTGGAACGGTGAAACGTTCGAACCAACGGGACGTGAGATGTGTAATAGTGCGGGCTCAAGGGGCCCGTCGCCGGGGTCGTCGAAGCCGCTCGACCCGCGGCGAAGAAAGAGCTCTGTCGACGTCGAACACGACGGATACGGGGCCGACACGACGACTCATTTGACTGGGATAGTGAGTGGCGAGTATTAAGTCCTGCTACTCGTCCCCGTCTTCGGGGATCGCAAGGACGTTTTCGCGGCCGATTCGGAAGACGTCTATCTCGTCTTCCTCTCGCAGACCGCTAACGACCTGACTCGTCTTGGCCTCCGTCCACTCGAGTTCGGAGACGATCTCCTGTTGTTTGATCCGACCACCCCGTTCCTCGAGCAGCTGGAGGACGCGCTCTTCGTTGCTCAGGAGGTCCGACGGCGGTCCGGTCCCCCGTTCGCCGGGTTCGATCGGTTCTCGCGTCTCCGTCGATGGTGGCGACGAGCCGGTGGAGTGGTCATCGTTCGATCCGATTCCGTCGGCACGATGTCTGATCAGCCAGCCGACGGCTGCTGCCGCCGCGAGGAGGAGCAACGCCCCCAGAACGGCGAGCCACGGCATCGCCGGACTCTCGGTGACCTCGACGGCTTCGTCCGCTGTGCCACCGTTTTTGATGAGGACGATCCACGGCTGTTCGTCGGTGAACTCGGTCCCGTCTCCGTCCCAGAAGATCGAATTATCCGGTGGGTCGTCGGGTGAGGGATCGATCTCACGAACCGCGTACTCCTCGGGCCAGAAGAACTGCAACGTCGTGTCGTCGACCAGCGTAAACCCGGCGAGCGCATCGCCCGCTTCGATCCGGTTCAACTCGACGTGGGCGAACGACGACCACCGGAACGTGAACTCGACGTGGCCCATATTCCGAGGTGCGGAGCTGGTGTCCGTCTCCACGGTAACGTCAGAAATCTCCATGTCGCGTCCCGTTTCGTTCGCTCCCTCGACGAGGATTTCGTTCCAGTCGTTTCGCTCTTTTTCGGCGTACGCCTCGGAGTTCGCCTCGACGTCGTCGCGCAGCGCCTCCCAGTTTTCCGTCGAGTCGTTTCCGAACCGGTAGTCGACGACGAACGTTGCCGATCCGTTCTCGTGTAACGAAACGTCGATGTGAACCTCATCAGCGTCGTCGAGCTGATCGCTCTCGTTCAACGCCGTACTTTCGTTCTGTCCCTGTTCGCTTTCGTTTCCGTCGTCGTCCGTTCCGTTCGACTCGTCAGCTCCGTCGCTTTCGTTTACCGCTCCGTCGTCTTCCGTCTCCTGTTCACTCTCGTTTAGCTCCTGATAGGCGGGGCTCTCCATGCCGGCGTCTGCCACCACAGCAGCCGAAACCGACGGAACGAGCGCAACCGAGCACCCTAGCACCACGAGCACGCAGACAAGGGCCCGTAGCCCCCTCTCGTCCATTACTGAGACATGTCGTAGCCGGCTAAATAGGTCTTTCCGACGGCGACGGCGGTGCGTTTTTTACATCGCCCTGTGAACGAGCGAACGCATGATCGACTCACGCGGTGCACTCGAGGTCGAAACGCTCCTGAAAATCGTCCTCGCGCTCGTTGCCGTTTTGCTCGCCCTCCAGATCGTCGGCATCGTCGTCGGCTGGATCGCTCAGCTGTTGACGCCGATCCTGTTGCTGATCGTCGCACTCGTCGTCGTCCTGTGGCTCTACGACCGGCTCTGATACGGTCTACTGTAAGTCGTTACCGGAGCGACCGCGAGCCGTCCTGCGGTTGCTCCGGTAAAAAGTCACAGCAAACCGTATGAGTCGCCCGCCGATCGGGCGCTCCGTTTTTCGAGTCGGGAGATAGGACCGCTATCGGCCGAGTATGCCCCCGTCCGCGTACTTTCGCTCGTACTCGTCGTCGTCCGCGATCAACATGAGTATCCCCTCGATCAGTCCGAGCAGGGCCGGAATCCCCGTCCAGAAGAAACACAGATACAACACGCCGAGCTTCATTCGCCCCTGATAGAACTTGTGCGCACCTAAGCCGCCGAGTAAGAGCGCCAGGACTCCGGCCGCGATCTTGTCCGTATCACCCGAACCGGAGGCCGACGGCTGTCGAACCCCACATTCGGGACAGATCTCCGCCTGCCTGTTGATCGTCGCTCCGCATTCGACGCAGTACTTTTCGTTTTCCGCACGGTCCTCGTGGCTTCCCTCGAGCGTATCCGACTGATTGAAACCGCAGGTCGGACAGACCGCCGCTTCCGCCTTGATCTGGTCGCCGCAGTTGAGACAGTGTTTCATTACGTATCTTGCACATTATTGTCACACAGTAGTTAAATAATTATTCACTCGTCGGTCGCGTTCGAGCGAAAGAGCAAGACGGCGGCGACGAGCCCGTACAGAACGCCCACGCCGATTACGAACGGATTCGTTTCGACGAATACGTAGCCGACGCCGAGACCGTATCCGTATCCGAGCGCCGATCCGGTCACCGTTCGCACCACGTTGTACCCGCGCCGTGTGGTAAACGTCGTTACCGCCCAGTCGACGAGCGCCGGTAGCGGAACGAGTGCAACCAGTACGACCGACGTCATCGGCGGCGGAGCAACGGCGTAGGCGAACAGCCCTGCGAGAATTCCCGGATAGATCCCCACACACCGGGCACAGATGTGGAGTTGCCGACCGAAGACGACCGGCGAGTAACACCGGTAGTACTCCTCTGGGAGGTGATGGGAGAGCACAAACCCGCGCGTTTCGGCTATTCCACGCCGAATCTCTGCCGTATCGACCCTCATACCATCCGCCTCGTGCGGGATCGAAAAGAACCTGCTGGTGCCGTCTCGATCGGCGCTGTTCGGCCCGTCGTCGTCCGACAGTCTGATACCGAACACGACCCTACCACGATCAGAAGTGTACAGCGTCAACGTTCCGGTTCCCGGTCGCGTTCGCACCCTCGCCAACGACCTGTACCCCGATCTCGTCGCGTTCGATACCGTCCGCGACGATCACTCGTGTCTGCTCAAACGCTTCGGTGACGCCGATCACGTCGCCCGCCTCCAGCAGCGCGCCCACCGTGCGCTCGAGGGCGCACCCGCGGTCGAAGCCCGAATCACCGGAATCGAGTACTTTGCCGACCCGCCGCTGGGATCCGCTCCCGTCGTCTACCTCGCCGTCGAAAGCCCGGGTCTCGAGTCCATCCACGCCGATCTCGCGACGGCGTTCGAGGTGGTCGACGGACTCGAGGGCCCCGATTACGTCCCACACGTCACCCTCGCTCGCGGCGGCGACGAGGCGACCGCACAGCGACTCGCGGCGCGCGAGATAGAGCCGATCACCTGGACGGTCTCCGAACTCGAGTTCTGGGACGGCTCCTACAGGCTCCCCGTGAGTCGTATCTCGCTGCCCGCGTGAGTGGTGAGTCCGAATCGTCGGACGACCTCGGTCGTCCCCGGTACCGGCCGGAAACTATTCCAGACCGGTCTCGGTACGTCTTACTATGCGCCGACGCTCATTTATCGCGCTCACAGCAGTCGTCCCGTTCGCCGGTTGTAGCTCTCTCCTGGGTGGTGGCATCGACACGACGATCGGAGAGGACGAGCGAGTCGAGTTCGAGGCCGACGAGGGAGCAGAGCTGACCGTGACCGTCGACGTCGAAGAGGTGCACGAACTCGGTGACGATATGGACGTCGAACGGGAAGGAATCGGGTTCCGGCTCGATCACACCGAACACGGTATCCTCGATACGCGGTCGATAGAGGGGTCCGAAACCTTCGAGATAACCGTCCAGAACGGCGGAACGCACTCGGTGGTCATTATCGGCGGGGTCGCAACGGTCACGATCGAGTAGCGCCGCGGCCGCTTCGTTCCGGGTGATCAAGGCGACGGAACCGCTCCGTCGTAGCTGTCGTGATCGGTGTAGAAGTTCAACATCGCGAACTTGAGTTTCTCCGGCTCGAGATCCAGTAGCTCCTCGCGTTCCTCGTGAGGGAAGCTACCGTTGACGCTGTACTTGCCGAGGTCGGCCTTCGCGTCTCGAGAGTAGCGCGCATCGATGAGCGCGCGAACGCCGACGTCGTCGGGCGACCGAATCACCCGACCGAGGGCCTGTCTGGTCTTTCTGACGGTCGGAATCTCGACGGCGTAGCGCCAGCCGGTGTCGGTTCCCTCGAATGCGCCGTCGTAGGCGTCCTGGACGGCCTCGGCTCGGTCGTCGAGGTGTGGATAGGGGACTCCCACGACGAGGACCGTGCGTGCGTCGTCGCCGTCGAAGCTCACTCCCTCAGCGAGCGTTCCCCACAGCGACGTACAGAGGATCGAATCGTCGTCGTCGACGAACGAAGCGCGAAGCTCTTCGACGGCCGTTCCGGGCTCGTCTGTGTAGACCGTCCGCTCGTCTCGCTGCTCGAGGCGACCGGCGTACCGGCTCGCCTCGCCGTAGTTCGGGAAAAAGGCGAGCGTGTTCCCGGGCGTCATGCGGACCGCGTCGTGGATCGCTCCGGTGACCGCCTCCTGGACGGCCGGATCGTCGCGATCCGAGGAGAACAGCGGCGGCGTTTCGACCGCGTACGTTCGTCGGTTTTCCGCGGGAAACTGCAGCCCGTAGGCCATCGTGACCGACTCCTCCAGCCCGAGGACGTCTTCGGTGACGTCGAACGGCTGTAGCGTCGCGCTCATCAGGACGGTCGCGTACACTTCGTCGAACAGCTGTCCCGTCACCTGGCGCGGCAGACAGGTGTACAGTTCGGCACGGCCGTAGACCTCGTCGGTTCCCGCGTCGCGAGTGACGGAGACGACCGGATACAGGCCGTCTTTCGCGCCTTCGTTCATCCACGCGCTGACGAACGCCGCCGCCTGCAGGGTCTGACACTCCGTCCGCGTCGCCGTCTCACCCTCCCGGTAAGCTTCCTCGTACTCCTCGTCGAGCGTCTGCCCGAGCTTCGTCGCGGCCTCGAGATCGACGTCGATTCCCCGTCCCGAGTAGCGCTGGAGAAACTCGAGGGTGAGGTCGTCGCGGCGGTCCTCGTTGGCGATCGGGACGTCCTCCCAGCGCTCGTCGATCCGCTCGCGTGCTCCGAACCCGAACGACTCTTCGTACGTTTCGACGAGCGCCCGGTGGAAAGCCGACAACACGTTCGCCGCGTCGTCGGCGAGCGGATCGTCGGTTTCGGAGAGCTCGTCGATCGCGGCGTCGATCGTCCGCTCGGAACACGTTCGCGTCGCGTGTTCGCGGGCGGCGTCCTCGACGTTGTGTGCCTCGTCGAAGACGGCGATGACGTCCTCCGGGTCGCGGCCGAGCCACCGGAAGAACTGTTCTCGAATGGTGGCATCGAGCAGGTGGTGGTAGTTACAGACGACCAGATCGACGCCCTCGATCCCCTCTTTTAAGAGTTCGTAGCCACAGAACTCCTGGCGGTCTGCGTACTCGTAGATCTCTTCGGGGGTCCGGACGTCCTCGAACAACCACCCGAAGAACTCCTCGGTATCCTCGGTCAGGTTGTTCCGATAGTGCTCACAGACGTTTTGCTCTTCGAGGTCCTCGAGTCGCTCCTCGATGTTCGCGAGTTCGTCCATGACTGCACTGCGAGCGTCGGCCGCGCCGCCGTCTCCTTGCTGGCTTTCGGCCAGCAGTTCCCGCTGTCGTCGCTCGAGTTGATTTCTGTCCCGTTCGGCGTCGACGACGGCCCGAGTGTTATCGCGCAGGGCCTGACACTCCTCGTAGCCGACGTCGATGTGACACATCGACGATTTTCCCTTGAAGACGATCGTTCGAATCTCCTCTTCGCGGGTGATCGCTCTGGCTTCGGCGACGAACTGACGCATCTGCTGATGGACGTCCGTCGTGATGACGACCGTCTTATCTCGTTCGCGAGCGACCTCGAGGGCGGGGACGAGCGACGAGAGGGTTTTCCCCGTGCCACAGGCACCCTCGAAGAGGATGCTCTGGCCTCGAGTCAGCGCGTTGTATATTCGATCCATCGCCTCGCGCTGATTCTCGTAGGGCTGCTCGTAGGGAAAAAACCGCATGTAGTCGCTCGTCTCGGACACGAGTGGTGATTGGTTCCCGCTCCGATAAAAGCATTCGTCCTGTCAGCCCGGCGGCTACCGGGATCCGAACGGACTGACCGCGTATCCTCCGGCGACGAGCAGTCCCACACCCGCTCCGACGCCGATCGATCCGACCGTTCCGATGGGTTCGGCGGCGGCTCCGATCAGGAGGCCACAGACGAACCCGCCGCCAAAGCCCGTGACGATACCGGCGGTCCGTCTCCGCCCCGCGGAAACGTCGCTCTCGAGGCCGACCGTGACCGCAATCGTCGCCACGAGCCCCGATAGCGTCCCCGCGAGGAGGCCGAGGAGCAGCGGAAAGTCGATCCAGTGTTCGGTGATCGCAGTCACGCCGATTCCCACGCCGAAGAACGCGGCGAGCCCCGCGACGAGGGCGATCGTTCCCGTCTTGACGGACATCGTTTAGCGGTCCCTTTCGTTCGATCGATTAAGTAGCTACTGTCTGGGCTCATACGGTTTACTGTGACTTTTTTCCGGGGCGACCGCGAGCCGTCCTGCGGTCGCTCCGGTAACGACTTACAGTAGACCGTATCAGTGGTTGCGCACTCCGGGCTTGCACTTACCGGCCTCGGTGTCCACCATCTGCGTATGACCGACAGGACTCGGGACGCCGCGTACACTGAGCTCGATTCGGACACCTGGCACCAGAACGACGAGGGGAACTACTACATCGACTGCCCGGAGTGTGGCTCCGCTGCAAGCCTGATGAACGTCGTCACACACGGTCGCTGTAACGCCTATCTCGACCGTCGAACGGACGATACGGAGCTGGACGAACGGTCGATGAACTGTACAGCGACGCTCTGGTTCGAACTCGGCTACGTCTCCGGTCCCGACGACGAGCAGGGGGCTGACTCGGAGGGTGCGTCCGTTGCTGGTCCGGAAGCGACCGATCTCGACGCCGAGGACGTCGAAACGGACGACGTCGATACCGGCGAGGGCGTCTCCGGAGAGGGACAGCCACCCGGTGCAGACGGGTCGGTAGACGACGACCAGCAGTGAGTCTCGGTCGACGACTCAGTCGTCGAGGCGGCGTGCCGGGACGCCCGCGACGGTCGCGCCCGGCTCGACGTCGGTGGTCAGAACGGAGCCGGCACCGACCGACGCCCCCGACCCGACGGTGATCGCGCCGAGCAGCGTCGCGTTCGCGCCGACCGTAACCCCGTCCTCGAGCGTCGGATGGCGCTTGACCCGTTCGTTCGTATCTCCGCCCAGCGTGACGCCGTGGTACATGTGAACGTCGTCTCCGACCTCGGCCGTCTCTCCGATGACGACGCCCATCCCGTGATCGATCGTCACCCGCTGACCGATCGTCGCCGCGGGATGGATCTCGACACCGGTCAGGAGCCGCACGACGTGTGCGAACAGCCGCGCGGCCAGTCGGAGCCCGCGATTCCAGAGCCAGTGAGCCACCCTGTGGCCCCAGACGGCGTGAACGCCGGGATAACAGAGTGCGACCTCGAGACAGCCGGTCGCGGCGGGATCACGATCGCACATCGCACGAATATCTTCACGAAGCCGTCCGAACATCCATCGACGTTCTACCGATCCGGATCGCATAAAACGGTTGTTTTCCGGTCGCCGTCTCGACGTGCCGCCGAGTCACTCTCCTCGAGCGCCGGCGGTTGACCGGTTTCGACGCGTCGGCGTCTCACTTCCCCCGACTGAGCCGTCCGCCGATCTGTTCCGGAAGATCCGTCTCCGCAACCGCGGACTGGACAGCCTCGATATCGTACTCGACGCGGTGGGTGTCGACGGTCAGCGCCTCGAGATCGACGACGGCGTAGCCCGCACGCGGATCGCCGTCGCGCGGCTGGCCCACGCTGCCGGGATTGACGACGATTCCCTCTGCGTACTGGGACGCGCCCTGAACGTGGGTGTGACCGAGAACCAGAACGTCCTCGTCACCGAGCATCCGCGGCGAGAACTCTTTTGGATACGTATACCGGGTGTAGCGGTCCGGATCGTCCGGGTGGCCGTGGACGAGTTTTACCCGTCCGTCGCACTCGGTACGTTCGATCGGTAACGACTCGAGCCACTCGAGTTGTGCCCCCGAAAGGACCGATTCGGCGTGTTCGACGCCCGCTCGAGCCATCCCGCTGAACCGAAACGGCGCGTCTCCGACGACCGCCGCGTCGTGGTTTCCCATCACGGTCGGCACGTCGCGGCCTCGCAACTCGTCGATACACTCGCCCGGCCAGGGATTGTAGCCGACGACGTCGCCCGCACACAGTACCTCGTCGACTGGCGGCATCTCCGCGAGGACGGCCTCGAGTGCGACCAGGTTCCCGTGGACGTCCGAGATGAGTCCGACCTTCATCGTACTCGTGGCTAACCGCCTCGAGGGGTATGTAGGTTCTCCCGTCGATCGCTCACTCGCCGTTCTCGAGGGCCGTCACGAACCCGTTTTCGGTCCGGGAAACGCCGGCCGCACAGACCGCGTGTTCGAACTCGAGGTCGTACGCCTCGCTGGCCGCTTCGCCAGCGGTCTCGACGTCGAACTCGAACGGCTCGGGGGTGTCTTTCTCGTAGGTCGCGACCAGCGTCGGCTCGTCGACGGTCTCGACCAGTAAGGCGTCTTTCCGGACCGTTCCGACGAGCGCCTCGCCGTCGCCGCTGATCGTCGCCGCGATGCGCGGCGTGTCGTAGTCGTCCTTCTCGTAATCCAGCGCGAGCAGACACTCCGCCAGCGCGTCGCGGGCCGGGTAGCCCAACTCGAGTTTCTCCGCGATCGGGTCGACCTGCGAGCCGTTGCCGAAGGCGACCGTTTCGCCCGTCGGCGTCTCGACCACCCGAAGGCAGTTGTAGGCGACGTAGGGGTTGTCCGTCTCCGGAGCGTCCGCGGTCGGACCGACGGTGAGCGCCCCGTCTCGGGCGCTGATTTCGCGGTTGGGAAACGATCGTGAGGAGACGCGGTAGGCACCGACCTCCGGACCGACGACGACGAATCGTCCGACGTACATACTCGAGATCCGAGCGAGAAGGGAAAAGGAATGTCGGTTTGGATGGCTCCCAACCGACGATTCCTCGCCGGACCGATCTTCCCGCTGGACGTCTATGCGACGGCGCTCGCGCGATCGCTCGGACTGTGTGCCCTCATCTGGTTCCACCAGAGTTCGTAACACTCTAATATGAACACCGACTACGGGGTGGTACGCCGCCGGAGCGGGGTCCGGCGAGATATGGCAGTCCATTGGGGTAGCGGCCAATCCTGAAGCCTTCTGGGGGCTTCGACCCTGGTTCGAATCCAGGATGGACTACTTCTTCGACTCGAGAACCGTTCCAGTCACATCCCCCGGTCTCCACCCGAAACGAAGGGGTCTGTGGCCGGTAGATCGGCTCCTCGCCGTCACCGCAACCGATATTGTTCCGCCGCCACTACCCTGAGATCATGGAACGGCGAAAGCTCCTCGTGTCGACTGGCGCGCTCGCTATCGGCGGAGTCGCTGGCTGTCTGGACGGTGACGACCAGCCCGACGAATCCGGCGAGACGACCGCATCCGGTTCCGACGAACAGCCGGTCGTCAACGGCGAGGCGTACCCGACGATGAACTACGACGACGTAGACGTTCCGCTCGCGCCGCTCGAGGACGTTTACGAGTGGTACGATTCGGATGCCGTCTCCGTCGTCGATACGCGATCGGAACACCAGTACGAGGTCAGTCACATCGCCGGTGCGGCGTTGAGTCCGGCACCGACCGGTCCCGACTCCGACGACCCCGTCGAGGCGTGGGACGAAGACGGCCTGATCGTGACTTACTGTGTCTGTCCGCACGCGATGGCCGTCCAGCGCGCAGCCGCGCTGATACAGGACGGCTACGAGAACGTCTACGCGCTGGACGAGGGATTCAACGCCTGGATCGAGGCGGGCTACCCTCTCGAGGGTGACGACGTCGACGAGGAGCTCCCGGCGTTCGACGTCCAGGGACGAACCGACCCCGCGTACGAAGGCGAGTTCGTCTGGATTCGCGATCCGGTCACGGGCCAGCGCGAGCCCGGTCAGATCGACGCCGACGGTCGCTACGAGATGACTCTGTATTTCACCGACGTCGACGACGACACGGTACTCGAGGTCGACGGGCCGGAGTACACGCACGAACTCACGCTCGCGGAGATTACGAGCGACGTCATCACGGCCTGAGACGCTTTGCTGTGACTTTTCATCGGAGCGACCGCAGGACGGCTCGCGGTCGCTCCGGTAACGACTTACAGTCGGCCGTACGAGTGCGAGTCTTCGTCCTCACTGCCGTTCGTACGCACCCGCTCGCTCGAGTTCCCCTCGTCGTCGCAACACGGACGGCGTTCGGCAGATGCCCGGCGCGCCCGTTGCCTGTGGAACGGTGCAGTTGTTACAGCTCCCACAGAGAACGCCTGTTTCGTCGGTTTCGGGCTCGAGCAGACGCGCTCCCAGCCGCGGCTCGGCGTAAAACGGACGGGCCAGTCCGACCATCTCGCAGGCTGGTGGGGCTCCGCTCGAACCGGTTCGAACTCCCTCGTTTCCACTCGAGCCGAGCAGCCGATCCATCGTGCTTCGCTCACGGATTCCGCCCTCCGCGAGCACCGGAATCGAAACTCGCTCGCGGACGCGTCGACAGAACGATTCGTTCCACGCCGACTCGGTGTCGTAGACGATCGACTCGAGTCGGTTGCCGACCGAGACGAGCCGGCGGCGTCCCGGACCGCCGAAGGCGGCGTCGTATCCCTCCCGAAGCGCCTCGTTCGCCCACGCGCGGTCGGGATACTCGCCGCGAACGACGCTCATGTCCCAGACGACGGACGTTTCGACGGGAACGACGGCGTCGTAGCCGATGCGCTCGAGTCGGCGCGCCATCTCGACGCCGTCCTCGAGCGACAGCTTTCGGGTGACGAGGGGACGAGGCGGTGCGGGGGTCTCTGCGGGTACCTTCGTTATCAGGGGAACGTCTCCTGCCCGCTCGCGGATTTCGTCGTGAACGAGCGCCGGAAACTCGAGGCGCGCTTCCGGCGAGCCGCCGAACTCGTCGGTTCGTCGGTTGTAAAACGGCGAGCAGAACTGTTGAATAATCCCCATGTTCGCCCCCGAGAGGTGAACGCCGTCGTAGCCGGCTTCGATCGCATACGCGGCCGAGCGACCGAAATCGACGGCGAGTTCGTACACCTCCTCGGTCGAGAGGACGTGCGGATCGTACGAGAGTATCCCGATTCGATCCAGCAGCCGCAACTGCCAGGGCGGCTCAGAAACCGCCAGCTGCCCGAGCGCCGGGTTCTCGGCGCGATACTCGGCGTGCCAGGTTTCCATGCTTCGCAATCCGCCGTGTTCGAGTTGCAAGAAGATCCGGCTTCCGTGGTCGTGGATCCGGTCCGTGAGCCTCGAGAGTCGCGAAACGAACGCCGGATCGTGGACGCGGGTCATTCCCGGCGCTGCACAGCCGCCCTCGCCGCGAACGATCGTTGCACCCTGACAGATCAGTCCCACGCCGGAGGCGGCGGCGGGTTCGAGGTCGTCGATCAACGTTTCGACTGCGTCCGGTCCGTTGCCGGCACACTCGAGCAACGGAGCCCGATACAGCCGGTTCGGTATCTCGACGCCGTTGATCTCGATCGGATCCTCGAGCGCGGCCATAGCTTGCCTATCACGGGATCGCACAAGAGCGTGCCGTCCGAAACGCGAATGGTCGTTCCCTCGCCGGTCCGACGAGCCCGGACACTCGTCGACGCGGATCCCAGACGAGTTCGATCGATTCACTCGGAAGAGCGATTTCGACGCCGTTCATTTCTCGACTTCGAGCAGCGCAACTCGCTCGCGGACGAGCGCCCCGAGTGAGGCGTCGGTCGCTTCCCGTTCGGCGTCGGTGACGTCGAAGAACGCACACAGCGTCGTCTCGTCGGGGGAATCGAGCGTCGGCTCTTCTCCGACGAACGCCTCAAGGTCTCGGATCGCGTCGACGGCTTCGGACTCCGCGTCGACGGCTTCCGATTCCGCGTCGCTGACGTCGGTCCCACCGATCCCGTTGCCGTCGTCGGTGTCGGCGCGGGAACAGTCTCCGCCGTCCGGTCTCCGATCGACCAGCACGACTGCCCGGGTTTCTCTCTCACCGATGCCCATCTCGAGTGCGCGGTCGATCTGACGTCTGCCGGCGGCGTACAGCAGGATCTCGACGGCGCGATCGCGGGCGACGTTCTCCCCTCGAGCGATGGATCGATCGGCCAGTTCGAGCGCACGCTTCAGGTGGCGACGGTCCGCGACGTACCGGGCATCGAACGCCTGAACTGTCGTTCCCGTCCGGTCTCCGATATCGCCAAGAGCGGCGACGAACCCGTCGAGATCGTCGATCGCGAGTCGACACTCGAGTGTCCTCACGAGAAATCACCCAGGCTGGACTGGTCGTCTCCCTCCGCTGACCGTCCGTTCGCCGTCTGGCTCGGTTCGCTCCCGCCGGATTGGTCGTCCTCTACGGTTTCACTGGCAGCTCCGTCGCCCGGGCCGGCTGGAACGACGCCGTCCATCGACGGCTCCTCGCGACCCGCGTTCTCGAGGATCGTTTCGGCCGTCTTCGCCCCCTTGAGCGCGCCGAGAACGACGCCCTTGTCGACACTGCGCAGGTCGGCGGGCTCTTCGATCCCCACGGCGTAGAGCCGACGGGCTCGTTTGCGGCCGACCTCGCCGACGGAGACGAGTTCGAGCAGCTCCTCTCCGACGCCGTGTTCGACGCGAGCGCGAGCCTCCCGGACCGCGACGGTCCACTCGCTGTCGATCTCACGGGCGAGCGATTCCGCCGCGCCGAGCAACCACTCGGCGGTGTCGACTTTTCCGCGGAGGTCGCCGGGTCCGATCTTGTACCGTTCGGTGATCGCCTCTTCGTTTTCCTCCTCGGCCCAGTCTTCGAGCAACGATCCCGTCTTCAGGGCGGCGAGCCAGTCCTCGAAGCGGTTTTCCTCGAACTCGCTCGGTGCGTCACCGAGCAGCTCCGTCTCCCGTTCGTAGTACCGCTCACCGAACGTCTCCTCTTCGCCCGACCGCAAGTAGAGTTCGTACATGTCGGGCGTTCTCGAGACGAGCTGGTAGAGCCCGAGCGCAGTCGGTCGCTCGTCGGCGCTCTCGAGTCCGTGGACGATTTCGGCGGCGCTCATCGGATCGAGATAGAGCCGGGAGACTGTGTGACCGAGGCTCGTCGCCTCGAGTTCGACGGCGGCTGCGTCCCCGCGGTCCGCGATGTCCGCTGCGGTGGTGAACGCACCCGCCGCGTCGGTGTCACCGCTCGAGGATTCCGCGGCGTCTGGCGCTTTGCGTTCGACGAAGTCGTTTCGCTCGAGGTACGAGAGGACGTCGTCGGTGACGGTCTCGAGCCGGCCCGACTCGGCCGACTGGCTGGCGTACAGCGTGGCCTCGAGGAACTCGAGCAGCCCCTCTCGAGTCCGGGCGAACCCGGAGGCGATGGTGGCGAGGACGTGCGTCCGCAGGGCGGGTTCGGCCGCCAGTTTCGATCGGACGGGCTCCGGATCGGCCCAGACGTACCGATCGAACAGCTCCTGGCTCTCGTCGGGGCTCTTTGCGAGCAGGACGGCCTCGCCGTAGGGATCGAGTCCCGGCCGACCCGCTCGTCCCATCATCTGGTGGACCTCGAGGACGTCGAGCGGCGCCATTCCGCCCGCGCTGGGATCGAAGCGCCGCCAGTCCCGAACGACGACGCGCCGGGCGGGCGTGTTCACGCCGGCCGCGAGCGTCGGCGTCGCGGCGATCACTTTCAGCAGCCGATCGCGAAAGGCGTCCTCGACGAGGCTCCGCTGGCTGCTCGAGAGCCCGGCGTGGTGGAAGGCGGAGCCGTTCGCGACGCAGTCTGCGAGATCTTGGCTCGTCTCGGTGTCGCTGTCGTCGCGAATCTCTTCCGCCACGTCCGTCAGTTTCGTCCGTTCGTCGTCGGTGAGTTCGTCCACCGAGACGCTGCCCAGCCTGCGGGCGGCGGCCTCGGCGTTGCGACGGGAGTTGACGAACACGAGCGACGAACCGCCCTCCTGGAGGATGTCCCTGACGAGCGCCGCTTCCTGTTTCTCTGCACCCTCGACCGGCACCTCCCGCGTCGAGCCGTCGTCGAAGTTGAGCGCGTTCCCGTAGTGGACGCCCATCCGGAGGTCGATGGGTCGCCAGTCCGTCTCGACGAGCGAAGCGTCGAGCCAGTCTGCGATCTCCCCCGCGTTTCCGACGGTTGCCGACAGCGCAACGACCTGTATGCCCGGGTTGAGCCTCCGGAGTTTGGCGAGCGTGACCTCGAGCGTCGGTCCCCGATTCCGGTCGTCGATGAGGTGGACCTCGTCGGAGACGACGCAGGTGAGATCCGAGAGCCACTCCGCGCCGTTTCGCACGAGCGAGTCGACCTTCTCGCTGGTCGCGACGATCACGTCTTTGGTGGCGAGCCACTCGCTGGTCGATTCGTAGTTACCGGTCGCGACACCGGTCGTCACGCCGAAGCTCTCGTAGTCGTCGAACTCGGCTTTTTTCTCGCTGGCGAGCGCTCGCAACGGCACGATGTACAGCGCCTTCCCGCCGCGTTCGACCGCCGACAGCATCGAAAGGGCGGCGATCATCGTCTTGCCGCTCGCGGTCGGGACGGCGGCGACGAGGTTTCCTCCCTCGGTCGCGCCAGCTTCGACGGCCTCCGTCTGTGGCGGGTAGAGCTCCTCGATTCCCTGCTGTTCGAAGTGCGAGATCGCACCGGGCGGGAGCCCCGACAGCTCCTCGACGTTCATTACCCGGCCTTGGCTCGTGTTGCGGTTTAAACTATCGTCTCGACGATTCGACTTCTCTTCGATTGCGAACGCGTCGCTCGAGGACGGTGATGACGGCGGTCGTTCGAAAACGGTTGGTGGTCGATTCGTCGCCGGAACCGCCTCCGACGGTACCGTTACCGTGACCCCTGGTCGATCGGGGGATTGCGGTAGCAGGCGTCGACGATGGTGAACACACCGACGATCGCCGGAACGATCATCGCCTGCGTCACCGAGACGCCGAGCAAGCTCGCCGCGACCAGTGCAACCGCGAACGCGATCGGCACGATCCCGAGTAACAGGTCGTACCGATCCACCGCGGCGAGAACGTCGACCAGGGCATCGAACGGATCCCGTTCGGGACGGCCGATGCGCTTCTCGTACATTCGTTCTCACCTCGGCATCAGTTCGTACTCGAGCGAGCGGGAAAAGCCCTTTGCGGAACGCTCGGCCGTCCGATCGATATTCCGATGACCGAACAGTTCCGTCCTGCCACAGTTCGTTGCCGGCCGCGTCGAAGCAGAATCACGAGCTGTGATCGTGAGACTCGTCCATACTCGAGCACCGATAGATTGGTACCCCAGCACCTGTGAACCGGTAGTAATGCAGCAGACGGGACACTACGGTGCGGCGCTCGTGGCTTACGCGCCGGTCGGGTTCGTCGTAGCGGTACTCCTCTCGGCCGAACTGGCCGCCGTCAGTGGATTCGTAGCGATCGGACTCTCAGTTCTTCCCGACGTCGATATGAAGACCGCGCGAATCGCCCACCGCGGCGTGACGCACACGGTCCATTTTGCGGTGTTAGTCGGTGTCATCCTCGGTCTGACAGGAATACTTGTTGGTGTGCAAACTAACTTCGGCGCCCCGTTCGTACTCGGATCGCTGGGGCTCGTCATCGGAACGATCGCTGTCGCGTCTCACATCGCCGTCGATGCACTCACGCCCATGGGAGTCGACCCGCTTTTCACCGGTAACCGATACTCCCTCTCCGTAACGACGGCCGCCGATCCGGTCGCAAACTACGCGTTGTTCTGTCTCGGAGTCACGGCGATCGTCCTCGCAGCCGGACTGGCGAGCGTGGTGGTCGCATAAGATGTTGCGCACAGCTCGGGCGATGACAAACACGACGGATTCACCGGGTAAGCGCGACGGAACGGTACCCGTTTCGATCGGTCGACTCATCGAACCATGAATATCAAACAGCGGCTGACTCACGGTTTCTTTTACATTTTCACCGGTCGCGTCGGCGCCGGGGTGTTGACTGTACTCACCACTCCGCTCGTCGTGCGCGTGCTGGGCAGCGGGGGCTACGGCGATTACGCGTTCGCGATGGCTGTCTACAGCGCCTTACGAACGCTGGCCGGCGGCGGCGTGTACGAAGGTGCACGAAAGTACATTGCGGAATACCCGGATCGCGAGGACAAAGCCGCGGTGTTTTCGTTTTACCTGACGATTTCGTTTTTGTCCGGCGCGACTATCGCACTGGGATTGGTACTGTTCACCTACGGCGCGATCGGCACCGTGCTGCTCGAGTATCGCCTGCGGAACTACCTGTACATCGTCGCCGTGATGGTGTTCTTCCACGCGTTCTACCACCTCGTCCGGAGTTCGTTGATGGGGTTCAAACTGGAGGAGTACTCGGAGACGATGTACGTTCTCAATAGGGTATTCTTTCCGATCATCGGGCTACCTCTCGCCGTGATCGGATTTCACGTTTCGGGCATACTGATAGGACACGCGGCTTCGACGTTTCTGATCGTGAGTCTCGGCTACGTCGCCTTGAAACGCCAGACGAACATCCGTGTCCGCGGAATGCGGTCGATCGTCCCGAACCCGGCCGAAATATTCCACTCTCGCATGTTCCGGTACGGGTTGTTGAACGTCGTGTTCGTGCTACTAACCAAATCTCTTTATATCACCGATATTCTCCTCCTACAACCGTTCGTAACGAGCGAACGTGTGGGGTTTTACAACGCATCGCTCGTCGTCGCCGAATTCCTGTGGTTCGTCCCACTTGCCTTACAAATCGTTCTGCTCCACTCCGCCTCACAGCTGTGGACCGAAGGGCGGACCGCAGAGATAACGGCGGTGGCGAGTAACATCACACGGTACACGCTGTTGCTCACCGGCGGCGTCGGCATCGTGCTCGCGATCGTCGGTGATTCGTTCTTGCCGATCTATTTCGGCGGCGAGTTCACCGCATCGTACGTACCGATGCTGTTGCTGTTACCGGGCGTCGTCGGATTCGCTGTCGCCCGCCCCATATACGCGATCGGGCAGGGTCACGGGAACATGCGAGCATTGATCTATGGGACCGGAGGTGCCGCGATACTAAACGTGGTGTTGAATCTCGCGCTGATTCCGCAGTTCGGCGTCTACGGGGCAGCGGTCGCGACCAGCGTTGGATACGGATCGATGCTGATATTCCACATTCTGGCGGCAAAACGGCTCGGCTTCAACCCACTCAGAAACGTTCGGCTCGGGCGGGTGGTCGTTACCTGCACCGGACCGATTCCGATTCTCTGGTTGATCGATCGATCCCTCGAGTCGAACGTGCTCTCGATCGTCGTCGTGACTCTGGTCGGATTGGCCTCGTTCTTTCTGCTCGCCTGGGCAACGAGGGCACTCTCCCGCAGCGAAGTGGTAGAGGTGCTCGAGACCGTCCCTCGAGTTCGTCAGCTGACGTCGCGGTAAAAAACCCGATCCCGAAACGGAGAGTATTGTTCGAGTTGTGCAGGGCCTTCGAGCCAGTCAGACGTCCTGAACCGGACCGGAGAGGCTAGCGTGTTGCCACACTTTGTTCATCACGTATCGCTTGAATCGATTCGATTGGTCCCGGTTTTCCGTCTTGTACGTCCTGATGCGTTCGCGGACGAACTCGGTGGCGAACGGCGGGACGATGATTATTTCGTCCACGTAGATCAGAATGTGGTAGTCCTCGTTGAGCGCTTCAACGGTGTGGCTGATCTCTTGAATGCCCGGCCAGTCGTCCATATCGAACGGCTCCCGTCGCGGGGAGGTGAACACTCGGGCGTCGTCGATGAACACGAAATGGTCGTGGTCGGACAGCGATAACGCTTCCAGTTCGTCCAACACCGGGCACTCGGTAAACTCGGCGTTGGCCGACGTGTCTCCCGCCGAATCCAACCACTTTCCGCCGCAGTGGGCATCGAGGTGAAAGACGGCTGGTTCCTCCAGCTCCTGGACGATCGTCGGTAACTCGTCCTGAGATTTCCCCTTGACGAACTCGATGTTGTCGAGGTGCCCCCTCTCGTTCGTCGCCTGTGCGTGCAGTTCGTCGTCCATCTCGATCGTCGTGACCTGATCGAAGTATTCGCTCGCCCACTCGGCCGTCTCTCCGACGTTCGTTCCCGTCTCGATGAAGTTGTCCACGTCGAACTCGTACCGAATGTCCGTGATCAAGCGAGCAGTATCCGTGTGGAAATTGGCCTGCATGAGTGCGTGCTTCGATCCATACAACAAAAAGATTCTCAAAACCCGATAAATTGGGAAAAAGTCATCTAAATCCTAGTAAAGTAGTCAAAAAGTGTCTGATGATTGGAATATGTCGGACGTCGATCTCACGACTTTCCCCACTCCAAGGAAGGGGACCGGATCGCCGCGGCGACGACCGAAGCCGGATGAACCTCGAGTCGTCGACTGCCCGTACGGCCGTCTCCAAAGCGTGGTTCGGACGGCCCGGTGAGCCGTCTGCGATCCGAAAAAAGCGTTCCGAGCGCGCGTACATACGGATCGCTGTTCGTCAGGCCGGGAGCGACCGCGTTCCGTCCAGCGGTCGTTCCGGTATGCAGTGACGGCTGATCGTATCAGTCGTCTGCCGGTGCGGCCTCCTGTTGCTCCTGGATGTAGTTGACGATTTCGTCCGTCTCGGCCACGAAATCGTCCTGATCGACCTCGTTTCCGTGCAGTATCGTCGAGAAGTACCGCGTGTTGCTAGCGACGTTGATCGTCTCTTCGAGTTCTTCGTCCGAGACGTCGGCCAGCCGCGCTTCTTCCTTGTGGAAGTAGGTGCAGTAGGGACAGCCGATCGCGGCCGCGACGCCGAGTCCGACGAGTCCTTTCTCTCGCGAGGAGAGTTCGGTCTCCCCGAGAACCAGGTCGCGAAAGAGGCCCCAGCTGTGATCGCCCGCCGGCTCTGCGATGGTCTCCATCCAACTCGGTACCTGTCCGAGATACTCCTCGATCTCCTGGTGTGTTTGTTCGGTTGCCATGGTTTTTCTCCCCGTTCTTCGCGGAGAACGGTCCGCGGTGCCCGATATTGCTCAATGATACCAAACACCACTCGTTCTATCCCGACGTACCACTTATTTCTTTTCTACGAAGAACTTTTGTAATCATCCCACAGTATCCGCCGTGCGATCCAGTTGATCGGGCGACGACACAGGCAATCCACGCGTCGTACCCTCTCGGGCTACGGCCGGACGACGTCCGCCGGAAGCTCGAACTCTTCGGAGTGACAGAGCGCCGCGAGGCGCTCGATGGCGTCGACCAGCCGCGGCGTCCACCGGGTCAGATAGGCGCTCCCGTCGAGGACGAACACCCGGTCGTCGCGGACCGCCGTGATCTCGTCCCATCCGGGACGATCCGACAGCTCGTGGAACTGCTCGAGCGTGCGCTCGGCGTCGAACCCGCAGGGGGCGACGACCAGTACCTCGGGATCGTACGCGAGAAACGCGTCCCACTCGAGGGGCTGTGAGCGCTCGCCGGGATCACCGATGTCGTACTCCCCGCCGGCCGCATCGACGACGTCCGGAACCCAGCTTCCGGCGGGTCGAATCGGATCCATCCACTCGAGGACCGCCGTCCGCGGTCGGGGCTCGTCTGGAACTCGTCTCTCGACGCCGGCGATGCGCTCGCGGAGGTCGTCGACCAGCGCTGTGGCACGCTCTTCCGTCGCGGTCGCTCGTCCGACGTCCTCGACGCACTCGAGGACGTCCGCCAGTCGGTTCGCCTGCAGGGCGAGCACGTCGGGATCGACCGCGAGATCGGCAAGGGTCTCTTCGACGAGCACGTCATCGACGGCACAGACGCCACAGACGCCCTGGGTGACGATCAGATCCGGCTCGAGGGCGTCGATTCGCTCGCCGTCCATCCGGTAGAGGTGGCCGTTCGCCGTCGCCGTGCGAACCTGTTCGTGGCGGTCCGCGCTTGCGCTTGCGTCGACCTTCGAGACGTCGATCGTCGGCAATTCGGTCGCCGCCGGCGGGTGATCGCAGGCGTGTGAAACCGCGACCGGTTCGACGCCGAGTTCGTACAGGATCTCCGTCGACGACGGCGACGTGGAGATGACGTTCATACAGGTGCCTTGTTATCGGTGACCATGACGGTACCGACTCGAGCCGATCGAGACGGCTGCGACGGCCAGTGCCACGACGGCAGCGACGATGCCGAAGCCTGGCTGGTCGTCAGCGCCGCCGGCCACAGACTCGTCGTCGGTCGCGGACTCGTCCGCACCGTCGGCTGTGGCTCCCTCGTCCACGTCATCGGTCGTGGATCCGTCGCCTTCGACGTCGGTCTCTGCGTGGTCGTCATCGTCGTCGGCACCACCTTCGACTCCGTCGTGTTCGGCGGCAGCGGCCGCGTACGCTTCGGGATGGAACGTCTCCGCGAACGTCGTGACGGCGTGGATAACGCGGGGTCCGGGTCGGTTGAGATGGTTGATCTCGACGGTGAGAACTTGATCGTTCTCGACGGCCGTCGTGGACTCGTAGGCCGCCCCCTCCGGAACCTCCGGCGAGTTCGTGTTGAGGACGATCCACTCCGGATCGGCGTCGATCACGGTTTCCTCGCTGAGTTGCTGGTAGTCCGAGACGCCGGCTTCGGCAGCCACGTTCGTCCCGCCGCCCGCTTCGATGAGGTCGTGGATGAACGTCTCCTCCCCGGCGGTGAACCCGAAGAAGGTGTACAGCACGTCGGGACGCTCTTCGCCCTCGAGCGCTGACTCGACGATCTCGAGTTCCTCGTCCATCCAGTCGACGGTCTCCTGAGCCCCTTCGCACTCTCCGACGAGCGAGCCGACCAGCTGGGTTCGGTCGCGGACCTCGTCGATCGACTCCGCCGACTGGAAGTAAAAGACGGTCACGCCGGCCTCACGAAGGGTTTCGACGGTCTCTTCGGAGACGAAGTTCGAACTCGGCGCGAGCACGAGGTCGGGGTCTGCGTCGACGACGATCTCCGGCTCGATCGTCTCGGCGTCGGTCGAGACGTTCGTCCGCTCCTCGGCTCCCTCGAGGTTCTCCGCGTGTTTGGTCGTGCCGATCACCTTCTCCTCGGCACCGATCTCCCACATCGTCTGAGCGGCGCTCGGGTTGAGCGTGACGACCGTCTCGGGTTCTTCCTCGAGCGTTACCTCCGTTCCAGTGTCGTCAGTCTCGGTGAGCGGAAACGAACACTCCGTCGACGCGTCGGCCGCGGCGCTCGAGTGTAGCGACTCTCCGCCCGCGTCGGCGACGGCGGCGACCGGACTCACCGCGATCGCCGCGACGAGCAATGCGACGAAACAGATCCGTACTGTGGACATATCAGTACCGTGGCCGCCAATACAATAAATACGTGACTATTGAAACTCGATTTGTGGAACTCGAGTCGACGCGTTGTGTACCGCTACGCGAACAGCTGGCGCGCGTCGTCGAGTGCCGCAACCAGCGTGTCGACCTCTTCGCGAGTGTTGTACACGTAGAACGACGCTCGAGTCGACGCGGGAACGCCGAGCTTGTCGTGTAGCGGCTGCGTACAGTGATCGCCGGCGCGGACGGCGACGGTGTGATCGTTCATGATCGAGGTCAAGTCGTGGGCGTGGACGCTCTCGAGGTTGAAACTAACGAGGCCACCGCGGTCGGGGCCGGGTTCGGGGCCGTAGATTTCGACGTCGCCCTCGGCGTCGAGTCGCTCGTAGGCGTAGCGGGCGATTTCCTCTTCGTGACTCCGGATGCGATCCATGCCGATCTCCTCGAGCCAGTCGATCGCCGCGTGCAGACCCACGGCCTCAGCGATCGGGGGTGTTCCAGGCTCGAACTTCCACGGCAGGTCGCCCCACGTCGTCTCCTCGAAGGTGACCTTGCGGATCATGCCGCCGCCGTAGAGGTAGGGCTCCATCGCCTCAAGCAGATGCTCTTTCCCGTAGAGGACGCCGATCCCAGTCGGCCCGGCCATCTTGTGACCCGAGAATGCGTAGAAGTCGGCGTCGATCGCTTCGACGTCGACCGGGCGGTTGGGGACGGCCTGTGCGCCGTCGATGAACGCTAGCGCGTCGTGTTCGTGTGCGATATCCACGAGTTCGGAGACGGGATTGACCGTCCCCAGCGTGTTCGAGACGTGGACCGCCGAGACGATGGCCGCGTCGTCGTCGATCAGCTCTCTGGCGTGGTCCACGTCGAGGCGACCGTCCTCGTCGATACGAATGTACTCGACGTCGGCGCCCGTTCGCTTGCCGATCTGTTGCCAGGTGACGAGCGAGGCGTGGTGTTCCATCTCCGTGAGCACGATCCTGTCACCGGCCTGGAGTTCGTTCAGCCCCCACGCGTAGGCCACGAGGTTCTCGCTCTCGGTGGTGTTCTTGGTGAAGATGACCTCCTCGCGTCCTTCCGCGCCGATGAACTCCGCGACGCGGTCGTGTGCCACTTCGTACGCTTCCGAGGCTTCCTGACTGAGGTGGTGAATACCGCGGTGGATGTTCGCGTTCGACTCGCGGTAGTAGTCGCTCATCGCGTCGACGACCGCATCCGGCGTCTGGGTCGTTGCCGCATTATCGAGGTAGACGACCTGCTGGCCGTCGAACTCGCGCTCGAGGATGGGAAACTCCGAACGGATCGCCTCGACGTCGAGCGACTCGAGGTTTTGCTGGCTCATTGGCGACTAGCAGGGGACCCAGACAAAACACTCCTTCGGTCCGATCTGAGGCGGATTTTCGAGAGCGGTTCTGGGTCGGTATCCGGACCTCGTGGAGCTTCGGAGCTACAGCGGAACTTCGAGAATGCGAACGTTACAGTCCTCGCAGGTGATCGCGTACACCTGATGGGATCGACAGCAGGACTCGACGGTTTCTTCGTCGAGCGAAACTTCGCCGTCGCACGCCGAACACTGCCCGACGAACGTCCGGAGACCGTTCGCGAGTCGACTGCGGTTTTCGACCGACAGCCGCTCCCAGTCGGCTACTCGAGTCGCGAGTACTGTCGCTCCCGCGAGGTCGGCCAGGAGTGCCGCGTCGGATTCCCATCGTGCGACCGACCTGTCGTCGACGAGGGCTCTGACGCCGCTATCTCGCGGCTGAACGATTCGAACCCGTTCCGGATCGGTCTCGAGGAACGCGGCCACCTGATCCTCGCGGTCGCCGCCGCGATGGGCGTCGATCTCGCGTCGCCACGCACGCTCGACGTCCTCGGTGAGACAGAGGTCGTCGTCCGGGTGCGCTCCGTCCGAGTCCGCGAGGTCGCTGCAGGGAATCAGAACGTCGTGCGCGAGAAACGTCGATTCGGGATCGATCGCGGCGGACGCTCCGCCGTCGCTCGGGTCAGGACTCATCTCGTCGACGGAGCCACCCGCTTCCGTCTCGAGCCCGTCGCCGTTCGTCTCGAGCGTTCCACTGCGCGGCTCCGGGTGCTTGTCGAACGCGGCGAGCAGCCGGTCGGGGACGTATCGCTCGGTCAGCGTCGGCGTTCCCGGTACCAGATAACCCCGGACGTAGATGACGGCGACCGAACTGACGAGAACGAGCGTTGCGGCGAGCGGTGCGACGATGGCGATCCCACCGGCGAGAACGACCGCGATACCGAGATTGACCGCAGTACACGGAACGCACCGGTTCGCACCAGTGTACTCGGGTTGGCGAACCCTGTCGAGAACCGACCGCTGTTCGCGGCTCATAATTGATGGGACACCATTATGGAATAAAAACGTTTTCCCGAATCGGTCAGCTCTGCCTGCCGAAGTCAGTACATCCGCAACAGCTGTGCGTGATGGGTTCCGTCGACCTCGAGAACGTTCGCCTCGTCGATGAACCCCTCCTCGATGGCCAGTTCGACCGCTTGCGTTCCGACGATGTTGGCGACGGTCGCTCTCGAAAGACTGTCGATCACGCCACGCTCGTCGGTTTCGTCGCCGCCGTAGAACTCCTCGGTGACGGTCAGCGAGAGGTCGTCTTCCTCGAACGTCTCTCCCAGCACGTCGTCGTCACAGATCGCGACCAGCAGCCCCTCCGGCGTCTCCCGCTCGTGTACGATCATCGTCACTCGAACCGTCGTTCGCGATCGTCTGCTCGCGAGGGGTCGCTCCCGTCCGGCATCTGTCCGCGTCCTTCCATGCGATCTTCCATCATCTGCTGTTCGACTCGCTCGCGCATCTCGTTTGCCTCCTCTGCGATTTCCTCCGCCTCGTCGTACTCGCCAAGGTCCTCGAGAATCTGGGCCTTTTCCTCGAGCACCCGCGCGTTGCGCATGCCGAGTCGGATCGCGTTGTCGACGCAGTTGAGCGCCTCCTCGGAGAGCCCCCGCTCGGAGAGGAAGAACGCCCGATTGAACCACCCCTCCGCGAAGCGCTCGTCGATCTCCACGGCTCGCTCGGCGTGCTCGAGCGCCGTGGCAGTTTCACCGAACTCCCAGAGCGCGTACGCGAGGTTCGTCTCGGCTGTCGCGGCGTGTTCGCTCCGATCGTCGATCGACAGCGCCTCTCGGTGTGCGCCGATCGCCTCGTCCCACTCCTCGAGTTCGGCGTGAGCGACGCCCTTGTTGACCCACGACTCCTGTGCGAGGAGGTCGTCCTCCGCGAACTGGGCGGCTCGTCCGAACGCGTCGGTGGCCTGTTCGTAGCGGTTGATTCCCATGTAGTTCAGCCCGACGTCGAGCAGTTCCGCGGCGTCGACGTCGTCGCTCGCGATCTGCTGGTCGTCGAGCGTATCGGTGACGACCCGGGAGTCGACGGGATCGACCTTCGACGGGTCGACGGCCAGTTCCGGCGGATCCAGATCGAACTCGTCGTAGGCGTCGTCGAACCCCTCTCCCTCGGAGAAGCGGTGATCGCGGTCGCCCTCTCGGTCGGTCATTACTGAAACGTGGCGGCGACGACTGTTAAGGGCTGCGACGTCGGGTCACTCGCCTCGGCCGAACCCGAGTATCGACCGGAGCGTCCGGGTCCGGACGCCACACCGTGCGGCGTACTCGCAACTGGTACACTTCGATCGGTTCGCGATCCGTGATGGCGGTCCGTCCAGGGACCGAACGGTCCGAAGCGCGCGTCGGTACCGGGCTTTCCGTCGCGTCGTGAGGCTGACCGACCGGACTACTCCGTAGGCCGGGTACTCGAGCCAGACCCGGTCGATCGCCGTCCGTCGCTCCCAGCCGAGCGCCTTCGCGGCTGCGACGGCGTGGACGGACTGAGATTCCCAGACGCCACGCTCCGGTGGTTCGCCCGCCGAGACCAGAACCGGCTCGAGCGGATCGACGAGCACCTTGTGGACCACGCCCCGACAGTCGCGTCCGGTCACGAGCGCGTTTCGCCCCTCGGGAGCACAGAGTCGCGTCCAACAGCCGTCGTCCTCGAGTCGTCGTCTGGTCGCTATCAGCGTCTCGCGGTACCGATCCGGTGAGACGGCGATCGGCTCGTCCGCCAGCGCGGCTATCGGCTCCTCGAGTAGCTCCTCGTATCGAGTCGAGAGCGCACGGATCGCCTCGATCTCCGGCGGCGGTTCGCGCTCGTCGTCCTCGGTACGACGATAATAGCACTTTCGAGGACAGTACGCGGCAGTTCGGAGGTCGCTAAAGCTGACTCGGGTTCTGGCCACGGCCCGCTTGGGCGCGTTTTCTTACAAAAACGTTCGTCTCCGCCCGACTTGGACGGACTCGGCGCGCCCGTCGGAGTTCACAGGTCGACGTTCGTCTCCATGCCTTCGGTGGCGTCCTCGAGTCCGTCCTCGCGAACGTCCGTCGTCATCCGCTCGGAGAGTTCCGCGTCGGCAAGGATGCTGTCGAACTCGTCGCGATACCGGTCGTTCGCCGCTCGAGACTCGTCTTTGGCCGACGCGACGCGACGGTATCGCTCGATCTGTTCGTTGCTGACGTCGTACTCCTCGGCCAGCGTCGCTGTGTCTTCGTCGCGCTCGCGGATCGCGGCGAGGTCGACTTCGTCGGCGTCGTCCTCGTCGACGAGGTGAAGCGACAGCCGGGCTTCGAACACCTCCGTCGGCCCACCCCCCACCCGGTCGGCAATGACGTCGTCCCTATCGCCGTCGTAAAACCCCCTCGCGACGTGGATCAGCTCCTCGTCCGAGAGCGTCGTCTCGAACTCGTATCGGTCGCGCATCTGGCTGACGACCGTTTCCAATCGGTCTTCCTCCGTCCGCTCGTCCTTCTCGAGGGAACCGCGGGTGTTCTCCTGCGATTCGGTGACGGTCGCTTCGCCGTCGGTAACGTCAGTGAAGATATCCCGCAATTCCTCGGTTTTCTCGTTCATGGGTGGACACTCCCGACGGGTGGCTATTTAAGCCTGTTGCCAGAGACTGTCGACGGTGGACGCTCACGAACAACTGTTATGAACTCACTGGCAGATTATAATTTTCGCATGACGTGAGCGGTGTGGTCTCCAGGTGGCGTGACAAGAATTAAGTTTCACCCCTGCCCGTGACTGTACATGAACGCGATAGCCCAGGCGGAGGTGACGAGGGAGACGTACTGGGGGATCAGTGCCACCGAATACGCGGTGTTCTATCTCCTCGCGGCGATTACGATTTTCGTCTTCCTCTACGGCGTCTACCGTCGGTTCGCCCGGTACGCCGCCGGTTCCGACGACCCGTTTCAGCGTCTCGACGATCTTTCGACCCGGATCAGCCGTGGGGCTGCGATCGTCCTCTCGAACGAGAAACAGTTCGACAGGGATCTCTACGGCGGGTTGATGCACGCGTTCATCCTCTGGGGGTTTCTCACGCTGTTGATCGCGACCGCGATCATCGCCGTCGAACAGTACGGGACCGAACTGCTGTTGAACCTGACGTTCTGGGAGGGCGAGTTCTATCTCGCCTACCAGTTCATCGTCGACGCGATGGGACTGTTGTTCGTCGTCGGCATCGGGATGGCGATCTACCGGCGTTACTGGGTCCGCAACGAGCGTCTCTGGGGACGACACACCTCGAACGAGGATGCCATTTTTATCTGGACGCTGTTCGGCTTGGGCGTCGGCGGCTTCCTCCTGGAGGGGTTTCGCATCTACGCGACCGGGATGCCCGACCACGAAGCCGTCAGCTTCGTCGGCTACGGCCTCGCGATGGTGTTCCAGGCGATCGGACTGCCGACGGTCGCGGGAACGGCGACCGATCCGAACTATACCGCAGTTTCCGTCCTCGGGTTCAACGCCGAGACGCTCCACTGGCTGTCGTGGTGGTCGCACTCGCTGCTCGCGTTCTTCTTCATCGCGTGGATTCCCTACGCCAAGCCCTTCCACATGCTTTCGTCGTTCGCGAACATTATCACACGCGATGAGAAGGCCGGCAAGCGGCTGCCGAACGTTCCCGCCGACCTGGACGCGACCAACGCCGAATCCATCGACGATTTCACCTGGAAGGAACTGCTCGACCAGGACGCCTGTACCAAGTGCGGTCGCTGTTCGTCGATCTGTCCCGCCAAGGCGTCCGATCGCCCGCTCGACCCGCGCGACGTCATCCTCGATCTGAAATCCTACCGCGAGGATCTCGAGGCCGGCGGCGAAGAGAAGCCGATCGTTGCCGACGGCGGCGGCGTGATCGACACCGAGACGATGGAGTCCTGTATGGCCTGCATGGCCTGCATGGACGCCTGTCCGGTCGAGATAGAGCATCTGCAGTCGTTCACCCGGCTCAATCGCCAGATGACCGATCAGGGCGACGTCTCCGCGCCCATGCAGGACGTCTTTCAGAACGTCATGCAACACGGCAACACCTTCGGCAACAGTCCCCGCAACCGTGCCGACTGGGCCGACGACCTCGAGTTCGACCTCACGGACGCCCGCGAAGAGCAGGTCGACTACCTCTGGTACGTCGGTGACTATCCGAGCTACGACGAACGAAACAAGCGGGTCGCACGGTCGCTGGCCACCATCCTCCAGGAAGCCGACGTCAGCTTCGGCATTCTCTTCGACGACGAGAAGTACGACGGCAACGACGTTCGCCGCGTCGGCGAGGAGTTCCTCTACGTCGAACTCGCGGGCCACCACGTCGAGACCTGGGAGAGCTGCGAGTTCGACACGATCGTCTGTACCGATCCCCACTCCTACAACACGTTCGAAAACGAGTACCCCGAGGTCGACTTCGCGGAGTTCGCTGACGACCCGATGATGCCCTTCGAGTACACCGACCAGTGGAACGAGGACGGCGAGGTCGACGTCCTCCACTGGACCCAGGCCGTCGAAGAGCTGGTACGGGAGGGCAAACTCGAGCTTTCGGGCGACGAACTCGAGTACACCGTCACCTACCACGACCCATGTCACCTCGGGCGATACAACGACGAGTACGAGGCCCCGCGTGACCTGATCGAGGCCACCGGCTGTGATCTCCGCGAGATGCCGCGAAACCGCGCGGACTCGTTCTGTTGTGGCGGCGGCGGCGGCGGACTCTGGATGGACTTCGAAGAAGAGCCGAAACCGAGCGAGGAACGGCTCCGCGAGGCCCTCGAGGATACCGACGCCGGCTCGAGCGTCGAAAAGTTCGTCGTCGCCTGCCCGATGTGCATGACGATGTACGAGGACGGCCGCAAGACCGGCGGCTTCGAAGACGACCTCGAGGTCGTCGATATCGCCGAACTGATCGTCGAGGCGATCGGCGCACAGTCGAAGGCGAACCTCGAGATGGCCGCGGACTGAGACGGTTTGCTGTGACTTTTTACCGGAGCGACCGCAGGACGGCTCGCGGTCGCTCCGGTAACGACTTACAGTAGACCGTATGAGACGGCATTGTCCGCCGTTTCTTGCGTACCTGTGACTCGTCTCCGATTATCCCCCAAACCGACACAGCGATCGCCTGGCCGCCTCGAGTTATCGACCCGATGACGTCGTCGGATCGATTCGGTCGACGACCCCGTCGAAGTCGTCGTCGAAGCTGAGAACGGCGTCCAGCCCCTCACTTTTGACGACCGCGATGAGACTCGCGTCGGTAAAACTCAGCTCGTGGTCGTCGTACCGTTCGAACGTTCGTACCGTCTTCTCGAATCGATCGTCGTGAACGAACAGGAGTTCGATTCCGGACGGGTACGAGTGGCGACCCGCGATGCGATCTCCGATGAGACGCGCTTCGCGATGACTACCGGTTCTTATACGCGCGAGCGTAACGGCTTCATCGTACACGTAGTCCGTCGTGTACAACGCACCGAACTCCCCGTTGAATCCGGCCGTTAATGCTCGCACCGCCACGTCGTGATGTTCGTCACGCTCGTTCTGTGCGGCGACGAACACACCCGTATCGATGAGGACGCTCATGGGCCGTACAGAACGTCGTCGATCTCTTCTTCACTCGTTTCGACTTCCCAATCGGAACTTCCGGACAGCCACCGGTCGATCTCTTCGTCCGACAGCGGCTCGAACTCGTCGCGAAACGAATCGATCACCTCGTCTTTCGACTCGTAGCTGCTGGTCACGATCCGCTCGAGCAGATCCTGTTGCGTTACGTTCCGACCCGTCTCGAGACGAATCTCGGCCTGGAGCTCCTCGAGGCGGGATTTCGTGGTATCCGTCACTTTGACCGACGTGCTCATACCTTTCAGTAGAGGATTCCACTCAGAAAATAGTTCCGCTGAGATGTTCACCCCGTCGACGATGATCCTGACAGCGAGGCCGTCGACCCCTCCGCTCTTCGGTGTGAAGACTCCCCTACGTCGCTGTCCGTGGCGTACTCCCCATCGTCGGCGGACTGGAGCAGGACTCGGTGGACGGCGGATCGGACGCGGACATCGGTCCAGAAAGGTGAACGCCACAGCTGCTCCAAGCCGCCTCCGATTCCACTGACACCGCTGGCACGGCTCAAACGCTCATTTGACGTCCCCGATACCCTTTTGTTCTCGAGTACGACGGTCCGTGTATGGACCGCCTCGCTGGCCGGCTCGTGCGACGGTTTCGCGACGACGCCGACGAGCCGACCGTCGCCGGGCTCGAGGACGAAGACGCCGACAAGCTGTTCGACGCTCTCGGATCCAAGACCTCTCGCGCCATCCTGGCGGCGTGTTACGAGCAGGGGCGCACTCGATCGGAGCTTGCCGATGACCTCGAGACGAGCATTCAAAACGTCTCCTATCACGTCGACAAGCTCGAGTCGGCAGACCTGCTCGAGGCCGTCGAGACGCGCTACGGTCAGAACGGTCGCGAAGTAACGGTCTACGAGCCGTCGAAACGGGCGGTCGTCGTGGCTGCGGGTGAACCCGGAGTCGTCGATCGGCTCGCCGACGCCGTCGATCGACTGTTCGCTCCGATCACGTTCGTCGGACTCCTCGCGATGACCGTCGCCGCCATCGTTCGCGGTCCCGCACGGGTCGGGATGCTCGGTGACGACGCCGGGACCGCGACGACCGCACCGACCGCGCCGGAACCCTGGCTTGTGGCCGCAGTTCTGGCGGCTCTCTGTGGTACGCTCATCGTCTTCGTGGCCGATCGTCTCGGAGCGTTCGAGCGCGACGGTGCCGTCGGCGCTGCTCGGACGGGTGTGCCTCGTCGTCTGTTTGGCCGCCACGTCGGTTCGTCACGCCGGTACGCCGTCTGGATCGTGGCGTTCGCGTTCGCGACGTTTCTGGCGCTCGACCTCGTCGCAGTCGGGGCGGGCCACCGACTGACGGTTTTGGCGTGGCTCGCGGTGCAGCTCGCGATTCCGGCCGGCCTCGTCGGTGCCGCCGCGGTCGCGTACCTGAACGACGGTCTGGTCGCAAGCTGGGCGGCCGCGAGCGCCCCGTTCGCCGGTCTCTGGGGCTATCTCGTCGCGGGGGACATAGTCAGAGGCGGCTTCGAGCCGATCCTGCTCGCACTCGGTCCCGTCGCCGTCCTCGTCGTCGCAACACCGCTCGGGACCCTCTCGTACCTCGCCGGTCGACTCCTCGCCACGCGTCGGGAACGGGGAGTGGATCTCTCGAGACGAGCGGCCGGAGCCCTCGTTGCCCACCCGATCGCCGTCGTTGCGCTGATCGTCAGCTGGGTCGTCGTGGTGCGCTGACGTCCTCGAGGACGGCCACTGGGGATTACTGGATGGCCGACGGCGTCGAAAACCCGGTCCCGGATCAGTCCTCGATCTCGATCGCCGGCCGTCCGGGTTCGGCGTTTTTCAGCACGCTCTCGTCGACCTCGTCGGCGCTGACGACTGTCACCGGCGCGCCGAACTCGCGCTCTACGAGCCACGCTGCGGATTCGAGCGCCGCGAACTCCTCGTCGGGTCCCAGCGTCATCGAGAGCGCCTCGCGTTCGGCCTGGAGCTCCTGTCCGTAGCTGGCCGCGACGTCGCCCTGCTCGCGGATATGCGATTCCTGCATGAGTTCACCGATCAGGTTGTCGGCTTCGCTCGCGATCGCGATCCCCAGGGCGTCGTACTTCCAGTCGGGAGCGACGACCACGTCGATCGCCTGCGGGTCATCGATGCCGGCCACGTCGACGATCTGGCGGACGTCTTCGCGGGTGTTCTCGACCAGCGTGCGGCGCTTGTCGACGAACTCCCGATCGACGTCGGCGGTCGGCCACGTTGCGTCGACGACGAACCCATCGTCTCCGAGTTCGTCGTACAGCTCTTCGGCCAGATGCGGTGCGACCGGTGCGAGCAAGCGGACGACCGCAGACAGCCCGCGCTCGAAGGTTTCGGCGTTTGGCTCCGCGTAGTCGGCGTACTGTCTGAGCGTTCGCACCAGATCCTGGGTTTCCCGGAGGGCGCGGTTGAACCGCAGTTCGTCGTACTCCTCGCCGGCGATCGCGATCGTCGCGTCGATCTCGCTTTCGACGTACCTCGCGATCGCATCGTCGGTCTCCTCGAGATCGGCTTCGAACAGAGTTTCGACCAGTTCGTGTAGCCGGCCGAGGAAGGCGTTCGTGGATCGGACGCCCTCTTCGCTCCAGTCGAAGTCGCGCTCGGGCTGGGCCGCTTGCATCATGAACAGCCGAGCGGTGTCCGCGCCGTACTCCTCGACGATTCGCTGCGGTGAGACGACGTTCCCCTTCGATTTGGACATCTTCTCGCCCTCGAGCTGGACCATTCCCTGTGCGAGCAGGTTGGTAAACGGCTCGCGGTGCTCGAGCCCTTCGTGGTCGGCGAGCACCTTCGTGAAAAACCGCGAGTACAGCAGGTGCATGACGGCGTGTTCGATACCGCCGACGTACTGATCGACGGGCATCCAGTCGTTCGCTCGCCCGACGTCGAACGGCGCGTCCTCGAGGTCCGGCGAGACGTACCGCAGGAAGTACCACGAGGAGTCGACGAAGGTGTCCATCGTGTCCGTCTCGCGGGTGGCGTCGCCGCCACACTCCGGGCAGGTCGTCTCCTTCCACTCCTCGGCGGCGTCCAACGGGTTGCCGGTCGTGTTGATGAACTCCGGTAGCTCGACGGGCAGCTCCTCGTCGGGGACGATGACCGATCCACAGCCGTCGTGACAGCGGACGACCGGAATCGGCGTGCCCCAGTAGCGCTGGCGGGAGATGCCCCAGTCGCGAAGCTGATACTGGGTGGCCCACGCGGCGCTTTCGACGTCCTCGGTCAGCCGCGCTCGTGCCGCCTCGCTGTCGAGACCGGTGTACTCGCCGGAGTTGACGAGCACGCCGTCGTCGGTGAACGCCTCCTCGCTGACGTCCGGTACGCCGGGGACCGTCTCGCCGTCCCAGTCGTCGGGTTCGGGAGCGATCACGGGAACGATCTCCTCGCCCATCTTCGTCGCGAACGCGTGGTCGCGCTCGTCGTGGCCGGGGACAGCCATCAACGCGCCGGTTCCGACGTCCGAGAGGACGAAGTCGGCCACGTAGATCGGGATCTCGTCGCCGGTGACGGGATTGGCCGCGCTCAGGCCGGTCTCGACGCCGTTTGGCTCGTCGCCGTCCGGATCGGCCTCGTGGTCGATGAACTTGCGAACGACGTCGTCCTCCTCGGCCAGTTCCTCGCTGATCGGGTGGTCCGGCGCGAGCGCGAAGAACGTCGCGCCGTGGATGGTGTCGACACGGGTCGTAAAGGCCTCGACGGTGCCGTGTCCGTCCACCGAGAACTCCAGTTCGGTCCCCTCCTGTCGACCGATCCAGTTGCGCTGCATCTGTCGCACCGAGTTGGGCCACCCCTCGAGGTCGTCGATCGCGTCCAGCAACTCGTCGGCGTACTCGGTGATCTTCAGGAACCACTGCTCGAGTTCGCGCTGTTCGACGGGCGTGTCACAGCGCCAGCAGAGTTCGGCCTCACCCTCGACCTGTTCGTCCGCGAGGACGGTTTCGCACTCGGGACACCAGTTGACGTCGGCATCGCGACGCTCGACGAGGTCCTCGTCGTGGAACCGGGAGAAGAGCCACTGATTCCACTGGTAGTACTCCGGCGTACAGGTGGTGATCTCGCGGTCCCAATCGTAGCCAAAGCCCATCGCGTGCATCTGCTCGCGCATCGTCTCGATGCAGTCGATCGTCCAGTCGCGCGGATTCGTATCGCGGTCTTTGGCCGCGTTTTCCGCCGGCAGACCGAACGCGTCCCACCCCATCGGGTGAAGAACGTCGTCGCCGCGCATCCGACGATATCGGGCGTATGCGTCCGTGATCGTATAGTTGCGGACGTGACCCATGTGGAGTTTGCCCGAGGGATACGGATACATCCCCAGGACGTACGTCGGGTCCTCGACGTCGTCGTCGGTTCGATAAACCTCGGCGTCGTTCCACGCCTCCTGCCAGCGTCGTTCGACTCGCGCGTGGTCGTAACCGGCGTCGCTCATTTGTGTGTGTGTGGACGCGACGCCGCCCTATAGCTTTCCATCCGTCGATTGTCGGTCCTCATTGTGCCGCCGATCGAGGGCGGCAGCGATGGTCGCCGTCCGGTAACGCGCCGGTCTTCTCGGACGTAGGCGTCCGCGACCGGAGACACCGAGACGCTCGATCGGACGGAGACGAAAACGAAACGTGGGCTGGCCGACGCCCCTACTCGATGTCGATTTCTTTCGACTCGTCACCGCCGCCGGCTTTCGGCAGGCGGACGGTCAGCACCCCCTGTTCGTAGCCGGCCGAGATCGACCCCTCTTCGACGGGCTCCGGGAGACGGATCCGTCGGCTCGCCGCCGTCCGGGTCCGCTCGCGACGGAGGTAGCGTCCCCCGTCGTACTCCTCCTCGTCCGCTCGCGTCGCTTCCAGGTGGAGCGTTCCGTCCGAGAGCGTCAGCGACATGTCGTCGGTCTCGTAGCCGGGGAGATCGGCCGTCACGACGTACTCTTCGTCCCTGTCCGCGACGTCGACGGGGACGGAGCCGGGAACCTGCAGTCCGCCACCGGTCATCCCCTCTTCGACCTGTCGGCTGACCCGGTTCAGCATCTCCTCGAGTTCGTCGAGTGGGTTTCCTCGCATGAGCGGAACTACGTCCTCGAAGGAGATAAATTCTGCCCGTCGATCGAGGACAGAACGGATCGTTTCTTCCCGTTCGGCCACGGCAGATCTCAATCCAACTCGGACAGCGTGACCAGCCCGTCCTCGAGTGCGTCCTCGAGCACTTCGCGTGCGTGGCCGTCCGGATCGACCCCTTCGTAGACGCTCTGGACTTCGCCGTCAGCGAGGACGAACGTCGTCCGTTCGGTCGCACCTCGAGTTCGGTCGACGTCGAACGCGTCCGCGAGCTCGCCGTCGGGATCGGCAAGCAGGTCGAAGTCGAGCCCCTCGTCGTCACGGAACTCCCGGTGGGAGTCGACGTCGTCGGTCGAGGCTCCGTAAACGGAGACGCCGGCGTCGCGATACTCCTCGAGTTCGCGATCGAACTGACGCGCTTCGGTCGCACAGCCCGGCGTGGCGTCCCGCGGATAGAAATACAGCACTGTCGGCGCGTCGAACGCGAGTTCGACGTCCTCGCCGTCCTGATCGAGTGCGGTCACCGTCGGCGCGTTCTCGCCTGGTTCGAGTACCATACACCGGCTACCGGGGCCACGTGGGAAAAGGTTCGGAGCGGTCGTCTCCGCCGAGACCGGCCTCAGAATCTGACGTGCGGTGACTGGCCGTGATACCTCCGTCCTCCAGTGTGGATGTACGGGCCGTTGTACCTGCGTCCGGTGCAACCGCGAACGGGATGGACACACAGAAATCGGCTGAAGCGGTCTCTCGTACGGTCTGCTGTAAGTCAGTACCGGCGTATCCGGAGACCGGGTTCCGGGTGCGCCGGTAAACAGTTACAGCGGACCGTCTCAATCGACGACGTGTTCCGTGTCGTACGAACCCAGCCGCCGAACCCAGCCGTTTTCCGCGAGCTCTTCGAGTTCCTCGATGGCCTCGTTCGTCCGCGATTCGTACAGCCCCGCCTCGAAGTCGACGTGGAAGACGTAATCGCCCAGTCGTCGTCCGCTCGGACGCGACTCGACCCGAGTCAGGTTGATATCCTGGTCCGCGAAGGGCTCGAGTAACTCGAGCAGCAATCCGGGGTAGTTCGCGTTCGGGTAGACCACGAGGGACGTCTTTCCGCCGCCGGTCGATCGATCCTCCGTCGGGGCGATCGCGAAAAACCGGGTCGAATTCGAGTCCTGATCCTGGATGTCCTCGGCCAGTACCTCGAGTTCGTCGCCGTCGTCTGCGTTCGCCGGATGGCCGATGCCCGCGACGGAGGCGTCCGTGCGAGCGAAGTCGACGCCCTGGGCCGTACTGGCGACGGCCTCGAGCGCGGCGTCGGGGTACTCGCGCTCGAGGTAGGTTCGACACTGGGCGAGCGCCTGCGAGTGGCTGGCGACCGTCTCGAACGTCGGACCCTGTGCGAGCAACGCGTGTCTGACCGGGGTGACGATTTCGCGGACGACGGCGACGTCGTACTCCGCGAGCGCGTCCAGACTCTCCGTGACGCTTCCTTCGATGCTGTTCTCGATCGCGATGACGCCTCGGTCGTGTTCGCCGGTTGCGACGGCGTCGACGATCGACGTAACCGATTGGCTGAATTCGATCTCGTCACCGATCGCACGCGCCGCTCTGTGTGAATACGTCCCCTCGGGTCCGAGCGTTATGACGGCCATTGTCGTCTCATAGTACAGAGAGGATCAAAAGGCCCTCGGGTTCGTCCGGATCGGACTCGTCGAGACGGCTCGTTCCGTCCACGGACGCGACCGCGGAGACCGACGGTCCGTTCCACTCGGTGCCTATCGACCCGAGCCGCCACTTCTCGAGGGTGGATGTTCGGATCTCGAGGCGTGCACAGTCCGCTCTTCGAGGATGAACGCAGCGTTGGCACTCCGCTCGCCGGTCGGGAGAATCGTCTCAGAACACGCCGGAGCTACGTCCACACGTTCGACCGAACGGTTCGCCCTTCGAACTCGTCAACCGCGAAATGCTCCTCCGTTCTCACTCTTCGAGATGTTCGATCCCCTTTTTCGAGACGTTTGCCTCGGTGATCTCGCTTGGCATCCAGTCCGGCTTGTCGTCGGGAGCCGTCTCCTCCCACGCCCAGCCGTCGTAGATGTGGACCTTGTCAGTCCCCTTCTCGCGAAGTTCCAATTCGACTCGGTCCGCGTCGTCCTCGCTGGAACCCGGATCGAGTCGCCTGGCTGCCTTGAGTGCGGCCTGTCGGGGAGTGTTCCCCGAAAAGACGCTCGACTCGTCACCGCTCGATTCACGTAGCGCAAAGTTTCGCTTACCGTCTTCACGTACCATGGTTTTCCTCCATGTCAATCCAGCGCACGGTCTGACATAAAGATATCCCCGAAAAACGACCGACAGCGTCGGTATCTTTAAGTACATGGACTACGGCATTTAGTCGCACTATCCCAGACCAACGGTTTCACGCGTGGTTCTGATGATCGTTTGCCACGGACGGCCGTCTGGTATCTCGTAGAAAACACTTAAGTATATCCTACGGCGAAGTTCGTCATAGAATCCCGCGATGGTACGGAAAAAGAAGTTGAGTCCAAGCGGTGCGAAAGACGACGACGGAAACTACCACAACGTCCACCTCAATCTCCACGAGGACGAACTCGCAGTCGCGGGGATGGATATCGGCGACGAGGTCTTCGTCCGAGTCCGGGACGGGAAGATCATTATTCAGAAAGCCGACGGAGAGGACGTCGAACACGAATTCTAGCCATCGAAGTTTTGCTCTGCGGGTGCGCCAAGGCGCACCCTCGGCAAAAATTCGATTAAAAGCACTCCTCCTTCCGTTCCGTGACGCGTAGCGTCACTTCACGTCAGTCGTCGGCCCGCTCGCTCACGTCGTTCGCTCGCGGTACGTTACGGCGTCCACGGCGAAAACGAGGCGGTCGCTTCGTCCGAGATCTTACGACAGCGCCGCCAGGTCGAACTCGAAGCCGGCGACGGGGACCTTGAGGTCGTGTTCGACGAGCACGCGCGGATGTACTTCTCCGATCACGCCGACGGCCTCGCCGTCGATCACGACGCTCGCCGTACGACCCGAAATGAACGTCGGGTGTTCCGTGGATGGCGTCTCGAGGTCGACGTCGAACCGTCGACAGAGGGCCTGCAATCTGGCTTTGGCGTCTTCGTAGCCGGATTCGTGACTCGCGAGGACGGCCCCGACGCGACGCCGTTCGCTGATACCGGTGGTTTCGGCCTCGTCGACCGCTGCCGTGAACCCGATCTCGGACAGGTTCTGTGGATACGCACGATGGGTGTTTCGCTCGAGGACCATCAACAACGAGGGCGTGACCCAGGTCCGCAACATGGTGTAATCCTCGCTGTACGGACCTTTGATCGTCGCCGGCTCGCCGGGACCGTAAACGTCGTCTCCCGGTGAGGCGGAGAGTCGATCGAAGTTCTCTCCCTCGCTGATCATGTGAAAGTTCAGCAGGTCTTCGAAGCCGAGCCCGACGAGCTGGGTCCGGGCGGCGTCCTCGAGTCTCGAGCGCTCGTGGCGGCCGCCGACGGTTCCCACGTCGGGGTACTTCGGCTCGAGGTCGTTGAAGCCGTAGGCTCGTCCGAGGTCGTCGATGACGTCGAGCGGATGAAGCACGTCGACCCGATAGGGCGGGATCGTCACCTCGTAGACGAGTCCGTCGTCGTCTCCGCTCTCCCGTTTCTCCGCTTCGAGTCCCGACCGTTCCGCGAGGTCGATCACCTCGTCCGGATCGAGGTCGATGCCGAGGATCGTCTCGATTCGGTCGTGGGAGACGGTCTTGGTCTTCGTCGAGAGGTCGGGCCGGACCAGTTCGCGTTCGCCGGACTCGCCGTCGGAATACTCGACCCGAACCTCCTCGAGGGTCGCTCCCCTCGCCGCGAGCGCGTAGCAGACGATGTTCAGCATCTTGTCGATCGTCCACTGGTCGGTGCCGGTCATCTCGACGAACAGGTCCCGCGAATCGGTCGAAACCTCCGTCCGGCGGCCGTTGATCACCGGCGGGAACGAGAACAGTCCGAGGTCGTCGTAGATCGCGGGATAGCGCTCGTACTCGCTGACGAGGTCCGCGTAGGTCTGTCCCGTCGGATGGTCCTCGAGGACGTCCGCCGGCGTCATCTCGGCGTCCGAATCGAGGGGAACGAACCGATCCCCGTCGGGTTCGACGCCGACGTACTCGATGGTCGGGTTGCCTTCCGTCGCCGTCGAGCCTTTCAGCATCGTCAGATCGTGGATCCCGACCGCACCTTTCGCGCGCTTTCGCCCCATCGTCGCGTGGAGTTTCTCCTGGAGCTGGATCAGCGACTCGAGGCTCGCGTCGTCCAGATCGACGTCCCTGATTACCGCACCCGTCACGTAGGGGCGCTCCTCGGGAACCGACTCGTCGACGACGATCGTCCACTCCGGCGAGTTCGTCGACGGGACGTGGACGCCCCGGGCGTCGCCGTACTGGTACCGCACGGAGCGTGCGACTCCCTCGACGGAGAGCCGATCGAGACGGTCGGGGGCGAACTCGAGTTCGAACGCGCCGTCGTCGGTTCGACCCTCGAACTCGAGGCCGAGCCCGAACAGGTCGTCTTTGAGTTCGTCGTCGTCTTTTTCCTCGTGGCCGGTCAGTTCGCGCAGTTCATCGGGGTCGATGTCGACCGTGGGCATCAGTAAGTCACCTCCGTTTCCCGCAGCAGTTCGAGGTCACACAGCGTGCCGTGGATGTCGCGAATGTCCTCGAAGCCGTACATCAACATGAGCAGCCGCTCGAGCGCGAGCCCCCACGCCATCACGTCGCACTCCACGCCGAGTGGCTCTAGCATCTCCTCGCGGAAAATGCCCGAGTTACCGATCTCCACCAGTTCGCCCGTCGTCGGGTGAGTGCCGAACAGCTCGAAGCTCGGCTCCGTGTAGGGGTTGTAGTGGGGTTTGAACTCGATGTCGGTGATGCCGAACCGGGCGTAGAACTCCTCGAAGGTGCCCATCAGGTCCCGAACCGAGAGGTCCTCGGCCATCACCCAGCCCTCGATCTGGAAGAACTCGAGGAGGTGGGTCGGATCGAGCGTATCGTTCCGATAGACCTTCTCGACGCTGAAAAAGCGCGCCGGCGGCTCGATCTCACCGATCTGTTCGCCGGAGAGGTAGCGCGTCGACAGCGACGTCGTGTGTCCGCGAAGCGCAAGCGCCCGCGCGAAGTCTTCGTCCCACGGCGAGTGATAGCCCTCGCCGTCGTCGCCGACGCCCTCGCGGTGGGCGCGCTCGACGCGTTCGACGAGCCCTTCCGGAAGCTCGTCGATGTGGGTCGGTTCCTCGAGTGCGAACCGATCCCAGTGGGTTCGTGCGGGATGGTCCTGGGGCATGAACAGACAGTCGTTGATCCAGAAGTCCGCGTCGACGTGTGGTCCTTCCATCTCCTGAAAGCCCATCCCAACGAGGACGTCTTTCACGCGGTCTGCGGTCTGGCGCAGGATGTGAACCCGCCCGCCTTTTACCTGTTCGGCGTCGGCTTCGACGTTGTACTCTGCGAACTCGACGTCCTCCCACTCGCCGCTGGTCAACAGTTCCGGCGTAACCTGTCCGACCGTCTCGGAGCGCTCGAGACCGTCCGTTCGGACCGTGACACCCCGTTCGGTCAGCCTCACCTCGCGCACCGTCGTCTCGGCGATCTCGACGAGCCCGCGACGCTCGAGTCCGCCCATCGTTTCGCCGTCGACATCGACGACCTCGAGCGGTGTATCGTCGGTTCCGGCGAGTTCTTCGAGTGCGTTCGCCTCGGCGTCGGCCGCGGGATCGGCGTCGGGGTCGGCGGTGAGCTCGCCGCTGTCGATCGCTCCGTAGCCCTTTCGCGCGTAGTTCGAGAGCGCGATATCGACCTGCGATCCCTCGAGTCCCGACGCACCGATGACCCGTCCCATCGAGGCGGGGTCGTCGTCCGCGCCGGCCTCGAGTGCGGCCTCGTAGAGCCGGACCTCGGGGAGTCCGTCGTCCGCGTACGTTTCTCCCTCGTCGGTGAGTCTACTCGTTTCGTCGACGCGTTCTTTGACGACGACCAGACCGTCCTCCTCGAGTTCGAAGACCGCACCGGTGACGGTCTCGGGCGGAAGGTCGGTCGCCGCGGCGAGGGCGTCGACGGCCGTCGTCTCGTCCGCGCTCGCGGCCTCTACGACCGCGACCTGTGATTCTGGTAGTTGCATTCGCTTGTGTGGTAGGCGTTCGGGCGGTCAGTTAGCGGTTCCGACTCGGATCGACGTCGATCCGGCGTATCGCCCGGGGTCAGCGGCGCGGCGACTCGAGTTCGATGTCGGCCGCCTCGAGTAAGTCCGCGACCTCGGCGCGTTTCTCCTGGTGATCCTCGAGGAACTCGCGCATGAGGCCCGCGGCCTGTTCCTTGCAGTCACCACAGAGACGCTCGCCGCCGACGCACTCGTCGTAGACCAGTTTGGCGAACTCGTCGTCGTCGCCAGCGAGTAGATAGGCGTACAGCTCGTAGACCGGACACTCGTCGGCCCGTCCCCCCTTCTCGCGCTGTTCTTCGGCCGTCTCGCGGCCGCCGGTCGTCGCTGATTTGACCTTGTCGTAGCCCGTCTCGGGATCGTCGAGCAGCGAGATGTGGCTGGCCGGAATCGACGAGGACATCTTTCCGCCGGTCAAGCCGGTCATGAAGCGGTGATAGATCGACGACGGGGGCCGAAAGCCGTAGCCGCCGTTCTCGACTTCGATCGTTCGGGCGAGTTCTTCGGCCGCCTCCCGACCGATCTCGAATGCATCGACGTGGCTCTCGTAGACGCGCTTTTCGCCCTCGACCGCGTCGATCAGCGCCTCGAACGCCTCCTCGGTCGCCCGCCGATCGAAAAAGCGCGTTCGCGGGCGAACGGGCTCCATTCCGGCCTCGTTCAGTTTCGTGAGGACCGATTCGAGAACGCTCGCGTCGATGTCGAGCTCCGCAAGCGGCGTCGCCTCGAGCGCCTCGGCCACGTGGAGACACCGAAGCTGATCGTCGTCGAACTCCGCGGGCTCGAGTCGGTCGTAGAACGCGGCGACGAGGTCGCGCTCTTCGGCCTCGAGTTCGAAGCTGGCGTACGCCCGCGTGACTTTGAAAAAGCGCATTCGCTCGGCCAGATCTCGCGCCAGCCGGACGTGGGGGTCCTGGTCGGGCCCGACGGGGATAACGGTCGGCTTTGGCTCCTCGAGTTGCGGGTAGAGGATGTCCGCCATCTGCGTGACGACCGATTGCATGTGCGAAACTGAGGTTTCGCCGTCGAAGCCGTAGATCCCCTCGAACTCGGAGAAGTTGGCTTCGGCACCGAGATCGAACGCCAGATCCTGTACCTCTCGGTTGGTCGACTGTCTGTAGAGCGTTCCCTCTTCGAGGTCGAATCCGAGCGCGAGCAGCGACAGCAGATAGTTGCGTGTGTGTTCGTCGATTTCGGCCCAGCTCATTCCGCGAGCGGAGTTTGCCTCGAGATCCGCGATCAATGCGTAGGCGTCGGCTCCCTGCTGTTGGTGCCAGATGATCTCGTCGAAGACGAGTTTGTGACCGATGTGTGGCTCTCCCGTGGGCATGAATCCAGAGAGGACGGCCGCGGGCTCTCCGTTAGCCATCGCGTTCGCGACCGGTCGATAGTCGCGGTGGCCGAAGATGACGCCCCGTCGCATCAGGTAGTGTGGGTTCGGAACCTCGTCGCTGACGTCGTCGAACTCCTCGATGCCGAACTCCTCGAACAGCTTGCGGTAGTCGGAGACGCTCGAGGAACCCCACGGATCCAGCGCGACGTCGTCGACGGCTCCGCCGTCCGTTCGGACACGCTCCGCTCCGTCGTCCGAGGGAGCTGCGCTCTCGGTCCAGCGCCTCGACGGGGACCGCGTGCGCTCCTCGCCGGCCGATTCCCCGGACTCGGTCTCCTCGAGTGGGTCGTCTCCGCTCATTACCACCGCTTTGGCGGTCCAGCGCGCAAAAACCTTCGCCTTCGTCGGTGCCGGCGATTCGCGACTATTTCCGAATCGGAAAACCGATCAAAAATGACCGCTTCAGCGGCCGGTTCGGTCTCGATCCAGCGGGGTCGTTCGAGACCGGATCGCCTCGAGTCGCTCGACTGGGTCGACGCCGGCGAGGACGACCACCGCGAAGACGACGTCGCTCTCCGGCCGCGGCGCATCGCCGCCGAGGATCTCTACGGAGCCCGTCGCCTCCTCGATCGTTCGTCGTCCGTCTGCGATCGCTCGTCGGTTGAGCCACGCCGGCGGCCCGCCGACCACCAGCATCGCTCGCGCTGCGTTTTCGGGCTCACACTCGAGGGTGAGCCTGTCGCGCAGCGCCTTGCCGATCGTCGTCTCGATGGCGCTTACGGCCTCGCTCGTTTCGACGGACGGCTCCGCCGAGAACAGTCCGAGGCCGAACCGCGAGCCGCCACTATCGGTTTCGATTCGCTGTTTCCCGTAACCGATCGTCGCGATTCCCGTCTCGTTTCCGAAGATCCGCCCGACGTCGTTGGCGTCGATGATCGTTTCCGCCGCCGTCACCTCTCCCTCCTCGGTCGCGTCCGCCGTGGCCGAAAAGAACGTTGCGACGCGCGTCGCGAGCTCCCGGTTCAATCGATCACGGGCGTCAGCCATCGTCTCAGCGGTTTTGAGCCACCTCTCGTTGTCGAAGCAGAGAACGGCGTCCGCCGTTCCGTCGAGTTCCTCTAGCGTCCGGGTCGCGTTCTCCTCGGCCATCGGGCGTGCCGTCGGTTCGTTGCCCGCGTCGGAACCGCCGTCCGATGGCGGCGCGAGCTCCCGTTCGGCCGGAAGCGTCGCGAGCACGTAGACCGGCGCGTCGTACAGCGTCTGGAGGTTCTCGACGAGCTGTGGGATCGTTCCCCCGCCGGTCGCTCCCCCGAGACCGACGGCGACCAGAAACGCGTCGGCAACCGCCGGCCGTCCCCGATCCAGCCGCCGGCTGAGCTCTTCGACGTACTCGTTGCCAACGCTGCGCCCCCGCTGGAGATTCCCGTTGAGCCCGCTTTCGATCGTCTCTCCGTACCGGTGGCGGTAGGGGTCGGGAATCGACGTGACCTCGTCCAGGCACGCCGAATCCGTATCGAACGCGAACACGTCAGCGACGAAGGAGTGGTCGGCTGGATCGACTTCCAGGATCGCAGCGGCGATCCGACACCCGGCGCCACCGACGCCGATCACCTCGAGTTGCATATCCGAACTGTTACCGCCGGCTGTACGTCAGTGTAGTGATTCGTCGAGCCGACATCGATCACGGCGTGAGTCGCTCGAGCGACCACCACTCGATCTCCTCGCCGTCGACGAGAGCGAAGACCATCGTCTTGCGGACGCCGTGTGCGAGTCGGACGTCGAGTGCGAGATCGCGCGGCTCGAAGACGGCCGAAGCGGAGTGAACGCGTACCAGCAGCTCCGAGTGGCCGAGTTCGTCGACCGACTCGACGTCGGCGTACGTCCGAAAATCCGCACCGAACTTGTAGCCCGTCTTGGGAACGACCCCGCGTTCGCGAAGCGCCGTGTAGACCCGTCTCCGTCGTCCGAACCGTTCGCCTTCGACCTCGCGACCACGCTCTCGAACTACCGATGACTCGAGATCGATCGCACCCCGTTCGACGAGAAAGGCCGCCTCGAGCAGCGAACACTGAAGCGTCGGTCGGTCGTACTCCCGCCCCTCGAGCGGTTGGCCGTAGAACGCCTCTTCGTAGAGATCGAGCGGCGGGTCCCACACGACGACGCGGTCTGCGAGTAGATCGGCGTCGCAGCCGTCGGGTAACGTGGCGGTCGACGATCCCCGCGGATCCGCTCGGCCGACGTCGAAGTACGTAATTTCGCTCTCTTCGTCGACGACGGCCAGTACGCCCGACGCGAGATCGGCCGCCGGGACGTCGGTTCGTTCACCGATAACCCGCATGGTGTAAGCAATCTCGCCGTCGCCGGGTCCCTTTCCGCGGGGAAAGACGGCGAAGTCGGCGGTCGGCGGATCGACGAGCCAGGGTTCGGCGGCCGGCGAGAGGTAAAACCCCCGCGATCGAAGATCGGCGTAGACGAGAAACCGAACGCCGAACTCCGTTCCCGGCTCGCGGGCGACGAACGACCGAAACGACAGGCGCTCGCCGCTCTCGACGTCGACGACCGCTTCGAGGTCGCCGCGGTAAAGCAGGTGTGCGGCCTCGACGGGAGCGAGTGCGATCTCGTTGCCCGAGAGCGGGTAGCCGTAACCTCGTGCATCGTGAAATCGCTGGCGCGCGTTTTCGCCCAGACGGACGACGTTCGCGCTCTCGTCGTATCGCCCCTCGAGTGACATAGCAGGGGCTTGGCCAGCGGACACTAAGTGACTGTGGATCGGCTCCGGGCCGACCGGTGTCGGTCGGTGCGTCACGCGGACCGTCGTCGGTCAGTTCCGACGCATCCCCAGGACGGGTCACGGGTGTCGCGAAACATCGAGGTAGCAAACCCTCTTATACGGACTATTGTAAGCCATTGCCGGTGGAACCGCGACCCGTCTGCGGTCCCAGCGGTAAATCGTTACAATAGACCGTATTAATCGTCACTCGCCGGCTCGGCTCCGGGCGGTCGCTCGAGGACGCGTTCACACGTCGCGTCGAGACAGCGGGTTCCGGTTCTCGTTTCGAAGCTCGGGAGACCACAGCGACACTCCCCGTCGACGACGCCGGTCGGGACCGCGAACCCGGTTTCGCAGTCGGGATACTGCTCACAGCCGGCGATGAGGCCACCGCGACGAAGGATTCGCAGGTCGCCGTCACAGCTCGGCTTCGGGCAGCTCCACTCGCGATCGAACGCCTCCGTGACCGCCTCGTCGAGCGACTCGCAGCTCCGGTCGAGACAGACGTTGAACGCGAGGCCGCGTTCGACGCGCATTCGCGGAAGTCCACAGTCACAGTGACTCTGGTCCGTACAGATCGTCGCGTCCGCGGGGACGCCGTAGCGCGTCCCACAGCCGACGCAGTGAACGCCGTCAGACCGGACGAGCGCACCGTCACAATCGGGACACTCCCCGACGGGAACGCCCGCCGATGACGACGGATAGTGGGCGAACCCGTCCTGTTCGTGAGCGGCGATTCTGAGCGTCTGTTCGTCTTTTTTCGCCACGAGAGTAAAGCCGTCCGTCCGGTCGCTCGAGACACTGTCGGCGCGGGTGAGCCAGGCGACCGGCTGGTAGCCGTCGACGTCGTGGACGAGAACGGTGTTGTCGGGCTTGACGATCGTCGTCACGCGACCGCGGTACTCCTCGCGGTCGGCGGCCTCTGAAATCACGGTACAGTCGCCCGCGAGGACGCGAATGGCGTCGTCGATCATGCCAACGTTGGCCGCGCTTCGATACTTAAACTCGAGGTCGGCGAGGACGTCCGCAGTCTCGGCGGCGCCGTAATCGTTCGCGGGCGCTCAGTGTTCGTCGAGACGGACGTACGTTCGCGTCGTTCCGACGCCCTCGAGCGAACGGATGTCCGAGGTAACCGTCGTCAGAATGTCGTGCGGTCCGTCGCCTTCTATCTCGACCATGACGTCGAACTCCCCCGAAATCACGTGGGCCTCGAGAACGCCCTCATACGGTCTACTGTAAGTCGTTACCGGAGCGACCGCAGGACGGCTCGCGGTCGCCCCGGAAAAAAGTCACAGTAAACCGTATCACAGGTGCGAACGGCTTTACAGACCTCCTCGGACACGCCGGTTGCGACGTCGACTGCGGTGAACGCGTACACCATGTTCCGTCCACACTCCGTACGTGACCGAGGGGGAAATAACGAGTGTACGCTGGATGAGGTTCAATGACAAGCTCCGAGCCACCGTGCGCGGGGCAGTTGACCGCAGCGTCTCGAACTGCGTCGTCGCCTCGTCAGTTCGCCCCTCGAGAACCCAGCCTCGGAGAGGATCAGCGTGTCGGCGGGTTCGACCAGTCACAACACGTTTCTCCGTCGCCGTCGACGTTCGTCCATGGTCGACATCACTGCCGAAATCGTCCTCTTCGACGGCTTCGACGAACTCGACGCGATCGGCCCCTACGAGGTACTGGTCAACGGCGCGGAAGCCGGTGCATCGATCGAGACGCGCCTCGTCACGCTCGAGGAGACCGACGTCGTGACGGCCAGTCACGACCTCCGCGTCGAACCTCACGGAACGCTCGGGGAGCCGGATCTCCTCGTCGTCCCCGGTGGCGGCTGGACGACCGCGAACGAGGGCGTCCGGGCCGTCGTCGAGGACGGCATCCTGCCCGGCGCTGTCGACGAGCGATACACCGCCGGCGCGACGATCGCATCGGTCTGTACCGGCGCGATGATCCTCTCCGAGGCCGGATTGCTCGAGGGACGACCAGCGACGACCCACCACGCCGCCGTGGACGACCTCGAAGCCACGGACGCGACTGTCGTCGACGAACGCGTCGTCGACGACGGCGACGTGCTCACCGCCGGGGGCGTCACGTCCGGTCTCGACCTGGCGCTGTGGCTTCTCGAGCGCGAGTTCGGTGCCGACGTCGCGAACGAGGTCGCCCGACAGATGGCACACGACCGCCGGGGTTCGGTTTTCGGGTAGCGCCCGAGAGGACGATCTCCCGTTCGTATCTCGCCGGTTGCACTTCGATTCGAAAACGGTATCCCGACGCTTCGGGTACCTGTGGCACATGGACCCGCGCATTCGCGAACACGCCGAGATCATCGCAACTCACTCGGTCGACCTCGAGGAAGGCGACAACGTCGTCGTCGACGCCCATCCGGTCGCGGAGGACCTCGTCGTTGCCCTCCACGAGGTTATTGGCGACCGGGGAGCCAATCCAGTGACGACGAGCCAGCGAACCGGCAAGCGCCAGCAGCGTGCGTACCTTCGGGCCGCAGAGGGGGACGACGCGGAACCCGAGTTCGAGACGCCCGATCACGAACTCGCACTCATCGAGAACACGGACGTTTACATCGCCATTCGGGCGACCGACAACGTCACCCAGACCGCCGACGTCGATCCGGTGACCAGCGCGGCCTACAGCCAGGCCCAGCGCCCCATCCTCGAAGAGCGGCTCTCGAAACGCTGGTGTCTGACACAGTATCCCGCTCCCGCCAACGCTCAACTCGCCGAAATGAGTACGGAGGGCTACGAGAACTTCGTCTGGGACGCCGTCAACAGAGACTGGGACGCCCAGCGCGCTCACCAGGAGAACATGGTGGAGATCCTCGATCCGGCCGACGAGATCCGAATCGTTAGCGGGGAGACGACCGACGTCACGATGTCGATCGCTGGCAACCCGACGCTGAACGACCACGGCGAGCACAACTTGCCCGGCGGTGAGGTGTTCACCGCTCCCCAGCCCGACAGCGTCGAAGGCGAGGTACTGTTCGATATGCCGCTGTATCACCAGGGTCGGGAGATCACCGACGTCTCCCTCGAGTTCGACGGCGGCGAGGTCGTCTCGCACTCGGCGGCCAAAAACGAGGACGTCCTCACCGAAGTTCTCAACACCGACGACGGCGCACGTCGGCTGGGCGAACTCGGCATCGGAATGAACCGCGATATCGACCGATTTACGTACAATATGCTCTTCGACGAGAAGATGGGCGATACCGTCCACATGGCCGTCGGGCGTGCCTACGACGACACCGTCGGGAGCGGTAACGAAGCCAACGACTCCGCCGTTCACGTCGACATGATCGTGGACATGAGCGAGAATTCGTCCATCGAGGTGGACGGCGAAGTGGTACAGCGGGACGGCACCTTCCGGTTCGAGGACGGCTTCGACGGATAGCGCGTTTCGGGCGACTCACCGTGGGGGACGAGTGAACGAAAGCCATCGCGGAACTCGATCGCGGTACTCTTCGTACGCCTCTCCGTGCTTTTCGACGAGATGTGGCTCTTCGTAGCCGATGACTCGGTTGTGAAACCCGATCCACATTCCGACACCCCACCAGAGTATCGCCACAGAACGCTGCCGGAATGCCTGCCCGAGTATGACCAGAAGTACGCCGATATACATCGGGTTTCGCGTCCGTGCGTAAAGTCCGCCGGTCACCAGATCGTCGGGATCGTCGGTCGGTGAGGGTGTCCCCCTTCCGTCCGTCCCAAATTGGAACACCGTCCGGAGATATACGAGAACCCCGGCGAATATCGAAAGCCCACCGAGCACTCGACCGACGTTCGGCTCGATAGGGAGCTTCGGATGCGGTCGGTATTTCGCCAGCAACTGCGGAAGCGCCATGGCGACCGTTCCTGGAACGAGAATCGTGAACAACGCCGATTTCAAAAAAACACGTTTCGAGACCATACCAACTACAACGACTGAATAACTATTAAAAATATGTGGTAAAACACAATTCGTGTCGGATACGGATGGGCTCGAGCGGGTTCGAACCACGCCGAGACGTGCTCGCTTCGGTGCGCACGGCTCGTCTCATTCGAACCCATCTTCGGTCCCATACCTGCTTCTCGCGAATTTGCTCGCAGTAGGTAGTGGGCTCGGGCGGGTTCGAACCGAAATCAGACGTGCTCGCTACGCTGCGCGCGACTGATAGGGTTCGAACCCGCCACTCGCGACAGATTTCTGCCGCTCACGAGTTGTTCGCGGCAGAAATATGGGCTCGGGCGGGTTCGAACCACCGACCTCGGCCTTGTAAAGGCCGCGTCATAACCAGCTAGACCACGAGCCCCTAACCGAACAAAATCTCCCTGTCCGAATAACCTTTACTTTCTCGTATTGCAGGGTGTGATATGGCCACAGGGCGCGTCTGTAAGACGCTACTCGCCGGAGTCGTGCTCGTGTTGGTCGTCACGCTACTCGTTCAGGCGAGCGTCGTCTCTACTCCCTGGGGACAGGATCGAACGACCGTCACCGTTCTCGATGACGACGGCGAACCCAAAGCCACGGTCGAAGTCGAGGTCGCTGACACCTTGCAGGAACGGTACACCGGGCTGAGTGACCACGATTCGCTCGAGGCCGGCCACGGTATGTTGTTCGTCCACGCGAGCGAGGACGACCGGACGTACGTGATGCGGGAGATGGACTTCGACATCGATATCGTCTTCATCGGCGGCGATCGAACGGTTACGTCCATCGAGAACGCACGTGCGCCGGAGCCCGGCGAGGACGGCGAGGAGCTACGGTACTCGGGGCGTGCACAGTGGGTCCTCGAAGTCCCTCGTGGATATGCAAACGAGACGGAGATGGCCGTTGGCGACGATGTCGCGATCGACGACGGATAACCCTCTCTATATGTTTCGGTTCGTAGCAAACCCTTATTGTCGACCGACCCGGAGTCGGACGCGATGGACGCGGTCGACTGGGACAAAGACGACCCCTTCGAGGAGCAACGCGAACACGTCGAGAGCCCGATGCGTCGGCTGCTTTTCGAGTACGGTCGTCCCTACTGGTTCTCGATGGCCGTCGGCTTCGGCTCGAGTATCCTCGCCCGTGCGCTCGATCTGCTCCCGGCGTTGCTGCTCGCCGTCGCCATCGATGCGGTGTTCGGTGACGCGGTGTTCCACGAGCAGGTTCCGCTCGTCGTTCTGCCCGAGGCGTGGCTTCCGACGACGGCGTCGGGACAGTTCTGGTTCGTCGCGGTCGTTATCGCCGGGTCCTTCGTGCTCGGTGCACTCTTTCACTGGCTGCGCAATTGGGGATTCAACGCATTCTCTCAGGACGTACAACACGACGTCCGGACAGCGACCTACGACAAGATGCAACGCCTGGACATGGAGTTCTTCGCGAACAAACAGACCGGGGAGATGATGTCGGTGCTTTCGAACGACGTCAACCAGCTTGAGCGATTCCTCAACGATGGGCTGAATTCAGCGACCCGTCTGGTCGTGATGGTCGTCGGAATCACGCTCCTGTTGTTCTGGCTCAACCCCCAGCTTGCGCTCATCTCGCTGGCACCCGTACCGCTGATCGGCGTTTTCACCTACGTGTTCGTCAAGAAGATCCAGCCCAAGTACGCGGCGGTGCGCTCGTCGGTCGGCAAAGTCAACTCCAGACTCGAGAACAACCTCGGCGGAATCGGCGTCATCAAGTCCTCGAACACGGAGGAGTTCGAGTCGGGTCGCGTCGAGGACGTCTCGCGGAAGTACTACGATACGAACTGGGGAGCGATCCGACTGCGAATCCGGTTCTTTCCCGGCCTCCAGTTACTGTCGGGGATCGGCTTCGTACTCACGTTCGTCGTCGGAGGGTACTGGGTCTTCACGGAGAGCGGTCCGGGGCCGTTTACCGGTACGCTCCAGACCGGAACGTTCGTCGCGTTCATCCTCTACACCCAGCAGCTGGTCTGGCCGATGGCGCAGTTCGGACAGGTCATCAATATGTACCAGCGTGCGGCGGCCTCGAGCGAGCGGATCTTCGGGCTGATGGACGAACGGGGTCGGATCGAGCGCGACGCGAACGCCGAGGATCTCGAGATCACCGACGGTCGCGTCGAGTACGAGAGCGTAAGCTTCAGTTACGACGAGACGGACGGTTCGGTGAGCCAGGAGACCCAACGCGCAAACCGAATTATCGACGACGTCTCCTTCGAGGTCGACGGCGGCGACACCGTTGCCCTCGTCGGACCGACGGGTGCCGGAAAGTCGACCGTCCTCAAACTCCTGTTGCGACTCTACGACGTCGACGAGGGTTCGATTCGGATCGACGATCGCGACGTCCGCGAGGCCTCGCTCTCGAGTCTCCGCCGGTCGATGGGCTACGTCGGTCAGGACTCGTTTCTCTTCTACGGAACCGTAGAGGAGAACATCACCTACGGCACGTTCGAGGCGAGTCGCGAGGAGATAATCGAGGCGGCGAAAGCCGCGGAGGCTCATGAGTTCATCCGGAACCTCCCCGACGGCTACGACACGATGGTCGGCGAACGCGGCGTCAAACTCTCCGGCGGTCAGCGCCAGCGCGTCGCCATCGCCCGCGCCGTCCTCAAAGATCCCGACGTGCTCGTTCTGGACGAGGCGACCAGCGACGTCGATACCGAGACGGAGATGCTCATCCAGCGATCGATCGACCACTTGACTGCAGACCGTACCACGTTCGCCATCGCTCACCGCCTGTCGACCATCAAGGACGCGGATCTGATCCTCGTCCTCGAGGACGGGCGCATCGTCGAACGGGGGACGCACCGGGAGTTACTCGAAAGCGGTGGCCTCTACTCACACCTCTGGGGAGTTCAAGCCGGCGAGATCGACGAACTGCCTCAGGAATTTATCGAACGGGCACAGCGACGCCAGGCTCGAACGGACGTCGACCTCGATGACGATTGATACGGTCTGTTATGGTTTTTCTCGGTGATCGCTTTCACGTCCGAGCGATCGCCGTAAAACGGTACAACGATCCGTCCGAGGGTTAGAACGACTCCTGTTCTCGCTGTCCGTCCTGACCGGGTGCACCTTCGTCCTGGCGTTCCTCCCCCGATGCGGGCGGCGTGCGGTCGCTGTAGTTCTTGCGCCCGATCGCTTCGTCTCCGACCATGTTCATGATCGCCGTTTCGACCGCCTCGAACGATTCGTATTCGTCTTCGTTCAGCGGCTCGAGTAACTCCGCGAGCGTCGTTGTTTTCTCGCCAGTTTCGATCACCTCGTCCCCGTGGTCCTCGAGCAACTCGGCCTGACTGACGGGGTACTCCCGGCGCTCGAGTGCGTCACGAACGTCTCCGAGGCCCACGCCCCGTTCGCGGTCGTCGTCGCTCATATCGGTCGATTGGCTACACGACCGGAAACGCATTGACCCTGCATGCGCCGCGAATCCGGGAACGCCGTCCATCTCGCTGGATTCGCACTTACCGACGGGTTCATGTCGGCGGGGCGGAAGTAGTCTGGCATGGATCTCACCGAGGCGACCTGGACGGATGTCCAGGAACTCGAGACCGATCTCGCCGTGCTTCCGGTCGGTAGCACGGAGCAACACGGACCCCACGCGCCGCTCGGAACGGACGTCCTGACCGCCCGTGCGGTCGCGGATGCTGGAGTCGACCGTTTCGATCGAGCGGTCGTGCGGGCTCCGGCGATCCCCGTCGGAATCGCGGCTGAACACCGACAGTTTTCGGGGACGATGTGGGTCTCGCCCGAGACGTTTCGGAGCTACGTCCGCGAGTCGATCGAGAGCCTCGCACACCACGGCTTCGATCGGGTCGTCATTGTCAACGGTCACGGCGGAAACGTCGACGCCCTGCGGGAGGTTGGTACGACCCTCTCACGCGACGGAGACGCCTACGCGGTCCCGTTCACCTGGTTCGAGGCCGTCGGCACCCACTCGAGTCGGATGGGCCACGGCGGCCCCCTCGAGACGGCGCTCTTGCGTCACTGCGAACCGGACCTCGTCCGCGAGGATCGGATCGAAGCGGCACGAGACGGCGCGGCCGATGGCTGGGGCGAGTGGGTAAGCCGTGCGAATCTGGCCTACGATTCGGCGGAGTTTACGGAAAACGGTGTCGTCGGGGATCCGGGCGACGGAACGGCGTCACTCGGGGACGAACTGCTCGAGCGAGCCGGCAAAGCGCTCGCACGATTGCTCGAGGCGGTCGCGGAACGAGACCTTTCGCGGCCCGACGAGCGGTAGTCTGTCCGCGCGAGCGACACTGTACTTAGTCGTCTGCGTCGTCGTCGTCCACACTCGAGTCCTCGGCCCCGGCGTCCTCGAGCGTTCCGCGTAGCGTCGGGATCGTCGAGGTGAGTTCGCCGACCTGGTCGCCCGCCGCGGTGATGTCGTCGATCGCGTCCTCGAGATCGCCGATCTCCGCCTCGAGATCGTCGGCGTCGTCGAACGCCTCGGCTCGCTGTCCCATCGTGAACCACTTTTTCGCATCGCGAAGGTGGTCCTCCGCGTCCCCGACGTCGAGTACCGCGTTGAGGCCGTTGAGGACGCCAAGGACGTTGTCAGCGTCGCTCTCCCAGATATCGTCGGCCGCTGGAAGAGCTTCCCAGCCGGCAGAAAGCGAGGACTCGACGTCTTCACGCATCTCGTTTGCCGCCTCACCGAACAGTTCGTCGTCACCGAAGGTCGCCTGGCTCATGTCAGTCCGTTCGCGGCGATCGGGGTTAAAAGGTCGCCCGAAAGCGAAAGTGAAAACCGACTTCAGGGGGACGCCACCGCCGAAACTACGACGAGGTTCCGAAAGTCGAATACGGCCGACTGTCTCGTTATCGGTTTCGAACGGCCTCGAGTCGCATCAGCGGATAGCCGTCTTCCATCGCCATTTTCGTCACGACCGTACGGCCCTCGTAGTCGACGACGATCTCGACCTCGAGAAAGCGCCCCGTCAGTTCGGTGTACTCGGCGCTCGCCGCCGCCAGCGCGTCGTCCAGTTCGTCCGTGCGGATCTCGACCGTCACGTCGGAACAGTGTGGCTGGTTCTCGATCGATTCTTCCATCGCTCGAGCGAGGCTGGATGCGCTCTCGAGCGAGAGCGGCGTGCCGGCGAACTGGTGATAGAGCGACCCGAACTTGATCCCGGCCTCGAAGCAGGCGGCTTCGGCGTCCGTCGGCGTCTCGTCGTCGGATACTCGAGTGTCATCGGCCATACCGGTAACTCGAGTGCGATCGGGAAGGTGGTTCCGATCCGAACCGTACGTTACTTATCGACGCTATCCCTCGGGTCGAACGAATGGCACAGTCGGTCCTGCTTACGGGGGCTGCGGGACGCGTCGGGGATGCGATCCTTGGCGACCTCGCGGACGAACACGAGTGGCGTTTGGTAGATCGCGACCCACCGACGGGGGAACAGCCGGGTGAGTTCGTCGTCGCTGACATTACAGACGGGGACGCGGTTCGTGCGGCGATGGACGGCATCGACGTCGTGATCCACCTGGCCGGCGATCCGCGACCGGAAGCGCCGTGGGACAGCGTTCTGACGAACAACATCGACGGCACGCAGACGGTTTTCGAGGCCGCCGTCGACGCCGGTGTCGAGAAGGTCGCCTTCGCCTCTTCGAACCACGCCGTCGGGGCCTACGAAACCGACGACCGAACGCCCGACATGTACCGCACACACGACGACTACCTGCTCGACGGAACCGAGCTCCCTCGACCGGGAAACCTCTACGGCGTCTCGAAGGCTGCGGGCGAGACGCTCGGTCGGTACTACCACGACGAACGCGGTCTCTCGGTCGTCTGCATTCGGATCGGCAACCTCACCGAGGATCATCCCCCGATCGACTACGAGCGCGGACAGGCGATGTGGCTCTCCTATCGCGACTGCGCACACCTTTTCGATCGGTGTATCCGGGCGGAGTACGGCTACGAAATCGTCTACGGCATCTCCGACAACGACCGCAAGTACTACTCGATCGACCGCGCTCGAGACGTCCTCGACTATCAGCCACGGGATAACTCGGCGGAACACGATTGAGCGATCGTACCGAACCGAGTGCGTGGCGGTGCAGGCTGGATCACTCGAGCTGACTTCGGGTCGGTCGCTGGAACCTCGATCGAACTCTACTCGGCCCCGGGTTCGTCCGGTGACTCGTGGGTGACCGAACTCGAGGACGCGTCTGATTGATCGAACGGTGGGCGGAGATCGGTATCGGTCACCCACTCCCAGTCGGAGTCAGAACCGGTCAAGCTGGTTTCACCCGCACTCAGACCGACCGTGGCGTCGTCCAGGGATGCAACTCGTTTCATCGGATACGGCTCGTGCCCGATCCGGTTTCCCTGTCGATACGTATAGAGGTCGAAGACGTAGCTCCGTTCACCGTCGTCGATAACGATCGCATCGACGCCGTCTTTCGCCAGGTGGTCCAGAAACTCCTCGGACAGCGGATACCCGTTCTCGAGTTTCGAAAAGTGTGTGCCGTCCCGTGGAATGCGTACCGCAACTCGCCCTCCCGAAAGGGTGAACCGTGATACAGACGGAGGACGTCCGCGGTACGGCTGGGGCATATCGTTCCCTGTGGATCACCAGATAGATACGTCCGGGCCTTGCTCTGTGTACTCTTGAAATCGGGGAAGGGAAAATAACCCCTTCTGCTCGTTCGGCCGACGCCTGGCTCGGTCGAGACGGGCCTTCGGACCGACTCAATCAAAACAGCCCGTCGACGTCTTCTTCCCGGGATCGACGTCGATCGACGTGTTCTGTGAGACGCTGATAGACGATCCCCCGATGATCGTCCTCGCGGACGAACTCGAACAGGAGCGAGATGAATCGACTGTCGTCGATTCCGTCCTCGAGATCCCGCCGCGCGTAGGTCAGTGCGTGCTCGAGCGGTTCGTCGCCGTACCCGAGTTCCTCGGCGAGGACGACCGCGGCGATCGCCGTCGCCTCCAAACCGAGGTCGGTGAGCGTCGGCGTATCGCCGTCGTGGTCGATCGCTGGCGGCTCTCGCCGTTCGATCACGTCCGGATCGGTGGCCAGCGTCTCGAGGAACGATCGGACCGGCGGGAGCCACAGATCTCGGTACCCATCCGGCAACTCGGCCAGATACTCGCAGGCGCTCTCGGCCAGTCCGACGGCACCCTCCCAGTTACGGTTTCGAGCGTGAAAAACCGCGGCGGTGAACTGAATCAATCCGTGGAGCAGGCGCTCGTCGTCGGTCCCCGCCTCGAGGTCGAGCCACCGCTCTTCCCAGGCGTCGTGAGCGGCGTGATAGAACCCGTCGTTGTAGATGGCGACGCCGGCCCGTAGCTGATCGCGCATGGTCGACGTTGGTACTCGAGCCTCGAGAGCGTCACGGTGGCTGTCCTCGACCGTCGGCGTTTTCGGATCCTCTGGACCGCTCGTGGTCCGATAAATAGGGGAATGGGGCCGGATATATTCCGCCTCCGGCACGGCGGGCAGACACTGTGGAAACGGGGAATGGGACGCCGAGCGAGCGTCCCCTGCCGGTTACTGGCCGCCACCGGTCAGGGCGGTACTCGATATGGTGGCCGGGACACACATAATTATGCAGTCATTTCTCGGACGTCGGTCCGTTCGCTCGCGTCACAACGACCAGCTACGGTGTGGTAGGTCGCTCCTACTGACGCGATTCGACTCCTTCACCTCGGTCTGTGAACGGATCGTCCAGATCGACCGGAGACGAGTCCCCCCTCGAAATGTGCGTTCTTCCCATCGGTTAGCCGTCGAAGTCGTCTTCCCACCGGAACCGACCGTTTCGCTGGGCGACCTCGCCGTCGATCTCGAGACGCGAGTCCTCGCTAACGTCGGTGATCAGGTCGACGTGGACGGCCGAGTCGTTGCCCGACTCTCCCTCGGGAAGACAGGCGTCGTAGGCTCGCCCGAGCGCGAGGTGCACAGTTTCCCCCATCTTCTCGTCGAAGAGAATGTTGTCCGTGTAGCGATCGATACCGCGGTTCATCCCGACGCCGAGTTCCCCCAGTCTACGCGCGCCGTCGTCGGTCTCGAGGACCTCCGTGATGACGTCTTCACCCTGCTCTGCGCTGTGGTCGACGACGCTGCCGTCTTCGAACGCGAGCGTGACGTTCCTGACCGACTCGCCCCGGACCGTCATCGGCACGTCGAACGTCACCTCGCCTTCGGTAGCCGTCGGCGCAGTGAAGACCTCGCCGCTCGGGAGGTTATGCGAGTCGTAGGCGACGGAAGCCGCGCTGTTGACCGCACTTCGCCCGCCGATTCGCATGGTGAGGTCGGTGTCGCTCGAGACCAGCCGAACCGTCGAACCCTCGTCGAGCAGCGTCTTCATCCGCTCCATCTCTGCGGCCAGCGATTCCCAGTCGCGAAGTATCGCGTCGTAGGCGAACTCCTGATACTCCTCGTAGGCCATGCCGGCTTGCTGTGCCAGCGACCGCGTCGGATGAATCGTCGAGACCCAGCGCGTCTCCATGCGCGCCTCGCGAACGTCCGTTCGCGCGCCAGAGTACGATTGACGCGTCCGGGACGGAACGTCCGCCATCGCGCTCGTATTTCGGCCGCCACCCAGCGACAGGAAGACGTCCGTCTCCTCGAGCAACGCGAGTTCGTGACTCGAGGTTGTGTCGAACTCCTCGTCGTGCGCGTGGAGGTACGCGCGCGAGATCTCTCCGGAGCTGTACGTCACGTGCAGGTTCGCACCGCGTGCGCCCAACGTTTCAGCGACGGCGACTCCGAGGTCGTGTGCGCCGGGACCGATCGAGAGCACGACGTCGTCACCCGCCTCGACGCGGGCGCTCCAGTCGACCAGCACGTCGGCGTGCTCGCGGATGCGTTCGTCCATACACTGCGATGGCGATCGGAACGGAAAACCTCGTCTCTTTGGCAACTACGCCTTCGTCGGTCGCCCCCCGTCGTCCGTCCGAGCGCGAACGAACGCGACGATAGCGTAGACAACGGGTGTGTCGAGCACCGCGATCGCGAGCTTCAGCAGGTACTGGCCGATGATCAACGCGAGGATGGCCTCGAGTGGCAACACGACGCCGACGTCGAGAACAGCGGGTGCGATCGCGAACGCGATCGAGACGAAGATGACGGTGTCGATCGCCTGACTCGTTCCGGTTGAGACGAGATTTCGCAGCCAGAGCTTCTCTGTACCCGTTCGGTCGCGGATCCAGTGAAACAACCAGACGTCCCAGTTCTGACTGACGAGGTATGCGAGCAGACTCCCCAGAACGACGTTCGTCGACGCGCCGAGCGCCGTCGAGAAGGCGTCGGGATCCACGCTCGCTTCGGCGGCGGGTGCGGCGATCGTCGACCAGACGAGCGCGAGGACCACGAAGTTCAACGCGAACGCGACGTTGACGACGATCTGTGCCGCGCGCTTGCCGTACAACTCGGTGTAACAGTCGCTTGCGAGAAACGTCAGCGCGTAGGCGAGCGCCGCCCCCGGTAGCATCAGTTCGGCACCCGTAATCGGGAGTGACACGGGAAGTTCGAACGCGAGTACCTTCGAGGCGGTTAGCTGTGCCGTGACGAGTGACGCGACGAACAGCCCGATCAACGCGACCTGTGGGATCGTCGGCGCTCCGTGTCGGTTATCCATACCGACGGCTGTGCTCGAGACCACCTAAACGATACTATCTTGCCCCGCTACCAGTATTCTCTCGAGAACCTCGAGTGAGGCCGACTACACGAACCGAACGAACCGGTCGGAGACGGCTCGACCCGATGTCCGATTCCGGAGCGACCACCGCCATGGCACTCGTTTTGGACGGACAGTCGGTTTTGGAGGGATGCTCGATGCTTCCCTCGACACCGGCGGGAACGGTCGATACGAGGGGTCTGGCTTTCGGTCCCTGGACTCCTTCCGAAGAGAAACGTGGCTTCCAGGGCGTTCCTCGACGTATTCCTCCACTTCAGGACTCCACTCTGAAAGGTGCCTCTTCCGTCTCATTATGCCCCCCATTACCGAATGTTCGTCGGTTTATCGACGAACTATCGGTGATTCGATGGAAAATTGATAACACAACTGTTATACGTGTGACGGGGATGTGTTTAGTTGCAATGGCGAAAGGAAACGTTGATTTCTTCAACGACACAGGCGGTTACGGTTTCATTTCGACGGACGACGCGGACGACGACGTATTCTTCCACATGGAAGACGTTGGCGGTCCGGACCTCGAAGAAGGCACAGACATCGAATTCGACATCGAACAGGCCCCCAAGGGCCCCCGCGCCACCAACGTCACCCGCCTGTAACACGGCACCTCACGTTCGGTAGCGGTCTACAAATTCGAATACCATTTTTCAGACAATCACGCGAGTAGTAGCGACGCAACCTCGTGTCCCGACTCACGTGTCGACGATCTGTGAGTCTCAGCCCGTAGTAGCTTCCCTAAAACACTCGAGGGCCGTCTGATACGCGATAGATAACAAATAGTCGATCCGGTGATGTGCTTTCCTGTGTGAAAAATGGACGATCTGACCGGATTCCAGCGTGATCTCCTGTACGTTATCGCAGGAGCCGATCAACCGTCGGGACAGGACGTAAAAGGGGAAATCGAGACGTACTACAGTACGGATATCAACCACGGACGGCTCTATCCGAACCTCGATACGCTCGTCAACAAAGCCTTCGTCGAGAAGGGTGAACTCGACCGACGAACGAACTACTATGCCATCAGCGAACGTGGCCGACAGGCGATCGAAGAACGGCGAGAGTGGGAAAAACAGTACGTCGATACCTGAACGGTCCTGGCGGTGGATTACGACGCGCTCTTTTCGGTTTCCTCGAGAAGACGCAGTTCGGACGGCGTTCCGAGCACGTACAGCTCGTCACTCGCCTCGAGTGTGACTCTGTCTCTGGGGAACGGGATCACCTCACCGTCTCTGTGGAGTACAAGCACGGTTCCCGGAAGCCAGCCGACGAACTCTGTCTCGAGCGGTCCGTTCACCGTCACACTGACGGAGACGATCGTCTCGTCTGTCGCCCGAAGCACCGAGGCGAGTTCGTAGACCTGGCTCGACGCTGTCGGACGGATTACGAGTCGGTATCGAGTCTCTACATCGAGCTCGCCGGCCACGTCCTCCTCGAGTGAAACCGTCACACTCTCGTCCGTCGTCGCTCGGAGCGTTCCGGTCCCACGGAGACTGGTCGATCCCTTCTCGGTAGACCACAGCTCGATCGGATCGCCCGCGCTCGCACGTCCCGGCGGATCGGCCCGAACACAAACTGCAACTGATCCCGGCGGAACGGTCGATCCGATCCCCGCCGGCCGGCGTCCGACGAGAACGTGTTCGACCGTCCCGTTCGTTTCGAGTGTCACTCGGGCGTAGTCGACGTCGTACTCGCGTTCGATATGGCGCTCGAGACGCGACTCCAGCACCGTGTCCGAAAGGTCGTGAGGAAACAGGACGGTTTCGCCGGCGATCGACTGTTTGACTGCCTCGTCGACGGGCGGATAGCCTGCCAGATCCCCGACTGTTCCGGGGAGGTCGACGGCGATCGAAAGGCGGGCCGACCGGGCGAACGTGAGGCGTTCGTTCGAACCGACCACGCACCGGATCTCGAAGACGTCACGGGCCAGGGCGTCTCCGATCCGCCGTCCGCCGTCGGCACCGACCGCGCCGACGACGAACGCGCCGAGGAAGTACGTCGCGGTGGCGTGGTGAAACAGCGGCGTTTCGTCGATAACCGTGGTCTGCTGGAGGCCAACGCCGTTGAGCCAGACGCCAACGACGCCGATCCCGATGAGTATTCCGACACCGAGAGGTGCCGGACGAGTGCTGTACCGTCGATAGCCGAACGCGATGGTGGCGCCCGCGACGCTCGCGAGCAACCCGAACCCGAAGACGTTGAGAAGGGCGGTCACGGTCCACTCGGTAACGACCACCTGAGTCGCGGTCGCGATCACCGATTTCCCTCCGGTTCCGCCGGTGGTATCGTCGATTCTATCTCTCGATCGCTGATACTCGAGGCCGAGGAGGCTGTCGATTCGTTCCCCTCGCGGATCCGGTCTACCGTGAGCGATTCAGCAACGACGAACACGTCGTCGTCCGTAGCGAGATCAGCGATGGCCGGCTCGACGACCCACTGACGCGGACGTTCCGTATCGACCTCTCTCGATTCACTCGAGTCGGCAACGATCGGCCACACATCGGCGCGTTCGTGGTCGTCCTCCAAAATCGCGGTAAGTTCGCCTCCCGTGACCCGTCCGATCGAGCAGTCGGCTCGCTCGAGGAGGGCGAGCGCCTCGACCGTCTCGCTCGCTCGCTGTGGACGCACACCGAGACGACAGCGATCGGTACGAAGCACCGACTCGGCGTCTGCGATCGGAACGGCGACGGTAACGCACTTCTCCCCACCGATCGTTCCGTCGTTTACTCGGCCGATCCTGTCTCCGTCGTTCGTCTCGAGGAGGCTGCCCGTTACCGCTCCATCGCGTGTATACACGACGATCTCTTCACCAGGAACCGCTCCCGACGGAACCAGTGCCGGAACTGAGACGGCACGCCATCCGTCCGGAACCCGACTGGCGACCTCGGATGCGGGCGGTGCGGCCGCGATCGTCGCTCGACCGGTGCCGTCGATCGACACTGAAACCGCCGCCAGGTTCTCCGTGGTTCGAAGCCGCTGTTCGAGTCTCCGTTCGAGTTCCGGCAGCGACAGATCTGCGGGAACCCGCCACGATCCCTGCTCGAGAACGTGTCGCACCCTGGGTGAGAGCGGCGGATACCCCTCGATATCACGGACGTCACCCGTCGACTGGATCGTAACCTGCCCGCTGGCGTCGACGCTTTCGAGCGACTCGGGCGAGAGACTTCTATTTCGAACCAGCGGAAACGACGATCCGATCGGAAGCTCGGATGCGATGCGCGCTCCCAGGCTGTTCGCGTACATCGCGAGGAGGGCAACGATGGCGGTCGCCACGAGGAGTCGCGGCGTCTGCGTTCGAACGTCGATAATCTGGGGGCCGACCACCCCGATTGCGTATCCGTTTCCGACTGCGAGCGAAAGCGCGATTGCGACGCTTTCCGGCCGAGAGAGCCCTCGACCCAGGTACGCACCCGCCGCTCCGAGAGTACCGACGGCGATTGCAGGGCCGATGGCGACCACGAGTCCGAACGCGACGCCGACGATGATTTCGGTGGTGACCTCGATCATGCTCGGATCCCGTCCCGGATCAGCTGTTGACGAGTACGATCTCGGGGTTCGATTGCTCGTCGACGTAGTTGCTGTCGTTCGGCGGGACGATTTCGACCTCGAGCGTTCCGGTGTTTTGATCCTGTCTGAGACCGGCATGGTCCGGGATCGTGATCTCGCCGCCTCCATCGACGTAGACCGGATCGTCGAGCTGTGCCGAACCGGCGGTGACGATCACCGTCGAACCGTCGACGTCGTTCCCCTCGTCGTCGACGATCGAAAACGAGAGCGTACTCGCGAGTTGACTTTCCTCGAGGACGTGATCGTCTTCCCACTCGATGGTGACTTCGGTCTCACCGAACTCACCGACGCCGCCGAGCATGTTCAACATGATCGAGAGCGCGGCGACGCCGACGACCAGCGCGATTACGAGTCTGATCGGTAGCCCTTCGATCGCCCGATCGTCCGACTCGAGCGAACGGTGTCGATACGTCGTTCGTTCGGACGGCCGTTCGGTCCGTTGGTCTTGTGAATCCATACCCGCTTTGGTCCCGTTTTCGTACTTAAACGTTCGAGCGGAACTTTAAGTGAGAACACGAAGCGAACGTGAGGACGTGACGTTCGTACTCGGACGCGACGGTGATCTCGAGGCAGGGTTGAGCGGGCACCTCGGCTACTACCGGGCACTCGATGGAAGCAGGGGCGCGATGCTTCACGTCGATCTCGATGGGCCTCACGCGGTGTTGATCGTCGGTAAGCGCGGCTACGGAAAGTCGTTCACGCTCGGCGTCGTCGCGGAGGAGCTGTCGCGTGCGCCCGGCGTTTCTCCGGTCGTTATCGATCCGATGGGCGTGTTCGCAACCCTTGCCGAGTCGGCCGGGGAGACGACCGTTTCGGCCTCCGTCCTCGAATCGCCCGCAGTCACGCCGACGTCTCTCGATCCACGGTCGTGGTGTGAGCTTCTCGGTCTTTCCCCGGAGAGTGGTGCTGGTGGACTGGTCTGGCGAGCCGCACAGGAGGCGGCGACGATCGAGGGAATGTGCACACACGTCGACGCGAGCGACGCGCCAGGAACCGATAGACGGGCGGCGATCAATCACCTCGAACTCGCTCGCTCGTGGGGGGTCTTCGACGACGCGGGTGTCTCGGCCGACGATCTCGCCGGCGGTGATGTCACGATCGTCGACGTTTCCGGTCTCGATTCGGCACCGATGAACGCCGTCTGTCGCGCTATCGCTGAGGATCTATACCGAGCACGCGTAACTGGTCGAGTTCAACGACTACCGTGGCTCTTGCTCGACGAGGCACACACGTTTTTTACCGGTGTCGCAGATCCCGCGCTCCGCCGGATCCTCACCCGCGGTCGAGCGCCGGGTGTCAGTCTCGTTCTGGCAACCCAGCGACCGAGTGCGGTTCCGTCCGTCGCGATCTCTCAGACGGATCTCTTGCTCTCACACCGGCTGACGTCTCGAGCGGACCTCGAGGCGCTCGAACGTGCTCAGCCGACGTATCTGAGATCTTCGCTGGACGAACGTATGCCGACCGCGCCAGGTGAGGTACTCGTCGTCGACGATGCCACCGAAACCGTCCACGCGGGGCGAATCCGAAACCGAGAGACACCACACGGCGGTGACAGTCCGTCCGCAAGCGCCGTCTCGATCACCGATGAGCGAGCCGATCGTCACTGACAGTTTGGCCCGGGTCGACTGGCGTGCCCTCGAGAACACCGGACGTGAGTTTAAATACCAACGCGAAGCCAGTGACCGTGTGACCGATACCGACCGGATCGAACAGCGACTCTCTGCGCTCGAGCGGACGGTCATCGACGGCGACTTCGAGGCGGACGAACTGGCCGATCGTGCCACGATTATCGACGACCTCGAGCGTCTCGAGTCGCGACTCGATTCCCACGAAGGGCGTCTCGCGGACGTCGAAGGGCGGATGGACGCAGTTGCCGGATTCGTCGGCCGTATCGACGCCGTCAACGACGATGTCGAACGGGAGGCAACGACGGCGCTCGCGGTCGTCGATCGGCTCGAGACGCGACTCGACGCTCTCGAGAATCGACTCGAGGATGGTACCGTGGCTCGAAACCCGGAGGCTAGCGTCGGGTCAGAGGCCGAGGACGGTCCGGATCCCAAGCGATCGTCCGCTCTCGACGAACAGTCTGGGAAACGCAGGTTCCGGGAACGCGGTACGAAAGCACCCGAGGACGTCATCGACGAACTCCAGGCCGAACTCGATACTCGCGAAACTGGTGGCTGCCTCACGGAGACCGATCCCGACATCCGCGAGCGGACGACTGACGCTGCCGACCAGCACCTCGTCGATCGACGGTTTTCGTCGACCGAAAATCCGACCGCAGACGACGGGTCGAACACGTCCGCACAGTCGACTGCCACCTCCGGCTCGGGCGGGCTGCTCGGATCCCTACTCGCTCCGTTTCGATGATACGCTACGTTCTCGCGGTCTTGCTTACGGTCGCACTGGTCGCGCTTTCGGTGCCCGCGATCGAACACGGTGCGACCGTCCAGAGCGACCGTCAGGTCGATGGCGACGTCGGTGCAATCGAACGAGCCGCCGTCTCGCTCATCGAGCACGAGGAGCTACCACCGGACGGACAGCCACCGCCGCAACGATTCGTCACCGTTTCCCTGCCCGACGATTCGATGACGACCACACCGGTGGCACGCTTCGAAATCGAACGGACGAGCGACCACACGAGTGTCGTCACGGTGTCGCTCGAGGACTCGAGTCCGCGGACGATCGGCATCGATGCACCGATCGTCTACGCGACGGCGGCGGAAAATCGCTCGCTCGAACTGACCGGAACCGGAAACGAGGTGTCGCTCCTGTTCTACCTCGACACCGATCCTGCGGGAGAGCGTGTCGTCGTCGCGACTCGCTCCTGAGCGACCGATGATCGGATCCGTATTTATCGCTGATAGACCGATGACCCGTGTCCGAGTTTATATACGATCGGGAAGCTACGATCGCCATGTCCACGGACCACGGCGTCTCGCTGCGCTCGCTCGTCGACGCGCTCCGTCTCGAGGACGTGTTCGCCGTCGATCGCTTCCGTTCGGCGTCGACGGATCCCTGTTCCTGTCGCGCCACGTTCGAGGACGACGTCCTGATTCTCGAGGCGAGCGACTGCGATGCCGACGGCGACCTTTCGGTGTCGGAGGCGTGTCGTCGGACGGCTATCCGTCGGCTGGCGACACGGGATGCCTGCGGTCTCCGCGTTCGAACGAACGGCCTCGAGTATCGGTATGGTGATCGAGCGATCGGGTTACTGTCGGCTGCCGGTCGGTTCGTCGAACTACTCGACGGTCGTGACGACCGACTCGCGGATACCGTCGAACGCGATCCGCTGGCGGTCGCCGCCGAACTTCGGAACCGCGTCGGACCGATCGCTGACGTGGGTCTGGAATCCGGACTTACCGACCGGGGCCGTCAGATCGACGGGTACGACACCGCTTTGCGACCCACCATCGGTCTCGAGATCACCGATTCCCATCTCGAGAAGTCGATCCCCGACGGAGCGACACTTCTCGACGTCACCGAACTCGAGACGGGAAGTGTGGCTCGCATCTACGAGCGTCCAACGAGCGTTCCGTTGTACGCACTCGATGCCGTCGACCTCTCGCTTGGACCGGACGAACGCGGCCTCCTTCTCGAGGGATACGAGGCGATCGCGGACGGCGTCGTCGAAGGAGATCGGGCCGCATCGAGGGCGATCGAACACGTCAGCGACGGCGCGATCGATCCGCGTCTGACAGCGATCCTCACGAAACATACCGGTGGATACGGCGTTCTCGAGGATCTGTTCGCGGATCCACGGATCACCGACGTCTACGCGACCTCGCCGGTTTCTCACAATCCGATCCGAGTCGTCGTCGACGGACGATCGGCTGCGACGAACGTCCACCTGACACCGACGGGTGCCGAAGCACTGGCCTCTCGCGTTCGGCGGACGAGCGGACGGGCCTTCTCTCGAGCCGCGCCGACGGTGGACGCGACCGCAGCCCTCGAGATCGGAACGGGGATCCGGATCGCGGGTGTGACCGACCCCGTTGCGGACGGGATCGCGTTCGCGTTTCGGGAGCGAGCCGACGAGACGTTTACGCTCCCCGCCCTCGTCGCGAACGGGACGATGTCCGCAGCGGCCGCTGCGTTCCTCTCGGTCGCCGTCGAGCGAAACGCGGCCGGTCTCATCGCCGGAACCCGGGGATCGGGGAAAACCACGTTACTTGGAACGTTGCTGTACGAACTGTCGCCGGGAACTCGAACGGTTGTCATCGAGGATACGCCGGAGTTACCGGTCGAGTCGCTCCAGTCGGTCGACCGAGACGTCCAGGCCCTTCGAACGGGAACCGGAGACGGACCGGAAATATCCCCGGCGGACTCGCTCAAGACGGCCCTTCGACTCGGGGACGGTGCACTCGTCGTCGGAGAGATTCGCGGCGAGGAAGCGCGCGTCCTCTACGAGGCGATGCGCGTCGGTGCGAACGCCAACGCCGTTCTTGGGACGATCCACGGCGACGGTGCGGACGACGTCTACGAACGCGTCGTCTCGGATCTCGCGGTCGAACCCTCCTCCTTTGCGGCGACCGACTTCGTCGCCACCGTTCAGTCGTATCGAACACCGACGGGACGGACCAGACGGCTCTCCCGGATCGAGGAGGTGCTTTCCGGTGACGAAATCCGGTTCGAACCTCTGTTCGACCTCGACGGAACGCGAGCCGAGTCGACCGGGCGAATCGATCGGGGTGAGAGCCCTCTCGTCGATCGACTGACCGAACCTACCGAGACGTACGCCGACGTTCGACGAGTTCTCTCCGGGCGGACGGAGCGACTCGAGACGCTGGTGGAGGACGGGCGGACGAGCCCACAGGAAGTCGCCGCGGCGTACGCTCTCCGACCGTGAGTACCACATGAATCTCTCATCGCGGCTCGCTCGAGCGCTCGCATCGCTGTATCCATGGAGCGTCGAACCGAGCGAGGAGCTCGACGATTCGGTGGCGTTCATAGGCGCTGCCGTCGATTCCGAGACGGTGATTCGAGCGGGGTACGGTGGCGGTGTCGTCGCTGCCGCTCTGTTGATGCCGTTGTTCCTCACGCCTCTTTCTCGGTTCGTCGTGTTCGCGCTCGTAGCACTGGTCTCGCTCAGTGTCGTTCACGGCATTCACTCGCTTCCCCAGCTCCTCGCCGCGCTCGAACGAACCGAGGCGCTCGGTGACACGCCGAACCTCATCGGCAGAGCGGTCCTTCGGATGCAGATTCAGCCGTCACTCGAGAGTGCGGTTCGGTTCGCCGCCGAGACCGGTCGCGGTCCGCTCGCGATGAGTCTCGCTGCACACGTCGACCGGTCGATGGGAACGCCACGATCCGGTCTCCTGACGTTCGCTGACGAGTGGTCCGACGAGTTCCCGGCGCTACGGCGGTCGGCCCACCTCCTCGCGACGGCACAGGATGCACCGACCGTCGAGCGCGGTCGAACGCTCGATCGCTCGCTCGCTGCGATCCTCGATGGTACCCGAAACCGAATGGCGGAGTTTACATCAGCGATTCGCGGCCCGTCGACCGCACTCTTTGCGTTCGGCGTCATGCTTCCGCTCGCTCTCGTTGCACTCGTTCCTGCGGTCCCGATGGCGGGATTTTCGGTCGACATCTGGCTGTTCGTCGCCGTTTACAACCTCGTGTTGCCCGTCGTCCTCGTCGCAGCGAGCTTTCGGTTGCTCGTTCGTCGACCGGTCGCGTTTCCACCGCCGACCGTGGGCCGAGATCACCCGGGCCTTCCGGATCGTCTGTGGACGCGCGGTCTGTGGGGTGTCGGAGCCGGTATCGTTACGTACGCGTTGGTCGCTACGTTCGGTCTCGCGTCTCTGGCTCCTCTCGCAGCCGCCGGCGTCGGACTCGGCTGCGGACTTCTCGCCGTCTATCGTCCGATCCTCGAGATCCGCCACTCCGTTCGAGCCGTCGAAACTCACCTCACAGACGCCCTCTACCTCGTCGGTCGACAGGTTTCAGAGGGCGAATCCGTCGAGTCAGCTATCGAACTCGCGGCCGACCGCGTCCCCGGCGAGACCGGCGCGGCCTTTACTGACGCAGCAGGCCTCCAGCGACGGCTGTCCCTGAGTGTCGAGCAAGCCTTTCTCGGGGAGTACGGAGCGCTCAGTGACGTTCCCAGCGCTCGAGCGCGCGGGACAGCGGCGCTGTTGGCGATCGCCGCAAACGAAGGGCGGCCGGCGGGTCGAGCGATCGTCGGGATGGCCGATCACATAGAGGAACTCGAGGAGGTCGAAGCTGCGACGAAGCGGGAACTCGCTTCGGTGACGGACACGCTCGACAGTACAGCTGCGTACTTCGGCCCGCTCGTCGCCGGATCGACCGTCGGGCTGGCGGGGATGATGACCGGCGACCTACTCGCGATCACCGACACGACGGCGTTGCCACACGACGAACTCGGCATCGTCATCGGGATCTACATCGTGACGTTGTGTTTCATCTTGACGCCGCTGTCGATCGCGCTTCGACACGGACTCGATCGAGCGCTCTGTGGCTACCACGTCGGCCGAGCGCTCCTCTCGAGTATGACGCTCTACGTGCTCACGATCGCTCTCGTCGGAACGATTAGTTGATCGCTCGAGCGAAATAGTGACCGGTCACTGTTTAAATACGATCACGAGGCAACCGACGGCATGGATCTGGAAGCGCCCGCCGACGCCTGGTACGTCTGGATCGGCGTCTCCGCGGCAAGCATCGTCATCGCCGGCGTCGTCCTCGGACTCCCGACCGGCCCGCCGCCCGACGCCAACGCGGCGGCGAACGCGATCGACAGGGTCGCTGGGAGTCCCTACAGTGCCAGCGTCGTCCACCAGTACGAGGCGGACGAAATTCGCCTCCAGGAGGGGAAAACCGTTGTCCTCCGCAACGATCACGGCGACGCTCACTCGAGTATCGCGTTCGGAAGCGTCGTGTTGGTTACCGACGACGAACGCCTCGAGAACGTCACCGGCGGAACTCCCTTTCACGACGAGTTCGAGTCGGAGCTGGACCGAACCGACGTCGATGGAACTGCCGAGTTCCTAGCGCGGATCGCCGACTCTCGCGCGGACACCGACGGCGAGTGGCATCCCGCTGGCGAGCGCCTGATCGTTCGCAACGTTCGTGTCCCTCCCGACGAGGCAACGCCACAGCCGCGAATCACCGCCGAAGTGACGGACGTACTCGGTGACTGGGAGGACCACGAACCGCCGAGTGCACATCACGCGACAGCCGTCCGCTTCGATTACGACGGGGACGGTGGCGACGACGCGGTTCTCTCCGCCCGTGGCGTTTCACACGGTGGCCCGGGTGAAGTCGAGTACGACGCGACGACCACGTTCCAGCACCGAGCCGATTCGGACGTCCTCGAGTTCGCTGGAGCCGATGCACTCCGGTTGCCGATCGACGTCGACGTGACCATCGACGACGACCGGACCTGTTCAGCCGAGGATATCACCGCGTACCGCGATCCGGTGACCCTCTGTGACGGTCGCGAAATACGGGATCCTGACGAATTCGCAGCCGAAACGCCACAGATCGAAATCGACCCTGAAACGGGGGAGTACCATGTTACACTCGTCGTTGCACAGTAAGTCGTCGGTCCGCAGTAGGGCTCAGACCGAACCCATCGCCGCGCTCGTCGCGATCGCACTCGTCTGTTCCGGCATCGTCCTCTACGCCGGAGTCCTTGCCGACATCTACCCCGGCGGTACTGATCGTGATCCTGCGGACGCCACCCTCGAACAAGTCTGGAACAGCGTCGGGACCGACGGCGTCTACCGGGAAACCCGTGATCGGAGCGAGCTTCATCAGGGTGTTCGACTCCCGGAGGGATACACCGCCTTCATCACGGTTACGACGGTGACGGACGACGGTCGGTCGCTCACGGTCGATAGCGTCTTCGTCGACCGATCGATCGGCGTCCAGTACGACGCCTCGGAGATCGATCGTCCGGACGACACCGCGAGTGCGAGCCGGTCGATCGGCGTCCACGTAGAGCCTGCGCCGGCGGGCGATGTTCGTGGCGGTACGCTTCACGTGGAGGTTTGGAAGGGATGACGGACTCGAGACTGACGAGGGAGATGACGGTCAGCGCTCCCGATCGATGTCGTCTCCAGCGATCGAACGACCGCGGGATCAGTACCGTCGTCGACGTCTCGCTCTGTTTGCTCTTGATCACCGCCTCGATCGCGGTACTCGCCGTGTTTCTCGCCGACGAGCGCGCTGTTCACGACCCCACGATCGCAGACGAGACCGCACAGACGATCGCGACCTCGACGACGACGATCGAATACTCGGTTCGGTCGGTCGAACGTCGAGACGATACCGGCGTCTTCGATGACGCTGCCTACGACGACGGTCGCTACGACCGTGTCGAACACGGTTCACTGGCTCAGTTGCTCGCCGCCGCAGCGCTCTCGAACGTCAGTCTCGACGGGGAGCCCCTCTCACACGCCGGTCTCGAGTTTCGAGACGCCGTCGATGCCAACGTCAGAAGCGAACTCGCGGGTGCGAACGACGACGTTCACCTCCTCGCGCGCTGGGAACCATACCCCTCCGCGTCGATCCGTGGCGAGTCCACGGCCGGCGACCGGCCACCCGCGAGCGCGGATGTCAGTACCGTCACCTTCTCCGTTTCGAGTGGCTTTCCATCCGTTTCCGACGACGATCTCGAGGGCACGTACGACGCCGAAAACGGAAGCTTCGAGCGAACGGCAGAACCGATCGCAGACGCTATTCTCGACGGATACTTCCCGCACGAATCGACGACGGTCGCGCTTCAGGGCTCCGACCTCGAGCGCGATCTGACTCGCTATGAGTATCTGCGATTTGAGTCGATCCTCGATCTCGACCGCGATCTCGAACACAACGAACTCAACAGAACGGCCGTCGACATCGCTGGTGCAAACGAGAAACTGGCAGCGAACCTCACGGAAACGATCGCAGCGGATCTCGAGGAGACGTTCGAACCCGAAATTGCCGAGATCGAATCCGAACTCGAGGCGGAGTATCCCGCCGACGAGGAACCCGTCACGAGCGCCGTCGACGATCTGGTGCGTTCGAGCGTCGCGACGGACGAAGTACTCATCACCGTTCGGGTGTGGGACGAATGACGAACCGAACCGAACCACGACCGTCGACGGTATCGGTTTCGCTCGACGACCGAGCGCGTATCCCCTTCGCCATCATCGGCGTTCTCTTGCTCGTGACGAGCGTTACGTTCGTCGCCCTTCTCGACTCGAGGGTTCCGCCGGAACCGACGGTCGATACGTCGCTCGCGATGGACCGAACCGCCGCGACGACGCAAACGATCGTCCAAGGCGCGGTCGCTGACGCCACCGAGAGCGCGACACAAGAACCGCTGATGGTACCCGATGGGAGACACCCGTGGGGGGCTGCAATCGCGGACGTCGACGATCGCCGCGACTCCGGCTGGATCGACGAACTACCGAACGAGTACGATGACGAGAGCTACGACGTCGACCCGGACCGCGCGTTCGAACGCTACGTGAAACTGCGGATCTACGCCGCGGTCGAAACCGACCTCGATCAGCTCGACGGCGAGTTCCGTGGCCGGACGACGACGAACGTCACCGTGGCCCCGCTCGAAGAGACCACCGCGTCGGCCACCGACGCGATCGATCGTGTCGAACTTCGTCCGGGAATCGACCCGGAAAACGACCTCGAACCGGGACAACTCGAAGTAACCATCCAGAACGTCCGGATGTCGATCGAACGGGACGGCCGCGAGGTCGTCCACCGGATCGACGACGTGACGGTCACGGTCGGAACGAACGTCTTCGTTCTTCATCAGGCGACTCGCGAGTACGAACAGCAGTTGAACATGGACGTCGTCGAGGGCGGATTGGACGATCCCACCAGTCTCGAGGGATTCGGCCAGCACTATGCGGCACGGATCTATCCGCTCGGTTGGGCGCGTGGAACCGCCCAGTGGGGCGGTGCCCCCGTCTCGGAAGTGATCGCGAACCGCCACTCCGAAGTACTCGCAAACGACGCCGTTTTCACGCTCCAGGAATCCGTCTTTGGCGCGAGTGACCCACACAGCGATACCGTGATGCGAAACGCGTGGGGGTGTCTCGCCGCACAGGACGCCGAAGAGCTCTACGAGGGACAGACTGGCGACGAACCACCGGTCGCAGACGCCGAAGCGTTCTGTTCGGGTCTCGAGTATCTTTATGGGGACCAGAACGCCAATCTGGACGAACCGGTCGACACGATGGACGTGATGGAAGCGGCCGGCACGGCCGCAGGCGCGGAGGCCGGAATGGGTGCCGAGCGGACGATATCCGTCGACGAGTTCGCCAACCTCGCCTACGCACAGACGCTCGCGGAGCTGGATATTCACGACGCGATCGACGACGTCCACAGCGTCGACACCGAAGCCTCCCTCGAGCGCGTCGTCGATCGAACGCGCTATCCGAGAAGCGGCCGTCCCTCCGGACTCACCGACTCGAGCAACTGGACGAGAACGGCAAACGATCTGGATACGACGACAACCGTCGACGTGTCGGTCGATGACGGTGATCCCGATACGGCCGACCGGGAGACGACCTACCACACGGCTACCGTTACGGTTTCTAAGGAACACGAACGAGATCTTCGATGGAGCTATCGCGGCCCGGAAAACGTCAGCTCCCCGGTGACGAGAACTCGCCGGTCCGCGTCGGAGTACGAAACCGAGATTCAGGTGACCGCATGGCACCCCGACAGAGACGCGATCGACTACAGGGGGATCGACGGAGGATACGACGACTCGACTGCCGACGAATGGCCACACAGCTTGCCCGATGGCTTTTTCGACGCTGACGGCGACGGCTGGGGCGATCAGTTAGCCGAGAACGTCACACTCGAGAATTACGCGGCGTTTCCGGACGAGAGCGCACGGCATCTCCTCGGGATCGATCCCGGCGGCGATATCGAAGCACAACTCGAGGACCAGATCACCGCCCCCGGGGAGATCGAGAGCGAAGGCGATCTCCGGGACCAACTCGTAGTCGCTGATGGCGACCGCACAACGCTCGAGGCGAGCGCTCCCAACGAACTGATCGCGACCGCTATCGCGCTCGATCTCTACTACGTCCGTACGCAACTACAGGCGGACGCAGACGAGATCACCTTCGATGACGGAGAACTCCTCACCGGCGATCCGTTCGGTGAGCTGAACGACGAGGTCGACGACCAGCTCGTCTATCACCGTGTACCCGATCGGTATCCGACCGCAGCCGACAAGGCCCGAATCGAGGCCCGCCAGACCTACGTCGAGAACGTCAAGGCCCAGATCGAGACGACCAGCGATGCGACCCAGTTCGTCCAGAACGAACTCCGAGAGCGCATCGACCTCGAACTCGATCTCACCGAAACCGCCGACGACGTCCTCGAGGGACTGACTGACTTCTCTCGCGAAGTCGCCGGCGGTGGCGTCGACTATCAGCACGCGGAGATCGACTCACCGTACAGCGACGAACTCGAGTTGACGCCGGTCGGCTCCCCGACGTACCTCTCGCTCGAGGCGGTCGACGCAGAACAGGTTCCTGCAACTGCTGATGGCAATCACACGCCGATGGTCGCGCGGAACAACAACTGGTTCGCGATTCCGTACAACGAGGTCGACGCCGGTCTTTTCGGGGAGATTCTCAACTGGGTGACCGACGCTGATGATGAGGTGCTGACGCTACGTATGGCCGGAGAACTTCTCGAGGCCGCGAGGTTAGCTGATCTGTTGCTCGAGGAGGAAGACGAAAAAATCGTTGATGACGATCAAGTCTATGAAGATCTCGAAGACGCTGTCCGACAATCGATCGACGGAATCGATGATAAGACCGTTGAGAACTTAAACGACCTTGAGTATGATCTTGAACTCGATGATGATCGAGTTGCAACACTCGTCAACGAAGGGATCGACGGTATCGGAGACGGAACGCCGGGCCAGCAGGCCGCGATGCTGGGGAGCGGGGATGGCGTCGAGTACGTCGAACGGCACGTACGCGAAGAGATCGATCCCGATAATCACGGCGAACACTCGTACGCGAGCGACGAGGTGTTCAAACAGCACGCCGGCGCGAGCGTCAACTATGCGCTAACTGAAGCTGTGAATCAGACCGTTGTTGATGGGTTTGACCCAAACTATGTAAATTATCTGAACGAGAGCGTTCGAGGCGAACTCGAGGACCGAGCAGAGGAGGTCGTCTCTCACCGACTGAACGAAACGATCGACGAGACCGATCTCGAGCACGATTGGTTACGGAACAACGAGAGCGGGATCCTCAACGAAGACGGCGAGTTCAACCTTTCTCCGAATCGAATTCCTGCTGGGCTTCCGATCGTTCCTTTGCCGGGTGGATGGGTCGCCACGACGAACGTCTGGGACGTCGAGGTCAAAGGTGAGTACGCTCGATTCGAACTCGCGTCGAACGCGGGCGATCCGTCGACGATTCAGGGTGAGAATTACGTCCGTGAGAATGGTGATGTTTTCCTCGAGGGTAACCATCTCGGTTCGACGAGACCCATCTCGTTCGAGTCTCGGACGATCGTGATCGTGGTCGTTCCACCGAAAGGGCTCGGCGTCGGTGATCGGACCGGTGATTGGGCAGAAGAGTCGGAGGGATGGCCCGAGGCAGGACCTGATATATAAAAACCATAAATAATTCAGTAAACACTAAATCATAATTCTTCTAATGCGTACAGGTGATTGTTGCGTGAAGGTATGTAGAGAGCATCATCAGTGACAACAGGACTTCCGGTAATTGTTTCATTGTTTTCAGTGGTGAAGGACCACTCTTCTTCTCCAGTACTGATATCAACAGCATATACTGTATCACCACCAGTCATGTAGACCGTTTCCGCAGTTACTGTTGGTTTCTCAGCCAAGATTGTACCACAATCATATTTCCATTCCTTTTCACTCGTCTCAGCATCAATAGCATATAAGTAATTATTCCAACTTCCGAAGTAAACTACACCATCAGCCACGGAGGGGCCAGATGGTGTTCGCTCATTTAGTTCGTATGTCCATTTTTGTTCTTTGTTCTTGACATCAATAGCGTACACCTTAGAATCTGATCCGGAAATATAGGCAACATTCTCAGCAATCGCGGGTGGTCGATCGGACATTCGTTCACTATTTGGGTTTTTAAATTCCCATGTTAATTCGAATGACTCAAGATCATAGAATCTGGCCGAATCGTTTCCTCCTATATATAACACATCATCATCGATTGCAGGCGCTTCTGGTGCACCGCCGAGATCATCGAGAACAACTGTTGTCTCCCCAGAACTTCCCACAGTGCTCACTAATCTCCCTGGGTCAAGTGCATACACTGTCCTATCAACTGGAATTGGATTTTTCGTCGTTCTATCGAACTCCTCTTTCCATCGTATTTCTCCATTATTTACCGCAAACGCATATATATCATTTGATGAGGTGGAAAGATATACTGTCTCATTAACGACTGTTGGTGAAGAAGAAATGAGACCGAGGTTTTCTTGTTCCCATTCTATTTCGCCTGTTGCAGCATCGACCGCATACAGCGTTTCATCCCAGCAACCGGCGTAGACTGTACCGTCCGCGACAACAGGGCTGGCGTTGAACTGTTCCCCACCCTCGAGCGTCCATCGAACAGTGACGTCGTCAGTTGGGCCATCTGCGTCGGGTTGATAGCCGGTGTTCTGGAGGTCAGCGCCAAACATGGGCCAGTCTCCGGCGGAGCGTGGATCGCCGGTATCCGTCCCGTCGTCGTGATCTGTGGGCTTCCTGTCTTGCTCGTCTTCGTCCGCACAGCCGGAAAGTATTGTTGCTCCAGTTACTGTTCCACCGCACAGGCTGAGCCACTTTCGTCGAGTTTTCCGCTGGCCTTCTACCATCTTATATTGTACTATATATGGTGGAATAAATAAGATTGCCGATAGCAATATAGCTGTTTTTCCAGATATTTCTAACGGCTTACATCGAAAATCCACTATGAATGTTATACTGGTAGGATCTTTTCCCTGATGGTGCTGTTCTCCGCGGTAGCGACTGTCCGGTGTGCCGTTGAAATAGAACGTCTCTGCCTCACGGAGCCACAGCAGGCGGCGAGTAGCCAAAAGCCGCTCACCGGTCACTCCGACATCGCTTCGAGCGCCTCGAGTTCGTCCTCGTCGTACCCGAGCGCTTCGAAGACGCTCCGGGTGTGTTCACCGAGTCTCGGCGGCGGTGACTCGAAGCCGCTCTCTGCTCGGTCGTAGTTCAGCGGATGTTCGATAACCGGAATCGTTCCCCGGTCGGGGTCCTCGATCGTCGTCACCGCGTCTCGAGCCTCGGTCTGTTCGTTGTACAGCGCGTCTTCGACATCAGCGACCGGACCCGCCGGAATCCCGGCCTCGTCGACGAGCGTGGTCATCCATTCGTCGGTGGTCCGGTCGCGGAACGTCGACTCGAGTTCGGCCTCGAGTTCGTCCATGTGTTCGACGCGGTCGCCGTTGGTCTCGAAACGGTCGTCGTCCGCGAGTTCGGGTCGATCGATCGCCTCACAGAGGCCGCGCCAGAGCTTCTGGTTGAGACAGGCGACGTTGAGGTACCCGTCAGCGGTTTCGAACGTCTGATACGGTGCCAGAACGGGATCTTTCGTCCCCATTCTCGAGGGGGATTCGCCGGCGAAGACTTTGCCCGCCTGTTTCGTCAGCCACGGGAGCGCGGCGTCGAGCATACCGAGATCGATGTACTCGCCTTCGCCGGTCAGTTCGCGTCGGTACAGCGCGTTCGAGATGCCGAATGCGGCCCACATTCCGGTAATGAGGTCGGTCGTCGGGAGTCCGACCTTCACGGGGCGGCCGTCGTCCTCGCCGGTGATGCTCATGATTCCGCTCATTCCCTGGATCATGAGGTCGTAGCCCGGCCGCTCGCGCCAGGGACCGGTCTGGCCGAACGCAGAAATCGCACAGTAGACGATATCGTCGTTGTACGACCGGATCGTCTCCTCGTCGACTTCGAGACGCGCTGCGGTACCGGGACGGTAGTTCTGCAAGAAGACGTCGGCTTCGCCCGCGAGGTCGTACAGCGCTTTGCGGCCGGTTTCGCTTTTTAGATCGAGTTCGACGCTTTTCTTGCCGTAGTTGACCGTCCAGAAGTACGGCGATTCGCCGTCGATAAACGGGGGTCCCGAGTGACGGTTGTCGTCACCCATACCGGGCCGTTCGACTTTGACGACGTCGGCACCCTGGTTTGCGAGCATCAACGAACAGAAACCGCCGGTGACGAACGTCGTCAGATCGACCACGTTTACTCCCTCGAGAATTCGGCCGTCGTGACTCATACGATATCGCAGTGATTGGTGCGTCGGGAGAAAAACCTTCGTGTCCGGCGGCTCTCACAGGGGAGCGAACTACCGGACGAACTCGCCAACATATCCGTTCAAACGTCTTCGACAGTCACTGCGATTCGGCCGTCTCTCGTCCGCGTTCGGCTCTGGCGGCTTCGATCGCCGGCTCGAGTTCGTCGTAGAGGGTGTCGACGTTTTCCGGGAAGACCTCGACCGGCTTTGGCTGACTGTGGGTGTGGATTCGGACCCGGTCGCGGTGGCGGTAGGAGCGGTAAATACTCCAGAGACCAAACGCGGCGAATGTCCCGCCGAGTAGCGCGTTTTCGGGGATCGAGTAGAGACCGAACAGGACGAGTGCACCGCTGAGAAGCGAGAGAAACCAGTTGAACGATTCGGTCGCGACCTCGCTGACGTTCGTGTACGGAACGCTCGTCAGTTCGTCGTCGTCTCGGACGAGAACTCGAGCGTCGGTGACGGCGATTTCGCCGCCTTTGCGAAGCCCGCCACGGTAGTAGAGCCGTTCACCCCGGTCGAGCTCGAGTCCGCGTCTGCTCGGCATTGGTGGCACTGCGTGCGGCGGTTCCTTGAACGTTTCCCCGCGAACGCGACGAACGCGAAGCGGTGTCGATCAGTCGGCCCGATCGACCGCCGTTGGTTCGTCGGATCCCATCCGTTCGAAGACAGTCTGGAACTCCGATTCGTCCTCGGAGAGTTCTTCCCACTGTGCGAGGCCGCGTTCTTCGCGCGTGCCGCTGACGGTGTTGTCGAGGATGAACGCGATCAGTCCACCGACGGCCATCGTCGTCGAGCCGATGACGAAGATCGTATCGGAGACGACCTGCTGGCCGAGTACGGGCCCGATAACTGCTGCTCCTTCCGCCACCGCCTGGAAGTCCCCTGGACTTCCGAAGTTGGCGAAGTAGTTCGGCAACGCGAGCCCGAGGAACAGCGCGATACCGATGATGAAGACGTTCCGCGAGGCGTCGAGGTCGACGAACTTCAGGTTCGACAGACCGACGGCGGCGATCTGGCCGAACATGGCGATGTACAGCGCGCCGACGATCGGACTCGGGATCGAGACGATGAGCGCGCCGAACGGACCGAGGAACCCGACGATGAGCATCACGATGGCACCGATCTGGACGACGTATCGCGACGCGACGCCGGTGATGCCGATCGCACCGATGTTTTCACCGTAGGAGGTCGAGCCGTTTCCGGTTCCCATGACGCCGGCGAAGATGTTTCCGAGACCTTCCATCCCGATTCCATGGTTGATTCGTTTCTCACTCGGCCCGCCGAGCCCGGAGATGCGAGCAACGGCGTAGTAGTCACCGATGCTTTCGACCATCGAGGCGACGACGCCGGCGAAAATCCCGATCGCGAACGCGAGCGTGAACTCGGGGATACCCCACTGGAACGGCATGATCGGTTGTACGAGCGGTGCTTCGGCAACCAGCGAGGTGTCGATATATCCGAGGCTGCTTCCGTCCTCGGCGACGTGTGACTGTTGCGTGTAGATTCCCAACGCAGTGAGTATCCCGGCGACGATCCAGGCGGTTGCGATCCCGAGGAGAACCGGGAACAGCTTCGCATACCGGCTGTACTGATCGAGGTACTGCGAGAACAGGATGATCAACAGCAACGTCAGCCCGAGCAGCCACCAGTTCTGTCCGACTTGCGTGACCTCACCGACGTCGACCAGCGAGAGACCGATCAGGACGATCACCGGCGCGATCACGACCGGCGAGAGGTAGTATTTGAGTTTGCCCAACAGGCCGGAGTAGCCGAGGACGACCTGGATCAGTGCGGCCGCGATGATCGCTCCCTGTAACTCGAGGATCGTCGTCTCCCAGGGACCGCCGTGTGCGAGGATGATCGCGATCGCCGGTGCAAGCAGCGCGAACGTTCCGCCCTGGACGATCGGATAGCGGTTTCCGATCGTCGTCTGTGCCAGGGTTGCAACACCCGACACGACGAAGAACGTCCCGACGAGTCGTGCGGTCTCCGCGGCGGGCATCTCCATGAGACCGGCGAGAATCAGCGGGATCGCGACTGTCGCGCCGATCATCGTGAGGTAGTGCTGTATGCCGAGGAACACCGACTCACCGAGCGGTGGTTTGTCTTCGATACCGTACTCGACGAACGACGCCTCCTCCCGGGAGACGTCACCGCCGTCCGTCCTGAGCTCGTCCGTGGGTTCGTTTGTATCAGTCATGTGTCCGCCTCCAACCGTGTCGGGTGTTCACACCCACACAGGTCTACGAACAAAACCTAAGCGAGAACATATAAAGATACCGCCACTGTACGGCTAATTCGACTGTGATCTTGGCTGACTATACGGTGTCCGGGCCTCACCCGGGGAATACACTCTTGGGCTTCGACTACATGGGTAGGCGTAATGGTCTCACACCCGGCGTACGCAGTCACGGCTGAGCTAGACGTATCGGTCGAAACCCGCGACGGTATCGAACTCGCGACGGACGTGTACCGTCCGGCCGATCCGGAAACCGGGGAACCGATCGACGAACCCAGACCTGCGCTACTCGACCGGACGCCGTACGGTAAACGCGGACGAATGGAACGTCACGGGCAGTGGTACGCAAAACGAGGGTACGTCGTCGCGATCCAGGATTGTCGCGGACGGTTCGACAGCGGCGGCGAGTACTACATTTTCGTCGACGAACCCGAGGACGGCTACGACACGGTCGAGTGGCTCGCCGGTCAGGAGTACTGTGACGGACAGGTCGGAACGTTCGGCACCTCCTACGGCGCGTGGGTTCAGACCGCACTCGCGACGCAGGATCCGCCACACCTCGAGGCGATGTTCGTCAACCAGGGGGCGGCGAACGGACGGGAGGCGACGTTCCGACACAACGGGGCCTTCGAACTCCGCTGGCTGTGCTGGGCGCTCACCCTGGGTGGCGGCTTCGCACAGCGTGCGCTTGAAGATACCGACGTCCAGCAGCGACTCGCCAACGTCGACGTTCGGGCCGTACTCGAGAACGGCCCCGTTCTGCCGGGACAGTCGCCGCTTCGGCACATCCCCGACTACGAGGAGTGGGCGTTCGATATCATGACCCGGGGTGGGGCGAACGACGAACTCTGGCAGGAACCCGGTGTCAACTTCGCGGCCTACTACGACGAGATGGCGGACGTTCCGACGGTCTACTCGGGCGCATGGTACGATTCGTACACGAAGGCGACCTGCGACAACTTCGAGGCGCTTGCCGAGCGTAAAGAGAGCGATCACTACCTGCTGATGGGACCCTGGACCCACGGCTGGAACACCTACCCGCTGCCCTCCTGGAACAAGTCCTACTCCGGCGAACTCGAGTTCGGAGAGCAGGCCCTTCGCGATTATCAGGAGACACGGCTCCGATTCTTCGATCACTATCTCAGGGGGGAGGATACCTGGAACGACCAGCCGCCGGTTCAGTACTTCCAGATGGGGACCGGCGACGGCTCGCGGACTCGGGACGGGCGACTCTTTCACGGCGGGGAGTGGCGCTCGAGCGAGGAGTGGCCGCTGGCGGAAACCGAGCGTCGGACCTATTACGTCCACGAGGACGGCCGTCTCTCGACGGACGAACCGACCGTCGAGGGGTCGTCGACGACCTACCGGTTCGATCCCCGGGATCCCGTTCCGACGATCGGCGGCAACTGCTCGTCGTACATCACCTACGAACAGCGCGACGAGCCGATCCTCGAGTATCCCCTGAGCGAGCGCAAAATGGAGGACATCACCGGCCGAGGCGGCTTCGATCAGCGAACCCGTCCCGATACGCTGGGTGCCGATGAACCCTACGGGCCGCTCGAGGAACGAACCGACGTGCTCGTCTACCGAACGCAGCCGCTCGAGGAAGATCTAGCAATCGCGGGTCCGATCCGGGTTCGAGTGTACGGCTCGACCGACGCGACGGATACAGACTTCACCGCGAAACTGATCGACGAGCACCCGCCCAGCGAGGAGTTTCCGAACGGCGCTGCGATCAACATCTCCGATTCGATCTGTCGGGGGAGGTTCCGTGGCTATCGCGACGAGCCCGACTTTCTCGAGCCGGGGGCGATCTACGAGTTCGAGATGGAGCCGTATCCGACGGCGAACGTGTTCAGGGCGGGTCACCGCGTCCGTCTCGACATCTCTTCGTCGAACTACCCGCGGTACGACGTCAACCACAACACCGGCGGTCCGCTCTACGGCGACCGCGAGTCCCAGGTCGCGACCAACACCGTCCATCACGACGCCGAGTACGCGACGCACGTCGAACTGCCCGTCCAACCGCGGTGAACGCGGCGCGCGAGCGGGAGTTCGAGGACCGCCGGTACGTTCCGTTCCGTTCCGGAGACCGAACTGTCCGCGTCGAACGACCTCGTTCGATTCGGGACTGTCGTGTCTCCTGTTGACAAAGCACTATCGGTCTCGGGCACGAACGTCCGAGCATGCCAACGCGCATTCTGGTTCCAGTTGACGGCTCCAAGCGATCCGACGACGCACTCGAGTACGCGATCGAAACGTTTCCCGACGCCGCGATCACCGTCTTACACGTCGTCGAGGCGGGACAGGGCGATCTCGGGACGTTCTCCGGCATGACCGGCGACGTTCCCGACGACGAACCCGAACTCCAGCATTCGACGGCGGTACTCGAGTCCGCTCGCGAGCGGGGTGAGAAACTCGGGGCGTCCATCGAAACCGAACGCGGTCGAGGACGGCCGGACCGACTGATCGTCAAGCGGGCTGAGGAGGGTGATTACGACATGGTCGTCATCGGCAGCCACGGTCGAGACGGCGTCGCTCGCGTTCTACTCGGGAGCGTCGCGGAGAAGATCGCTCGTCGGTCGCCGGTCCCGGTCCTCATCGTTCGATAGTCGCGAGGATCCCGCTCGGATCTTCTCGACCGTGACGACGGTCGGATCTCGAGCGGATCGCTTTCGAACGGATCTCGAGCGGCGGAGACCGCGTGCCAACCGAAGCCGCTACGCGAACGCGACGCACCGACAGACGCTGGATTCACCGCCGCGGAACCGCCACGGGAAGGTCCCGATCTGGACGCGCTCGTTGAGCAGTTCTTCGGGAACCTGGCCGTTTTCGACGTGGATGATTCCCTCCGGGAAGAGTTCGGTGTGCATCAGCTGATAGCCTTCCGGCGGGAAGATCTCGTCCAGATCGTCGACGCCGAAGTGGTCTCTGGCCTCCGCTGCGAGTTCCGGACGGATGTCGCGGATGACCGTGTTCATCGGGTGGTCTGCGCTCCCACAGTCGAGGATCAGGTAGTTGATGTCCATCTCCAGACACCACTCAGCGAACTCCGCGTTCGGCCCCGGATGTTTGCAGAAAAACCGGTGGGGATCCGCGTTCTCTTCGTGCCAGGCGTACTCCTGATATCCCGTGTGGATAAAGAGGATATCCCCCTCGCGAACGTCACAGACCTCCTCGATCATCTCGCTCGTGTAGACGTCGTAATCACCTACCTTCTCGGAGATATCCGCGACGACGGCGTCACCGACGAGTTCGTCCAGACCCACCTGTTCGATGTCCCGCCCGTGTGCGACGAAGTGCTTTTCGCCGTCGAGGTGAGTTCCGGTGTGGTTCATGAACTCGATCTTCTGCCCGTTGACTTTCTCCGTATCGAGGCTCTTTTCGTACCACACCTTGGGATTGTCGTAGGTGGGCCATGCTGGTGTATCCTGTGACCACGGCTGCGTCAGGTCGTACATCTCGTAGCCGTCGAGCATAGAGACACCATACGTAGCCGGTGTCTTAAACTTACGTAAATCGCCTCGGGGTCAAGCCCCGAGGCTTTCGCGTGGACTCCCGTTCTATGCCTCAGTAGAGGCAGGGGGTACGTACTCCCCGCTCACGTTCAGCGTCCCGCGATTCAAGCGCACATCTACGGGTGCGCCTCCATCGCCTGCGTTTTGCCTGCGACGGAGATACTGCAAACCGATGTTCTTCGAGGCGTTGTAGTCGGCGTGGTTCTCATACCCGCACTTCTGACACTCGAACGATTCACCCGACCGATTGGCGTCGTGGGTAAACCCACACGTCGAGCACCGCTTCGACGTGTTGCGCGGGTCAACCTGTACGGCTTCGACACCGTGTTCCTCGGCTTTGTATTCGACGTACTCGTAGAGGCGTCGGAACGCCCAGACGTGTTGCCACGTCGCCTCGGGAATGTTCTCCCGAATGTAGGTCAAGTCCTCAAACACGATGTGCGAACAATCGTTCTCGACGGCCTCCTTGATGAGCTCGTTCGCTACCGTGTGTAGGTGGATCTCGAAGCGTCCATATTCTTTCCGCCCAACGCTCTCGATGTTTTTGTGGGTCTGGCGAGAGCCACACTGCTGGAGCGATCCACGGCGTTTCTCGTACTCTCGACGCCAGTGGTTGAACTCGTCTGCCGACCAAAATCGACCCGTCGATGCAACGGCGAGGTTGTTGACGCCTAAATCCACACCAAGGACTGTTCTGTGCTTGGATTTGGATTCAGGCGATTCATCGTTTGCTTCGACTTTCCGCATTGAGGCGTGGAGGTACCAGTTGCCGTCGCGGTACTGGAGGTGGGCCATCCGAAACTCGAAGTCCTCGTCGGAGACGTACTTGGTCGGCGGTGTCTCTGAGTTGTCGGGAAGGATATAGTCGCACTCAACGCGCCCGTCTACGGTCGAAAGAGAAACGTGGTCGCGGTGGAACGTCGCACTCCGCTTGTCGTACACCGCGCTGTCTGCTGAGAAGTGCGGTTGCGACGTGTTCTCACCACGTTTGAGGCGTTCGACTCCGCTTTTGACGGCTTCAACCGCTCTGCGAATGCCTTTCTGGACGAGGTTCGCGGTGAGGTCGGTTTCGTCGCGGAGTCGGTCGTAGAGGGCGCGTTCGGCTTTGGCTTTTGAGGTGACGTGGTAGCCGTCGTCGCCGTGCCAGCACCACTCGCTGGCGGTGTTGGCGCAGTGTTTGAACTGCTCGACAGTCTCTCGAAGGGAGCCGTCGGCTCCTTCAGGAGTGTCGAGCTTGATGACGGCGGTGCGACGGTATTCCACTGTGTTTTCACATATACCGTCTATGTTACTTATACGTTGGGGGAGTCGGTCAGCCATTGTAACGTGGTTTGTCTCATCAAGTGTCGGCTTCCTCCCCGACCTCAAGGGTCGGGGCATCCGCCTCGTACCGCCTGTGAACTGGACGTATCCACACCACTTCCAAAATGTCTGATTATTTATATTGAACAACACTTATTAGTACGGTTGGAAAAACCTTACAGTGTCTGTGTGAACGTCACATGATCACCCGTATCACTCCCCAGTATCGTTCCAGGGTCGCACGTCGACTGCCCCCCGTCGAACCGCCGTTTCACCGCTCCGATACTCCATGAAGCCCGCGCCGTTTACCCACCACCGACCCGACACCGTCGAGGACGTCCTCGAGTTACTCGCGGAGCTCGAGGAGGCGGAGTTGCTCGCCGGGAACCAATCGCTCGGGATCGTGATGGCCAACCGACTCGCGACGCCGGATCACCTGATCGATCTGAACGGCGTGGACGAACTGGCCGGTATCGACGTGACCGACGGCGTCGTCCGAATCGGCGCGATGACGCGCCACCGGACGCTCGAACGTTCTGATCGTCTCGCCTCCGTTCTCCCGATGGTTCCCGAGGCCGCCGAGCAGATCGCCGGCCCGTCGGTGCGCAATCAGGGGACGCTCGGCGGCAGCATCGGTGAGGCGGACCCCGCTGGCAACTATCCCGCGGCCCTGATCGCCCTCGACGGCAGCCTCCACCTGCGGTCGCTCGAGGGCCGGCGCGACGTCCCGGCCGAGGAGTACTTCATCGCGTACATGTTCACCGAACTCCGCGAGGATGAACTGATCGAGTCCGTCTCGATCCAGACCGACCCGTTCCCGCCTGAACGAACGGGGATGGCGTTTCTCGAACTGAAGCGAGCGGCCCAGACCTGGCCGACCGTCAGCGCTGCCACGGCGTTACGCGTCGACGATCCGACCGCCGCCGATCCGATCGTCGAGGACGTCCGCATCGCGCTGGCCAACGCCGCCGACGTGCCGCTTCGCGTCGAAGACGCCGAAGCCGTCCTCGAGGGGGAGCCGATGACCGAGTCGGGACTCGATGAGGTGGCCGAACTCGTCACTGCGGCGGTGATGCCCGAAGGGGAGATGCACGCCGACCGGGAGTACAAAGAGAACGTGGCCGGCGAGTACGCACGCCGGTCGCTCGAAACGTCGTACCAACGCGCAGTACACACCGCGGATGGTGTCTAGATCACTATGTTAGAATTTAGCGGCGAAAACGAGATGGAACAGTCGAGAGAAGAACTCTGGCCGTACTTTACCGATCCGGACGTCCTCGCGGAGTGTGCGCCGGGCTGTACGGAAATGGTCCTCGAGTCCCCCCACGAGATAACGGCCGTGCTGGCGGTCGGCGTCGGGAGCGTCAAACCGGAGTTCAACGTCGATGCGATCGTCACGCGGCTCGAACACCCGGAGTTACTGGAGCTGAAAGCCGAGGGGAACGCGCCGCGAAACGAGTTCGAGCTGACCGCGACGATGGAGATGATCGGGAGAGACGATGGCGGGACGACCGTCGCCTGGCAGGCGAACGCGGACGTCTCGGGAACGATCGTCAGTCTCGGCGGGCGGGCGCTACAGAGCGTGACGAACCGACTGGTCAAGAAGTACTTCGCTGACATGCAAGCCGCCGTCGAGTCCGGCGAGGGTGCCGAGTCGAAACTCGAGACCGCACCGCAGGAGGTCCTCGAGGACGTCGACACCGACCTGGAAGAAGCGGCGTGAGCTGGCGGTTGGAGTTTCGCGGTCGCGGTGCCGTTTTTGTATAGCAGAAGATGTCAGGACCGACTCGAGCGAACGCTCGGTTACTCTCGGTCTCGAACCTGTCTCAGGAGGTGGTCCGGCGCGACGGGGATTCGGTCCGCGGGTTCGTCGAGTCCCAGCGGCTCGAGCGCCGCGTTGATCGAGGTGGCGATGCTCGCGGGCGCGTCGATCATGCCGCCCTCTCCGACGCCTTTGGCACCGGTCTCCGTGTAGGGCGACGGCGTCACGGTGTGTTCCATCTCGATCTCCGGGATGGTTTCGATCGAGGGCAACAGGTAATCGAACAGGGTTATCGCCTGGGGCTGGCCGTCGTCTTCGTACCCGAACTCCTCGAGCAGGGCCGCGCCGATCCCCTGTGCGATGCCGCCGTGGGCCTGTCCCTCGACGATCGTCGGGTTGAGCATCGTTCCGCAGTCGCGGACGGTGTGAAACGTTAGAATCTCGACCTCGCCGGTCTCGACGTCGACCTCGACGATGGGGGCGTTCGCTCCGAATGCGGCCGTCGGATACACCGGATACTTCTTCGTGAACGCTTCGTCGAACTCCGCGCGGTCGGTTGCGGGGTGGTCGTAGTCGTAGCTCACCGACGTGAGTCGCTCGTCGCGCCCGGCGTCGAGTTCGGCCAGCTCCGCGAGCGAACGCGTCTCCCCGGTGTCGACTCGCTCGACGACGCCGTCGCGGTAGGTGACGTCGTCGGTCGCACACTCCCAGCTTTCGGCTGCGAGTTCCTCGGCGCGGTCGATCAGCCGTCTCGCAACGCCGACCGTCGCCCCCGAGAGCATGACCGCCATCCGCGATGCGGCGCTTCCGTACTCCGTCGGCGCGTCGACGCTGTCGAGGTAGTCGACGTCGATGTCGCTCGGGAGGATCTCGAGTTCGTCGGCGAGCAGTTGCGAGACGAGCGTCTGGTGGCCCTGCCCCGACGAGTCGGTCGCCAGGAACGCCCGGACGGTCCCGTCCGGGCGGAGTTCGGCGCGCAGGTGCTCGGGGAGCTCTTCGACCTCGCCTCGGGATCGGTCCTCGAGTTCGTCGCGGTCGGATCGCTGTCGGTCGGTCCAGTCGGAGCCGCTGACGCCCGGTTCGATGATGACGCTCGGCTGGACGCCCCGGTACTTTCCTTGCTCGCGTTTGGCCTCGACGACGGCGGGATCGAGCAGGCCGCCGTCGCGTTCGTCGTCGATGATCTCCTCGATTCGGTCGAGCGTCGCGGGGTAATCCCCGGAGTCGTAGACGTTCTTCGAGGGCAGGGTGTAGGGCATCTGCTCGGGCTCGATCAGATTGCGTCGTCGGAACTCCGTTGGATCCATTCCGATCTCGCGGGCCGCTTCGTCGACGATCATCTCGAGGGCGTAGATGTGTGGATCGACTCCGAACCCGCGGTAGGCGGTCTGGGAGGTCTTGTTCGTCAACGCGAGTTCGTACTCGTAGACGACGTCGTCGATCTCGTAGGAGTTGGTGAGCACCGACAGCGGCTTCAGGACCTGATTGACCGGGTACCGCGGGAAGGCCCCGAAGTCGTCGACGAACCAGACGTCGAGGCCGCGCATCGTGCCGTCGTCGTCGACGGCCATTCGGACCTCGTACTCTCGATCGGAGCAGTGGACGTCACCACCCTGGAGGTTCTCGATCCGGTCTTCGACGAACTTCACCGGGCGCTCGAGTTCCTTGCTCGCCATCGCGGCCAGACAGCAATAGCGGTGGATGGCGATCTTCGTGCCGTAGCTCCCCCCGACATCGGCCGGGACGCTCACTCGGACGTCGTCCGCGTCGTAGCCAAGGGTCTCGTAGATCGTGTCGTCGACGAGCGTGTGCAACTGGATGTTACAGTCGATGTCGAAGCTGTCGGTCTCCTCGTCGTACGACGCGACGACGCCCGCGGTCTCGAGTGGCACGCCCGAAATGCGACCCCAGGAGTACTCTCCGGTGACGACGTGGTCTGCGTCCTCGAAAGCGGCGTCGGGATCACCGAACGCGATCCGCTCGCCGTCGACGACGTTCGTCCCGACGGACTCGTGGACGACGACCTCGTCCTCGCGGGCGGCCAGCCCGTCCGCGACCGCAGGCTTCGGGTCGTACTCGACGTCGACCAGATCGGCGGCGTCCTCGGCGACGTAGCGGTTCGTCGCGACCACGGCGGCGACGGGTTCGCCCACGAATCTGGCCGTCTCACCCGCGAGCGACCACTCCTCGAGACGTCGGACGTCGCCGCCGTCGGTTTCGACCTTCGGGATGCCCGTCGGCATCGGGTTGTACTCGGCTTCGATATCGTCGGCAGTGATGACCAGTTCGCACTCCGGATGGGCTTCGGCGTCGCTGGTGTCGATCGAGACGATATCCGCGTGGGCGTGCATGCTGCGGACGAGCGCCATGTGCAGACACCGGTCCGGCGTGATATCGTGGACGTACTCGGCTTCGCCGGTCAGAATCCGATGATCCTCGACCCGGGGAAGGCCCGTTCCGGTGAACGATTCCGTCCCCGCGTCGATCGATTCGGCGTCCGCGTCAACGCCGGTCTCGGGCGGTTGTGATCTGGACATCGTTACTCCTCCGATCCCGTCTCGGCGGTCAGCTTCTCACCGGCGCGTTCGACCGCATCGTAGATGTTCTGATAGCCCGTACACCGACAGATGTTGCCGGCCAGTCCCGTCTGGATCTCCTCACGGGTGGGGTCCGGGTTCTCCTCTAACAGCTCCTTCGTCGCCATGACGAACCCGCTCGTACAGAACCCACACTGAAGCGCGTGAGTCTCGTGAAAGGCCTCCTGTATCGGGTGGAGAGAGCCGTCGTCGTCGAGCCCCTCGACCGTCTCGATCGCCGCTCCGTCCGCCTGAACCGCATACGAGAGACAGCTCTTTACCGTTCGGTCGTCCTGCTGGACGGTACAGGCACCACAGACGCCGTGTTCACAGCCGACGCGAACGCCGTGGAGACCGCAGACGTCCCGGAGAAAATCGGAGAGCTTGAGCCGCGGTTCGACCGTCGCGGTGACGGCCCGGCCGTTGACGGTCACGGTGATCTCTTCGGTTACTGGACCGTCGTACTCCCCTGTGCTATCCGTACTCATGGAACACGTAGTACGTCTCTCGAGTGAGACATAAACGTTGTGCCGCGTCCGGTGCGCGAACTGGATCGACCGTCAGCGCTCGGCGTTCCCGGTGGTCGATGACGGCTACGGCTTCGAGGGTCGGACGCCAGACGGGGTACACTCAAGTAGATAGCCGAGAGTGGGGACGTATGGTCGAATCGACTGTAGACCTCCGAGTGACCAACGCACGGGTCGTCACGCCGGCAGGAACGATCAGCGGCGGCGTCGCGGCGAACGACGGAACCATCGTCGGCGTCGGTACCGAATCGAACCTCCCCGAAGCGGATCACGAGATCGATGCCGAGGGGAACTATCTGATCCCCGGCTTCATCGATCCGCACGTCCACTGGGGCCTCTCGCGTTACGAGTTCGACTACCACGAGGGCCTCGAGCACGATTTCGAGACCGAAACGAGGGGTGCCATCCACGGCGGCGTAACGACCGTCGTCAACTTCCTCCTCCAGAAGGAACCGTATCTGCCGGATATGGAGTTCTTCAAGCGCGCGGGTGAAGAGAACTCCTACATCGACTTCGCCTACCACGCGATCGTCCATCAGGACCACCACGTCGAGGAGATCGAAGACCTCGCCGCCGAGGGGATCCGCTCGTACAAGATCTTCTTCAACTGGTATAAAAATGCATCGCCCGAACTCGGTATCGATCACTCCGATGCGGGCGGCGTCTACAGGGTGTTGGACACGGTTTCGGATATTCCAAACGGCGTCGTCATGTTCCACGCCGAGAACGAGGACCTCGCGATCGAGCGACGCAAGGAACTCAAAGCGGAGGGTCGAAACGACCTCAAGGCCTGGAGCGAGTCGGCACCGAACATCTGCGAGGCGATGCAGATCGAACAGATCGGTCGGCTGACAGAGTACACGGACTCGAGAGCGTACATCGTCCACATGAGCACGGGCGAGGGCGTCGACATCTGCGAGCGGTTTCAAGATCGGGGTGTCAACCTCCACGCAGAGACGCTTCCCGCCTTTCTCAGTCACACGAACGAACGGGAAGACCTCGGCGTCTGGGGCAAGATCTCGCCGCCCCTTCGGGGCGAGGAAAGCACCAAACGCCTCTGGGAGGGACTCCGAACCGGCGTCGTCGACTACGTCGGAACCGATCACTGTCCGCACAAGATCGAGTTCAAAGAGAAGGATACGGGCAAGCACGGCGACATCTGGGACGCGATCCCCGGCGACAACAACGGAATCGAGTACTTCCTCCCCGTGATGATGAGCGAAGGCGTCAACGAAAACCGCATCAGCGTGGAGCGGCTGGTCGAAGTCTGTTCGGAAAACAACGCCAAACGCTGGGGGCTCTACCCGCGAAAGGGCGCCCTCGTTGAGGGCTCCGACGCCGACATGGTCATCGTCGACCTGGACAAAAGCACGGTCGTCGACGACGACTTCTATCACACGATGGAGCCCGGCTACTCGACGTTCCACGGCGAGGAACTGACCGGACTACCCACCCACACCATCGTCGGCGGCGAGGTCGTCGTCGAGGACGGAGAACTGCGTGCCGAACCGGGCGGCCGGAACTACCTCCCGCGCGGTCCCGAGGGTGTTTCCCTCGAGTGACGATGGGTGAGATCGTCGGAATCGTGCTGGCGGGCGGTCTCGGTACGCGATTCGAGGACGGAAACAAGCTGCTCGCGACGGTCGACGGCGAGCCGGTCGTCCGCCACGCCGCTCGAACGCTCGCGGTCCCGGCGGTCGAGTACACGATCGCGGTCCTCGGCCACGACGCCCGGACCGTCGGGCAGGCGGTTTCGGCCGACGTCGAGGAGACCGTCTCGAACCCGGACTTCGCGGAGGGCCAGAGCGCGTCGGTCCGCGCCGGCACGCGAGCGGCCCGCGAGCGTGACGCCGACGCCGCGATCTTCCTGCCGGGTGATATGCCCCGCGTCGACCCGGAAACCGTGACGCGGGTCGTCGAGACCTACCGATCGGACGGCGGCGAGGTCGTCGTTCCGTCGTTCGACGGGAAACGGGGCAATCCGGTGCTCTTCGACGGGACCTGCTTTGCGGAGTTGCTCGAGCTGTCGGGCGACACCGGCGGACGGGCGTTGTTCGACGCCGCAGACGTTCGCCGCGTCGCCGTCGACGATCCCGGAATTCACCGGGACGTCGATACGGTCGCCGATCGAGCGCGTCTGGATCGCCTCGAGTCCGACGGCACCGATCCCGATCCCCGCTGACCGTCTTTCTCGGCGTCCGTCGATTCGTCCGGTCGGACCTCCATTCATACCTTCCGTTCCACGATGCTGAACACTTATGGCGATCGAATCCATCGTTATGGTATGGCAAAACACGACAGGGGCGAGATACAGGCCGTCGCTCGAGCGTTCGGCATCGTCGAAACGCTGACCGAACTCGACGGGGCGGGCGTCTCCGAACTGGCGAGAGCGGTCGAGTTACCGAAGAGCACCGTTCACAACCACTTGCGGACGTTAGAACGAACCGAGTACGTCGTCCGCGAGGACGGCGAGTACCGGACGGGACTGAAGTTCCTCCAGATCAGCGAAACCGCGCGCAACCAGCACGAACTGTATCAGGTCGCCCGGCCCGAGGTCGATCACCTGGCCGAAAAAACGGGCGAGATCTCCGCGCTCCTGACCGAGGAACACGGCCGCGGCGTCTTTCTCTACCGGAGCCGCGGATCGGAAGCTGCCCGGATCGATACCCGCATCGGTGATCGAGTACCGATTCACTGTACGGCCCTCGGAAAGGCCGTCCTGGCGTTTCTCCCCGATGACCGACAGGACGAGATCATCGACCGACACGGGCTCACCGCCGTCAACGCGAACACGATCACCGATCCCCGGACTCTCGCGGAAGAACTCGAGTTGATCCGGGAGCGAAAGATCGCCTACGACGACGAGGAGCGTCTGAACGGCTTACGGAGCGTCGCCGCACCCATTCTCTCGGGCTCCGGAGCGGTGATCGGCTCCATCAGCGTCGCCGGACCGACGCACCGAATGCAAGGCGAGCGCTTCGAAACGGACCTCCCCGAGACGGTACTGGGTATCGCGAACGTCATCGAACTCACGCTCGAGCACGCCTGAGGCGTTCGACGATACTGAACGATCGTTCGCTTCTCGAGGTCGTCACCAGCGATTATTCGCGGCTACGACACGTTCTCCGGCCGTATCTGCCCGTTTACGGATGTATGGGTGTAATTCATGCCGAGCAGTTCGGCGGCAATACCTGTCTCCCTCAATACATATGGCTTAACAACCTACTTGCCAAACTCATATGGAAATTGGTATTTAATAGTGATTGTTTACCCGGCCATCGTAGTTGATCATTTTCCACCAGTACGGTCCTGAATTCGATTCTGTCGCTAATAACTCACTATTTTAATAGATATGGTTCTTTTGGCATTATTCTCTCCAATAATCAAACTCTATGCACTAATACTCCTTGATCTAATCCGTCCCGGTTTCGATCTGTCACCAAGTCCATAATTATGGCCTCCCCCTTCTGGTGATAATAAATCACTATTATAGTATGCCTGTATAATTGGTATTTATGAACCGACGTTCGGTTTGTTGCTGAGACGGTTCTGACGTAACCATAGCTGGTTCTCGATTCCCCTCCAACGGACAAGCGTGTCCGTGAAGTACGTGGGGCCCATACCGCGGACAACCGTGACCGACACTCGAGGCCCGCTCCAGCCGGACCGTCCCGACGTCGATCATCCCTTCGAGGTCGACGCGCCGTTCGACCCGGCAGGGGATCAGCCGACCGCGATCGACGAGCTGGCGGACGGGTTTCATTCGGCCGAAACCGAGCAGACGCTCCTCGGCGTCACCGGCTCGGGCAAGACCAACACCGTCTCCTGGCTGATCGAGGAGGTCCAGAAGCCGACGCTGGTCATCGCTCACAACAAGACGCTCGCGGCCCAGCTCTACGAGGAGTTTCGGAACCTCTTCCCGGAGAACGCCGTCGAGTACTTCGTCTCGTACTACGACTACTACCAGCCCGAGGCGTACGTCGAACAGACCGACACCTACATCGACAAGGACGCCTCGATCAACGACGAGATCGATCGTCTGCGCCACTCCGCGACGCGCTCGCTTTTGACCCGCGAGGACGTCATCGTCGTCGCGTCGGTGTCGGCCATCTACGGCCTCGGTGATCCGCGCAACTACGTCGATATGTCCCTGCGTCTCGAGGTCGGTGAGGCGGTCGGCCGCGACGACCTGCTCGGACGCCTGGTCGATCTGAACTACGAACGAAACGACGTCGACTTCACGCAGGGAACGTTCCGCGTCAGGGGCGACACGGTCGAAATCTATCCGATGTACGGCCGCTACGCCGTCCGCGTCGAACTCTGGGGCGACGAGATCGATCGGATGGTCAAAGTCGACCCCCTCGAGGGCGAAACCAAGGGCGAACAGCGAGCCGTCCTGATCCACCCGGCGGAGCACTACTCGATTCCGGAGGCGAAACTCGAGCGTGCGATGGACGAGATCCGCGACGATCTCGACTCCCGAATCAGCTACTTCGAGCGCCAGGGGGACATGATCGCCGCCCAGCGCATCGACGAACGGACGACGTTCGATCTCGAGATGATGGCCGAAACGGGCTATTGCTCGGGCATCGAGAACTACTCCGTCTACCTCTCGGATCGCGACTCCGGCGACGCGCCGTACACGCTGTTGGATTACTTCCCCGAGGACTTCCTGACCGTCATCGACGAGTCCCACCAGACGCTTCCCCAGATACGCGGCCAGTACGCGGGCGACAAATCCAGAAAGGATTCGCTGGTCGAAAACGGGTTTCGACTGCCGACGGCCTACGACAACCGCCCGCTGACGTTCGAGGAGTTCCAGGAGGAGACGGACCGGACGCTCTACGTGAGCGCAACGCCGGGAGACTACGAGCGCGAGCACTCGTCCCACATCGCCGAACAGATCGTTCGACCGACGCACCTGGTCGATCCGGCGGTCGAAATCTCTCCGGCGAGCGGACAGATCGACGATCTGCTGGACCGCATCGACGACCGCGTCGACCGCGACGAGCGGATCCTCGTCACGACGCTGACGAAACGGATGGCCGAGGATCTGACCGAGTATCTCGAGGAATCCGGCGTCGCCGTCGAGTACATGCACGACGAAACCGACACGCTAGAGCGCCACGAACTCGTCCGCGGACTCCGCCTCGGTGAGTTCGACGTGCTCGTCGGGATCAACCTCCTTCGGGAGGGGCTTGACATCCCCGAGGTCTCGCTCGTCGCGATTCTGGACGCCGACCAGGAGGGCTTCCTGCGAAGCGAGACGACGCTGGTCCAGACGATGGGACGGGCCGCGCGCAACGTCAACGGCGAGGTCGTCCTCTACGCCGACGACGTCTCGAACGCGATGGAGTCCGCGATCGACGAAACCCGACGGCGGCGCGAGATTCAACGGGAGTACAACGACGAACACGGCTTCGAACCGACCACGATCGACAAGGACGTCAGCGAGGCCAACCTTCCCGGCTCGAAAACGGACACGTCGTCCGTCTCGGGTCGCTCGCTCGAGGACGACGACGAGGCCGCTCGATACGTTTCGGAGCTCGAAACCCGGATGGAGGAGGCAGCGGGCAACCTCGAGTTCGAACTCGCCGCGGACATCCGCGATCGGATCCGCGAGGTTCGCGAGGAGTTCGAACTCGACGGCGGGGACGAGGGAGTCGCTCCGCCGGCCGAGGAGTTTTGAACGCGGCCAGCGTCGCCGTCCCGGCTTCGCCCTTCCACCGACCCGTACCAGACGTACTAAGGCGTTTCCAGCCGACAGTGACGCCATGACCGAGACGTTCGTGGTCGTCGGCGGCGACGCGGCGGGGATGTCCGCGGCGAGCAAGGCAAAACGCGACGATCCGGACCTCGAGGTCGTCGTCTTCGAACGCGGCCAGTGGGTTTCCTACGGTGCCTGCGGGCTCCCCTACTACGTCAAAGGCGAGATCCAGTCGCTCGAGTCCCTCGTCTCGGTGACGCCCGAGGAGTTCCGCGAGGAGCGCGATATCGACCTTCGAACGGGACACGACGTCGTCGACATCGATCCCGACGACGGGACGGTCACGGCCGACGCCGACTCGGGCTCGACCGTCCAGTCGTACGACCACCTCCTGATCGCGACGGGAGCGAGCGCCGTCGTCCCCCCGATCGACGGAACCGATCGAGAGGGCGTCTACACGCTCGGATCGATGAGCGACGGGAAGGAACTCCGCGAGTACGTCGCGAGAGCGCGCGACGGCGAGTCCCTCCAACAACCCGACCGCGGGCCAGCGTGTCGGTATCTCGAGGAGTGTAACGGCCCCGTCGCGGTCGTCGGCGGCGGCTACATCGGAATCGAGATGGCCGAAGCGCTGGCTGCGAACGAGTTCGAAGTCACCCTCTTCCAGCGGAGCGATCGGGTTCTGAAGGGATTCAGCGGCCCGACCAGTGAAGCGGTTGCGGACCACCTCCGAGAACAGGGCGTCGACCTTCGCCTCGAGGCGGAGGTCCGAGAGGTCACCGGTGGACCGAGCGTCGACGCCGTCGTCACCGAGGAGGATCGGGTCCCGGTCGAGATGGCCCTGCTCGGAACCGGCGTTCGACCCCGGACGGCCCTGGCTGCGGACGCCGGTATCGAACTCGGTGAAACGGGGGCGATCGAAACCGACGCGTTCCGCGAGACGAACGTCTCCGACGTCTACGCGGCGGGCGACTGCGCCGAGGCGACACACGTCGTGACGGGCGATCCGGCGTACGTTCCCCTCGCGCTGACCGCCAATCGCCACGGTCGCGCGGTCGGACAGACCGTGACCGGAACGCCGACCGAGGGTGGCGACATCGCCGGAACGGCGGCGGTCAAAGCCTTCGATATCGAGGCCGCTCGAACGGGGGTTCTGGACCACGACACCGCTCGAGACGCCGGATTCGATCCGCTCACCGAAACCGTCACCGCGAAATCGCGCGCCGGCTACTACCCCGAGGGCGGCACCGTCACGATCACGCTGTCCGCCGATCGGGAGTCCGGCCGCGTTCTCGGCGCGAGTCTCGTCAGCGAGTACGGCGAAGGCGCGGTCCACCGGAGTCACGCGATCGTTGCGGCGCTGCAGGAAGGGGCAACCGTCTCGGATCTCGAGAACTACGATCTGGCGTACGCTCCGCCGTTCAACAGCACGTGGGATCCCGTCCTCGTCGCGGCGAAAGTACTCGCCGGCAGCCTCGAGTGAGCGGATTTCCGTCCATCGTTCGACCGCACGAATATGGCCCCCGGTCCACCGCTCTATCCTACGGATCGCTCACTCAGAGCGCCACCGCGGAACAAGAGGTAAATGCGACTGCGATCGTAGTCGATACGTCTTGAACTATCCCGCTGTTCCGCCCGCTTCGGAAACGCCCGAGCTCTTCGAGGAGGGACACCTCTGGCTCCTCGAGAAAATCGACGGAGCACCCCTCCGATTTCGCCTCCAGCAGTCCGGCCTTATTCGGTTTGGTGACCGAAACCGCTGGTACGAGGACCCGGGGGCTGTACCCGAACCGTATCAACACGCGGTTCGACACGTTCGGGCGAACCTCCGCCGGGACCAGCTTCGAACCGCGATCGAGGACGTAGAGGCGGTCGTTTTCTTCGGCGAAGCGACGCACAAACACGCGATCGAGTACGAGTGGGACCGATTGCCATCGTTTCTCGGCTTCGACGTCCGGTCGGCCCGGACGAACGCGTTCTACCCCCCGGATATCGCGGACCAGATCTTCGAACGGATCGGCCTCCGGCCCGTAAACGCCGTCGAGCGCGAACGCCGCGCCCGGGACTTCGACCCCGATTCGTACACCGTCCCGCGGTCGAACTGGTACGACGGCCCCGCAGAGGGTGTCGTCATCCGGAACAAGCGAGGCGGCCGTGCGACACTCACCCATCCCTCGTTTCGGGAGGCCGCGGAACCACCGCCGCTCGAGCAGTCCGCGTCAGCGCTGGCGACGACGCACGCGACCCGACGGCGACTCGAGTCACTCGCACAAACCCGTACAGATCGACATCGGTCCGTTACTGCCGATACGCTCGTCGAACTCGTTCTCGAGGAGATCGTCCGGCGGGAGCACGATCGACTGTTTCTCGGGAACGACTCCGTCGAGATGGCGGCGCTCCGGTCGGCTGTCACCGGACAGGTCAGACCGTTTCTCGAGACCTATTGGGAATCTCGAAACCGCTGATCGCCGAGACGCCATCTCCGCGGCTGGTCGCCGTCCGTCACACTCGAGGCGAACACGTTGACGATCGAACCTCCGCTCGAGAGGAAACCGAAGAACGGAGACTCGAGGCGGAGGAATACGCGCTCGTAACGGGGAGTCCCGACGGGAGTGTGACCACACCAGGACGGTTCGGGCATGCGGCGCGTTGTGCCGTTCCCGGGCTGCCACTGGTCTGCTCAAATCCCCGAGGGAGTTTCGTCGACACGAGTCGCTCGCTACGCTCGCGAATTTGTGTCGACAGAACCGTTCTGACGGAGTCCAACGCGAACGAAGTGAGCGTTGGGCACGTCAGGACCGAACGACGAAGCGAGTGCTGAACATCGTGAAGCACTCGCGAGGAGTGAGCGTCCTGACGGAGATTTGAACTCCGGTCCCTGGCTCCGCAAGCCGCGAGTAACTTCGTTCCTCGCAACCCATAGTAGGAGGGCTGTACCCGGACCACAGCCGTCTTCAGGGAATTTTTCGACCGCGTCGTAATATAGGAAGGACTGACAGTATATAAAACCCACCTGCCTGGCTGTGGTGACAGGTTGTTCTGAAATAGTTGTGACCGGCCTATATGTGATGGCGAGTACAGAGGCTGTATGTAGCACGGCAGTTGTTTTTCATTCACTCGGAATCCCCTAAATGAGCTGAGAAAAATAGTCCACAAATCGATCGATCAAATCTGGTCTAACCTAACATTATACGTATCCGACTGAACCCGTCGGTTTTCCCCTTGGGGTCCGTTCTATTCGTATGCTGATTGCGACCTTCGAACTTGAACACGACGCTGTTGCTCTCACACAGGCGTTCACGGATGAACCAGAGATGAAGGTCGAAGCCGAGCGTATCGCTGCTCACAGCACGAAGTGGACAATGCCATGCCTCTGGGTTGCCAGCAATAATTTTGATACCGCTGATGAGGCCCTGTCGAACGATCCATCTATTAGACGAATCGTTGAGACAACATCGTTTGAGGAGGAGAAATACTATCACCTCGAATGGGCCGACGACGTTGAGGAGCGAGTGAACAAATACATCGACCAACAAGGATCAATCTTACACGCCGAAGCCACAGCTCATGGGTGGCAGCTGCGAATTCGGTTTGTCTCACGAGATCAATTCGACAGATTCCGTAAAAGGCTGACTGAACAGGACCATTCGTTCGAATTACTGGATCTTACCGAGCCGGGAAGCCCTCGAGTCTCGTTTGGCGAATTGACCCCTGCCCAACATAATGCCCTCGTAGCTGCACAGGAACATGGGTACTACGAAGTGCCACGTGAGATTTCAGCCCGCGAACTCGCAGAAAAACTCGATATATCTCACCAATCCCTCTCAGAACTACTCCGACGCGGTACTGGGAAGATAATTGAGTCCACGCTCTCAACTCAAGATGTACCAGCCGATATATAAGTCAATATTTAAAAGTCTTCCAAGGCAGGCACGATATTCATCCGTGTAACAGCATTAATAAAGATAATGAGTGATGATACACGGAGGAGTACGCAATCCTCGGAAGAAATGTTTGAGTCGATAGAAAACATATCTCCAGATACGGTCTTTGATCTTCTCTCCCATCGTCACCGTCGTATTGTCATTGAACTTTTGGTAGCCTCTGATGGGGTATTGACCATTCGTGATCTTCGGAATGAAATCATCGAAAAAGAACAAGGTGTGGAAATAACTGAGGGAGACAAAGAACAGATTGAGCAAGTTTTCATCTCGCTATATCACATCCACATCCCAAAACTGGCTGAGGAAGGAATCGTGAACTATGACCAAGAACGGACAGTTGTAGAACCGACGGAGAAACTGAGCAATCTGGTGCCATTCCTTTCTCAGTTGTAACTGATTTTTAGCTTGCACCTATCGATCCAAACCCTATATCCGTTTTTCATATACATACTACCTTATTTAAAAACAAGAAATTACTGTCCCTGAATTTGGAAATTATGAACAGCGGGAACAGAGCCATTCCTGCCACATTCCATCAGATCGGCCGTATTTAGCCGATCAGTCATTAAAACCAGAACGTATTTGCTCACAGCATGAGTCAAATTATGGGAAGGCTCGACTCGAGTTGTGTCTTCTGGTCGAATGTTCTTGGCGGGTCCCCTGGTCCGGGATCACCATTTCGAACTCAGTGCAAATATTGCTGGCAAAATGCAGAAAAGGAAGTAATCAGTTCAACTCGTTATTCCAATGGGGGCCGTAAGTCGTGGCCTCGAAAACCCATCGTCTCGCCAGAATCAAATTCAACCTGTAATAAGAACGAATCCTGATCATTCCCGGTCTCGTCTCCTGCATCGTCTTCCATTATCTCGACAACCTTCCCATGCCGACCGTGATACCGATCGTGATCGGGGTCCAGCTCGTCCGGTATATCAACGCGAACGCGGTCGCCTTCCGTGAATTGGGGCATCTGGTATCTACTAAATGAAGCCGCTCCTTTTTAGTTAGCTACGTTCCACCATCTCTGACCACTCACAACCGCACGAGTGGCAGGTATAACACTTCTTCACCTTCGCTCCTTCGTCTTTTTCGAACACCCATACATCGCTGTCGTCATCACATCGAGGACAGGTTTCCTCGACTCTCCATGCGGTTTCCATTATCAGTAGATAGCAGCACGATTTTTTATTCAGAACCGCCCCTGAAACTGAGTCGGATGATTCGTTAACTACGTGTGCTTACTGAACGAATTGGAGAAGGTATATAGTTAGCTAAATCAACATTAGCGTATGGGCAATCCCCCCGACAAACGCCTCTTTGTGATGTGCCTGATTTCATCTCTTACTGGCTTTATCGTGGGACGTACCTTCGGAACTAACTATGGTGGGGGACTATCACTATTCATCGCACTAGCAGTCTTTGCGGTACTGATGTTTGCTGACGGACACCTACAGTCTGCGTAAAGCATCGGTCACGACTTGCCCTATACTGAACGCGAGTTTCACAGTCAACTCTAAATAAAGAAACCGAACTACCAACTACTGTTATTATCGTCTCTTACGCAGGGTTGTTCTCAGCGGGAAGGCCCCGCAACCATGGACGCCGCCGCTTCCCGCTGATCCAAAGTAACTGCTCCACAATTCGTTATTGGACTGTGTTCAGATCCCCACCAACATCTAAAATGAGTGTTCGTTTCAGACCTCCCACACTGGCTTCACCCTAAGTGATGGACAACGGTATATATAGGGGGTGGGGGTGGGTGAAGATAGGTATCAGTAGAACGCTGCCCGACCCGGAAACGGAACTCGATCGCCATCACCCAACGTATCGCTTGGCGGCCACGGATTCTCGTTCGGGTCAATCTGATCTTCAATCGCTTCCAACTCTATCGGATACTTGATGTGTAACCACCGATCGGGGATCTCCCCACGGGTCAGCAATTCCTCGCGTTCCTGTTCCGGGAGTTCGGTACCAGCGGGAAGCGCCCGCGCCCTCTCCTGCCCGAACACCGAAACGCCACCGTTCCAGAATCGGTTCATCCCATCAATGCTGGCCTCGAGCGACCCGTAGAATCCGAGAGTGTCTTTGTGCCAACCGCCCTCGTTCCAGAATCCACCACGGTACGCAGCCTTCACGATCGACGCCGTGTCCACCGACCGGACGTTCACGTAGTGCTTGAAGTCGGCGTGACGAACCGGGCTGCCACCGAGTAGGTGAACCTGTTCGCAATTCCGGTACTCCCAGATCGACCACGGCACGCCGCCGAACCGATCCTGGCACGGAATTCCAATGCGATAATCGTCACCCACGTCCTCGGGGTGCGCGTCCTTGGGGACGACAATTACAACGCCCGCGTGCGAGTCTAACTGATCGGCGTACTCAAGAACAGTGGAAACATCTCGCCCGTTCTCAACGTCCGGAGCGACCGCGTACATCGGCTTTTCCTCTTTCACGACCTGTAGGTGGTCCTCGAACGATTGCTCACCGTCTTTCGAGAACGGCCAGTCCACGAAATCAATCGGAACGTCGGCGGGTGGCCGGGTGTTGTCGCTTTCCATCCCGACCAGACCACCACCGCGATAGATCGCCCACGACGCTTCCTCGCCACCGTTGACCGTGGAGATTACGTCCACGTTCTGTCCCGTAGGATTGTAACGGGCCGACGCCGGGACACTCATAGAGACTCCAGGTACAGCTCGTTGATCTTGGAAACGATTACGTCACCGTGGCACTCCTGGTGATCGAAGCAGTAGCAGCCCAACGTCTTTCCGTACAGACTCACCAACTTCGCCCGGAAAACTGGGTTGCCCTCGACCATCCAACCGAGATCGCGTTCGAATAGCTCGATACACTTCTCGCGTCCGTAGTGAGACTCCTTGTAAGGGTTGCCCAGCCACCCGGTCACGCCGATCGGGACGCCGCCCATGTTCGTCTCACCGTTCTGACCGCGACCGATATACACATCGTGCGGTTCCGACTTGTGGACTCTCTCTGTTGTCATTGGAATTCTCCGAGTAAGGTCTGCCCGCCACCCTGCGGGGTGGGTTGTTCGTCCGCCGCTTCCCGCTGTTGAGACTCTATCTGATCCGATTCTTCAGATTCTGGCTGATCGGAGCGAAGGCTCGATTTGATGATCGGCCAGTGGTATTCCCAGTTTGGGAATTATAGTCAGTTCGCTCGTCGCTCTGTTACTGCATATCTTCTAAGCAGGTGTAATCACCGTCCTTCGCAAGAACCCACATCGTTTCCAGTTTTTCGTCCGTTGCGTTTGATGGATACAGAACGCACTCGTTGGCCGAGTATGGGTTTTCTATCACGACGGCACTTATGCTACTTTGATCCAGCTCCTCCTCAAAAGTGGGCGTCATAATATTGACGTGATGATTGATATTACATTGTCATCTCCTTTTCCGGCGGTGGATCGCGCTTTATTGAGTGTCGGATGCCCTTTAGCAATAGGCGAATCCCATCTTCGTGCGCGTCTTGAGGACGGTGGATGTAATCCGGACGAACGTTTTTCGAATCATATTCCGAGAACGCCCCAGCAGGTACCTTGTCCTGGTCCTCGAGTTCGACGCGCACCTCGTACAGCAACGCATGAAGATGTGTGAGTTCTTGCGAATTCATAGTGTGGTCCAGCACAGCACTGTCCATAAATGATTGCGCGGGTACAATTGGGTGTGACAATGTGAGTAAACTACACCCACGTCATATCCGAAGCGTCCATTTCCTTTATTACGCTATCGTCACAGTAACACGAATAGCAATACCAATCTTTGAACAACTTGTATTCCGGGTACAACATTTTCCGATCGTTACAACCGTAGCACTTTGCGAATCTTCCTTTCTTGTTCGTCATAATCACATGAAGGCCGCCAGTCCGGTCTGAGATTGGCCTTTTATGGCCGCCTTGGTATCAACGCCCACCGCTTGCAGGATCTCATCCAGGGGCTTCTCAATCAGCTTGTTAGTCATGGCCGCCGCGTCGATCTTCAGATCCGATCTATACTCAGCTGGAAGCGCCGACAATTCCTCGAAACTGATTACGTCTACCATCTCCGCGTCCTCGCCCTCTCCCAAGCAGATCGTTGGTTGCAGGTAGACCCGCTTTGGCTTGGAGTTGATTCCAATATCGGTGCCCGACATGGTGTTCATGTAACGAGCGCCCCGAACGTGGGCACCTTCAATCGCGTAGTCTTCCAACTCCTTTCCAATCCCACCAGGAATTCCAATTACCTCGAGGTCGGCGTTCACTGGGTCGATCTGGTCCGCCGCGTCGGAGATTAGTTCCATCATGAAAAATTCAAGGTCCGCGATTCAGCGGACCTTCACAGTGATCTCCATGGGTAGTCTGGACTCTATACTTTCAGCAAGCGACTTTTCCCGGCTCCCATGACTTGCTACCGGCATTTCTGGGTCAGTCCGAAGGGATTGATCGGACAGTAGTCGAATCTCCCCGAACATCCTCAGGAACAGGTTTTTTCACCCCGATCGAGAGCTGTCCCTCGAGAAGTGCAGGGATTCAGCTCATCAACTACCGTCCCAGTCGTGGGTCACATCTGGGTCATACGTCTCTTTATCGAATTGTTCCCAAGGATTCAGATAGACTCCGCCTTCTACGATCTCCTGGTATTCCAACTCGAGCATGAGGTTATTCCACCTTTCTTCGATTGTGCTGCCGGGTTGCTCTCGAAGAACGCTGGGTAGATCGTCAGTGAGCAGACTCCATTCGTGTTGTTCCTCTTGTCTGTTCCCGTCAAAGAGTCCCTCATATTCCGGATCAGAAGCGAACCAACGCACTAACGCTGTGATCCGAAGATTACGTTTCTCAGCGGTTCCAAATTCATCTTCAAGTTGTTCCACCATGCGTCCAGCCCAGTCAGATGCTCCCATGGCAGAGCAAATCTCCTGTCGGGTAAAACCGTTAGGGATTGCCTTGAGATTCCTCTCAAAGTTCCCGAGTCCGAGACTCTGTCCACTCACGTTCCGAGTTTCTTCGGATCTCACGGCTCGTCAGAAGGGTTTTCCGACCAGACCTAAGGGAACGATCGTCCGCTGATCAGATCGCTTCGTGAAACTCAGAATCGCTATTTCCTGGGCTACTCAAATCAAGACCCACTCTCTAAGTGACTAAAAGAGGTCGTCAGTTGTCTCTGCCTCTCTCAGCTTACCAAGCGTCGTATCACGGCGAGATTGAGGATACTTAGATTCAAATGGTATCGGATCCTCCAGTTCGTAGAACGTATGATTTTGAAATTTAATCACTTTCTTCCCTTCCCCAACGTAATCCCTATCCAGATAATCTAACGGATCACGCTCTAAGTCTGCTTCCTCCGGATCTACAATCTCATCAACCTCTGCGAAGTATTTGACTACGCTCTCACCGCCTGTGATATACATCGCAATGTAATCCATATCTCGCCCCACCCTGACGAAGGCCCATGCTGCGTTCTCCTTCAAAAAAGTGAGACCAGATTCTTTAGAAGCATAGACTGCGACTGTTGCATCTTCGTCACCATCGATCTCGTCACGAGTAATGGTTCCGACGACTTTGTTCTGACGAGGCTGTAGTTCACCATCCTCATCTGGTTCTTCTCTTGGTGGACTCGGTGGTGGTTCATCGGTTCCAGCTGGCGGATCTTCGCTAACGAACTGACGTTGCTCCTGAAGCGCAGAAGCCAGATTCTGAACGAAATCTCGAGACTGTTCGTCCAAATCCAGCGGGACTTCTCCGAGTTCGCTCTCGACTGCCGAACTCACTGTCTCTGTTACGTCGTCCTCGTTCTGGTTGAGATACCGGATCGCCTCGTTCGTCTGCGCTACCTGACCAGCAATCTCATCCGCCTTCCCAGACCGGATCGCCTCCTTTGAAAGCAACTCCAGCACATCCGGGTTCTCGGCGAGATCGTCAAGATCGAATTGTACCACCGATACCTCCTCTCCATCGTTGCTATACTGATCCTTTGTGAGAACCTCGAACTCCTTCCCGTTGGTGAGAATACCCCAGTCTACATCGAGTTCCTGTCGCATGTAGCTCTTGAGCTGTGTGACGTGCTGTGAACTAAGGCCCGAACTGGCCGCTTTTGCTTCGACAAAGACAACCGGAGAGTCACCGACGAGAAGGGCGTAGTCAACATGTGTACTTCCAGATGCCATCGGAACCGTGTACTCAAGTTCAACCTCTGTTGAATACAGATCCCATCCGAGAAGTTCGAGCAGCGGTTGAACGAGTCGAACTTTGGTGTTCTGCTCGTTCATTTGTGGAGAGGCCTCGAGCAACTGTTGTGACCGCTCAACGTACTCCGCCACCTCATCCGAGTCCATATATGGCAGCAGTTGGAATACCAACTACAAATAATCGGGTGGAAGGTTCAGGAGTGTAAATCGTGTTCGCCACAGAATCCTAATAGTTGAACAACCTCTTGCCTACTGAGTATCATAAGAAATCAGTCCATGATTCGTTTGCTCTCAATTTCCAAGCGCGCGTCAGGAATTAGCTCTGCCTCAGCGTAGTCTGAATTGAGAAGTCGAAGTAACTTCCATATATCCGTGTACTCCTCTATATCAAGTTCAATAAACCCATTTTTCTTCCGGTATTGAACTTCAATATCATACTTGTCAATAACCATTTTAATACGATCAGGTGTCGCGTATGTTGGGATTTCATTTTCGTGTACAGTGTATAGTTTCCTCAACACACGAATGTCTCCGTTTATCATCCAGTCGTCCGTGATTTTGGATTTCGAAAATCGGATGCCAGAGTCCTCAAAATTGCTGATTACTGTTTCAGCTTTTTGTTCATATTCGTCTCGCATCTCAAACATCTTTTCGAAAGATTTTGGAGTCATCACAAAGAGCTGATCTTCAAAATAAATCGCATTCAGTGCTTCTGGCACTATCAGTAAATCGCTCTCAAATTTGGAATAGACCGCATCTCTATACAGTAGGGGAATGCCACTTTTCGAGGCGTCATAAGTTTTGAGTGATCGGTGGTTTTGAATACCGATTAAGTGCTTCTTCCCATCTGATACCTTTATCAACTGGAAGTCCGGTGGATCATTCTTATCGTATTTTGTTGTTGGATACGTGGAATCCGAAGTAAGTGATCTGAATAACTCAGTATCTGGCAACTCATCTATAGTTGCATGCTGAATCAACGATTCATCTGTAACTGTATTTATAGCACTCAGGTTGCGGATCCCAACCGACCCATCACGAACTTTATCGATATAGCTCGTAAGTACGTCTGCAAACAGCTTTTCAAGTTCGTTCTGGACTGTTTTTCGAAATTCCAGTGTTTGAATTTCCGGACCAGTTTCCCGTTTGTGTACTAATAAATAATCAGTAGAGGTGTTTCCTTGGACAAATTCACGTGCGTTCTTTAGGGTGTCAGCCGCATCATTTTGAGTAGTCATTGGTCGTGAGAGGTCATGTAGGTGTTTGGGCCAAGCTGAATTATTTCGATATTTCGATACTCTGGTTCCTTGACACCCCTTTGTGATTCAGGGATTTTTATACTTTCCCTAATGTCATCTCGAGAGATAACTAACAACGTCTGGTTCTTACTCTCTACTTCATACACTCTGTACCCCCCTAATCCCAGAATTGGGTTCACATGCAGCATCTCTGAATTCATTTGGAGTACCGCTAACATCCCGAGAAACAAAATCAATATTAGCCAATCACCCAAATCAGAGAAGTTCAACCCTATAAATACGAAGACATAAGCCAGGAGATAACTCGAAAGGAGTTCGTTTCGTTGTTTGAAATGGTCACACCGCCAATCTTCTGTTCGATGGCCACTGTGGTGCCATATTATGAACATTAGGACGAGGATGAGCAGAATAGAGGAAGCAAGAAGAATAATACTGGCCAACGAAATATCAAACCCAACTGAAACAAGAGGGAGTTCAATATCGCCCCAAATAATTGGTTGTCTGGAACTGAGTTCAATTGATAGTATAATGAACAGAGGAACATAAGAACTCAAAAACAGTGTTAGCTTGACCAACAATCCAAATTGTACCATCCCTGTATCTCCTCTATGAGCGGAATTCGTTCTTATCTATGTTTTCGAACAGAATCCGTTTTCGTTTCAAATTGTCGATGGCGCTCAGCCTATTACCATGAACTCTATGTGCTTTGGATAAATTTGATTGGGTATGACTCTCTCGCCGGATAAACTGGAATCACACCTGTTTGAGTGTGCTGATATAATTCGGGACGCCGTTGACCCGACCGACTACAAGGAGTATATCCTGCCACTCGTCTACTACAAGTCGATCTCTGACGAGTTCGAGAAACAGTACGCCGAGAACGTTGACGAATACGGCGAGGACTTTGCTCGCCGACAAAACCTCTACGACATTCCAGTTGTTCCCGAGGGCTACCTATGGGACGATCTCCGATCGGTTAGCGACAACGTTGACCAAGCTCTGAACGAAGCGTTCGAGGCATTGACCGAAGAAAACCCCAGCCTGAAGGGTCTCTTTCGCGCGGACTACATTGACGCCGACGCACTGGACGACGATCGGCTCGGCAAACTGGTTGAGCACCTCAACAAGTACGATCTCGATCGGGACAGCATCCCGCCGGACATGCTCGGAGAGGCGTACATGGACCTGGTGCGCCACTTTGCAGAGGAAGAAGGCAAGTCCGGCGGGCAGTTCTTCACGCCGCCCCACATCGTCAACCTGTGCGTACGACTCGTCGATGAGTTTGAGGACGGCCACACCTTCCACGATCCCACCGTCGGTTCCGGCGGGATGCTAACTGAGGCCGCACGGTACTACCTCGAAGAACAAGACGGCGATCCTGCGAAGCTGACGTTCACTGGCCAGGAAATCAACCCCGATATTGCGGCGATCGCCAGAATGAACCTATCTATTCACGGATTGAACGGGACCATTGAGCGCGAGGATTCGCTTTCGAACCCAGCGTTCACCAATGAGGACGACAACGAACTCACGCGGTTCGATCGGGTTCTTGCCAACTTCCCGTTCTCGGCAAATTGGGACAAGGACGGTCTACAGGACGATCCGTACGACCGGTTCGACTGGCATGAGAAACTGCCTCGAGCCGATCGGGGTGATTTCGCCTTCATTATGCATATGGCGAAACAGTTGAAGACGCCCGAAAAAGATGGAAACGGCGGGAAGGCGGCGATAGTCATTCCACACGGTGTGCTGTTCCGTAAGCACGAAAGTCGGTATCGGAAGCCGATGCTGGAGGCGGATATGGTCGAGGCGATCGTTGGGCTGCCAGAGAATTTGTTCCAAAACAACTCGATTCCCTCTGCTGTCCTCGTGTTGAATACTGACAAGCCTGCCGAGCGTGAGGGGGAGGTGCAGTTCATCCACGCTGCCGACGAAGCGTTCTACGAGGAGTTATCGAACCAGAACGAACTCACCGAGGGGGGACTCGACCACATCGTCGAGAACTTCCGCAACTGGACGACCGAGGAGCGTGTGAGTCGGACGGTGTCGATCGAGGAGATCAAAGAGAACGACTACAACCTGAATATTGCGCTCTACGTGGATACGACTGAGCCCGAGGAGGAGATCAACGTAAAGGAGGAACTGGCAAAATTGCGTGAGTTGCAAGATGAGCGGGACGCGATCGAGTCTCAGATGAGTCAGCATATGGAGGCATTGAACTATGAGTGAACAGCGGACACTTGACGAAATCTCGGAAGGTACTTCGATAGAATCCGATGAGGTGAGGTCGAGCCTTGATGAGACTTCCCTGGGAGAAATTCCTAAGGACTGGCAACAAGTCAGGCTCAAAGATGTTATACATGAATCAAACTACGGGGCCGCTGAATCAGCGGAGGATTTTGACCCCGGAAATCCACGTTATGTCCGCATAACAGACATTAACACCCGTGGCCGATTGAAATCACATACAAAAGTTAGTTTGTCGAAAGAGAAAGCGGATGGGTATCTACTTAAAAAAGGTAACCTTCTATTCGCTCGTAGTGGTGCGTCTGTCGGGAAGACGTACTTGTATCGCCAGCAGGATGGCGACTGTGTTTATGCTGGGTATCTTATAAACCACCATATAAATACAGATTTGGCAAATCCAGAATTTCTCTATCAATACACAGATTCACCGAACTATGACAGCTGGGTTGCCAGAATACAGCGAACAGGTGCACAACCAAACATCAATGCCCAAGAGTATGGTAATCTCTTAATCCCATATCCACCACTCCCCGAACAGCGCAAAATCGCCACCATCCTCTACACCGTTGACCAAGCGATAGAGAAGACCGAGGAAATCATTGACAAATTGGAGATGGTCCGACGAGGAACAGAGCAAGATTTGCTTTCAAGGGGGATTCTTGAGGACGGGTCGTTACGGTCAGAGGAAAATATTGAATACAAAAGTAGTTGGGTTGATGAAGTCCCGGAAGATTGGGTTGTTCAACCATACAGTGAATTGATTTCGGATTCCTCAGTTGGTATCGTTGTCAAGCCTACTCAGTACTATGACGAAGCAGGAGAAGTCCCCATTCTTCGCTCAAAAGACATTTCTCGAGATGGCATCGTTAATGGGGATTTTGAGTATATGACTCAAGAATCGAATGAAGAAAATTCGAATAGCCAATTAGAGGCAGGCGATGTTATTACGGTTCGATCGGGAGAGCCTGGGCTTTCGTGCGTAGTTTCACCTGAGTTTGATGGTTCAAACTGTGCCGATCTGCTAATTTCAACGCCAGGAGATAACCTTGACCCACACTACGCCGCAATGTGGATCAATTCGCGGGCAGGAAGAAAGCAAATAGATCGCTTCCAAGCGGGACTGGCTCAAAAACACTTCAACCTCGGTGCACTTAGGAAATTGAGAGTCGCTGTTCCACCAATTGAGGAACAACAACGAATTGTCGAGAGTGTTTCCTCAATAACGGAGTCAATCGATAGAGAGCATCAATATAAAACTCGCCTCCAATGCCTCAAGCAAGGTCTTATGCAAGACCTCCTTTCGGGAACAGTAAGAACGGCCGACACTAACATAGCGGTGCCCGACGAAATCGCACAACATGGTTAGCATCCCGTCCGAAGCCGGAGTCGAACGATCGCTACTCGCATGGCTCGACGGCATCGGATGGGAAACGCACGGTCAAGACGGTGGTCGAGGTGCGAACGTTCTCGACGACGCTTATGATCGCCGAAGCAACGAGGTCGTCTACTGGAACCTGCTGGCCGAACAGGTGATCTCACTCAACGACGAAATTACCGAGGATAACGTCGGGAAGTTCATTTCCTCGCTCAAACGCGATCTCGATGCCGAGAACCTGATGGATGGCAACCGCGAGTTCCACCAGCTGCTCACGAAGGGCAAGACGTTCTCGGTCCAGCGCAACGACGGCTCAACCGAGACGGTCTACGTCGATCTGATCGATCACGAGGTACTCGAGAACAACCTTTTCCACGCTGTGAATCAGTTCTCCGTCTCTCGAGGCACGACGATCCGGCCGGACGTGAACCTGTTCGTCAATGGGATTCCGATCGTGACGATGGAACTGAAAGGGACGACGCAGGATAACGACTGGCACGACGCCGTCAGGGATCTCTTGGCCTACGAGGACGACATACCCCGGTTGTTTACCCCCGGCTTGTTCAACGTCGCTGCCGACACGATGGAACTGCGCTACGGAGCCGTTGGCGCACCGAAGGAGTTCTACGAACCGTGGAACGACGCACCTCCAGAGTACGCCGAGGACAACGAGAACAAGCAGGCGATACAGGCGTTGTGCAACCCCGAAACGATCCTCGATCTGCTGAAGAACTTCGTTTTCTACGAGCGACGAGCTGGCGGTGACGCGAAGATCGTCCCGCGCTATATGCAGTACTACGCCGTGAATGCGATCCTCGATCGCGTCCGCGACGGTATCCACAAGAAGGGGCTGATCTGGCACACCCAGGGGTCCGGCAAGTCGTTCACGATGCTCTACGCAGCTGAGAACCTGCTCTCACGCGACGTAGCCAGTAACCCACAGGTGTTCATCATCGTCGATACGGACAAGCTCAACAGCCAGATGCGGGACCAGCTGGCGAACCTCACTCTCGAGCAGTGGACGGAAGCCGAGAGCATCGATCACCTTCAGGAACTCATCGAGGACGGCCAGAGCCAACTTGTTCTGACGACAATCCATAAATTCGAGAGCGTCGATCCGGACGTACAGGGCAACGATGAGGCGATCGTCATGTCCGACGAAGCCCACCGATTCATGGAGGGCGGACTTGGCAGTCGGCTTGACAGTGCACTCGAAGGGGCCTCCCACTTCGGGTTTACCGGCACACCAGTTCAAGAGGGAAAACGCAACGCATCCGATGCAAAGGAACTGGCGAAACGCAATACACTACGCGAGTTCTGTCCTGAAGGCGAGGACTATCTGCACCGCTACTCGGTCAAACAGGGCATTGATGACGGCCTGATTCTCCCTGTGTACTTCACGCTCAGACACGAGATGGAGTGGAACATCGACGAGGCGGGGCTTGATGAGCGGTTCGAACACGAGTTCCGTGGCAAGACGACGGACGAAAAACGTGAACTGATCCGGCAAAGCGTTACTGCAATTGAACTCGCACAAATCGAACCGCGAGTCGATCGGGCCGTCGAAGAAATCGATCAGCACTACGACGAACACGTTGCGCCAAACAGCTGGAAGGGGATGGTCGTCACACCCAGTCGTGAATCAGCAGCGATGTACGGCGAGCGACTCATCGAAAAACGTGGCGAGGACGATGTTGAAGTTCTCTACACAGCGACCAACGATGATCCTGATCTGATCAAGCAGTTCCACACAGATTCCGAAGAACGCGATCAGATCGTCAAAGCGTTCAAACAGACCGACGAGGAAGCCGAAACGACGACACCGAAACTGCTGGTCGTCCACAACATGCTGTTAACGGGCTTCGATGCTCCGATTTTGAAAACGATGTATTTGGATCGGAACCTGAAGAACCACAATCTCATGCAGGCGATCGCGCGAACGAACCGGCCTGCCGATGGCAAAGAGAACGGTGAGATCGTGGACTTCCAGGGCGTCTTCGAGAACATCGACGAGGCACTCGACTACGACGCCGAGACGAAAGCCTACGCTGCCCGTGACAAGGATGAGCTGTTCGACGACCTCGTTGACCAGGTGGAGATGGTCATGGGTATCTTCGATGGAATTCCGAAAGACGACACCCAAGAAGCAACCTACGAAGCCGTCGAGCGGATCAGTACGCATCCGGAACGCCGCGAGTTCAAGCAGGGCTTCCGACGGCTCGAAAATCTCTACGAAGCTGTTGCACCTGATGGACGCCTCGTCAGCGAGGGGATCGACCGCCAGTACAAATGGCTCAATCGGATTCAAGTCGCGTTCAAGCGCACGACAGCGGGCGACGATGCCCCTGAAAACGATATGCGCGAGAAGACCCGCGACATTATTGAGAATCACGTCGAAATCGGGGAGATCAAGCGAGACTTTCCGACGTACAAACTCGGCGAAGAATACCTCGAAGACGTAGAAGGATTAGACAACCCCGGCGTGAAAGCGTCTCAGATCGCCCACGCAACTCGTGAACACTTGCACCCTCGGGAGAACCAAAACCCGCGCTACAAGCGTCTCAGCGAGCGTGTCACGGACGTAGTCGAACGTTGGCAGGGAGACGAAATAAGCGACCCAGAAGCCGTCGAAGCACTGAAATCGGTCGAAGACGAGATATTGGGAGTCGAAGAAGAAGCCGAGGAGCAAGGGATGGAGGAAGCCAAGTTCGCGATCTATACCCATCTCACAGAGGAAACGCCTGACGCGACCGATTCCGAGGAACACGCCGAAGCGATCGCAGGCGAAATCGTTTCACAGTTCCGCGATCGGGTCGATCGTGATTACAACGGATGGAAGACGAACCAGCAGACGATCTCTGAGATCGAACACATCCTGTTGGATGTACTGGTTGTGAACCACGATTGCAGTCAGCTGATTAACGACGAATTCGTAGATACTGTTCGGGGCTACCTCGTGCAGAATCATGGCTGACCCAGAATCTCGAGAGATTGAGCTGTTGGGAAACAGCATTGAGTACACTGTCCGCTGCAGCTCCGAAGCAACCGAGCCACGAATAGACGTAGACATACACGGAGTCACAGTTGTCATCCCGGATTCCGGGGAGACTCGACCACCAGAGCTACTTCGAGAGAATGCGGCATGGGTCCTCGAGAAGAATCGAAAGTACGATTCATACCGGAAGCAGGTTCCGGAACGCCGGTTCAACGAGGGTGAGACGTTTCCATATCTTGGGGAGCAACACGAAGTCGTAGTCGAAAAGCGTCCATCATCCGACGTTGCTGATGGTACACTTCTATTGGCAAAGCACCACGTCGAAGATACGTCAGTGAAACGCGCTCTGGAAACACTGTATCGGCGGAAGGCTCGAGAGTGGTTTGAGGAATGGGCCGATCAATATGCAGCGGAGATGGGGGTCGAATACGAACAGATCGAGATCCGGAACCAACGCACTAAATGGGGGAGTTGCTCAACAACGGGAACCCTCGGATTGAATTGGCGACTAATGATGGCCCCGCAAGACGTAATTGATTACATTGTCGTCCACGAACTCGCTCACCTCCGTGAGTCAAACCATTCGGAGGAGTTCTGGTCACTGGTTGCAGAACATGATCCAGAGTACAAGAAGCACGCAGAGTGGCTGGAAGCGAATAGCACTCAGTTGATTTTCTCGAAAGAAGATCTGTGACAGCGGTCTCGTTTCGCTCAATGGCAGTCTCTGTTTGTTCAACTGGTGACTTTTTTCGCCTCTCACAAGGTGTAGCAGCCAGCTGTAGGCTACCCGAAAGGGAATAACCGGGGACAGTCAAAAGTCGGTCTCCAATTGTTAGACGGTAAGATTTTCTATTTATATACTCATCGCGGGTTCAACACACTGAACCCGACGCAGTGTGTCGGTTCTCGCACCATAACATAGTTGGTTTTTTTATGGGTAACACAACCGATAGGGGACACTGTACACGACCCTGAGAGGGAACACTGGTAACTGATACTGAATACAGACGAAGGGGGTCTGGGGGAAACAGCGAGTAGCCAGATATTGTCTGTACTATGACTCGGGAAAATCTGAACACGAACAACGCGTCTTCAGGTATTCTGAGTGCTATGAGTCATAGAGACAATTTGGATGGCTCAGTGCCCGACACGCGGCGAGAAAATCCCACTTTTGACACCAGCGGGAAGGGGAGCGCCGAGGTCAGTTTTATATCGTCGGTATTTGGACGTGATCGTACTCAGGCCACCTGTTGACGATACTTGTGAAATAAGTTCGTGTTACATCCGGTTTGAATTCGGAGCCGAACTGTTCCTTGAACCAGTCCCATGCTGGTTGCCAGCCTCTCAATAGGAGGCGACAGGCAACTTGAAAACGCTCTTCGGGAGATAGCGATTGGATACCGTCTCGTTCGGCCTGCTGCTTGAATTTCTGAGCTTTGGTTAGTTCCATACTGCGTGGCCCCGACTCAGAGTATCCCCTCGATTTCGCAAGTTCCCTTGTCAAAGATCTCGGCTCGGTTCTCCCAGCAGATCCAATGTCGAAGCCCTCATTTTCCAGATATTCAAGCGCCTTGTCACGGCTTCCGTTCTCGCCGGTCAATATATTGCCTACGGCGATCGCCTGGTATGACTTGACAGAGTGAATTTTAGAACTTCTACTTTTTCCACCAATTATGACGATATTGTCCCCTGGGACGAATTTGCTACTTGTCCATTTATCGTAGTCTTTTCCTTTCCCCTTCGAGAGTTGGAGCGGCGCGTGTTCGTCAGCTTTCGTGAACTTTTCACCGGCACAGCCTTGCGCTCCATAAAAATATGCCGGAATAAGAGCATGAACCGGACGGCTGGAGTTTCCAGCTGTTACCTCTTTCCTGGCGAACGGCGTTCCCTTTATTTTTAACGCCGCGACACTCCGGAAATTGCCGTCAGCAAGCGCATACGGTGAGAACTCTTTGGCATTACACATCAACCACTGTTTCATTTCGCTGGTGCTGGCCTCGTTCGGCGGCTCTTGCAGCTCAATCAGGGGCGTCTCTATGGACTTTTTATCACATCCGAACTCAAGTATCGTCTTGTCGCTATCAAGCACCTGAAACAGATCCTGGGGTGTGTATGCAGCCTGTGATACCGTGCCGATCGTCAGCGAGTCTTTGACGAATACATGACGCAGGACGGCTTCATATGATTCGGGAACATCTGGTGTAGCCTTCTGGTATAATTTGCACATCTGGGAATCATCCCATTCACCGTCGAACTCGACCTTTGGAACCCCAGTTTTCTCGTGTTCGACACCGGGAAGCCGAAAGAGCCGCTTTCGACCATAGATGCAACAGTCCAATTTGGCTCCGGTGTCCTCACAGAATTTTTCGGCTTGCTGCTTGAGTCTCTCGCGTTGCCGCTCGCCTGAGACGAAGCGAGGAACGTGGATGTGAATTGATCGGCTTCCCGAAAAGTACTGCGTACAGCTCCGGAACGGGACCTCAAGATGGTCTTCGACGAACTCTCGGAACCAATCTGTAAGAACTTTGGGGCCTACCCTCTGCAACTCATCGCTCTCGATGTGGATCGGGTAGAGAACCTGATCCTCGGCTTCACACTCATCTTGAAGTTTCGTGGCAATTGAATTATAATCTCCGTTCACCTGATAGCCTGTTTTACGCCAGTCTGCATGCTGCCGATTGTACTGATCTCGAGTCAGACCATATATCGGACTGACAATGGTGGCGTTCTCTGGAACAGGTTCGAAGATTGTGCGGAGTTTTGGGGAGCGGTGAGGTCCCTTGTCCTCGGGAAACCCGTACTGGACGCACTGGATCTTGTTCAAATCGTAGACAATCGCGGTTGATGTACTGGACGTTGATTCAGGTTTTACGGACATGATTCTATTTGGTTTGTAATTGAAGGCTTTTTTAACGAGAACGCGCCGCTTCTCGCTGGTCAATACTCTGGCAGTGGTAGCTCGAAGACGGCCTATATTATTTATAAGTGAATAAGGATCGGGATCTCCACACCAATCCGCAGTATGGCGATTTTCGCAACATAACTTAGTGGGAAAAGGGTTGTAGGAGTACTGTCTACAAAGACTGTGGCAGACTTTGTATCAATAGCAAACTGGGAGAGAGACTGATACCAACCCTATTGCAACTGATACTGGTACAATTCCGATACAAGATACTCGTACTACGCTACGATTCTTGCATGTGAGTCGCTGTTTCGAGGTTTCCTGATCGACAAGGCACCGGCGGGAAGCTTCCCGTTGGCACCAACGATCTGCACAGCGGGGTCTGCAAGAACTTCCTCGAGTGAGTCCACCGTGTACTCGCGGCCGTCCACGTCTTGGATAATAAGCTGGTCCAGATCAAAGTCAGGTCGTCGGAGCAACTTTCCGTAGACCACTTCTTTGAAGGAAGTTACGGAGATATGGTCTTCGTCTCCTTTGAGGTGGATTCCGGTCTCTTTCTCATGAGGCAGTCGGTAAGGATCTTCAGAACAGCGTTTGTTGAGTAGGCGATCGAGATTGTCGGATGAATTTTCTGTAGTCATTCTATCTTCTTGTGCTTGCTATTCCGATCGTGCAAGACGATTCGGGGAGAAAAATACGCTATTAGCTCTCTGATGAGCTGTGTCCGAAGAAGCCGCTTGTTCCCTCTATCTCAAACGAGGAGTAACGTATTAACACTATTGTCTACTGAAAGTCAGTATTCTTTAAACAAGATTGATCAGGTTGGAACATGAAAAGCAATCAAACTCTCGGGAGTTTATTCAAAAGGCGAAAGCTGGACCGGGTTTGGAATTTTAAATATACGATATATACTCAGATTAACTCTCCAATCGCGAGTTACGTCGTAATCGGAAACGGGTGGTATTAGGGGATAACTGGCAGTAATAATGCTGATACATATATGAACATCGCCTGGTTTTCCGGGTTCGTGTTTCCGAATTCATCCAGGACTTACAATGAACTAACATCAGATGATAGGTGGTGTTGTGTTTCGAGTCCAGTGTGGAACCGCTGGACGATCTCTGTCTGGTGAGTTGGGCATGCCATCGCGACGATCGCCCCTTCTTCGACTGGTACCATTGGTTGGGCGGCATTGTACCGTGCGAGGCGACAGCCAGGGCAACAGATCCCGCCAGCTGGTCGATGGTCCAGGAGCGTCGCCGTGTCTTCGGTGGTCAACCCACAGACGGAGGCAAACCGCTCGAGGTGGTCATCACAGCTTACAATCGGAATCGTGAGTTGATCCAGTAAGAGAAACGAAACGGCCTGCTGGCTATCAGATTGGAGAGCAGACTGGCACTCATTGCAATGGATGGCCGGGTGGCCAGAGTCAATATCCGACTGAGATTGTCGGAAATCTACTGGTGGCATTGTTTGTTCGACAGGCCGCCAAACAGGTAAGTAATGGGTCGTCAGTCACCTGCTGGATCCACTCATTCAGTTATTGATAGTACGGCTTATCGGTATCAGCAAGAAGCGGGCATGATAGCATAGCTATTCTATTGTCGTTATCACTAATTCCAGATCCTCGATCTCGGACTCAATATTGTCGATCGTATCGGGAACCTCCAAAAAGTCGGATAGAACCATTTCATTTGGATCCCACTCTGATCGATCTTTCTCAGTGATAATACAGAGATAGGTCATTTCGTGATCCAGATCTGATCGGCCCTCAATATGGCGACGGTATCTCCGTATCTGGCGTTTGACCGCCTCACCGTTCTCGATTTCCCCGTCCCGTTTTACTTCGACAAGGAGATCTCCTCCGCCTTCAGCATGTTTGACATATACATCGGCTTGATGACGGCTTCGATTGTTAACTTCGTACTCGAGATATACCTCATACGGGTCATACACTTTCGCGCTTAAGGCCCCGTACAGTTGCGCTGAAAACCATTCTTCGATTAATCGAACATCGCCAGTCGGGTCTGTGATCGGAGCCTCGTAGAGAGTTTGTCGAACCGTGGTTTCGATCGTCTCTGGCCCCGGTATGAGGACTTGGAGACGAATATCTCGCATGGCATCACTGTAGGTCAGGGCACCGCTATCAACAGACCGATTTATTGAGTCTCGAATTCGTTTTGCCAAGTCTGATTTGTCATCATAGGACCGAACATTACACCAATCGCAACGGCGTCGAATCGCATTCAATTCGTCAAGAGTCATCCCCTTAATGAACCGAAGGAGTGGGGTTCCCTGGGACACAACGCAAAGAGAGACCAATTGTTCTAAACGCTTGTGGCCCCACCAGCCAATATATCCAATAGTTAACTAAACAATCCAGAGCGCGCCGCTTCCAGCTGTATTCAACCCCTCATATCCAGAGCGTCTTTTCCGGTTCTCTGGAGGCGTATCGTTGATCGACTCTTAACCAATGTTGAGAGTCTAAGTTAGATAGCCTGTTGATCCTCAGTGAAAGAGGGGAACAGAATCTCGGCTTTCAGTACAGGTGAGAACGTTATTAGCAGGGTTATCGGTCTATCCGGTAACTGTCAAGAGTTGCGTACTGACTACAGAGTATGGATATAGCACAGCCGCCTACTTTATTCCGCCAAGTTGCCTCTAAACTATCCGAAAGAGAAGCGTGCTTACCGATCACCGAGTTTTTGTTAGACTCAGCTAAGGTCTTTCGAGTCGTGATGAATACAAGGAGGAGGTTCAGTGGCGGTATAATATACGGGAGCTACTCGTGTTCCTCTAATGTTGACCACGGGTACAGCTCATCGGAAACTAAGAAGTCCTCGTATTGTCTAAGCAGCTCTTTCTTAGCTTTTTGAACGATTGCAGAAGGCTTGGAGGCTGAACACTCATTAACAAAAATCGCCTTCTTGAAATTTGTCCCGTTGACTCTCACAGCATTCTTATTTCCATCTTCGAGCCAACTTCGCATCTCAGCTGGGTCATCTGTCCTCGGGACGCCAACCTTCCACTGATTGAGGCTGTTCATTGAAGCCCAGAGTTGCAAATCCCTGTCGGCCGCATATTCGATAAGATCCTCCAGTGAATTAGCGACGTAATTGCGGTGAGATTTAATTTCCCTGAGATTAAACACGATTCCAGCATGGACCCCATGGGTTTCCGTATCCACGGTTGCCGTCAGGTAGGACCGGCTGCGTTTCCAAGTATCTTCACGGGATTCTCGAACGAACGGTACATCAAGCCGTTTCGGTACGAGTCGTTTCCACGAGGACGGTTCTGGATCTTTTGTCGATGAGGTATTCACCTTTCCAGGGTTTTCGAGTTCTGTTTGGACCAGTTCTTGACGAAGGTCCCTGATGAAGTATCGATACTGTAACTTATCATGGTGATCGAAGCCTGTGAACGGGTGCATATCTTCTGCCTCGAAAAGGTCCTGCAACATCCTGAGGATAGGGCGTTGTTCTGATTGAATTTCGGCCTCTTTAATTTGATGGAGCCGTCGAGAGATGCTGAACCAGCTTATCCAGTGGACGGGGTCGTTTTCAAATCGGCCAATAATCCGTGGTGGTGTCGTGTGCGGAGTAACGGTGATTAGTACAAAATCCCGCCCTTCTGCGTTTAACTCTAACTTTTCGAGTTCATCTTGCAACTGACTACTACTGAGAGAGTCCCCATACTTCGACTCATAGCCAACGAGTTTGTCTCTGTCAGCAATAACCCAGTCAATCTCTCGGTCGGGTCCACTTTCAGTATATCGTGGTAGCGGTGAGTTCTGATGAGCGACGACGGTCGCCTCCTCTGAAAACGACATATCTAAATCTTCGTGGAGACTATTGAGAAGCTCTGGACTGATCTGTAGGCTATAATTGATGTATCCAGAAAACTGCTGGTTGAGACGTTCTTCGTAGCCATTCGGTGACGAGAACGGATACACCATCCGCTTGAATAAAAATCATCTCACCTATTGAATATTCTGGCCTGTGTTGCTTGTAACCTCTCGTTCTTGTACGCTGTTTCTGCCAACATCTGAGTGCCACATCCGCACACTCTATTCAGCATAACTTGTCAGACACTACGAAAAGAAGATATAATTCCAAGGCCCGCTTCGCAGGTGTAGTAAGCAATTGTTCCGTAGACAATGCTATTCAACAGATCCATGGCCCCGGAATAGGGGGAACAGTATCTTTTAATCAGCGAGAAGCGGCCGTAATGGTGTGCGCCTTCCCGCTGTATTCACCCAATCAGATCCAGAGTCTCCTTGCGATCCTCTGATGGCGCTTCTCGAGTGAACAAATTAGCCACTGGTACAAATCATTGTTGTCAACAAGAAGTGGGTAGAGTGGCGCGTCCAGTTTTCGCTGGTCAGTATCTAACGCTCATTCGATATTTTATCGTTGCAACAAACAACCCGAGTGAGATAGTGAGAAGGTGAGAAAAAATAAATTCTGAAACAGTGTCTGCAGCTATGATCTCGTTAACTGGCCACCGAAGTGGGAGTAGCATGAGAGCATAATTCTCCACCATGTAAATCAATGCCTCTGCGAGATCCTGTCTTACCAGCAAACCCAAGAAAAACGTAAATAATGTCATAATCGAACCCCCATAGATGTACATGTTTTTAAGACTATATGGTGAGGTTGCCATTCCTGTTGCGTAATTCATAGCTCCCTTGTTACGTCGCATAACCAGAAATTCTACGACTGATATAAAATGTCCATTGATGGCAGAGTGAAAGTATAATCACGAAGCGTTAGAAGATAACAATACTCCCTATTCTTATGCAAGAGGGATGGTGCGCCCCTTCCCGCTGTATTCAACCCATCCTGTCCAGAGCATCCCTTCGATCCTCTGGAGGCGCGTTATCGTACCGAGCAGTAGTTCGCACCGACTTGTGACGGAGTTGCGCTCGAGCGGCTGCTAAGCCTTCCTCGCGGGCCATGTAAGTTCCGACAGAATGGCGGATAATGTACCACGACACTTTCCGATTTTCAGCGGGAATGCCAGCGATCTCAAAGAGCTTTTTCAACACCTGACGGAGAGAACTGGTCTCGTAAGGATTTCCGAACCGGGTCAGCCAGAGCGCGTCTGTGTCCGCGTACAGGTCGTACTGCTCGCGCTCCACTAACCATCGATCGAGCGCTTTTGCGGTACGTTCCTGGAGGCTGACGGTCCAGTTACCGTCGTTCTTGGAACTCTCCTGGCGTGGAATCCGTAGCACGGCGTTGTCTATGTCCACCCACGATGTTCGAGCGCGTTTGACTTCGATCGGTCGTAGTCCGGCGTCAAGACTTGTCCAGACCAGACTGGGGAACTTCCAGCTGTTCGCTCGATCCCAATCATCGGCAGTCACATCCCGTTTGTGTTTGCTGAGACGCTGTGCGAGGTATGCTTTCCACGTATCGCGTTCGGTAGTGGAGAGGTTGTTGTAGGATGGGATAGAACCGTACTCAAACGCGGCCTCACGGATCTTACTGCGTTCTTCCCGAGTGAGGTAGTCGCGCGGCTCCCCGGTTCCTGACGGCTCCGAGAAGACGATCTCGGGGTCCCACAGCTCGCCACCGCGCTCGTGCTTTTGCCACTTGAACAGCCGTTTGAGGGAACTCTGGGTATTGTTTCGGGAGTAGTTACCCTCGTCTTTGCGCGCGAGATCCTTCACGTAGGCGTCCGCGTGATCGTGGGTTATATCGGTCGTGTAGCCCCCGAACTCGCTCCACACCCAACGGTAGAAGCGATCGAGGCGTTCAGCGGAATTCTTTGTTGTCGCGCGTGCGTAGCCGTCCGCTTGTGCGGGGTTCTTGCCGAATACAAGTAACCAGTCAATGAACTGTTCCCGGTGATCCGTGTAGTCGATCTGTTGGCGATCGCTGAGAATCTCTCGAGTGGGTTCGGGAACGAGTTTGATGCCTTCGATTTCGTTTGGATTCTCGCTCATTCGAGAACCCTTGTCCTTGGCTTCCAGTCGAGAACCGCCGTACTGCGTAGGGTTGTTTGCCTGGTCTGACAGTTACCCGAAATCGCAAGAGGGCGGACTGTTCGTCGGTTTCGAATTATGTACTTGGCTTGCGTCATGACTTTTCATCACGTCGTGACACAGCCGAAAACTGCAGGACGGGCGTAGCCCGTAGCGTCCTGACGGAGATTTGAACTCCGGTCCCTGGCTCCGCAAGCCAAGAGGATAGTCCACTACCCTACCAGGACTCATCTCACCGTAGCCCCGTCGCCATTAAAGCCCTTTCGAAAGGGATGCGGTCGATGCAAGCGGTTTCGTAGCGTCTGCGAGCCGATTCCTCGAGTCGTGGCCGGTCCGTCCGTTCACAGCCGGTCCGTTTCGGACGGACTGCCGTCACAAGCGTCGGTACAACTCTCGCACAGCACGCGATTGTATCCGAAAACGGGGACAGCAGTCCGTCTCGGTGGATCGTACCGTTCTCGAGTGATCCAATCAGTTTATGGCCCTCGATTGATTACTGCGGGGTATGGCGAAACAGCAAAACGAAGTTCGCGATCTCCAGGAGGGGAGCTACGTAATGATCGACGATGCGGCCTGCCGGATCGACGCCTACTCGACGGCGAAGCCGGGCAAACACGGCAGTGCGAAGGCTCGCGTCGAGGCGCGGGGCGTCTTCGACGGCAAGAAGCGGTCGTTCTCACAGCCGGTCGACGCGAAGATCTGGGTGCCGATCATCGAGCGAAAGCAGGGTCAGGTCGTCTCGGTCGACGGCGACGACATGCAGATCATGGACTTGGAGACCTACGAGACGATCACGATGCGCATCCCCGACGGTGAGGACGTCTCGCCCGACGACGAGATCGAATTCCTCGAGATGGAAGACCAGCGAAAGATCCTCTAATGTTTCCGGGGGCGATCGACGAACGCGAGGTGACCGACGCATCGGGTCGATCCGATCGTGAGGACGCGAACTTCGTGGTCGTCGGTGCGCCCCTGGACGTATCGACGACTTTTCAGCCGGGGACCCGGTTCGGCCCCCGGCGTATCAGGACGTACGCGGAGACGTTCGACGATTACGACCGTCGAACCGACCAGTACTTTTCGGATCTCGGCGTCGTCGACCACGGCGACGTCTACGCGTGGGACGACGCCGACGCCTATCTCGAGTTTCTCGCGGGGACGCTTCGCGACGTCGTCTGGGACGACGCCGTCCCGGTGACGCTCGGCGGGGAACACACGGTATCGCTCGCCGGCGTGCGAGCCGTCGAACCCGAGGTGTTCGTCTGTCTGGACGCTCACCTCGATCTCCGCGAGGAGTACGACGGCAATCGGCTCTCACACGCCTGCGTGACCCGTCGAGTTCTCGAGGACGTCGCGGCCGTCGAGGAGGCGATCATCGTCGGCGCTCGGACCGGTAGCGAAGACGAGTGGGGGCGAGCGGCGGGCGACGACGTGACGGTGATCGCCCCCGAGGACGTCGGAGCCGTCGATATCGCGGAGCGAGTCGGCTCCCGGACGTGTTACCTGAGCGTCGATATCGACGGTGCCGATCCGGCGTACGCGCCCGGAACCGGGACGATGGAGCCGTTCGGCCTCGAGCCGCGGGAGATGCGCGACGTCGTCCGACGGGTCGGTTCCCGTGCGGCGGGGTTCGACGCCGTCGAAGTCAACGATCGGGACGACGGTCAGGCCGCGTCGCTCGCCGGCAAGTTGGCCCGGGAGTTCGTTTACGCCAGCGCCGCCGACTGACGCGCTCGGTCGAGCAGCCCCGACTCGGTCGATCGCGACTGCGAGTTTTCGATCCCGGTCGTGTCCGAACCGACAGGATACATACCGTCGGCGGGCCAATCCGGACACATGGAACTCTCGACGTTCGTCGATCGACTCGACGAGACGCTGTGTCACGACGACTACGCGGAGCTGGACGCCAGCGCGAACGGACTGCAGATCGGCCCGGCCGAGGGAACCGTCGAGCACGTCGCCTTCGCCGTCGACGGCGTCCTCGAGACGTTCGAGCGGGCGGCCGACGTCGGTGCGGACGCGCTCGTGACTCACCACGGCATCTCCTGGGGTGGGTTCGATCGGGTGACCGACGGCACGTACGACCGCGTCGCCGCGCTGATCGAATCCGACCTCGCGCTGTACGTCTCACACCTCCCACTCGACGGCCATCAGCGACTGGGCAACGCCGCCGGGGTCGCGGACGTCCTCGAACTCGAGAACCGAGCGCCGTTCGGTGAACTCGGCCCCGAGCACATCGGCCAGCGGGGTCGCGCACCCGCGCCTTACGCGCCGACGGCGTTGCGCGACCGACTCGAGTCCGAACTGGACACCGGCGATCAGCCGGTTCGTCTCCTCGAGTTCGGCCCCGAGGAGGTCGAAGACGTCGCGGTCGTCACCGGAAGCGGCACCGATTGGCTCGCGGAGGCCGCGGACGTCGGCGCGGACGCGCTGGTGACCGGCGAGGGCAAACAGCAGGTCTTTCACGAGGCCAGAGAAGCCGGCATTACGGTCGTCCTGGCCGGCCACTACGCCACCGAGACGTTCGGCGTTCGATCGCTTCAGCGCCTGGTCGAGGAGTGGGGACTCGAAACGACGTTTCTCGATGTCCCGACGGGATTGTAGTCCGCTCGAAGCGAAAACTCGCGGCTCTAGGTTGACGCCATTTCGCGACAGGTTTCGACGCAGTCGGGGAGCACGTCCGCACAGGCCTGACAGTGGTCGTGATCGTGTCGTTCGCACTCCTCAGCACACTCTTCGCAGAGGTCCGCACAGATCGCCGCCAGCTCTCGGTGATAGCCCGAGTTGCGCGCCATCCACCGCGCGTGAAGCGTCGTAACGTCCGCCACGTCGCGACAGAGCCGGATACAGCGGGCCATTCCCTCCTCGTCGGCGCAGGCGTCGGCACACCACTCACAGACCTGTGCCGCCTCGAGACAGTTGTCGATACATCGTTGCATGTGGTCGTCGGCGTGGTCGATCCGTTGGAGCGCCATCGGATAGCCCCACACTGATCGCAGCCATCAACCTGGGCCGAGCGAGTGCAAGGCTCGAGGCGAGTCCCGCGACGGTCAGTCGAGATCCCGACCGGTTCGGTACGGACTACCGGCGCGCTTCGAGTTCCGCTTCGAGATCCTCTATGTCCATTCCTTTCATCGAGAGCAAGACGAGCAGGTGATAGACGATGTCGGCGGATTCGTATGCGATTTCGTCGTGGTCGTCGTCTTTGGCGGCCAGTACGAGCTCGGTCGACTCTTCTCCGAGTTTCTCGAGGACGGCGTTCTCGCCCTTTTCGTGCGTGAACAGCGAGGCCGTATAGGAGTCTTCGGGCAGCGTTTCCTTGCGATCTTCGATAACGTCGAACAGCTCTTCGAGTATGTCTTGCATCTAACGTTCACCGGAGACGGTGCGGATATCTTCCAGCTGTTCGAACTTCTCGCTGTCGTCTCGGCCGTTCTCGAAGACGTCGGACGAGACCTCGATCGCGGCGTTCGTCCGCGCGGCCAGCGCGAGCGAATCGCTCGGGCGCGCGTCGATGACGGTCTCGCCGCGCGGCGTCTGGACGTGGAGATCGGCGATGTAGGTGCCGCCGTGACCGTCGTCGCGGGTTTCGATCTCGGTGACGACGACGCGGTCGATTCGGCTCCCGAGTTCTTCCATCACGTCGAGCAAGAGGTCGTGCGTCAGCGGTCGACCGATGTCCTCGGCCTCGAGACCGCGGGCGATGCTGGTGGCTTCGTTGAACCCGATGAAGATCGGGACGACGTCGTCCTCGCCGTCGACCTCGAGGACGACTACCGGAACCGGTCCCTGTTGGGTCCCCGCGACGCGGACCGCGTCGATGGATGCCTGCATACCACGACAATCGTGTGCAAGGGAGAAAACACGTCCGGTCGCGAGTGCATGCCACGGTCCGCGACGGATCCGTCTGGACGGGGATCGCTACGGGGACTGCGGGGGAACCGACGCGTCGTCGGTGTCGAAGAACGTCAGCTCGTGGATCCGACTGTCGGGCGTCAGTTCCGGGTGAAACGAGGTGCCGACGACCGATCCCTGCCGGACCGCGACCGGTCGATCGTCCCAGCTCGCGAGCACCGACGCGTCGTCGACCTCGTCGATGGCCGGCGCGCGGATGAACACCGCTGGATACGGCTCGTCGCCGAGTCCGTCGACCGACAGCGGCGCTTCGAAGCTGTCCTTCTGACGGCCGAAGGCGTTCCGTTCGACGGTGACGTCGAGCAGCCCGAGTTCGTCGACCCGATCGTCGGCCGCGTCGCTCGAGGCGACGATCAACCCCGCACAGGTCGCAAGCAGCGGTTTACCGGCCTCGACGTGCGCCCGAATCTCCGGTGCGATCCCGTCGCCGTGGACGAGCCGCGAGATCGTCGTCGATTCGCCGCCGGGCATCGCGAGGAGGTCGCAGTCCGGAACGATCCCCGACTCGCGGATCTCGTGGACGGTGACGTCTCGGTCGCGGGCTCGAGCCGCCCGTTCGATCGCGTTCGCGTGTTCTTCGACGTCGCCCTGGACGGCGACGACGCCTGCAACGAGGGACATACCGCGGCGTACGGAGCAGGGGCTGAAAAACCTCGCGTCACGAGGGCGTAACTGCTCACCGAGTTAGAGCTTCTCGAGAACGAAGCCGCATCTACAGGCGGTCTAGAAGACTGATCCGGGGATCGACCCCGAGGCGGTTCACGAGACGAACGAGAGCAGCTGAACGAGGACGCCGATCATGACGCCCGTCGCGATGACCGTCTTCGGGTTGATGAGAATCGCGTTCGAGTCCTCCGTATCGAAGTACCGGACGAGCCCGGCACTGGACATCAGTCCGCCGGTATTCTGTCCTTTATCCATACAGCGTGTTACTGGGCGCGGCGAACTAAACCTTTCGACGTTCGATCGAGCGCCGTCCCCGCCGCTTTCAGCGCGGGCGCTCCGTCGGGCTGACGGTGTCGATGGAGGCCATCGCCTCCGAGTGGGAAACCCTTATGCGCGGCGCGTGGCAACTGTCGATGAACCGTATGACTGTCACGCTCAAGGACTTCTACGCCGACTGGTGTGGTCCCTGCAAGACGCAAGACCCGATCCTCGAGGAACTCGAGGACGACTGGGACGGGCGATTCGAGGTCGAGAAGATCAACGTCGACGAACAACAGGACGTCGCGAACGAGTATCAGGTACGCTCGCTGCCGACGCTCATCATCGAGAACGACGACGGCGTCGTCGAGCGCTTCGTCGGGGTGACCCAGCGAACCGATATCGAGGACGCCCTCGAGTCGGCCGACGCGTAACTCGAGTCGATCGGCGCGTAACTCGAGTCGATCGGCGCGTAACTCGAGTCGATCGGTACACGGGCGGAATCAACCGACGCACGAACCGTCTTTTCGCGGAGTCTAGATCCACTTCACGCCGACGTCGTGCATCTCGTCGTTGTACTTGGCGATGTTGATGACCAGCGGCGTCACGCTCTCGACTTCCGCGGCGTTCGCGAGCGGGCCGGCGTCGAGCGCGCGGAGCCCGTCGATCTCGTTCGTGAGGTCGGTCACGGTCGCTTTCGCGTCGGTGTCGTCACCGACGACGAGCGTATCGAGGTCGAACTCGACGTCGAGGTCCCCGAGTTTGCCCGCCGCCAGGTTGTGGTACGCGCCGACGACGGGGACGTCGTCCGACGCTCGCTGGGCGACGAGTTCGCTCACGCTTCCCACTCCCGGCGGGTGGTAGTGCATTCCGTCCTCGTCGCCGTTCATGCCGACCGCGGGCGTGACGAGGACGGTTTCCGCGTCGAGGCTCCCGTCGATCGCTTCGACGGTGTCGCCGGCGTAGTACGGCGGCACCGAAAGGATCGCGACGTCGGCCCGGTCGGCCGCCATCTCGTTGCCGAACCCGTTGAGATCCGCGTCGGCGCCTCGCGCCTCGAGTTCGGCCTCGTAGCTCGCGACCGCCTCCCGCGCTTTCTCCGGGTCGCGCGAGCCGATGAGGATCTCGTGGTCGGTGTCGCGCGCGAACCGAAGCGCGAGCCCTTCGCCAATATCGCCGGTGCCACCGAGTAGTGCGATTCGCATACTGTCCACTCCGAACGGGGGGCCGATAAATGGACAGGAGATCGGCCGATCTCGCCGGCGTTCCGGACGCCGCTCACTCGAAGACGAGGTGATGACCGTCCGGATCCCTGACGACGACTCGGGTGCGGTCGCCGTCCTCGAGCGACTCGACTCGACACGCGCGGTCGACGACCGCCTCGAGCGCGGCCGTCGGGTCCGGCGCGTCGAAGCCGAGGTCGACGTGGACGCCACCGCGGGCGTCGGCCAGTCCGAGCTGGGGCTCCCAGAGCTCGAGGGCCATCGGCCCGTCCATTCGGACGCGTTTCCGTTCTGTGCCCGTATCGATCGTCTCGAAACCCAGGTCGGCGTAGAACGACTCGGCTCGATCCACCGATTCGACCTCGAGAACCACCTCGAAGATCCCGTCGATCCCCGGTCCCGGGACGTCCCGCTGACCGAGTTCGACGCAGTTTCCGTCGGGATCGTACAGGTACAGCGACGACGCCTCACCGAATCGCATCTCCTCTAGGTCGTGGGACTCCTCGAGGCTCTCCCACCACTCGTCGTACTCCTCCGCGGGGATCGAAAGCGCGTAGTGGGTGTGGAGGCCGCCCCGAGGGAATCCGGTCGGTCGTCGACAGACGAGGTCGGTGTCGCCCGCGGCGAAGACGAGTTCGCTCTCGCCGCGCTCGCGAACGGCCATCCCCAGCTCGCCGCCGTAGAATCGACGCGCCGGCTCGAGGAACTTCACCTCGAGTGCGAGCCGGGAGAGTCCGGTGAGCATGGTACAGTCTGCGCTCGGGAGCGCCAAAGTTCCGTCGTCCGTCGACCGGTCTGGCCACTCACAGCCCGCGTGTCGACAGACCTCCATCGCTGGTTGGTTTTATGCGTCGAGCGACCGAATTGGCCACCATGACGTTTCGCGTCGACGAGCGCGCAACCGACCTTCGAGAGATCGACCGCTACGACCGCGGCGTCGGCTGGATCGCCCACCCCGACGAGCGGATGCAGCGGGCGAGCCACGCGATCGACGTCGACGGAGAGCTCTGGGTCGTCGATCCGGTCGACGCCGACGGGCTGGACGAACTGCTCGTCGAACACGGCGACGTCGCCGGCGTCGTCGTCCTGCTCGATCGCCACAAGCGCGACGCGGCGGCCGTCGCGAACCGCCACGACGTTCCGGTGTATCTCCCCCGACAGTTCGACGGGGTTTCCGAGGAGATCGACGCGCCGGTCGCTCGCTTTTCGGACGAGCTCTCGGACACCGGCATCGAGGCCCACACGCTGGTCGACAATCGGTTCTGGTGCGAGGTCGCGCTCTACGATCCGGCGGACGGGACGCTCGTCGTCCCCGAGTCGCTCGGAACGGCCGAGTTCTTCGTCACGGGTTCCGAACGTCTCGGCGTCCATCCGATGCGCCGGCTCGTCCCGCCGCGGGCACAACTCGAGGGGCTCAGCCCGACCCGGATTCTCGTCGGCCACGGCCCCGGCGTCCACGAGCACGCCCCGAAGATACTCGAGCACGCGCTCTCCGGGTCCCGGTGGCGGACCCCGCGGCTGTACGCGAAGACCGCCTGGGGGATGCGGCCGTTCTGAGCCCGACTCCGGGGGCCGCCGTCGAGTATCGGGCATACAGCTAACTACGTGCTCTCCCTAGGATTCGTATGGTGTATATCACGCGTGCGCTCGTCGACGTTCTGCTCGATCTGGCGAACGACGCCGATCCGAACCGCGTGACGACCGGCGTCTCCGTGACGAACGCGAGCGAACTCGAGGGTGCCGACGGCCTGCCGCCCGAGACGCCCGTCTTCACCGATTTCTACCTCCCCAATTCCGGTAACGCCGTCAACGCCGTCTTCGGCGTCGACCTCTCGACGCCCGCCCGACAGGCCCAGGGACAGTTCGTCTCGCATCCGGTCCGGGAACTCGAGGTGACCAAACGCGACGACCTCGCGCAGGTGATCTTCGTCGCGGTTCCGCCGTGGACCACCGACGACGACTCCTTCGCCGCCTTCGGTCGCGACGGCGAGCGAAAGCGCCTCGAGATCATCGACGCCGAACCGCCGGCGCAGTCGCTCGCCGGCTAGCTCGCGGAAAGAATTCGGATCTCGAGTCGTCGGCCGCCGTCGCCGGACTCCACGCCGCCGTCCGGTACCGGCGGACTCGAGTCGTCGGTCGATCAGTCGCCGGCCGGCGACGGCCAGTTCCCGTCGTCGATGAGCCGGTCGATGATGCTCTCTCGGTTCGATTCCTCGCCGTCGGTCCCGTCCTCGGATGGGAAGTTCGGAACGTGTGGCATCGAACTCGCCTCCACCAAGAACTGTCCGTCTCGAGACGGAAAAACGTCGGGCCGGCGACGATCCTCGAGACGGACGCGATCGGCCGGGTGCGAACTACTCGAGGTAGCCGAGGCCCCTGAGCTGTTCGGTGATCTCTTCGAACTCGGCTTCAGTTAGTTCGCCTTCTTTCTGGTGCTGGATGACGATGCTGCGCAACAGGAACCGAACGAGGTCGCTCGTGCTCTGAAAGCTCGTCCCCTCGATGGTCTCCTCGACGCGCCCGGCGAGATCCTTCGGGATCGAAACCGTGGTGTACTCGGTCATACTCGGTACTCCGTCGCCGGGATCAAAGGCGTGTCGACGAGCTCCGTACAGGACACGTGACGAGCTCCGTACAGGACACGTACGAGTTCCGTACAGGACACGTGACGAGCTCCGTACAGAGCGCGTGACGAACACGTCCCGTACGTCGGGGCGGCTCGTCGTCGCGCGGCGGACGTCGTCTTCGTAGCGATTTTCATACCGGGCTTCCAATCGTGGTGTATGGGAGTCCGGCCACCATCGAGCGGAGACGACGAGGAACCGAAGAGCGTCGAGTTCGGCATCGCGGCCGTCGCCGCCCGGCTGAAACACGCGGATCTCTCGTTTCCGGCGACCAAAGACGACGTCGCGGCCGAACTCGGCCACGAGCGAATTCCCTACGACGTTCACGGGAACGACGTCCCGCTCGGAGACATCCTCGAGGAGGTCGAGACGTCCGAGTTCAAGTCCCGCCAGGTGCTGTTGAACGAGCTACACGGCCCCTTCGAAGTCTACCGCAAGGAGAACTCGGGCGGGGTTATCCAGCAGATGCGGTCGATGCTCCCGTTCTGAACGCGGGTTCGCTTCGCTCATCGGTCGTCGTCGATGGGACCGGAGCCGGGCGGGTAGTCATCGATGGGACCGGAGCCGGGCGGGTAGTCATCGATGAAATCGGAGCCGGGCGAGTGATCGTCGATGGAATCGGAGCCGGGCGAGTGATCGTCGATGGAATCGGAGCCGGAGGGCGACTCCTTCTCGCGGACGGATCAGTCCTCCTTTCGGCCGGATTCGTGCTCGCGTGCGTCCCGCGTGATCTGCTCGAGGCGACGGCGCTGCTCGCGGTGTAACGTCACGAGCATGTCCGAGAGGACGCCGAACATGAGCAACTGGACGCCGAGCAAGACCGCGGCCGCCGAGACGAGCGCCAGGATCTCGTGGCCAGCGCCGTACTGGACCCACCGCCAGAGGACGTAGGCCGCGACGATTCCGCCGGAGGCGATGCCGGCGACGCCGAGGCTCCCGAAGTAAAACAGCGGGTTGTTCGTCTTGGCCAGCGAGTACAGCGCGAAGATGATCGTCCCGCCGTCCGTGACCGGGTGGAGGTTCGTCTCAGACTCCTCCGGTCGGGCGCTGTAACTGATCGGGACGATCGCGGTGTCGACGCCGTGTTTGACGCACTCGACGGCGAGTTCCGTCTCGATGGTAAAGCCGTCCGAATCGAGCGACAGTCGCTCGAAGGACTCGGTGGTAAAGGCGCGATAGCCCGAGAGGATGTCGTCGTAATCGGCACCGTGGATGAACCGGAACGAGCGGTTGATCAGCCGGTTGCCGAAGCCGTTGAGCGCCCGCATCGCGTCGTCGTCCATGTCCGCGAACCGGTTCCCGATGACGTGTTCGTAACCCCGGGCGAGCGGCTCGAGCATTCGTTCTGCGTCCGCCGGGTCGTAGGTCCCGTCGCCGTCGAGCATCAACACGTACGGGACGTCGACGTACTCGAGGACCTCCCGGATCGCCTGTCCCTTGCCGGTTCCCGACTGGACCAGCACCTGCGCCCCGCGGTCCGTCGCGATCCGGCGCGTGTCGTCCTCGGAGCCGCCGTCGACGACGACGACGTTCGTATAGCCGTGGTCGTGGAACCCGTCGATCACGTCCCCGATCGTGGCCGCCTCCTCGAGCGTCGGGATCAGGATACAGACCTCGTCCGCAGAGATTTCGTGGGTCCGCTCGGTCATGGCGAGAACCTCCCCACCACGCTCGAGCGTCTCCGTGCGGGCTCCTTCATTCTCCATCGCCAGCCACTCGTTGGTCAGCCCGCAAAAGGATACTGGTCGCGGTCACGGCCCGATCCGCTTTCAACCGTTCCAATTTCAGTAGCCTTCAGTAGTACACCGTAAGAAACGGGTACACTGTTGGACGACTGGGCCGCGTCCATCACTACCATCTGCGTTCGACTCGGGCACGGCGACAGCGGGTGCTATGACAGCCGACCCACCACCAGTGGTCGCCGCTGCCTGTTCGGGTTCGTAGGCAACGATGCCAGATCCGAACGTGAGCCGCGTGCCAGCGTCAGAAGCGAGTTCTGACGAGGATCGCGAAGCAGCGTTTCGCTCACCAGCGGAACGGCAAGCTAGCACGATTTTAGAGATCAACACAGATATGCTTGTATCCGATTTTCCCTGGCTAACGCTTTATCCTTTCATCTCTTAGTACTCTTCTTATTAGTTATCGTTGTGCGACTGTACCATCCACTCGTAATAATCGCCGGCGTGGCCTCGGAATACGACGCGACCGTCGTCTCTGCCAACATAGACGATTTCCGGACGCTCGGCGTTCCGGTCGAATCGTCTCTGTGAGCCGGCGATCCGCCGATCAATACGCTCCGTCCGACCGCCCGTTCGCTTCGCTCGTTCTCACCACGTCAGTCCTTCGTACACCTCGAGTTCGCCTCGGTCGACGTCGATCCGTCGGCCGTCGACGAGGACGCGCCGGGCCATCCCCGCAACAGAGAGGTCGTCGAACTCGGGCCAGTCGGTGGCGACGACGGCACCCTCGGCTCCCTCGAGTGCGTCCGCGGCCGAGTCGGCGTACTCGACCGGGAGGTCGGGATGGGCGCTCCGGACGTTCTCCATCGCGACGGGATCGTAGGCGACGGGGCGTGCGCCTCGCTCGAGGAGCGCGTCGATGACGTCCAGCGCGCGGGACTTTCGCACGTCGTCGGTCCCCGGCTTGAACGAGAGTCCGAGCACCGCGACCCGTGCGCCCTCGAGATCGACGTGCTCCTCGAGTACGGAGACGAGCCGGCGCGGCTGGGCGTCGTTGACGGCGACGGCGGCGTCTAACAGTGCGGGCTCGTAGCCCTGCTCTCGCGCGCCCGCTCGCAGCGCGTCGACGTCCTTCGGGAAACACGAGCCGCCCCAGCCCAGTCCCGAGCGCATGAACCGCTCTGCGATCCGGTCGTCGAGGCCGACGGCCGCGAGCACCTCGTAGGCGTCCGCGCCGTAGGCCTTGGCCACGTTGCCGAGCTCGTTGACCAGCGACACCTTCGCGGCGAGAAAGGCGTTGTTCGCGTACTTGATGAGCTCGGCCTCGCGAACGCCGGTCTCGACGAGATCCGGCGGATCGGACGCGTTCGAGCCCGCGGCGGTCGAGTCGTCGCCGCTCGAGTTGTCGGACGCGTTCGGTTCGTCGCCGCTCGAGCCCGCGGCGGTCGCGGCTCCGAGGATCGGCGCGTACAGCTCCCGGAGCGTCGCGGCGGCGTCCTCGCTCGTCGCGCCGATCACGACCTTGTCCGGCTCGAGGAAGTCCTCGACTGCGGTCCCCATCCGGAGGAACTCCGGGTTCATCGCGAGTTCGACGCCCGTTCCGATCGTCGTATCGGCGGTCTCCTCGAGGATCGGCCCGACGACGTCCTCCGTGGTCCCCGGAAGGACGGTGCTCTTGACGACGACGAGGTGGTCGTCGCCCGCCTCGAGTTTCGGGGCGAGGGCCTCGCCCAGCATCTCCGTGCCGGCGCGCATGGGCGCGAGCTCGAGGCTGCCGTCGTCGGCCTGGGGCGTCGGGAGACAGAGGAACGTAACGTCCGTCTCGCGAACGTCCGCGTACTCCGTCGTCGCCCTGAGAGACGTTCCGGCGTGTTCCTCGATGCGCTCCGCGAGTCCCTCCTCGTGGATGGGTGCCTCGCCCGCGTTGATCGTCTCGACGATGCCCTCGTCGATCTCGACGTTGACGACGTCGTGGCCCAGGTCCGCGAGACAGGCGGCGACGGTCGTCCCGACGTAGCCGCTGCCGACGATGGAGACGTACATAGCGCGTCAAACGAGGGGCGAGCGTTAGTCGTTTTTGGGTTCGCGTCGGGCCTGACTCGAGCGGGTCGGGTTCACGGCCGACTCGAGGGATCCTCGGACGGGTCGGAATCCTCGGGGGCGAACGCGTCGCTCTCTCCTGTCCGACGGGCATGTTCGACGGCCGCGATCTCCTTCCAACTCTTGCGGGTCAGTCCAGGATGCCGGACGGCATCGCGGAGCGCTTCGCGGATGAACTCGCTCCGGCTGTTGTATCCTTCTTCAGCCCACGTCGCGTCGATATCCTCGAGAAACGTCTCGGTCAATCGAATGTTGATGTTCGTCTTCTCCGGGTCGTCCCCGTTTTGTGTATCCCCACTCGACATACGCACGTGTTACAGGCCGCGTGGTATAACCGTTCGTCCACGCGAGACGTGATCGTCACCTGACTCGCGGTTGTTCCACCCCCTCTCGCGTCACGGCCGACTCGAGGGATCCTCGGACGGGTCGGAATCCTCGGGTGCACTCGAGTCATCGAGCGCATTCGACCCCTCGGACGAGTCCGGGTTTTCGGGTGCGTTCGGGTTCTCGAGTGGGTCCGCGTTCTCGGGTTCATCCCTCCCCTCGAGCGACTCGGGTTCGGTGGCCGCATTCGATCCGTCGGATGACTCGGGTTCGGTGGGTGGCTCCGCCTCGTCGGTCGACGCCGATCCGTCGAGCATGGCGAGCGCCATCCGGCCGGCGACGTACGCCACCGCGTTCGAGACGTGGGCGAAGAGAACGAGGCCGACGAGTCCGAGGAACGCGGCGAGGGCCGCCTCCGGGAGCGTCCCGATCGCCCAGGCGATCGGCTCGTCGTTGACCGTGACGAACTCGACCTCGTGGGGGTAGCGAAGCGGCGACGACACCAGCGAGACGAGCGTCGCGAACACGATCAGGAGGACGAACGCCACCACGGCCAGCCAGGACTTCAACACGAGAAAGCCCACGCCCCGCCAGGTCGAGGCCGCCTCGAGATAGCGCTTGAACGTTCCCCAGAGTCCGGACGACCCCGTGCGCGTGTCTTCCGGACGCTCCAACTCGAGATCCAACAGCGCGTTCGCGAGGACGCGTTCGAAGCCCGCCAGGACTCGAGCGCTGACGAGGACCGCGAGCAGGATCACGAGGCCGATACCGAACAGCGAGAGGATCGCGCCGAAGAGGAACCCGAACAGGAGGATGAACCCGTACGCGAACCCGAGGGGTATCGCCAGCAGTAGGTAACACAGGTTCTTGTACGTCCGGGGCTCGATCGCGACGCCGAGGATACCGTCCGCGGGGGACGCGCGGAGGCGATCCGATATCGTGGAGGGCGACATACGTGACAGGTGTTGGACTGGTCTGTGTATGAGTGTTTGGGTCGTTGGTGTGGGTGTGGTGGGTTTTTTTGGAGTGTGGCTATGTGCGGTGGTGGGATTGTGTGGTGTGGATTGGGTAGAACACACCGGGCCACCACCAATGGTGAGGATGGGTTCGGAACGAATTCTCGAGTCGTGCGTGACGCTTCGAAAGCCCTCGCCGTCCTCGCGGTCGCTCCGACGGATATCCTCGCTTGCCGCGGTTCTCACTCCCGTTCGAACCGCGCGGCGCTCGGACAGGGCCGCCGGAGCGACGCTCCGCGCTCACGGCTCCCGCGGGTCGCCGTTCGCCCGGCGCGAGAACGGCTCGCCCTTTCAGTCCGCCAGGAACGGACACCGCAACGGCCTCCGCGCGCCTGCCCTTCCCCGGGTCGCACGACCCGCGCTACGGCGCGGGCACGTGCTCTCGGCCACGTCATTCTCGGTTACCGTTTTACAGGATGGTACGCGTGTCTCGTAACCGATTCACTGGACGAGTCCTGACCAATATTCACTCGATTTCCAGTAGATATAAGTCACACACAGTCGAACATAGTGATGGAAGTCAGTACTCCAACAGGTACAGGGGGCATGTACGGAAATGCCCCGGGTGTTAGAGGCACCCGAGGCTGGCTTCCAAGTCGACCTCGTTACGAGGCCATGTTCAACTTACCCCCCACGAGACATAAACGTCTCGCACGACCGCCGAACCGCCAACAAACACGATTTGCGCTCGAGGAGCCTTCGCTATGGAACCCCAAGAGGAGCCGATGACCGACAGAGTATCGTCGGACACCACGTCCGGTACCGGAGACGCCGACCCTCCCGGTCCAACGCGCTGTCCCCGCTGTAATACCCCGATCGCCATGGTCTCGAGTACCGGGCCACTGACCCACATCGCCACACCCTGTGGCTGTCAGGTTTCAGCGGACGTTCTCGACAAGGGGGACTCGAGGTAGAAACTGGGGCTGAGCGACAGGACACACCGCTTTTGGGTCTGAAATCGACTCGAGATCGACTGCTAAGCTGAATCGATCGTCAACGTTCCAAATAGCGAGAACGACATCAGTATCAACGGACACGCTTTCTCTCCAGCCGATCCTCGATGTCCTGCTCGGCATCGTCTGCTGCTCGTTCGTGGAGACGTTTCTGGTGTGCTTCGCGAGTAACCAGCCGTGCACCGTATCGGAGTGCTTCGGATCGTGACCCGAACTGCCCTTCGTCCACGAGATCGTCGAGCTCCTCGACTAACCCTTCCGGAATGGAGACGGGGATCGATCGTCTATCTGTGCTCATGTGTATACATATGTGTAGAAATGGTATAGAGATTGTGTATGGTCGTTTTCGAAGCCTGCACATTCATCACTGCTATCAATCGAGCAACTCAGAAACACGAGGTTAGAGAGGTAACGACGGGTGTCGGGTCGGACTGATGGGGTGCTACTCGGCAGGCGTTTGCGCTTTCTCCTCGAGTCGCTCGGCGGCTCGCTCGCGATCCTCCGGGTAGCCGACATCGATGCGCCAGCCGTCCATCCGGATGGCGTCGATCGTTCGCCCGGACTGGATCAGCAGGTCGATCGCGTCCGGGAGTTCGTACTCGCCGCGATCGCTCGGCTGCACGAGATGGCAGGCGTGGAAGATCGCCGGCGTGAACGTGTAAAAGCCGGTCATGACCAGGTTCGACGGCGGGTCGTCGGGCTTTTCCATCACCTCGACGATCTCGCCGTACTCGTTGGTGTCGAGGACGCCGTACCGGGAGGCTTCCTCCATGGGAACCTCCTCGACGAGGAAGGCGGCGTCGGCGCGGTCTTCTCGCTGGCGGTTGACGACGTCCCCGAGGTTGCCCCGGAAGATATTGTCGCCCAGCATGAGCACGAAGTCGTCGTCGACGTGTGGCTCCGCCTGGAGGATGGCGTGTGCGAGTCCCAGCTGTTCGCGCTGGTGCGTGTAGGTTATCGGGACGCCCTCGTACTCGTCGCCGTAGCGCTCGATGATCTGTTCTTTCCGGTAGCCCACGACGACGATCAGTTCCGTGACGCCGATCTCGAGCAGGTTGTCGAAGACGTCCTCGACGAGGGGTTTGCCGTCGACTTCCACGAGGACCTTCGGCTTGTCTTCGGTGAGCGGCCGGAGGCGGGTGCCCTTTCCGGCTGCCAGAACGACTGCTTGCATGTTCTACATGGTTCTGACAGGGCGACATATACTTTGTGAGCGATCGTTCTCCGTTCATACCGGCAGCGGCTGGTCCAATCACGCGAAACAGCATGTTTATGAACCGCGAACCGGAACCGTAGATAATTCCGAATGACGGACGCTGCAGATCTCACCTGGCGCGAAAAGGCCAACGCACTGGCTCGAGTCGCTCGATATCGGCCACTCCTTACGTTCGGCCTGGTCCTCCTCGGCGGATTCGTCGCGTTCTTCGAGGGAGTCGGCCTCGGCTTCATCTATCCGATTATCGAAGTTGCACAGGCCGAAGAACCGGTTGCAAGCGACGGACCGGTTATGGACGCCTTCATCGCGTTCTACGAGTTCGCTGGTATTCCCTTCACGCTCGGTTATCTGATCCTGGGGGTCGCGGCCGTGATGACGTTCCGGTACACGATGTCGTTTCTTGTGGCATGGCTCAAGGGCGTTCTGAGTTACCGGTATGAGCAGACGCTCAGGGCTCGAGCGTTCGAACACGCGCTGGGTGCGGAGGTTGGATACTTCGACGAGGAAGGATCCGACGACGTTTTGAACGCGATCATCACCGAAACCCGATATTCCGGAAAAGTCATTCAAAAGGGAGTCGAACTCATGGAGACGCTCTTTCTAATCTTGATGTACTTCGCAGTAATGTTGTACATTACGCCGTCGATGACGGTGTTCGCGGTTGTCCTCCTCGGAGGAATTACGATTCTGCTACGATTCGTCGTCGAGCCGGCCGTTACTGTCGGAACACGAGTCGCGGAGGCGAACGAACGCGTTCAAGAATCTGTACAAGCAGGTACGCAGGGTATTCGGGACGTGAAGCTCTTTGGACTGGCCGACGAGGTATTCTCTAACTTTTTCGGATCTGTCGAACAGTATGCAACGTCATCGATCGAACTCACCCGCAACGAAGCCGCCATCGACAACTTTTATCGATTATCTGCAGCCGTCACGCTATTCGTCCTGATCTACATCGGATTCGTCTTTACCGGGCTTTCGCTGGGCGAGCTCGGTATCTTCCTCATTGCGATGTTCCAACTCGCTCCCCAGGTCAGCAAGTTGAACAGCCGTCTGTACTCGGTTGAAGGCCATATCTCTCATCTCGTCCGAACTCAGAAGTTCCTGGATCAGCTCGAAAAACGCCAAGAGACTGATGGCGAACGCTCAGTTCCGGATATCCAGCACATCTCGTTTGACAACGTCCACTTCTCGTACGATAATGACGAAACGATTCTCAACGGGATTTCCTTCGAGGTTGAGAAGGGCGAGCTCGTCGCGTTCGTTGGACAATCTGGGGCTGGAAAGTCTACTATCGTTTCGTTGTTAGCACAAATGTATCGTCCAGACAGCGGGGAGATACGGGCCAATAGTTGCCCAATCGAAGAATATTCGCTCGAGGAGTGGCGTGAGTCGATTGCAGTCGTCCGTCAACAACCGTTCATTTTCAACGATACGCTCGAGAACAATATCACGATCGGAAACCGAGATGCGACACGAGAGGACATCGAACGAGTCTGTAGGATCGCGAAGGTCGACGAGTTTGTGGACGAACTCCCGGACGGTTACGAGTCACAGTTAGGTGACGACGGTGTGCGGTTATCTGGCGGGCAGCGCCAGCGAGTCGCACTTGCGCGAGCACTGTTGAAAGATGCCGATTTCCTCGTCCTCGACGAAGCGACGAGCGACCTCGACTCGAGCCTCGAGCGTGAAGTACAGGCCGCGATCGAAGCGATGGATCGTGAGTACGGGATCATCGCGATCGCCCATCGGCTGTCGACGGTGAAGAATGCCGATCGAATCCACACGGTCGATGACGGAGAGATTATCGAATCGGGTACCCACGACGAATTGCTTAATAAAGAAGGCGAGTACGCGGAACTGTACACCATCCAATCTAGGGGGTAAACCGCAGGACTGCCAGTTCCAAATCTGATTCCGATCTTGATTTGATCGGAACGAAATCTCACCTCTGATTCGTTTTCGGGTCCCCTCTACGTTCAATATGTTTATAGTGGTCGCTCAGCGACTCAGACCTATGATCGGTGTATCCGTCTCCCTTTACGACAAGTTCGAGGACCTCGGTGTCTTACTGGATATCGTTCGGAACAACTGGGAAGACGAATACTTCGTTTCAGTCTGTTCGAATCACCCGAATGCTCACGAAAAGGTGTCGGATCTAAGCTCGGAAATCGACCATTTTGAACAGGGTGCACAAATCGATGCCGATGAATCGATAGCCGGTCGATCGAAACGAGTGAATTTTCTGCTCAGAGTCAACAATACTATTCGAACCGCGATTCGAGGAGCCCTCTCGTGTGACGAGGTCGATCACGTCTTGCACCTTCACTCCGATGCCTGGCCGCTCTCGGAAGAAGGGTTACAGTCGCTTATCGATTCGATGGACGAACGTGACGCCTCCGTAGCGTTCAAAACGAGTACAGAGAAATTTCTGGAACAGTATCCGCCTGGGCATTTCATGGACCAGTTTCTTCTCTTTAATGCCACCGACTGTCGGTCCGCGGGCCTCTTCGAACGCGAATTACTCGAGTATCCCCCAGGGATCCACTCGCATCGGCTACTACCGATGGTGTGTCTCGTCGCGTTCGGATGGGGAAGCATCTGGCACTACTCGAACCGATCGGAGGAAGTCCTCTGGGACGGTGAACCCACGCTACGAGCGGGACGCCGGGTTCGTCCGATGACGTACAATCCAAAGTACGCACAGGTTCACATCGCTCGTGAGGACTTCGGTCCAGGACAGGGAAAGTCGCTCCAGGCGTATTACCTCGACGAACACGGACTGACTGAAGGGGAATACATCGACGAGTTACTGACGGACCACCTTCGGGATCGGGACACACTTTTCGACGACATTGCTGGCTACTACGCACAATTTGACGAGGAACTGAAGTGGTACTACGGCGTCTCAACGAGCTCACTCGGACGGAGCACTCGAGATATTGTTGAGTTTACTGATCTCGATGGCCGGGAGAAAATGATGAAGGTCCTGGGACACAATGTAGACGTGTTAGCGAATGGGGTCTATGATCGGTTTCAACAACTTATGGGAGACAGTTCACCGGACATAAGAACAGAGCGCAAGACGAAAGAACTTGATCTTCACAAGCACTACACTCAAGCACTTAATAAAGATACTCTCCCAGAGGATTTACGAGGAAAGCATTTCATGAATACATATAATACTAGACATCATCCCAATGATCTGTAACTTAAGATTTTGCTAAACCAACCGGATCATCGCAAGCTGTTTTATTTTCAGTGATTGCCTTCCCATCAGACCGTCAGCCGGATTTCGTATGATTTTACGCCCCTCTGTAGGAGATCGTTGATACTGTTCAGCTGGCCCTGTGGGATCGAAGAGGACAAGGACACCGCGTCAACGGTACCCGATACGTATGATTCCGCTAGAGATGTTTGGGCCGAAATCGGTTGGTCCCGTCCCAAAGTCGTCTAGAGTTTGCCTCTGGTAGCTTCAGTTGACACCTCCATTGTGATGGCTGTTTTGGCTGACCGCTCGAGCAGTTCGTCGGCGAACGCCGCGAACTGCTCGGGATCAGCGTACTGCACCAGATTCAACCAGAGAAGCGACTCTAGCCCTGTTTCTGACCACCTCATCCATTGATTCTTACACCGTTTCGAAACTTCACCCATGGCTCGTTCGACCACGTTTGATGTCCACGGAACCTGCTGTTGGTTCAGCGCGAACTCCGCGAACGTCACGGTTGCTTCCGCCCATTCCCGAAGGTACGCCGCTGCTTTTGGGGAGTGTTGGTGCTCTAACCTCCAGGCTTCTTTCCGAAGGTTCTCGAGCGTTTGGTCGATCCGCTCGCGGATCGCCAAACGCTCATTCCTCGGTGCATGGAATGCGACAGAGTTCTTCAGATGGAACAGATCATTCGTAACGCCAGAGACGATTGCTTTCCGCTCGGAGAGCGGAAACGCATCGTCTTTCCAGAGCTTGTACCCGAGCGTTCGATCGACGTGAACGAGGTCGAGCTGGTGAGATCGGTCACCATTCTCGAACGCATCGACGAGCGCGTTCTCGGCGTCACTGACGACCGTATAGTGAGTCACAGAAGATTTAGGTGTACCCTGAGTTGAGAGAGTAATGACGGGACGAGAAAAAGAGATCGTCCGTCACCTCAGTGAGGACGATCTCGACCGCTTACTCACACAAACTGACGACGAGAAGGTGAGCAAGCGGCTTACCTTCATCAAACGGCTGTACAAGGGCGCAACACTCGAAGATGCAGCCGATGATGTTGGAATGTCTCAATCAACCGGGAGTCTCTGGGCGAAGCGCTGGAATGAAGGTGGACTCGGGAAACTCACCCCGAACTTCGGGGACGGACGTCCCCCGAAGCTCGGCGAAGACGAGCGCGAGCGTCTTCTTGACCTCCTCGAAGACGGCGAACCGTGGAAGAAACAGGAGATTCAGCACCTCCTGAACGAAGAATTTGACATCGAATTCCATCCAAACTACATCCCGCGACTGTTGGATGATCTTGGCCTCTCGTACGCGATTCCGCGTACAGAGAGGCCAGACCGCCCAGAGAACGCTGACGAAATCCTCGACGAACGCGTTTCCGACGCGTTCGCCGAGGATAAGAAAGATGAGCCTCACAACAAGCAACCTGAGGACGACGGTGATGAGGAATGGACGGTTGACGACGATATTCGGACGGACGGTGGAACAACTATCGGGTTCTTCGATATCTCGCATCCGCAACCATGGGACAATTCACAGCGACTCTACACGGTGAGCGAGCCGACAATCACCCGGCCGCTGGTGAAAATCGATACACCAGCGGCCGGGTTCTATGCGCTCAACGGTGAGAGCGTCCTTCAGTTTCCTCTGAATCAAGAAAAAGAACGGATCTGCGCGTGTTTCGAGGAGATCCGCGAGCAGAATCCGAGCCAGCGGATTCTGCTCGTCTTGGACAACTTCTCGTCACACATTTGTGCGCACACGCGGAAACGCGCCCACGAACTTGGGATCGACCTCATCTTTCTTCCCGTCGGCTCACCGCATCTTAATCCAATCGAGCCGGTCTGGAAGAGTCTCAAATGGGAATCATCGCCCCTGATCGTGGAGGGCGCGGACGAGTACCGCGCCCTCCTCGATAGAATCTTCACGAACCTCACTAACCGACTGAGCTTCGCAGGCTCGTGGATAGAAAACCATCTCAGCAAATTCATCAAGAAGTTACGTTAACCACTACGCGTCGTCAGTGACCGCCTCGTTCTCCTCGAGAGTCTCGGCTGTATCATCCCAAGAATCGTTGAGATTGACGTCTAAGAGCGTCGTTTCCGTGTCTTCCTCGGTGGTCTGTCCGAGGGTGACGTTGACGTCGTGGTACGTGCAGTGATCGTCCTGGCTGTGACACTTCGTTCCGTCAGGAACGACAGTGTCTGCGTTCGTCCCAGGAAGCCGATCACGAACGAAGTCACCGAGTTTGCTGCCGTACTCACGGACTCGGCGGTTGATCGTCGTTTTCGAAGGCATCGGAGTGAAGCCGTCGCCGTGGGCGACGGCATCACGAAAGCTGAGCGACGTAGCGAGGTCGGTACTCTGGAGCGAAACATCCTCTTGATAGATGCGCTGTCCGTCGAATTCGACGAGATCCTCGAGTGGACGGAAGTAGGTTGGATTGTCCTCAGTAGCAGCGGTATCTTTGACGTGGTGGAGAGTGAATTCGTGTTCTCCAGCAGTTGTAACGGCTGTTCGTGTCGTGGTGCCAGCGCGCTGGAAACGGCGGTCGCCGTTTCCGCGCGCGTGTTTCTCCCCGCAATACGCCTCGACGAGGCGCTCGTCGAGGCTTCTGACGATCTCCTCGAGGATAGTGGCCTCGAGCTGAATCTCGGTAAGAGATTCAGCGAGCGTGGCAAGCGGTAGCGTTTTGTCTGGGTCGAGACTAACTGTGAATTGCGCGTCGATTGTGGCGTGCATGGGTCACTTCGGGGTAGGTACCAGAGGTGACCCTGTTTCCACAGGAGTCAGTTACGACTCTAGACGAGTTTGGGACACGACCAATCGGTTACAGCGGACCTGCTACAGCAGATTTTCCGGCGTAACAGAGTTCCTGTTCCCACTGCCGTTCTGACCATGCGGTCAAGAATGGCAGCTATAGACACCTTTAGCGCTATCTTTGCAAGAATTGCGACTGCACGTTCAACAACAAGACGGGAACGATCTTCACCCATTTGAAGATTGCGCTTAGAAAGTGGCTGCTTCCAATTTACGCGTATCTCCACTTTAACACGAGTCTCCATTAGTTTCACGAAGGTGCCCGAGAAGGTTTCGCTCACCCTCGTTAGCTCGGTCGAGATTGGCGAAGTCTACCTCTCTGCGGGAATGAAAGGCCACGAGCGGGATGGCCGGTCACGCTTGCGTGGTCTCCCTACGCGCGGACGAGGATCACAAAAACAGGACAAACCACCGGTGTTTACAATCGTCGATCGTGGCATCAGCAACCGGTATATGCTCCCCGCGAAATTTGTCGATGATTCGGATCTTTCTCGCAAATCGGGGAACGAGCCATTGATCATCGATACTGTTGGATTTCGTGCCTATGTTCCACTCAACAAGGATACCGCATTCGAGCGCGATTACGTCGTCAATGTCGACGGTGAATACGCGGACAAAAATGTCCACGTCAAAACTGCGAGAGCCACAGATCACTGCTACGAGCGTGGCTCTCGCCACATCGAGCATCTCGAAGGATAAACCCACACAGTATCCCGTGCCTTTGAACTTCGACCAGAATTACTACGAAAGCCGAGGAAAGAAGCGCTCAGATACGCTATTAAATCTACGCTGTGAGATAAACAAAGTGCTACACAAGAGCGCTGAATTATTCACGGTCTTAAAGCTTCAAAGTCAGGATGATCAGACTTAATCTCACCTTTTTTATACTGCTTTCGTGTTTCCATCCATTTTTCGTGTCTAACCAGTACTGCCACAGGAATTCTATCAATTCCAATAAGTCTCGCAATTGAAAATCGATGGCGGCCATCAACAAAAAGGAAGTCACCATTCCTCCCAATATCGACTGTTACTTCATTTGCTCGTGATTTTGGTAATCGCTTAGGTTCAAGCTCGTGGTAAGGTTTGAACCCATCTGATTTGATTTTGTCATAAAGTTCATCGACATATGACGCTCGTTCATATATCTCGTTTTCAGTCTTGCACCCATGCCAGATCGGTCCACTGTATTTATCAAGATGGTGTAGACAGATTTCGATATACTCTGTATTTTTCCACTCAACACCCTCAATAAAATGTTTCTCCAGACTTTTATAAAATACATAATCATTGTACTCAGTTGATGGATATACCTGATTGAAATATTCCTCCATCGGTTCAGGATAACTAGTTCCAAATTGTTGCTTATTTCTAATATCCCAATCTCCTCCCTTTATTACTCCAAACCCTGTTCTTGATATCGGCCTTCTTCTCCTCGTGAATTCAGATACTTCCTCAGGATCTATATATAGTAATTTATAGGGTTTTATTGATTGGTCACATCTCTCGGAACCAATTCTTCTTATAACATTATACACCTTTGGAGAAATGTCATTGTATACAGTTGAATGCGCAGCAAGGTCCTCTGAGTATTCGAATAACCTTATAGTCAAATTGGGTATATTACGAGCAGAAGTCATAAAACCCCATATTTTTGTAAACATTGGCGATAGAGCATAATATAAATTCCGATGATCCTCCACTCGCACTATTACGATCCAGTTCAAAATCATTTTAGAAACACTATCAGTACTTCACAAGGCGAGTTGAGGAAGTGAAGTGGCATGTGTATTCGTCTCTAGTTAAGGGCCACACCTCAGTTTAGTGACGTAACATGCTTCTCGTGTCTGGTGGATCCTCTGTGGTTCTTCGATCTGCTCTATTGAAAATGGACGACTGCGTCGGGGCGTATGCTGTGCTTGGTAACGAGATGAAGTCGAGAAGCGAATTATATGGCAATAAACCTCCTCGACTTCACTCGGATCTGTCGACGGCTGGCTAAACAAGCGTTTGGGTCGTATGCGGGGAAACCCGCCTCTGGCGGGCTTCCCCGCTGGGTCCACGTCGTCGTTCACTGTCTTCGATTGGAAGAAGGTTGGACGTATACGGAAGTGATCGATCGGCTCAGGTTGATGCCGGCGATTTGTGAGCTGCTGGACTTGTTGCCGGAGGCACTGCCAGACCCAACGACGTTCTGGTACTCGTTCGATCGGTTCGCAATGCGCGTCTGGCGAGCGTTGCTGCGCGTCTCCGCGCAGCAACACCCGAATTCCGGACACGTGGCCCTCGACAGCACGTTTTTCGAGCGTGGACATGCGTCCCATTACTACCTCAAACGGGTCGATCGCACGATCCAGACCCTGAAAGTGACGACACTGACGGATGTTGAGTCACTGGCAGTGCTTGATGTTCATTGCTCGGTCAAATGGCGTCATGACACGATACTCGGGCGGAAGCTCGTCCGCCGGAATGCGGACGAGTTGGTCTCTGTCGCGGCTGATAAGGCTTTTCATAACTGGCCGATACGATACGAATACTATGCCGAGAGCATCGAGCCACTTCTCTTACGAAGTGGCTCAACGCTCGGTCCACATCTTCACAACGCGCTGATACGCACGAACGGCTACAATCAGCGATGGATGGCAGAAACGTCCTATTCCTCGACGAAGCGGTCTCTGGGCCCTGACGTTCGGTCACTAGCCTGGTATCGACAGTTTCGTGAAATCGTCCTTATGTTTGCTATCCACAACATCGAGGGTCTCAGTGAAACACTCTAATCCCGCTTCCGTATGGCGTTTTCAATAGAGCAGTGGGATGAACTCTGTAACGTTTTCGAAGAGGGCAACCGTGGACTCCGAATCAGATTCACGCGTTCATCGAAGATCACTACGACGTCACGTACTATCCAGCCCACCTAAGTCGGAAACTCCGAGAAGCGGGGATGAATTACGCCCAACCACGGCCGATGGACCACGCCGCCCCGACGATACAGACGAGATTCTCGCCGAGCGCCTCTCCAGGCGCTCGATGACAACGAGGAGACAGACAAAGAAGACGAGGCAGCAGAAGAGGAAGAAGACCCGTTGTGTTCGGGTTTTTTCGATGAGCCGTGTCTACAGCTGTTTGAAAACTTCCAGAAGATGTGGCCGTTTGACCGGACAGTGACGATCGAGAAACCACTGGTACGTTTCCCAAGCGGTCGATCAACTTCTATGCGCTGACTGGCCAGAGCGTAATCTCATTTAAGAAGCGGTTGGCCAAGGAGACGATCGTTGAGGCACTCGAAGAAATTCGCGAGCAGAATCCGTCCAACCGGATTCTGATCGTAGCCGACGATTACGGCTCCCACCATGCGAAACTTACGCAGGAACAGGCCGACGAACTCGGCAGCGGTTCGCCTTCATTCCGCTGTATTCGCCGACATTAGACGCCATAGAATCGCTATGGAAAGACCTGAAGCGCGAGATCTTACCAGAGATCTTCGCAGACCAAGACCATTCTAGCGCGTTCCTCACCGATACATTTTTCCGGTTGAGTCACCAACTGAGCTTCGCTAGTGACTGGATCAACGCATTCCTCCCAGATGGTCAAAAGTCTCGCTGATCACCCCAGCGATCCGTGGCTCTCGCCACATCGGGCATCTCTAAGGAGAAACTCACTCAGTATCTTCAAGCCTGCCAACTTCGGTGGGAATTACTGCGGAAACCGGAGAAAAAAGCGCTCAAACATGCCATTAAAGCTACGCTGTGATATCAACAAAGTGTCACACAACATTAAACATTAAATTTGAACTATGTCCATCATGTCTGGATGATCGTGGTGATTATCAACATTTTCGGGAGAGGTTGAATAGGTATTTTCATATACATGATCTCGTGTCTTTTGCCATTGTTCATGTCTGGCAAGGACATTTACTGGGATTTCACCAACATCCAAAATACGCGCTATTGTGAAACGATGAAAACCATTTCTCCAGTAAATCTCACCACATTTACCGATTCCAACAAGAGGTTCCAAACTATCTCTATACTTAAGTTGGGTTTGTCGCTTATCATTTTTAGGAACATTATGTTTTCCTCTATAATTAGGCAGGTAACCACTTTCTTTGATAGAATTATAAAGGAGCTCATTGAAATGCAAACGTTCTTTTTTGAATTGGTTTAAGCTGTCATACCCCCAAAAGGAATCATTATTTTCGAATTTTTTTTCAGCCACTCCATAATACTCGGTTGCCTCCCATTCTTTATTTTCGACAAAGCGTTCTGTGAGACCCCGAAATATCCAGTGGTTTTCAATTGGGAGACGGTGCTCAAAGTGTTTAGAATGATCGTCTAAAATTTGAGATAACCCGGATTTGTGTGGAATACTTGGACAATAATATTCAATTTCAGATGGGTCCACATAAATCATTTTATATGGGTGTGCTGGTGCTTTATACTGCAACTGTTGCACCCGATGTCTGAGTTTAGTTTTATAATGGAATTGCACCCCGTCACTTGGGGAACCTCGCCATCGAATATATGATATAGTAGATTTTAATAGGGCTGTTAATCCTTCATCAGATATCAGATTCAATGCCTGATTGATCTTTTTGTTCATTTTGTTATTTCCGAACTAGAATACTCATTTGTCATTTTGAAATTCTTCTGTGCTTTTTTCTGGATTATATTCTCCATTCTCAATCTCGCTTAACACTCTCTCCACATGGATATTGTGTTTAAATTCATCAGTTGCATGAACACAGGTTCCATAGATATAATCGCGCCTATCTTTTTGTATATTTTTACGTATATCCACCTTCATATTATATACCTCCTTGCACATCATTCCTCCACCATCAAGTTTAAATGTCGGGTTATCTACCTGAATAGTTAGTACCTGAATGCTAGGCTTATATTTTTTCAATTCATAGATTTTTTTATCTCTAAACCATCGCTCATTTCGTTGGTCAATACTGTATATATCTTTAACCAGTCGGTCAAAATTTTTAGATATATTATATTTCATCGATGAGCGGATATTTCCCATGGGGTTGACAAATCTCCCAATTTCTGGAAAATAATTTGTGGCTCCTGGCCAGAGGATCATATGAAACAATACTCCATAATTGTGGAACATTTGACGACGTCGATCAATGATCTTCTCCTGTTCGGATCGGGTAAAATTGTTTTTGAGCCAGTCAGGGCCTGTTCGTCTAGAATTTCCATCCTTAACAAAATCAACTTTCAATGTGGCCTCCGTGTTTAAATTTGACTGGTTCTGACCTTGGATAAATATCTCCTTTGCCAACTGTCCGATCCCTGTTTGGATGTCGCCTTCATCGGATAAGCATAGATATTCATTGCGTCCACCAGTTTCCAGGTGAGGATTAATACACTCTGACTGGAATTCAAATCCTTCCAACATCATTATACGAGCCACAACATCATTCCGCACAAATACACCATTGTCGGAAAATTGATTGGATAAAACATAGACAATTGGGCAATTATCCTTATTTTCTTTGATAAGGTCTAAAAGTGACACTGTGTTCGATTCTTTTGAAGAAACATCTATAGGTGTGAAGGCGTCAATTATAAACCGAAGTGTCTTCTTCGCGGTTTTGATTCCCCCATCTGATTTTAAACTATTGAAAAAAGAGAAGGGGAGTCTTCCTAACGTTTGCAATTTTGTTTCTTTGGTTAATGATTTTCTATCCCAAACAGGAATGATACGAACAAGGTCCCAATCCCAACTGTCACTTTTTATACGCAGATTGTCGTACATTAGTTTGACATCATCTAAATCTTTTTGTGTCCTTCGAGCTCCTTTGAGTGCCATTAATAATTCGGGTTTTACAACTTTAAATCCCCGGACAGTTATCCAATAATTCGAGTTTGACCTTAGTTCTGAGTTTGAGATACCAATTATCCCGAACGGGTTACGGTCCAAAATATTAATACACTCGCCTGTATCTTCTGAATTTAATAAAGTCCGCCGCACCTTATCGTTATAGATTAAGATATTTAATTCCTCATTGTCACAAACACCGTAAAATGCTAATGCTGCATCCCCGATTATATGAACCTGGTTTCGGTCAACATGATGTTCACTTACGATCCGCAATATCTCTCCAAAATGGTTTACACGATCGGCACTTGCGTCATATTTACTTATCATCTATATATACCATCTTCCATTGATCAGTAATTAGAATACGCATACAATTTATCCCTAATATTCTCAAATTCCCTATTCTCGACAGATTCTAATACAACCTCATCTGCACCATGAAACAAAAGGGAAACAAGATCTTTAAATATATCCCAATGTTTTTTGTTATCTACTATATCTGTCGCTAAACTCTCACACTTGGAGATATGGTATTCCGGTATTTGCTTACCTTTGTAATTATAGTCAAAAACTGTGCGGCAAATCAAGTGGGCTAATTCATCTGGTAGTGAAGGAATGTAAAGACCATTTTCATGAACTCTGTTTTGAATAATAGAATCTTCTACGAATTTGCTAACACGTAGTTTATTTGTCCCATCAATATTCCAGTATGCAAGGTGGTCAAATATGTGAATCTGAAGATTATCAAACAACACCATTGCTTCTCTTATCCCCAATTCGCCCTGACCATGTTCTTTGATTTCATCAGAGTTTTTACTGATAATGAGCGACTGTTTTAAAAGATCGAATAGCTCATTTTGTCTATAGAGAGTATATTCGGCCGCTTTCTTAGGTTTTTGAACTGCATCTGTTACAAGTCTTAATGAATTGATAGCTGGTTGATAGATAGGTGGTGCAGTTACTTCGGACCTCCACTGAAACTCTTTCTGGAGACAAATTGTAACCGCTCGGTCAAAGTACTCCGATGGAATATAAAAATCAATATCACTCCCTGGTGTCCTTTCTGGAAGTTTTTCATATCCTCGAAGAATGACGTATGGTATTTTTCTACTGTGGAGAGCGTCAATCACAGAACAGAACTTATCCTGTTCATTACTAGTGTATTTCATAGGCAAATGTTTTTACACTCTATTACTTTGTTGATTGCTTCCTTTATCGTTTCTATGAATTTGCTAGCCATAGAATCTATTAATTCGATACGAATATTTCCATTTCCAATGATAGTCAAGTCATATTCACATATCTTAATATCTAAACCGTTTTCCATTGAGAAATGTTTCGGTTTCCCGTCAGTTTCACTATAAAATTTTTGTAATCGTTTTCCAAATTCGAGAAATTCACTCACGGTGAACTCAATTCGGACGTGGGAGATGCAGATACAAATATGTTCACCAACATTATCAACAACACTGATAAAATTAATTTGAGAGGAAGGTTCAAATTCACACCTACATAAAAGAGTTGAAAAGTGATTTGAAGTGCTGTGATGATCCATATTTAGCAAATGTGATTTAGGATAGTTAGTTTAACCGGTTTCTTGTGGATCCAGATTATCCTGTCGCAAAATAATACTTAATTAAGTGGGCCCGTCACTCTATTATATCCTCGCGTATTTCTTCCACACACAATTCAGTAAATTCCGATGGCCGAATTGCCTTGTCGTCAACATAGAACCCATCATAACCACACCACGGTTTTCCGTAGTGGATTTCGTCGTACGGAATATCGTGTTCGTCGAGCCACTCGTTTAACACCGGTGCCGTCTCGGCGTTGATCTTTCCGATACGCCCCTCGTGCGTCCGCATGTTTCTCGCAGTATAGAGTATGATATAGAATCCGTCGTCTGCGTATTCGCGAAGCCGTTCGACGACGTCCTCATGGGGCTCGCGGTTCGCATATTCCGTGTCGGAGTCCTTCTTTACTAGTACACCATCGACGTCGACGACGAGGCGGTTGTGTTCGTCAGGGTTCATATATTACTCATGTGTGTTCACGGCTTTCGAACGTTTCGGTCGTGGCTGACTCCATATACGGAGCGATTTTCTGGATTCCCTGAGCGATCATACACTGTTGCCTCGCGGGCCGATCCGCGTGGAGCGGTACCATACTGAGAAAGAGCAGCGCCTCGATGAACTTTATCGTTCCGAGGTCGATCTCGGGATGGGATGCAAGCTTCGAATCGAACAACGATTCCCGGTGATCCTGACCCTCCGTGGTATGAATTCGGTACGAAATAGCCGCCTCTTCAGGATCGTACGAGACGTCGAACTGATCGTTAATGAGGTGCTCATAGTGACCGACGACGCTGTGGCGGAGCTTCGCAAGATCGTATCGTGAATCACCGTAAATAGTAAAATCACCAAATTCCCCGCGAGGGTCGATTAATTTGAGGATTCCGTTTCGAGGATCGTACAGAATATTCGGGAAGCAGAGATCACCGTGGATAACTGAAAGCGTTCGGGTTTCGAGGAGGCCGATCTTGTCCGCTATCAGTTGTAGCTGAGCGAGAATTTCGCGGACTGACGGATAGTTCACTCCATTGATCGTAACTCCATCCGAGTCGAACAGTTCTGTGAACGTCCCCCTGTTGTACGTCCGTTCGAGTCGATGTCGCGTCTTCTCGATGTAAATCGTTTCGAGAGCGGATTCGATATCCCCATCTTGCATCGTCAACGTATTTCGTTGAAACTCTTCGATCATCTCGAGTAGTCGATCGAAGACGCCGTTCCAGATGTGTTGTCCGTGGGCGCTGTACAACTGAAGGTCACTTAACGAGGGGTAACCGATGTACTCCAGTTTGATGAACGGTTCGTCCTCGTTTGTGGACCAATCGTACACACGAGGCAAGTACGGTTGTAAGTCGTTTGGGATCTGATTGTACCACTCTATTTCGTTAATTAGCGTCTCGACATCGTCGCTCCGTTTCGTGATCGTATTCTTGTTATCTGCATATAGTTTGTTGAACGATCGTGTGTTCAAGAACTGCTTTTTGGCCTGGTGGAACGTATCGAGGTGGCCGACATCCAGCCAGGTGTCGGGCTTGAACAAATCGTATTCTCGTTCGGACAGATATGACAGGAGACCCGCGAAGAATGGATCGAGTTGGCTGCTTCGAGCGGTCACAGCACGTTCGAGTTCGTCACGAAATTCACTTGCGTCGGTGATACCAAACTGTCCAACGAAAACCGGTGACGACGTTCCGCTAAGCTTGTTCTTCGGTGTTACAGCACCGATCGCGTCCGATTCGATATCGAAATTCGTCCACCGGTACGTTCGATCGACTTCTTCGTAGGAAACGTAGTCCTGGCCGTCCAAAACGGGTATCGGCTGGATTAACGTGTCTGCAAAGTTGATGTACAGTTTCGAACCCTCTAGTGATGCTTTTGGCAATTGTTCTAACGTCGTCAGTATCGTTTCACCGACACTGATGGTGTCGCCGACGTCTATTACGCGCCAATCGTAGACACTCCGTTGTGCGTATTCACGAATAGCATCACTGGATTCACCAACGGCCACGATCCGAGAAACGGGCGTCGATTCGTATGCCTCCGCAATTCGTTCGATCATCGGCTTGCCCTTGAGTGGGATCATTCCGGTCGGAATTGAGCCCACATCCAGGCGTAGCTCGTCCGGGACGAGTACGGCGGAAGGAACCAGAAGGATATCGTCAGTGTCGCTCATGCTAGGGATGGTTGTTCGGATCGAATTCAGGATAGAAGCTGCAAAGGTCTTGTGGCGTCCCCAGGACGTGAACGGCGCTCTCGTCGAGACAATGTGTTTCGACGGATTCGCCGCTGTCGATTAGAGAATTGTACAGCGGTGCGACGTAGGTTTCGCCGTATTTCGATTTGGTCTCTGACGCGATCTCCGCATACGCATCAGCAAAATACGACCACTGATCGAAATAATAGAACCCAACCGTTGCGAGGTCCGATATCTTTTCTTTTTCGGAGACGCTTACGACGTTCCCCTTGGAGTCTTCTTTCACGAAACTCCATCGTTCGCCGGTCGTTTCGAAAACAGGAATGAATCCGTCGCCCTTGATAATTTCGGGTGAGAGTTTACCTTCCTCGACATATGTGTCGATGTTAAATATCGCAACCGATTGAGAGTCATTGATACTGTCGTCAGCAGCCAGCGCCGTTGACGCTTGCCCGTCGGTGTACTCGGTGAGCGTAACTTCTTCGTACCTGTCAATTCCCAGGGTTTCACAACGCTCCGCTAAGAACTCACTCGGAGAATCTGCCGCTTGAGTGATGAAAACGAATTCGTCGTCGTAAAACGATTTCAGGCTTTGCATAGCCCAGTCGAACATTGGACGATCGTCCACGATAACCTCATGCTTTGGACATGATATGCCCGCGTCTTTGAACCGAGATCCCTTCCCGGCCATTGTAATAACCACTTTCACATTTACTACAGATTCGTTTTGAGTAGACGCTTATAGATTTTGTGTCCTGTTCTAGTATACGCCCATATGATACTATAAATGAATTATTATACACGCGTACATGTCTATTGTGGACTACAGTATAATTTCTCCCATGGAGTGTTGTAGAATGGCTCCCACCCTGTGATCACAGCACTCCCGGATTAATGTTATAACATCCACTATGACTGAAAGGATGGGCCAGCCAATGAGAAGCCTGACCTACAAGACAGAATCTATGGTACACATTATACATTCTATGTGAATAAAAGTATGGGTTATCACCTATATACTTGAAGGATGGTTTTCTATTTCACTGTGGATGTAATTGGCTTCGGCTTTAGGGGATTTTACATTTTTCACCTGAATTACTTTTGAACCTCTATCAATTGCTTTTTCAGCTAATACTGCATTTATTTTCTTTGATCTTTTAATAGCGTTCATGGAGAATTCCTTACCATCGCGTTCTTTTCTTCGCTTATATATTAATTTTGGTGGAGGTTCAACCCAGATCAGTATAGATGGTGTAGGCATTACATCAAAATACGAATCATTGGGGAGGTCCTTCGCATGACGAACTGCTCGAGTTCGGTGATAAAAGCATTCATCGAGGCATATGTAATCTGCTGGATGGTTGACTCGCTTTCCTAGCTCGTATTTTGAAATACCATTTGCGAAACCTCGGAGTTTTTCCTCAGTACGTTTCTCATAGCTACGTTCAAAATATGGAACAAGTTCGTTTATAAATTCGGTATTTCTACTAAAGAAGTTAATAAATAACTGAGGACGAAGAACATATTCATATATAAATCTTCCAAATTTCATTCGAATTGGTTTTGGGGAAGTATTTAAAATCCTTAATATGTTTTCGAGTACCTCTCTATTATCCAGGCCCCAATATCTAATGTCATACAATTCTTTACCACCCATATAATTATCATATGACAGTAACTCTTTCATCAGTGTTGATTTTCCTGCCCCAGATATACCAAGAAACTCTATGTGTGACATTGGTCAGAGTTTGAATATTGTAGTAAATAAATGGTTTGATGCTAGAGTGAGCCTCCAGATACATCTTAAAACTGCTTTTAAAGCATCAAGCGACGATCACCCAATCTATAATATACCCGATGTGAATCACGGAGTGACTCTTGCGGACTCATCACAAAATGTGATTATTATCGTTGCGACGTTCAACATTAGTCGCGTCAATTCTAAACAGATGTCTGGATGCTTACAACAAACATATTTGCTGAAAGGTACGCTTTATCGGACGAGTCCGAGCATTCAAAACCCCGTCCAGACGCATAAGTCATCCGTTGGGCCGCAAACCACTGAGGAAAATCCGACAGAGTATCTTGGTGTTCGCCTTGCTCTTTGTGTAATGATCTGTTCCAAGGCTTCTTCTCTGTCTTCACGCATCCCCAAAGAGAAGTTTTTCATATTCGTCGGCAATTACGTTGACGTGGAAATCCATCGCTCGGTCTTTGACGTTCGAGAACTGAGACGTGTTTTCTAACTGATCGACAATCGCCGTCGCCATCGTGTTAGAATCACCCATTGGAACGAGTGGTCCATACTCCCCGTTACGGAGTATCTCACGCGGACCGTTTGGACAATCGGTCGATACGACAGGCGTGTCACACGCCATCGCTTCGATCAAAACGTTCGGGCACCCCTCCCACCGACTAGAGAGGACGAAAAGGTCCGCATTGGCCATATATGAATACGGATTAGCGACTGCACCGTAGAGATCAACCTGAGAAGTAAGTCCTAGATCTTGGACTAACCGACCGAGTGCGTCCCGTTGGTTGCCTTTTCCGAGGATCAATAACTTCGCATCGATACGTTGCTGAACACGACAAAACGATTTTATCAACGTCTCGAAATCCTTCTGTTTGATTAGGCTTCCGACTCCGAGGATAACGTCTTGGCTTGGATCGTCGAGCCAACGGTGATCAACCGGTTGTTCGGCTTTTTCAAAAACAGCCTGTGTCACAGTCGGATTATAGATCACACGAATCTTGCTCGGATCGATACCGTAGCTCTGGACTAGATCGTCTTTTAAACCGGCAGAGACGGCTAATATCTCATCAGATAATGGATAGAGACCCCGCATCATATATGGCACAACCTTATGTCTGATTTGCTTATTCTCGTAATCTTGTGCCTTCTTGGAGGGTGTATTAGCCATTCTGACCACGTGATGTGTATCAGTATTCGTAGTTTTTCCAGCAATAATTGCAGCCAGGTTCGCGATGTTTACCGTCGATAGCAACACGTCTGGATGTCTATCTCGGAGGTAGGATCGAAGCGAACGGATCGTCGGAACGAAATTGGGAGTGTTCGTATAATAGATGTTGACGTCGTCGTGTACCTCTGATGCGAGTTTTCCTTTGTCGGTATGAACGACAATTTCAATCTCCCGGCCGCGTTTCGCCAATTCTGTTGACAAATTGACTAATACCCGCTGTGCGCCACCGACACCGAGATTATGTGTGAAAAAGGTCGCCTCTACCATTAGTACTACTCGTCTACGAAGAGTCCTGTTTAAACAGTTGCTGATAATCCGTGTCGTCCGTATCCGTTTGTTTCGAGATTTACGTCACGGCTCGATAAATATTCACGAGTCTTTCGCCAATTCGGTCCCAACTGATCTCTCGAACGATTTCTCGACCGTTGGATCGTTCCTCGGATTCGATTACTGTCGACAAACACTCTGCTAGTTCTGTGGCATTCGATCCGACAGCCGACGGTTTTACATCGCGGAGTCGCTCTCGGACGTCACCGACGTCCGTCGAGACCACGGGCACGTTACACGCCATCGCTTCTTTGACGGTGTTCGGTGAGCCTTCGTGTCTCGAGGTCAACAGCAGACAGTCGGCCGCGTTCACGTAGTACGGAACGTCCTCGTGGGCCACGCCCGAAATCGTCTGTAACGTCACGTCCTCCCCCAACTCCGTCCCAGCCCGATCCACGACCCGCTCGGCCAGCGGGTAGTTCTTGCGCTCGTAGTCGGGCGAGTACGGAAACAGGACGTGCGTCTCCTCGAGTTCCCACCCGACTCGCTCTCGAGCGGCCGTCCGATCGATCGGTCGGAACCGGTCCATGTCCACGCCACTGGGGACGATGTGTGCGTCCGGCCGACTCAGCAGCTCTCGCATCTCCTCGCTTCGAACGGTCACCGCGTCCGCTCGCCACGCACAGCTTTTCGTCACCCAGCCGTCGACGCCGACGACGTCGGATCCCCATAGCGTCAACACGATCGGCAATCGGAACTGCGTCGCCGCGTACGGTGCCGTCAGCCCGTAGTTCGCGTGGACGAGATCGAACTCCCCGCGACGGAGCGCCCGGCGAACTTTCGGAACGTACTGCAGGTACTCCGTCACGCCGCGACCGCGTCCCATCGCGCCGTCGATCTGATCGGCACCGGGAACGACGCAGACCGTGCAGTCGACGCCCTTCGCCTCGAGCGTCTCGATCTGCTGATCGAAGAAGACCTCCCTCGCGGTCACGAGGTGAAGGACGGAAAGATCGTCGGCAGTCGACATTCGGTTGTCAGTGCCGTTTCGATGGAAGGCGGTTATAGCCTTCGTTTGGTGCCCCCCGGAACGGTCTCCGGCCCCTCTCTCAGAAACTCTCGAAAAGAGGGTTATCGATAGCCGAGATCGCGCAGGTGCTCTTCGACGTCGACGCTGGCCCCGGAACTAATCTCGAGATCCGGATCCCGACTCCCCGTGTCGGTTGCGGACGTGCGAACCCAGGGCACGTTCTTCACGACGGGGTGTGGAAACCCCTCGGGGTGACCGTACGCGGCGAACTCACCGAAAGCCTCCCCGTGGTCTGCAGTGATGACGACGTCATCAGCGTCCAGGTTCTCGAGCAGGATCGCCACATCGTCGAGTACCAGTCGAAGCGTGTCTTCGTACAGGTCGTACACCTCGGATCGGTTCGCCTCGTTGGACTCGAGTCGATTGTATCCCTCCATCTCGAGATCCGTGGGTGGTCGCCCCTCGTCGAGAGCCTGGCCGATATACGGCAGATGCGGTTGCATATAATGGACGATCAACCGATCCGACTCGTTCGCTCGTCCGGCCTGGATCGCGTGATCCGTCATCGTTCGCGGGAGAACGACGCGATACGTCTCGTCGTGGTGGTCCTGCCAGACCATCGTAACGTCGTCGAAAACGTCCAGATCGACGAGATCCCACGACGAAACGTCGATTGGAGTCGTGTTGTTCTTCGGGGGCAACTCCCCCTGTTCGAATAACTGTGTCGCGTGGCCGTTTGCCGTCACATAGTGCGTCCGGGCGATCTGGGACCGAAACCGCTCTGTGAACGTCTTTGCCATCCACTCGTCGGATTGGCTCCCGACGGATCGGATCGAGTCAACGCTTTCGATAAACTCGTACTCCTCGGCGACGGCTTCGAGCGTATCGACGCGGCACGCATCGAGGACGATGAGCACATCCCAGTCGCGCTCGTAGACGTTGGTTCCGATCGGAACTCTCGATGTCACCGCATACCAGAACACCAGATACCAGGTGAAGATAACGTAGAGGGGAGCCCGGAGCGGATGATCGCGAAACCGATCGCGCATTTCAGCGACCCACGCGCGAATATTCGTCTGCATATACCGGCATCGACGCAGAACAGTAATGAAACAACCGGTGTCGTTGTCCTCGACCCGTAGAAGACCGATCTCACTAAACTGGTTGATATCTGACTCGAGACGCGTGTCGACCAACCGACTTCATGGAGCTAGACCGACAACGACAATCCATGCACGCGATCGTTCCCGCGGCCGGCGAGGGGACCAGACTCCGACCGCTGACGAGCGACCGCCCGAAGGGATTGCTCGAGGTCGACAACCGTCCGATCCTCTCACACTGTTTCGATCGGCTGTGCGAGGTCGGCGTCACGGTCATCGTCGTCGTGATCGGCTATCGGGGTGCCCAGATCGTCGACTACTACGGCGACTGCTACGGTGAGGCGCCGATCCGGTACGTTCGACAGCCCGAACGGAAGGGCCTGGCACACGCGATCGCACAGGCGGCGGACGCGGTCGAGGGCGACGTCCTCGTCTGTAACGGTGACAACGTCTTCGGCACGTCGCTCGAGTCCGTCGTCGAAACCAGGCGTCGGTCGGACGTCGACGCAGCGTTGCTCGTCGAGCGGGCCTCGCCGGCTGTCGCGCGGACGACCGGCGTCGTCGTCACGGACGAGTCGGGAACCGTGACCGAACTCGTCGAAAAGCCGGACGAGCCGCCGTCGACGCTCGTGACGACCGGCGTCTACGCCCTCCCGGAATCGATCTTCGAGCACTGTCGGGCGATCGCCCCATCGGATCGCGGCGAGTACGAACTCCCGGACGCGATCGCCCGCCTCCGAGAGCACGGTGGAGTCGTCGAGACGGTCGAACTCGAGGGCTGGCGGGTGAATGTGAACACGGAGGCGGATCTCTCGGAGGCCGAACGGAAACTGCGATAGGATCGATTCGATGAACGGTCGTCCGTCGTCCCGAATCATCGACTGGACGGGATCTCGTGTGAACGCACCCATCTAATAGCATCTCGAGCGATGAAACGGTTCGCAGTTTCTCACGGTGCGGCGGTTGCTCTGTCGCCGGTTTCCGAATCGAACGCAAGGGTAATTACGAGTTCGTCGAACCAGACGATCGGGCGTTTGCTCTGGCCGTTCTCTTCGAAGAAGATGATTCCCAGCTGTGCCAGTTGGCTGAGCTCCTCGTACACGTTTTTCACGTCCCGGTCGACGACGCGTGCGGTTTCGTTGATGCTAGCAGGCTCCGCTCGGCGGATGGCCTTGATGAGCTCGAGGACGCGCGGCGTCAGTGTCTCCATGAGGTCGTCGTAGCTAGTAAACGAGAGCGTCGGCGTGGAGTCCACCGCGTCGCCTCGTTCGAGCGTCTCGACACCGTCCGTAACGTCATCGTGGAGCTCACCGGACGACTTTACGGTCACGACGAGCGTGGACTCGGCGCGAAGCTGTTCGCGTTCCATCGGATGCAGCGGCGGGGTGGTATCAGTCATGGGTATTGTCGTCGGTCGGTGAGGCTATCTCGACTATTGGTACATGGGCCAATACAATAGACCTATTCTTGACATCCTCTTAGCGCTATCAGTACTCTTCCACCACAACACCGCGAGACCTCCTCGAGTCGCTTACGACCGACGAACCAGCGGATCGTACCAGTCCTCGTTCTCCCGGTACCAGTCGACGAACCGCTTTGCACCCTCCTCGATCGAGACGCTCGGCTCGTACCCGATCAACTCGCGGGCCTTCGAGACGTCCGAGTGGGTGTGCTTTGCGTCGCCCTCTCGAGGGTCGTCGTACTCGATCTCGAGCGACGGATCGATCTCGTCGCGGATCACTCGCGCGAGGTCGTCGATCGTGATCCGGCCGGTCGAGCCGACGTTCAGCACCTCGCCGTCGGCGGCGTCGGTCGAGAGCAGGTCGCGGTTGACGCCGACGACGTCCTCGACGTAGGTGAAGTCCCGCGTCTGGGTGCCGTCGCCGTAGATCACGGGCGACTCGCCGTGAAGGCAGCGGGAGACGAAGTTGGTGAAGGCCATGTTGGGGCGCATTCGGGGTCCGTACACCGTGAAGTACCGCAGCGACACCGTCGGCAGACCGTACACCTCGTTGTACACGCGCACGTAGTGTTCGGCTGCGACTTTCGAGGCTCCGTACGGGCTGACTGGAGTAGTCGGATGATCTTCGTCGTACGGCAGGTACTCGGGTTTCCCGTACACCGAGGAGGAACTCGCGTTCACGACCCGCTTCACGTCGGCGTCTCGAGCCGCCTCGAGGAGCGTGAACGTCCCCTCGATGTTCGTCCGGGTGGTCTTTTCGGGATTCGAGACGCTCGCGCGGACGCCCGCCTGGGCCGCCTGGTGGAACACGAACTCGACGTCGGAAACGACGTCCTCTACGACGTCCGCGTCGGTGATGCTCCCTTCGACGAACTCGTAGGTCCCGTCGCCGCCGGCCGCGGCGGTGCGTGCGATCTCGACGTTTCGTTCCTTGATGCCGAGGTCGTAGAACGGCACGAGGGTGTCGAGGACGACGATGTCGTGGCCGTCGCGGACGAACTGCTCCGCGAGGTGTCCGCCGATGAACCCCGCGCCGCCGGTAACCAGGATCTTCATTGCTCCCATAGCCGAGCGACTGGGTGAAAAACGCCACGGATCCAACTGATTCGTTTCCCCGCCGCCGTCGTCCGTACCACACATCCACACATCGGGATGGCCGGGAGCGCGTGCCCGCGCCCTGCGCGGGTCGTGCGACCCGGGGAAGGGCAGGCCCGCGGAGGCCGCCTGCGGTTCCCGTTCCTGGCGGACTGAAAGGGCGACGGGCGTTCGCGCTGAGCGCGGCCCGAACCTCGAGAGGGCCGCGCGGGCGAACGGCGACCAGCGGGAGCCGTGAGCCGGGAGCGTCGCTCCGGCGGCACTGTCCGAACGGAGTGAGGATATCCGTCGGAGCGGCCGCGAACGCGCGGAGGGCTTTCGACGTCCCGTCCACACCGTCTCGCAGTCCGCCGCCCCCATCCATTCTCTCCCGCAGTCCGCCGACGTCCACTCCCTCCCGCAGTCCGCCGACGCCCCGCTCGAGAAAGCGAGAACCACCACGAACAGAACAACCCCAAACAGAACAACCACGAACGGAACAACCACGAACAGAACAACCACGAACAAGAACAACCACGAACAGAACAACCACGAGCGCCGGGATACACTCTTTGTCGTCCCGACCCAACGGCCGCCCATGCGAGAACTCGACGAGACCGACCTCGAGATCCTCGAGTTGCTCACCGAGGACGCCCGGCGGCCCTACAGGGAGATCGCTGAGGCGGTCGGGCTGACGCCGCCGGCCGTCTCGGATCGGATCTCGCGGCTCTCCGAGCAGGGGATCATCCGGGGGTTCACGATCGACGTCGATCGGGAGACGCTTCACGGCGAGACGCCCGTCCTGGTCGAACTGGCGCCGACCCCGGCGACCGTCGACGAGGTCTACGCGGACGCGAGATCGCTCGAGGGCGTCGAGACCGTCTTCGAGGGGGCGGACGGCCGGGTCGTCGTCCACGCGACGCTCCCCGGGACGGACGTGCGGGCGTGGCTCGGTGAGCACCTCGACCTCGAGATGCTCTCGAGCTACGACGTCACCGTGCTCTCTCGGTCGGACCGGATCACCGGCGTGACGGCGACCGGCTTCGCACTCGAGTGCGTCGTCTGCGGGAAGGAGGTCGTCGGTGACGGCGTGACGGCGACGGTCGGCGGCGAGGTCAAGACGTTCTGTTGTCCCTCCTGTGAGGATCGGTACGTCAGCCGGTACGAGTCCCATCGGGACGCCCTCGAGTGATCTCGAGGGGTGTCGTTCGGTTCCGCAATCGCGCGCCAACTCGACCCATATTCCGACCGATTCCTCAGTTCGACCGCCGACGGATGGACGAACGACGAAAACCGCTCGAGATCGCACTCGAGTACTGACCGCTCGTCCACCGAGAGCGCGCACCGGCGCGTCCGAGCGCGTTTCGGCCGTCGCCGGGCGAATAATACCCCCGATCGACGATCGATCGCACCAGCGGGAAGACCTGACCGGTACAATATAAGGAACTGGTGGATATACTAGGGCGTTTACGTCCTTCGGTTTTCGACCCGGTCGGTCGTCCGTGCCTCGAGCTATCACGGGGGTGGCGGGCCGTGACAGCGTCACATTTATATATGCCGTCGCGCCTCGAGTTCAAATACAATGTCTTCACAAGACAGCTCTTCCTCTGACACCAGTCAGGGGGGTCGAGTTCTTCCAGGGCACGTTAGATTCCACTGACGAAATAGAGTCAGCACGTGTCTTCGACACCACGCTCCGGGACGGCGAACAGTCGCCCGGAACGTCGTTTTCGTACGACGACAAACGGCAGATCGCGTCGATTCTAGACGAGATGGGGACCCACGTCATAGAGGCTGGGTTCCCCGTCAACTCCGACGCGGAGTTCGAAGCCGTTCGTGACATCGCCTCCTCGACGTCGACGACGACCGCGGGACTGGCCCGCGTCGTCGACGGCGACATCGAGGCCGCACTCGATTCGGGCGTCGAGATGGTTCACATCTTCGTGAGCACCAGCGACGTCCAGATCGAGGATTCGATGCACGCCACGCGGGAGGAGGTCGTACGACGCTCGGTCGAGTCGGTCGAACGCATCAAAGCGGCGGGCGCGACCTGCATGTACTCGCCCATGGATGCGACGCGAACCGACGAGGCGTACCTGATCGACGTCATCGAGGCGGTGACGGAGGCCGGTACCGACTGGATCAACATTCCGGACACCTGCGGCGTCGCCACGCCGGGTCGGTTCCGGGCCCTGATCGAGAAGGTCCTGAACCACACCGACGCGCGCATCGACGTCCACGCCCACGACGACTTCGGGCTGGCGACCGCCAACGCGCTGGCCGGCATCGAAGTCGGCGCGGAGCAGGCGCAAGTCTCGGTCAACTCGATCGGTGAGCGCGCCGGCAACGCCGCCTACGAGGAGTTCGTGATGGCCGTCGAGTCGCTCTATCAGGGCGACACCGGCATCGACACGACCCGAATCACCGAGCTCTCGGAGGTCGTCGCGGAGAAAAGCGGCGTTCCCACGCCGGGCAACAAGCCCGTCGTCGGGGACAACGCCTTCTCTCACGAGAGCGGCATCCACGCCGCCGGCGTCATCGAGAACTCGGACACCTTCGAACCCGGCGTGATGACCCCCGAGATGGTCGGCGCCGAACGCCGGCTGGTCATGGGGAAACACACCGGTACGCACTCGGTCCGAGAACGGCTGCTCGAGGTCGGCTTCGATCCGACCGAAGAGCAGGTCCGGGCGGTCACCCGCCGGGTCAAAGATTACGGAGCGGAAAAGCGCCGGGTCACGGTCAGCGACCTGGAGCGCTTTGCCGAAGAGGCTGGCGTCGAACGCCAGCACGAACAGGAGGAGGTGCGCGTCTAAACGATGTCCGCTCCGTTCGCTCGCGTTCGCGAGCGCCCGCTGTGGCGTCCGACCGGCGACGGTGTTCGGCCGCCGACCGGCAACGCGACTCACAAGAGTTATGTGTCTCGCCGGAGCTACGAGTACGATAATGGCGCATCGCGCATCGCTGTCGGCTCGTTCGCGGCCAGTCGACACCGGCGCGTTCGTATCGGTTCGGATCGTAGGGGCGGTCTAGCCCCTCATCTCTCCTTTCGCACCGTCGAGTTCAGGTTCGTACCGGCTTTACAGCGACCAGTCAGACAGCAGATGAGAACACACCCCACACCGAAACCCACGGATCGCCGTCAGACGGCGGGAGAGACACGATGAGCGAACGCGCAGCATCGGTCACGCCGACTGAGGAACAGCACGACGACCAGACGACGACCGACGCCGACGAGTCGGGAGACGACGGGGCCGCCTCGAGTGACGCCGAGACGACGCCGACGCCCGTCACGACGGGCGCCGAGTCGGTTATCCGCGCGCTCGAGAACGCGGGCGTCGAGTACGCCTTCGGCGTCCAGGGCGGGGCGATCATGCCCGTCTACGACGCCCTCTACGACTCGGACATCTACCACATCACGATGGCTCACGAGCAGGGAGCGTCGCACGCCGCGGACGCCTACGGCATCGTCTCGGGCGAGCCGGGCGTCTGTCTCGCGACGTCGGGTCCGGGCGCGACCAACCTCGTCACGGGCATCGCGGACGCCGACATGGACTCGGACCCGATGATCGCCCTGACGGGCCAGGTCCCGACGGAGTTCGTCGGCAACGACGCCTTCCAGGAGACGGACACGATCGGCGTCACGACGCCGGTTACGAAGGACAACACCTTCTCGACCGATCCCGACCGGGTCGGAACCGACGTCAGCGAGGCCTTCGCGCTCGCCGGCGAGGGCCGACCGGGACCGACGCTGGTCGACCTGCCGAAGGACGTCACGAACGGGGAGACGGACCGCGAGCCCGACGGCCCGCGGGTGCCGGACACCTACGAGGTCCAAGAGCGCGCGGACGCGGAGATCGTCGCGGCCGCGGCCGAACGCGTCGAGAACGCCGCCCGTCCGATCATGCTGCTCGGCGGCGGCGTGATCAAGGGCGAGGCGAGCGAGGCCTGCCGGGCGTTCGCGACCGAACACGAGATCCCGGTCGTCACGACGATGCCGGGCATCGGCTCGTTCCCCGAGGATCACGAACTCGCCATGGAGATGGCGGGGATGCACGGCACCGGCTTCGCCAACATGGCGGTCACGCACTGCGATACGATGATCGCCGTCGGCACGCGCTTCGACGACCGCCTGACCGGCGGCATCGAGACCTTCGCGCCCGACGCCGAGATCATCCACGTCGACATCGATCCCGCCGAAATTTCGAAGAACATCCACGCCGACTACCCGCTGGTCGGCGACGCCGCGACGGTCGTCGACCAGCTGGGCGAGGCCGTCGACGCCTCGCCCGAAGCGAAGAAGTGGCGCGCCCAGTGCCAGCAGTGGAAATCCGACTACTCGATGGCCTACGACGCCCCCGAGGACGAACCGGTTCGCCCCGAGTTCATCGTCGAAGCGCTGGACGAGGCCACGAGCGACCGGGCGGTCGTCACGACCGGCGTCGGTCAACACCAGATGTGGGCCTGTCAGTACTGGACCTACACCGAACCGCGAACCTGGGTCTCGAGTCACGGCCTCGGGACGATGGGATACGGCCTTCCCGCCGCCATCGGCGCGCGGGTCGCCGCCGCCGACGATCAGGAGGTCGTCTGCATCGACGGCGACGGCTCGTTCCTGATGACGCTACAGGGGCTGTCCGTGGCCGTCCGCGAGAACCTGGACATCACGGTCGTCGTCCTCAACAACGAGTACATCGGCATGGTCCGCCAGTGGCAAGACGCCTTCTTCGAGGGACGTCACTCCGCGTCGGACTACGGCTGGATGCCCGAGTTCGACAAGCTCGCGGAGGCCTTCGGCGCGCAGGGCTTCCGGATCGACGACTACGACGACGTCGCCGACGCCGTCACCGAGGCGCTGGCCTACGACGGCCCGTCCGTGATCGACGCGCATATCGACCCCCAGGCGAATGTCTACCCGATGGTTCCAAGCGGCGGCGACAACGGTCAGTTCGCGCTGACGGAGGACCAGCTATGACCGTCGGACCGACGGCGTCGTCCGACCGTACGCGAGCCACGGGGTGGTCCGCATGAAGCGCGGACTCGAGGGGCCGCCGCCGGAAGAGCGGCCGACGCCGGCGGGGCGGCGAAACAAACAGGGGATCCGCATCGATCCCGAGATCGAAGCGACCCACGATCCCCGACGCACCGTCATCTCCGTGCTGGTCGAACACGAACCCGGAGTGCTCGCGGAGGCCTCGGGCCTGTTCTCGAGGCGGCAGTTCAACATCGAGAGCCTGACCGTCGGCCCCACGACGGCCGACGACCGCGCCCGAATCACGCTGGTCGTCGAGGAGCCCGATCCCGGCATCGACCAGATCAAAAAACAGCTCCGGAAGCTGGTTCCGGTCATCTCCGTGCGCGAACTCGCGTCCGACGCGATGCGTCGCGAGCTCGCGCTCGTGAAAGTCGACGCCGAGCGCCCGGATCAGGTCGCCGCCGTCGCGGACATGTACGACGCAAAGACCGTCGACTCGAGTCCGGAGACGGCGACGTTCGAGATCACCGGCGCGCGCCAGAAGATCGACGCGGCGATCGAGACGTTCGGGCAGTTCGGCATCCGGGAGATCTCCCGAACCGGCACGACGGCGCTCGCGCGCGGAACCGACGAGACCGCGGGGCGCGACCCCGCGACGGCCGTATCGTCCGCCGACGCGGCGAATCAGAGCCACGAATACACACAGACACCTACCGATGACTGACGAATTCACCACCGACATCTACTACGACGACGACGTCGACGGATCGTATCTCGCAACCACCACGGTCGCCGTACTCGGCTACGGCAGCCAGGGCCACGCCCACGCGCTCAACCTCCACGAGAGCGGCGTCGACGTCGTCGTCGGCCTCCGCGAGGACTCCGCCTCGCGTGCGGCCGCCGAAGAGGACGGACTCACCGTGACGACGCCGGTCGAGGCCGCGGCGCGGGCCGAGGTCGTCTCCGTGCTGGTCCCCGATACGGTCCAGCCCGCCGTCTACGAACGGATCGAGCCCGAACTCGAGGAGGGTAACACCCTCCAGTTCGCCCACGGCTTCAACATTCACTACAACCAGATCCAGCCGCCCGAGCACGTCGACGTGACGATGATCGCGCCGAAGTCGCCGGGTCACCTCGTCCGACGGAACTACGAGAACGACGAGGGGACGCCCGGTCTGCTCGCGGTCTATCAGGACTACACCGGCGACGCGAGAGAGCGGGCGCTCGCCTACGGCAAAGGGATCGGCTGTACCCGCGCCGGCGTCGTCGAGACGTCGTTCAAAGAGGAGACCGAGACCGACATCTTCGGGGAACAGGCCGTCCTCTGTGGCGGGATCGCCGAGCTGATCAAGGTCGGCTACGAGACGCTGATCGACGCGGGCTACAGCCCCGAGATGGCCTACTTCGAGTGCATGAACGAGATGAAGCTCATCGTCGATCTCATGTACGAAGGCGGCCTCGGCGCGATGTGGGACTCCGTCTCCGACACCGCCGAGTACGGCGGCCTCACTCGCGGCGACGACGTGATCGACGATCACGTCCGCGAGAACATGGAAGAAGTGCTCGAGCAGGTCCAAAACGGCGAGTTCGCGACCGAGTGGATCGCGGAGAACCAGGCGAACCGGCCGGTCTACACGCAGCTCAACCAGGCCGAAAAGGACCACGACATCGAGCGGGTCGGGGAGCGACTGCGCGCGCTGTTCGCCTGGGAGGAAGCAACCGAAGGGACCGAAGACGAGGATCAGACGCGCGTCACGGCGACCGAATAACACGGAGACAGTTACGATGACACGAACGACGGAGCCGAACTCCGACGACGGCGAGACGATGGCCGACGTCAGTCACGCGAACCCCTACACCGGGCGGGCGACCGGCCAGCTGTTCACTCGCGGGCCGATCGTCGCGGCGGACGGCGGCGAGCGGGTCGACGACGATCGACCGGCGTCGACGGATTCGGCCGACACGACGGAAGAAGAGCGCGGACGAACGATGGCGAGCGTCGATCACACGCCGCCGAAAAAGGCCGACGACGCGAATCGCGTCTTCGAGCGCGGCCACGACCGAGCCGGGGAGAACGAATGAGCGAGGGCACGCTGTACGACAAGGTCTGGGACCGTCACAAGGTAACCACGCTGCCGACCGGACAGGACCAGCTGTTCGTCGGTCTCCACCTCATCCACGAGGTGACCAGCCCGCAGGCGTTCGGCATGCTGCGCGAGCGCGACCTCGAGGTCGCCTACCCCGAACTCACCCACGCGACGGTCGACCACATCGTCCCGACGTCCGATCAGTCCCGTCCGTACGACGAGGACGCGGCCGAGGAGATGATGTCCGAACTCGAGGAGAACGTCCGCGAGGCCGGCATCGACTTCTCCGATCCGACCTCCGGCGATCAGGGGATCGTCCACGTCATCGGGCCGGAGCAGGGACTCACCCAGCCCGGCAAGACGATCGTCTGTGGCGACTCGCATACGAGCACCCACGGCGCGTTCGGCGCGCTCGCGTTCGGGATCGGTACCAGCCAGATCCGGGACGTGCTCGCGACGGGCACGCTCGCCTTCGAGAAACAGAAGGTTCGCAAGATCGAAGTCGACGGCGAACTGGGCGAGGGCGTCGAGGCCAAAGACGTCATCTTGGAGATCATCCGCCGACTCGGCACGGAGGGCGGCGTCGGCTACGTCTACGAGTACGCCGGCTCCGCCGTCGAGGACCTCGGCATGGAGGGTCGGATGTCGATCTGTAACATGTCGATCGAGGGCGGCGCTCGCGCGGGCTACGTCAACCCCGACGAGACCACCTACGAGTGGCTCGAGGGGACGGACTACTTCCAGGAGAACCCCGAGCAGTTCGACGAACTCAAACCCTACTGGGAGTCCATCCGCTCGGACGACGACGCGGCGTACGACGACGTCGTCACCATCGACGCCGACGACCTCGAGCCGGTCGTCACCTGGGGGACGACTCCCGGTCAGGGAATCGGCATCACGGAGCCGATTCCGGCACCCGACTCCCTCCCAGAGGACAAGCGAGACACCGCTCGACGCGCCCAGGAGCACATGCGCGTCGAACCCGGCGAGACGATGGAGGGCTACGAGATCGACGTCACGTTCCTCGGCTCCTGTACCAACGCGCGCCTTCCGGACCTCCGTCGCGCCGCGGCGATCGTCGAGGGCCGTCAGGTCGACGACGACGTCCGCGCGATGGTCGTCCCCGGCAGCCAGCGCGTCCAGCGGGCCGCCGAGGAGGAGGGCCTCAAGGACGTCTTCGAGGAGGCCGGCTTCGACTGGCGCAACGCCGGCTGTTCGATGTGTCTCGGCATGAACGAAGACCAACTCGAGGGCGACGAGGCCTGTGCCTCCTCCTCGAACCGGAACTTCGTCGGCCGACAGGGATCGAAAGACGGGCGGACCGTCCTGATGAACCCGCAGATGGTCGCCGCGGCGGCGATCACCGGGGCGGTCACTGACGTCCGCGATCTACCGGAGGTGCAGACGGTATGAGCGGAACCGACGTCGACATCCCCGAGGTCGACTCCGCGTCGGGATCGGGCGTTCCGATCCGGGGCAACGACATCGACACGGACCAGATCATCCCGGCCCGGTTCATGAAGGTCGTCACCTTCGACGGACTGGGCGAGTTCGCGTTCTTCGACCTCCGGTTCGACGAGAACGACGACCTCAAGGAGCATCCGATGAACGAGGAGCGGTTCCAGGATTCGTCGGTGATGGTCGTCAACAGCAACTTCGGCTGTGGCTCCTCGCGCGAGCACGCCCCCCAGGCGCTGATGCGCTGGGGAATCGACGCGCTCATCGGCGAGAGCTTCGCCGAGATCTTCGCCGGCAACTGTCTGGCACTCGGCATCCCGACCGTCACCGCCGACAGCGAGACGATCGGGGAACTGCAGGAGTGGGTCGAGGCGAACCCCGACGGCGAACTCGAGATCGACGTCGAGGCCGAGACGGTCACCTACGGTGGACAGACGATCGACGTCACCGTCGACGACGCCCAGCGCAAAGCCCTCGTCGAGGGCGTCTGGGATACGACGGCGCTGATGAAGTCGAACGCGGGCGAAGTCCGCAAGACCGCCCGGGACCTGCCGTACGTGACTGACGAGCAGATTCCGGACGCGGCCGACTGATCCGATCCGGTATTTTCGACGCGCGACCGATCCGATTCAGCGAGTCCGTCGCGCCGGACGACCCCGTCCCGGTGTGGACTCCGATCGGACGTTTTATGTGACCGTCCTCACGACTCCAGGTTGACAGATATGAACGAGAAACGGACGGCCGTGACGTTCTTCGGGTTCGCCGTAGCCGCCGTCACGACCTACATCGCCTACCGATTTATCGCCGCGCTGACGGTTGCGGTCTTTCTGTACTACTCGACGCGTCGGTTCTACACCTCCCTCGAGCGACTCCACCTCCCGGACAAGGTGCGCGCCGTGCTCGTCATCTCCTTTCTCGCGGTTCCGTTTCTCGCGCTCGTCAGCTACACCGTCGCGTTGCTCGTGATCGAGGTTCGAAACTTCGTCGCGGAGTATCCGGTCGCGGAGATGCTGCCGGACGACGTCGGCTGGGTTCAGGGGCTCGAGAACCCGCCCGAACTGACTATCCAGGGGCTCGCGGAGGCCTATCGAGCGGGCACGTTCGATCCGTTTCTGGATTTCACGATCGACAACGCCGGTCTGCTGACGGACCTCGTCACGGGCTTTCTGTTGAACCTGCTCATCGTCGTCGTGGTCACCTACTACCTCTTGATCGACGGCTCGAAGGCCCACGAGTGGCTGCTCAGGTTCGACGACGACGCCATCGTCCGCGAGTATCTGGAGGCGGTCGACGAGGAACTCGAGGCGGTCCTGTTCGGCAACCTGTTGAACGTGATCCTCATCTCCCTGATCGCCGTCATCACGTTCATGGGGTACAACGCGCTGGTTCCGGCCGCGGTCGAGATACCCTACCCCGCGCTCGCGGGGGCGCTGACGGGCGTCGCGAGCCTGATCCCGGTGGTCGGGATGAAGATCGTCTACGTCCCGGTGGCGATCGCGGCGGCGGTTCCGCTCGTTCTAGACGGGCAGACCGCGTTGCTGGTGTATCTGCTCGGCTTTCTCGCGCTGGCGGTCGTCGTCGTCGATACCATTCCGGATCTCGTGCTCCGGCCGTACCTGAGCGGGAAGCGAACCCACGTCGGACTGTTGATGCTCGCGTACATCTTCGGGCCGATCGTCTTCGGCTTCTACGGGCTCTTTCTGGCACCGATCATCCTCGTCCTCGGATTGACGTTCGCGGATACGGCGCTCCCACGCCTCCTCGGCGCGGAGTCGGCTCCGGTCGATCGGCCGGCCCCGACCGAACGCGGCGCGTCGACGGGACACGGGGGCTCGTCGGGTACGGACGCCTCCGGGAGCGAGTCGATGCCGCTTCGGGAGTGACCCCCCGATGCGCTCTGTAAACGAGCGGGTGACCACACGCCCAAAGCGTATCCCCCGCGGCGTCCGATATCGACACGTGAGCACCGACAGCGCCGAGACGTTCGACATCGGAGAAACGACCGTCAACCGGCTCGGATTCGGGGCGATGCGCCTCTGTGGCGAGGAGATCATCGGTCCGCCGGACGACGAAGAAACCGCCCGCGAGGTCGTCCGGCGCGCGGTCGACCGCGGCGTCGACTTCATCGACACGGCGGACTCCTACGGACCCGGCGTGAGCGAACGCCTCATCGGCCAGGCGATCGGTGATCCCGACGACGTCGTGGTGGCGACCAAAGCCGGCCTCCTGCGAAACAGCGACGAGGAGTGGCTCGCCCGCGGCGATCCCGACTACGTCCGCAATCAGGTCCTCGCCTCCCGCGACCGCCTCCGAACCGAGACGATCGACCTCTACCAGTTCCACCGCCCCGATCCCGACACTCCCTTCGAAGACTCCGTCGGGGCGTTCGCACAGCTCAAAGACGAGGGACTGGTTCGACAGGTCGGCCTGAGCAACGTCACCGTCGACGAACTCGAGACGGCCCGCGAGCACGTCGACGTCGCGACCGTCCAGAACCGCTACAACGTCTCCGATCGGTCCTCCCGCGACGTACTCGAGGTCTGTGCCGACAACGACATCGGGTTCGTTCCCTGGTGTCCCATCGACGCCGACGACCTCGCGGCACACGGCGACCTGCTCGACGAGATCGCGACCGCCCACGACGCGACGCGTCGACAGGTCGCGCTCGCCTGGCTCCTCGAGCGATCGGACGTGATCCTGCCGATCCCCGGCACGTCGAATCCGGCCCACCTCGAGTCGAACCTCGAGGCTCGAGCGGTGTCGCTGAGCGACGAGGAGGTCGGCCGGCTGACGGAGGCCGGCGTCTGAGGCGGTCGGCACCGGGTCAGTCGCGAGACGCCCGCGACCGGGCGCGTTCGCTGTCTGCGGGTGAACCGTCCGGTTCGGTGCTGGCTACGGCTCGAGCGCTCGTTCGATTTCGTCGAAGAGCGCGTTCACCTTCCGTTCGATCTCGTCGCGAATGCGACGGACCTCCGTGGGGTCGCGACCGTGGGGATCCGAGAGCGCCCAGTCGCGGACGTCGACCGCGTCGGCGTCCTCGATGTCGAGGGTCGAACACCCCATCGTCAGGACGTACTCACAGGAGCGAAGCTCCTCGGGCGAGATCTCCCTGGGGACCCGATCGGAGCAGTCGTAGCCGTCCGCGGCCATCACCTCGCGGACGGTTTCGTGGACGCGATCGGCGGGATCCGTCCCGCCCGAGCGGATCTCGACGCGGCCAGCGAGGTCGCGGCGGTCGCGTTCGCGTTCTGCGATCGCGGCGGACATCTGTGACCGGCCGGCGTTTCGGACGCAGACGAACGCGAGGCGGATCGCGTCCGTCGGTTCGGTTGTGGTGGACATGGCTGGTGATGAGTCGTCGGGTGTGATCAGTCGTCAGTCGTGGTTTCGGAGGGAGAGCCGTCGAGTCGGCCGGTTTCGAACCCGTCCCAGTCGAACCGCCGCCCGAAGTACAGCGCGACGTGGACCAGCGCGAGGAGCACCGGCACCTCGATGAGCGGGCCGACGACGGTCGCGAAGGCGACGCCGGAGCCGATGCCGAAGACAGCGACCGCCACCGCGATGGCCAGTTCGAAGTTGTTCGAGGCCGCGGTAAAGCCGATCGCCGTCGTCGTCGAGTAATCCGCGCCGATCCCGCGGCCCATCGCGAAGCTCACGAGGAACATGACGACGAAGTAGATCGTCAGTGGGACGGCGATCCACAGGACGTCGGTCGGCTGAGCGACGATCGCGTCTCCCTGTGTCGCGAACATCACGACGATGGTAAACAGGAGTGCCAGCAGCGTGAGCGGGCTGATCTTCGGAACCAGTTCGTCGGCGTACCACGCCTCGCCCCTGGCTCGGACGCCGCCAAAGCGGGTGAGCATGCCGGCGGCGAACGGGATTCCGAGGAAGATGACGATCGCTTCGAACACCTGCATCGTCGTGATGTCGAAGGCGGAGATCCCGCTGGCTAACGCGTCGAGGCCGAGCAGGGGCGGGAGAACCAGCGCGAACGCCCAGATGTACACCCCGTAGGTGACGATCTGGAAGACGCTGTTGAACGCGACTAAGCCGGCGGCGTACTCGCTCGAGCCGTCCGCGAGGTCGTTCCAGACGAGCACCATGGCGATACAGCGAGCCATCCCGATGAAGATCAGCCCGAGGAAGTACTCCGGACGGGCGGGGAACCAGGGGACCGCCCCGCTGAAGAAGATCACCGCCAGCAGAAACATGACGGTCGGCCCGATCAGCCAGTTCTGGAGGAGGCTCAGGCTGAGGATGCGCCACTGGCTGAACACCGTCGGGAGCCGCCGGTAGTTGACCTTCGCAAGCGGCGGGTACATCATCAGTATCAGGCCGAGTTCGACGAGGGAGTACTCCCGGATCGGATCGACGACTCCGGGTGCGACGTATCCGAGTCCGACGCCGACCGCCATCGCGGCGAAGATCCAGACGGTGAGGTACTTATCGAGGACGTCCATCGCCCGCGGATCCCCACAGCTCCCACAGTCGCAGTTCGGCCCGTGATCGTGAGCGTCACGCATCCTCGAGGCTCCCCTCGAGAACCGTCACGAGGGCGACGGCGCGGTTCGTCGCCCGGTACTTCCTCCATCTCCCCTCCTTGCGTGCGGTGACGAGGCCAGCTTCGACGAGCGCGGAGAGCGCGTGACTGAGGCCGCTCTCGGTCACGTCGACCACCGCGTTCAACTCGCAGACGCAGAGCTCCTCGCGAGCGGCCACGAGAACGCGGACGATCGCGTACCGCGTCTCGTTTGCGAGCGCCGAGAGCACGTCGAGTTCGTCGCTGACCCGCTCGTGTCCGATCGTCGCCTCGAGCGTCCCGAGTTCGTCGAGCCGGCGGTCGACGTCCTCGCTTCGACACTCCTCGAGTTCGTCCTCGAGGTACCGTCGCAGGCGTTCCGTCGCGTGTGCCATCGAGATATAGTTGAATGTTCTCTCAAGTACATCTTCCGATTCAGTTTCGGAGAATCTCGAAGATGCACTACTGTGGCCCAATACAGTGATATTATGCCCTGTACCAGCCCCTCCGTCTAATAACGATTGAGTATACAGTCAATAATACCCGTGAGTGAAAAGACGGCACGCGATCGAGTCCTCCGACTCGAGTTCGTGCTCTCTCGCACCGGCTTCGGGACCGACGCGACGGACGTGGCGGTTCCGACGGGCTGAACCGTCCTTCGGTCGGTTCGCGTTTCTCCTCCGCCGGACATCTCTGCGCCGTCAGTAGATCAACTCGTCGTCGTTGTCGACCATGTACAGCGTCCGGGCCGCGACGTTGACCGCGTGATCACCGACTCGTTCCAGATCGCGGATCGTCAACAGCATCCGCGAGACGTCCGCCAGAAGCGCGTCGTCTGCGGCGTCGGCGTCGACGAGGCCGCGAACGACGGTCCGGCTGGCTCGTTCACACAGCGCGTCGATCTCGTCGTCTCTCGCGGCGATGTCGCGGGTCGCGTCGGCGTCGTCGGTCGCGTACGCCCGCATGGCGTCCTCGACCAGGAACACCGTCTCGGTGCCGATGTGAACGATATCGATTTCCGGATAGCGATCCCGTTCGGCCCGCCGTGAGTACTCGGCCAGGTTCACCGCGAGATCCCCGATTCGCTCGAGGTCGGTGATTATCTTGAACGACGACGCGATGAATCGCAGGTCGCTCGCGACCGGTTGCTGGAGGGCGAGCAGTTCGATGCAGTCGCTCTCCAGTTCGAGATAGCGGCGGTTGACCTCGTCGTCGCCGGCGATCACGGCGTCAGCGAGCTCGTCGTCGTTCGCCTCGAGTGCGTCGAGCGATTGCCGCAGCCGGCGACAGACCGTCTCGCTCATCTCGAAAACGTTCGTTCGGAGCTGTTCGAGCTGGGCTCTGTATGCGGTTCGTGTCATGGTTATCCGAATTTACCGGTGATGTAGTCCTCGACGCGGTCGTCCCGCGGATCTTCGAAGATCGTCGCGGTGTCGTCTTCCTCGACGAGCGAGCCGCCGGTCAGGAACACCGCGGTCCGGTCGGAGATCCGCGCCGCCTGTTGCATGTTGTGCGTGACGATGACGACGGTGTACTCCTCGACGAGTTCGTCGATCAGGTCCTCGATCTTCGAGGCCGCGACGGGATCGAGCGCAGAGGTCGGCTCGTCCATCAGGATCACCTCCGGGTCCGTCGCGATCGCGCGGGCGATACAGAGGCGCTGTTGCTGGCCGCCCGAGAGGTCGAGTCCGCTCGAGTCGAGTTTGCCCTCCACTTCGTCCCAGAGCGCCGCCCCACGCAGGGCCTCCTCGACGGCGTCGTCCATCCCTCCCTCGTCGAGTTCCCCCTGAACCCGCAGCCCGTAGGCGACGTTGTCGTAGATCGACTTCGGAAACGGGTTCGGTTTCTGGAACACCTGTCCGATCTTCCGGCGCAGGGCGACGGGATCGACGTCGTCGTCGTAGACGTTCTTCCCGTGGAAGGACAGTTCGCCGTCGACGCGACAGGCGTCGATCTGGTCGTTCATCCGATTGATCGACCGCAGGAACGTCGACTTCCCACAGCCTGATGGACCGATGATCGCGGTGACCTTGTGTTCGGGAATCTCGATCGACACGTCGGTAAGCGCCTGATCCTCGCCGTAGTAGACGTCGAGTGTCCGGGCCTCGAGGACGGTCTCGTCGGGCCGGTCGGAACGATCCGTACTCTCGGTCTGTACCTCGGTCGTGATCAACGCACGCTCGTTGTCTTGTGTTGCCATCTTAGATCTCGGTCTCGTACTCGTTTCGCAGGTAGATCGCGATCCCGTTCATGACGAACATGAACGTCAGTAACACCACGATCCCGACCGCAGCGAGGTGGATGAAGTGCATGCTCGGCTCGTTCGCCCAGTTGTAGATCTGGGTCGGCATCGCGCTGAACCGATCGAACGGGCCGAACGGCATTCGATTGACGAAGATCGCGCCGACCATGATCAGCGGGGCCGTTTCTCCGATCGCGCGTGCAAGGGCCAGAATCGTGCCCGTCATGATCCCCGGCATCGCGGCCGGAAGCACCACGCGGCGGATCGTCTGCCATTCCGTCGCACCGGTAGCGTAAGAGCCGTTCCTGACGCCGTCCGGAACCGCTCTGAGGGCCTCCTGGGTCGAGACGATGATGATCGGCATCACCAGCAACGCGAGCGCGATCGCGCCGGCCAGCAGGATCGGTCCCATTCCGATTCCGTTGACGAACGCCGCCAGCGCGAGCAGGCCGTAGACGATCGACGGAACCCCGGCGAGGTTCGCCAGGTTCGCCTCGATCAGTCGGGTGATGCGGGTGTCCGGCGCGTACTCCTCCAAGTAGATCGCGGAGCCGACACCGACGAAAAACGAGAGGATCGCGGTCACGATCATCAGCATGATCGAGGCGACGATCGCTCCCCTGAACCCGGACAGCTCCTCGCGACGGGAGCCGTCGCGGGTGAAGAACTCGAGGAGGCTGATGTTGTACTCGGTTACGCCAACGTAGAGGTCGGTGAGCACGTCGAGCAACAGGAGTGCGAGCATGACGACGCCGAACATCGACGCGGCGAAGATGACGGCGAGGAAGATGCGGTTCTTGCGGTGTTCCCAGCCGAGATCGACGTCGGTGAACAGGCTCTCGTCGGCGGCGGTACTCGTCGGTTCGGTGTCGGTGTCGGTGCTCATCGATACTCCTCCTGGAATCGGCGTTTGAACCAGTCGTTGAGCAGGTTCATCGTAAGCGTCATCACGAACAACAACAGGCCGACGGCGAACAGGCTCTGATACTCGACGGTTCCGACGGCGGTGGTGCCACGCGCCATCTGGACCATGTACGCCGTCATCGTCATGATCTCGTCGAACGGGTTCGCGGTGATGTTCGCGTTGAACCCCGCCGCGAGCGAGACTGCCATCGTCTCACCGATCGCCCGCGACACCGCGAGGATGTAGGAGGCGAAGACGCCCGAGATCGACGCCGGCAGCACGATCCGCGTCGAAACGTCGAACCTGGTCGCGCCGAGTGCGTACGCGCCGTTTCGGAGGTCGTCCGGCACCGCCGACATCGCGTCCTCGCTGATCGAGGAGACCATCGGGATCGTCATGATTCCGACGACGAGCATCCCCGAGAGCATGCTGTACCGGCCGATGTTGATGCCGAACAGCGTCTCTGCGATCGGGCTGAGGACGACCGGATTGATGAACGCGATCGCGAAGTAGCCGTAGACGATCGTCGGGATCCCCGCGAGGATCTCGAGGGTCGGCTTGAGCTTTCGACGAACGCCGTCGGAGGCGTACTCCGACAGGTAGATCGCCGTCGCGGTGCCGATCGGAATCGCGACGAACGCCGCACCGACCGTGATCGCGATCGTCCCGAAGACGACCGGGAGCACGCCGTGGCCCGGCGTCGCGTGGTCGGGTGCCCACCGCGTTCCGGTGAAGAACTCCGTGAAGGTGACGGTCCGCTCGAGACTCGCGCCGAGCAGTATCTCGGTCGCCCTCGCGCCGAAGAAGTAGCTCACGGCGTTGTCGATCAACACGAAAAAGATCGCGAGCGTCGTGACGACGGTGATCGTCGCACAGCCAAAGAGCAGCCGTCGGGCTCGACGGTTCGCCTCGAGATCGCCCCGTGCCGCTCCGCCGGTGATGTCCGGCCCCGGCGTCGTTTCGGTGCTCATCGTATCACTCCGTCGTCACTCTCGTTGTACGGTGATCCCGTCGGGCGAGGAACCGACCCGGTCCAGCCAGCCGTCGATCTTGTCGTGGTTCTCGTCGGTTACCGCGTCGGGGGCCGCGTAGAACCCTTCCTCGCGGGCGAACTCCTGTGCGCCGTTCGTGTAGAACCGGGCGAACGAACCGATGAGGTCCGTCTGCTCTTCGAGGCTCGCGAGATTGACGTAGGCGAACAGGGGACGAGCCAGCGGCGAGTAGAGCCCGTCCTCGATGTTCTGCTCGGTCGGGAGGTAGAACTCGCCGTCGGCGTCGCTCTCGACGGGGACGGCCTCGATGGGCTGATCGTCCTCGATTTCGCGCAGGTAGCCGAGTCCGCCCCAGCCGAAGCCGTGGAGGTTGTCCGCGACCGCACCCATGATCTCGTTCGTCTGACTGGTCGCGGAGTAGTCGTCCCGGACGTCCCCGATTTCGCCGTTGATCTCGCGGGTGAAGTAGTCGAACGTCCCGGAGGCGCTGTCTCGTGCGTGCAGTTGTATCTCCTCGTCGGGCCACTCCTCGCGAACGTCGCTCCAGTGGGTGATCTCGTCGGTCGCTTCGAACTCCCAGATCAGCTGGAGCTCCTCGAGCGTGACGTTGTCGACCCAGTCGTTCTCGGAGTTTTTGACGACCGACAGTCCGTCGAGACCGACCTCGAGGAAGTCGTAGTCGACGTCGTTTTCCTCACAGAGGTCGACCTCGTCCTCGGTGATCTCTCGGCTTGCACTCTGAACGGCCGAGTTGGCCCGACAGAACTCCTGAAAGCCGGCACCGGTTCCCTCCGGTGCCACGTCGACGAGTACGTCCGGGTACTCGTTTTCGAACTGTTCGCCCGCCCACGAGGTGATCGGCGCGACGGTGTTCGATCCGGAGGCGTCGATCGTTCCGGACGGCCCGCCACCGTCACCGTTTCCGTCACCGAGGACGTCGCCACAGCCAGCAACGCTCATCGCAGCGACTGTCGTGCCGCCCGCCAGAAAGTTCCGCCTCGATACTCCACCGAAGTCGGGTCGGCCGGACTGGTTGTCCGTCATCAGGTAAGCGGTTTCGTGGCTCGTATAAAACCGATGCTAATAGATATATAATACTGGACGAAACTCAATAGAGAAGTCCATAGTCGACTGTAGCTCGCAGTACGATCCTCGATAATCCGACCGGGTCACTCGAAACCGAACTCGACCGGTTCGAGTATAGGAGGCCGGCCGAGGGCGCGCTTTCGCGTTGAAACCGCCACCTCGCCCGTCCGGGCGAAACGCCGAAGTGTGTTCCCTAACGCGCGAGAGCAGCGGATCACTGGCTTCTCGATAGTCGTACGGTGACACAACGATCGATACGTATCACTCGATAGCAATACGTTCACGACCGGTCCAGAACGGCGTCGACTCGAGCCGGACGGCGCGCTACCGGGCGGTACGTAAAATACCTATATAGATATGAGTGGATTTATAGTCCCGGTGTCGGGAACACAGCGTATGGAAACCCGGAAGGTCCAGATGACCGGCGGTTCGACGTACACCGTTTCGCTACCAAAGGACTGGGCGACCGACAACGATGTCGACAGCGGCTCGACCGTCGAGCTGTACGCCGACGGCGAGACGTTGCTCGTCACGCCACGGCGCGAGACCGACCACCGGACCGGCACGCTCGAGATCGAACTGCTCGAGGGCGAGCAACTGATCCAGGCCGTTCTGACGATGTACGTCGGCGGATTCGATATCATCGCGCTCGAGGCGAACCGAATCACGACCGATCAGCGCCGGGCGATCCGAACCGCGGTTCAGGGACTTATCGGGGTCGAGGTCGTCGAGGAGCGCGCCGATCGCGTCGTCGTCCAGGACCTGCTCGACTCCGCTGAGCTCTCGATCGTCGACGCCGTCCGTCGGATGCGATTGATCGCGACGTCCATGCTCGAGGACGCGGTCATCGCGCTGGTCGAAAACGACGACGCCATCGCTCGCGACGTCATCGAGCGCGACGACGACGTCGATCGCCTCTGGCTCGTCGTCTCCCGAACCTTTCGCGCAACGCTTCGCTCGCCCCGCGCCAGCGAGGAACTCGGCGTCTCGCGCGAGGACTGTTTCGACTATCACTCGAGCGCCCGTCAACTCGAACGGATCGCCGACCACGCGGCGAAAATCGGCCATCTCGCGGTAAAACTAGAGGATATTCCGGACCACGTGGGCGAGGCGCTCCTCGCGCTTCAGGCCGACTCGGCCGAGATCATCGAGAAGTCGATGGACGCGCTGTTCACCGAGGAGAGTTCCGAAGCGGCCGACCTCGGCCACGACGCACTCGAGTCTGTCCTCGAAATCGACGAACACACCCGCCGCATCGACGACTTGCTCCGAGAACTCGACCCGGTACAGGCCCAGTCGCTGGGATTAGTACTCGACTCACTCTCCCGGAGTGCCGATTACGGCGGAAACACCGCAGAGACGGCGCTCCAGAAGGCGAGACCGCAGCCGTGACGGTCCTCTCTCCGCTGTGAACGACGAGAGTTCGCGCCTCCTCGTTACCCTGTCCGGTGCGAATCGGTTCGGGTACGATCGTCGGGTGCTTTCCGGAGGGCTGTCGAAACCGGTAACTTCCTGTTGAAGTCATCCGTCTCGGAAAGCGTTTCTCTAACTTATAATTGGCCGTTTCAACGGTTATTACGGTATAAGGTACGACTCAACGAGAGAACCGAGTCGAACATGTCGTCCGCTGACGGGGCTCTCTGGAAAACGCGGAGCGAGTCGAGTTCGATCTCGGATTCAGCCCCGCTCGAACCCGACATCGGGCGGGGTCTCTCGGTGATCGTTCCGACGTACAACGAGGCGGAAAACGTCGAGCACGTGATCTCGCGCATCCGGAACGTCCTCCAGGGCTACGAGTACGAACTCATCGTCGTCGACGACGACTCCCCGGACAGCACCTGGCGGATCGTCGATCTGCTGTACGGCGATGACGATCGCGTTCGAGTGATCCGACGGATCGACGAACGCGGACTCGGATCGGCCATCGCCTTCGGAATCGCCCGAAGTCGCTTCGAACACTGTGCGATCATCGACGCGGACCTCCAGCATCCGCCGGAAGTACTCCCGCGTCTACTGGTCCACGTCGAGGACGACGTCGACCTCGTGATCGGCAGCCGATACGCCGAGTTCGGTCGGATCACGGGCTGGACGACAGCTCGAAAGCTCGTCAGTAAGGGTGCGGTCGCTATCGCGAAGGCGCTTTTACCGCAAACGCGGTCCATCGCGGATCCGTTGAGCGGCTTTTTCGTCATTAATAGATCGCTACTCGACGGAGAGCGCGTCGACCCGACCGGCTATAAGTTCCTGCTCGAGGCGCTCGTCCGGTGTGAACCGGAATCCGTCCGCGAGGTCCCCTACGCTTTCGAGGATCGAAAGCGCGGCGAATCGAAGCTATCACCCCGGGAGTATCTCGCGTTTCTCGAACACGTGTTCTCGCTTCGACGGGCGGGGAAACCGTGACGGACCGACCGCGTTCGACGAGGATCGCGATCTGTTCGCACTTCTCGCTCGAGCATTACCGTGGCGGCGAAAAGTGGGTCGCAGCCCTCGCCAACCTGCTCTCCGAGGACGGCTTCTCGGTCGAGGTGCGAACGATACCGTACTCGCCCGGTGGCGTGCGCCGGGTTTCTCACCGGCGCGTTCTCGACCCGGACGTGTCGTACGCGGAAGCGTGGCATCACGATCTGTCGGGCGTTTCCTCCGCCTACATGATGTACGCCCCCGGAATGCGCCAGGCGTTTCGCGGCTCCGAGTTCACCGTCGCCGGGATTCACTCGTGGGCGTTCGTCTCCCCGACGCTTGTCGAACCGCACTACTCTCCGCTGCACAACGGAGCGAAGCTGTTCTACCGACTCGTCGGTGAACGCGACCTCGCGCGGTACGACCGGGTGCACACCGTTACACCGGCGTTCGACGGCGGCGATCGAATCGAGCCGGTGTACGTCCCGAACTTCGTCGATCGGCGGCTGTTCCGGCCGAACAGGCGTCCGCTGGCCGACGAGTTTCAGGTGCTCGTTTCTGCGGCGAACGTCCACAGGAAAGGGTGGGACCTCGCGCGTCGAACCGCATCGCTACTCGAACCATCGATTCGGCTCGTCACGACCGGAACGAGCGACTCGCCGCACGTCACCGGTCTCGGCTTTCTCTCGGAACGCGAGCTCGCGGACGCGTACGCCCGGTCGCACGCGGTGTTGCATCCGGCCAGAGTCGACACCGACAGCATGGTGATCAACGAGGCGGGGGCCGCCGGGACGCCGGTCGTGACGACGCCCCTCGAGACCCACGTGCGAGAAAACGAGGCCGTCCTCCACGCCGGAACTCCTCGAGGGATGGCGTCGCTGCTCGAGGGGTTGCGATCGGAGTGGGAGGCCGGCGAGGCGTACGAACGTCGGTGTCGCTACGCGCGGGAGACGAGCGAATCGCGCGACGTCGAACGCGTGTATCCGGCGTTGAAATCGCTCCTCCTCGAGCGGGCCGACCCGGAAGTCGGCGACCGCAGTGACCGATCACGCGTCCCCCCAGAGCGAAGATGCTAGGGGACGTGCTCTCGGAACAGTGGCTGACGCCGCGGAACAAACGGGTCCTGAAGTACGCGACGGTCGGTCTGGTCGGCGTCGGCGTCAACGAAGTAGTGCTCTTCGTCAGCGTCGCCTACGTTGGAGTGACGTACGTAACCGGCGGGATCCTCAGCCGGATCGTGAGCATACTCACCAATTACGCGCTCAATGATCACTGGACGTGGCGCGGGCGTGGCGGGACCGGTCGCCGGAAGTACGTCGAGCGAGGGGGGAAGTACGTCGGAACCAGGATCGTTGGGATACTGATCGGGATCTCGGTACTGATCGTCCTCGTCGAGGCGTTCGGAATGCACTACCTCCTCGCGAATCTCGTCGCCATCGGCGCCGGTTTTCTCTGGGGGTTCGGCATCAGCGAGCGGTGGGTCTGGCGACCGCGATCTGACGACCCCCTCGGAAGCGAACTCCGACGCGTCAGCGGCCAGCGGATCTCGGCCGTGCGCACCCGGATTCGGGCCGCGGGACGGGCAATCCACGCTCGTCGCCACGAGCTGGCCGTCGTCGGACTCTCGGTCGCGGTTGGCGCCGCGTTGACGGCTTTTCTTCTCCTCCAGCACCGGGCGTACCTGACGTCCGGCTCGGACCTCGGCGCGTACGTCCAGATGTTCTCGACGACAGCGAGCGGCGACGGGTGGCTGGAACACGGCAAATACCGAATCGGTCACCCGATGGGATCTTACTGGGGGGCACACTTCTCCGCGACGTTACTCGTCTTTCTGGTTCCGTTCGCGATCGCCCCCGGCCCGGAAACCCTCCTCGTCGTCAAGTCCGTGGTGCTGGCGCTCAGTATTCCCGCCTTCTGGTACGTCGCCAGCGAGGCCGTCGACGACCGGAACGTCGCACTCGTTCTCGTGGTCTCGTACGCGGGGAACCCGTTCCTCTGGAGCGCCTGGCTGTTCGACTTTCAGGAACAGATCCTCCTGCCGATTTTGGTTTTCGCATCGTACTACTTCTACAAAAAACGTCGATACGGAGGATTTCTCGTCTCGATCGCGCTGATCTTGCTCACCAACGAGTTCCTCGTTCCGCTCGTCGCCGGCTACCTGTCCGGGCTCGCACTCGCCTCGCACCGAGCGAACCGACTGCGAGCGGAGCGATCCGTGTTCCTCGCCGGCTTCGGTCTCGTGGCGGCCGTAAAGCTGCTCGCGGAAGCGGTGATGGCACGGTTTAGCGTCGCTACGGGAATCCCGCTCGCGTCCGTCGCGGACCCGGTACACGCCTACACCGACCAGTGGCGACTTTCGATAACCGACTTACTTCAGCTCTACCTCACCAATCCGCAGTTACTCCTCGAGTCCGCGACGTACGACCTCTCGACCAAAGTGACGTTCGTTCTCCTATTATTGCTACCGGTGTTTTTCCTTTCGCTGTTAGACGAGAGTGCGGTCGCCGCCGTGGCTCCCTTCTTCGCGTTCGCCTGGATCTTCGCTGGACGAACGGTGTACTACGAGTTCGGCGCTCACTACCCGTTTTATCTGCTGCCGTTCCTGTACATCGGCGCGACGCGAGCGTTGGCCTCGGGACGGGCGAGACGGTTGCGCCGACTCGACTGGCGGACGCTGCTGGCTGCGGTGCTCGTTGTGAATCTGCTCGTCGGTCTCGCGCTCGGACCGGCCGGGAGCGTCCCGTCACAGAGCGACCGGACCGAGCGCCTCGACGCCGCGATCGAATCCGTCCCCGAAGACGAGACCGTCGTCACGCAGAACGACATCTATCCGCACGTCGCGACGAATCCGGGGGCGTCGTACGTCGTCCGATCCGACATGTTCCGCGAATACGATCGACTGTACGGTCCGATCGAACCCGAGTACGTCCTCGTCGATCGAACGTCACCCTGGGACGACCCCGTCGAGGACGGGTTCGGAGACCGGCTCCACGAGGAGTACGCCGTCTACCGCTACGAAGACGGAACGATCGTTTACAAGCGGGGCTACGACGGTGACCCGCGGGGGATAACGAAACCGCTCGAGATATCGAGGACGTACGCACCGAGCGAGTTCTCCTCGAGCAACGCGGAGCTGTACGCGGATCGACTCGAGAGCTCGATGACGGTCGCAAGCGACGAGCAGCCGCGGCTCCTCTGGTACGGACCGTACGACGAGTTACCGCCGGGGACCTACGAGGCGACGTTTCTCGTCGACGTGACGACGGAGTCGGACCTACAGCTAACGCTCGACGTCGCCGCCGGAGAGGGGCCACAGGTCGTCTCGAGCACCGATCTGGACTCGACCGGCGGAGCCCAGGAGGTGACGGTCAGGTTCGAACTGGACCGTCCGAGCGACGTCGAACTCCGCGGGTTTCAGGCGGGCGGGGACGGAACCGTCGAGTTCCACGGCGGCGGAGTCGAACTCGTTTCGCCGTCCGGTGACGATCGGAGCGAGACGCTTTCGGGGGACGATCGGAGCGAGACGCTTTCGGGGGACGATCGGAGCGGGGCGTTCGTATACGGCGATCGCTCGAGCGGGGCGGCGACGGACGGGATCGTCGCGGACGAAACTCAGCGCCACGGACCGCACCCGACTGCTGGTGAGAGATCGGCGGTGGTCCACCCGTGAAGGTCCTCCTCCTCACGATCGATGCGTGGCGGGCCTCACACGCCTCGTTCGTCGACGGATCCGATCTCGGTCTCCGACGAACCGTCGCCGCCGGGTGCGAGTTGACTCCCCACCTGGCGTCGTTCGCCAGAGACGGAGTCGCGTTCTCTCGAGCGGTCGCCCACGGACCGGCGACTCCGTACGCGTTTCCGTCCCTGTTCACGTCGACGCTTCCGCTCGACCGTGGCGGATACGAACGGATCACGGCCGACCGAACGCTGCTGACCGAACCGTTGTCCGACGCGGGATGGACCTGCACCGGCGTCCATTCGAACCCGTGGCTGAAAGCGGAAAACGGGTACGGGCGAGGCTACGAGTGCTACGCGGACGTTGGCGAGTTCTCATTGCCGCTGCTCGAGCGCGGTCGCAACCTATTACACGACCGGTTCGAAACGGATGACCGCGTCTTTCGCGCCGTCCAGCGCATTTACCGCCGGGTTCGCACACCGCTTCGCTTCGTCGCTGACGCCGAGAGCGAAGTCGACTTCGCGGTCGGCGCGCTCTCGTCGGCTGGCGACCACGAATTCGTCTGGGTGCACCTGTTGACGCCACACGCGCCGTACGAGCCGCCGCCCCGCCACCAGCATCGGGTCGGCATCGACCACGCCGTCTCCGACTCACAGCCCCTGGTCAGACGCGCCCAGCGTGATCCGGAGTCGCTTACGAGCGACGAGAAGCGAACGGTCAGACGACTGTACGCGGCGTCGGTTCGCCACGCCGACGAACAGATCGCGGCGCTCCTCTCGTCGGTCGACGACGAAACGCTCGCTATCGTCACCGCCGATCACGGCGAGGCGCTTTTCGAACACGGACAGGTCGGACACGAACCCGCCCTGTACGACGAACTCCTGCGCGTGCCGCTCCTGATCCGTCCGCCGGGCGGGACCCGCGCCCGGACGAACGAGACGCTCGTCCGCCACGCGGATCTGGCACCGACGGTACTCGACTACGCCGGGATCGAGCCCCCTGACTCCTACGAGGGACGCTCGCTTCGACCGATCGTCGACGGAACCGACGATCGACGGACTGACGACGAGTCGGGAATTCGACCGGCGATCGCGGAGGTCGCCTCACGGCCGGGCGCGCCGGGACGGATCGACCGGACCGCTCTCCAGATCGTCGTCCGCACGGCCGACCGCAAGGCGTATTTCGACCGAGGGGAGACGCGCTGTTTCGATCTGGAATCGGATCCGCGGGAGCGACGCCCCGTTCGGGACCACCCCGATTCCGAGTGGTCGGAGCTGCTGTCGGTGCTCGCCGCGAGGGTGAACTCGATCGAGGAGACGCTCGCCGGCGAGGCCGACGCTTCCTACGACGAGAGCACGGAGCGGAGGCTTCGCGATCTGGGCTACCTCGAGTGAGCCGGGTCCACCGCGGACGACGCGGGATCGAGTCCCTCGGCCGACCGCGCGGTCGCTGATACGGACCGCTGTGCCGGTTTGTCGGCGCAGCCCCAAACTGCCGGCCGTTGCACCGGCGATGACTTGCAGTGAACCGCCCGAGTCTCGGTTCGCCCCGGAGTTCGAACGCGTTCAGGCGATTTCCAGACGATCGGGGGCGTACGGAGCGCAGACTCGACGGAGGCCGTCTTCGAGGTCGATCTCGGGTGACCATCCCGTCGCCTTCCGAAACGCGTTACAATCGGCGCACGTGTCGTGAACGTAGACGTGCTCCGGGATCGGGTTCTCGACGTACGTCGGTTCGACCGACCGTCCCAGCAGCTCGTTGAGCACCTCGACGATCCGGTTGAAACTGTGTCTCTCCCCCGCTCCGACGTTGAAGACGCCGTTGAAACGGTAATCCGCGGCGAGTTCGAACGCGCGAACGACGTCCTCGACGTGGACGAAGTCCCTCGTTTGCTCGCCCGTTCCGTACAGCTCCGGCGAGCGGCCGTTCGCGACGTCGTCTGCGAACTGCGCGATGACGTTCGCGTACTCGTCCTTGTGGGACTCGCCGCCGTGGTACCCCTGGTAGACCGAGAACAGACGGAGCCCGGTCAGTTCCATCCCGTAGCGGTCGTGGAAATACTCGCCGTAGCGCTCTCGAGAGAGCTTCGACGCCTCGTAGCCCGTCGACGCCCCCACCTCGAGGCTCTCGGCCGTTGGTTCCGCTCGATCGCCGTAGACGGACGAGGTCGACGCGTAGACGATCACGTCACAGCCGTCTCGCCGCGCCTGTTCGACCGTGTTGACGAACCCCTCGACGTTGACGCGGACGCCCCGCTGTGGGTCGGCCTCGTGCATCGCGTAGGACGAGAGCGCCGCGAGGTGAAAGACGACGTCGACGTCGGTCGGTAACGTCGAATCGACGACGCTGCGCTCGATGACCGAAACGGAATCCGAGACGTTCGCGGGCGTCCCCAGCGACCCGTCATCGACGACGAGAACCTCGTTGCGGTCCACGAGATGGTTCGCGAGGCTGGATCCGATAAACCCGGCCCCGCCGGTGATCAGGACTCGCTTTCCCTGCATGGAACTACGGGCGACGAAGCACTATTTGAATATTGGAGTCGGATTCGTGGGTAATACGTGCATGTCCGCTCCCGAGCGATCGGACATCGGCTATTACTCTTCGGACTTTTGATGTTTCAATCGACCTGGAACCGGTCGACGGGGGGCGAGTTCGCCCGCTCTCTGCAGTCCGCCCATCCGCTCGTTCACCGGTAGTCACTGATTTGGGTGAGGTCGTGACCGTCGTCTCGAATGACGTGTACGTACGTGATTCCGTTGACGATCTCGAGTTTGATCGATTCGAACGCGGCCTGGTAGACGTGGTACTGGGTGCCGGTTTCGTCGACCTGACCGACCTTTTCGAGCAGGCCGCTATCGTTCAACGCCTCCACCCGTCGGTACGCCGTCGCTCGAGACATCTCCGTCTCTTCGACGATGTTCCTGACGGCGACCGGCTCTTTGCTCGCTGCCGTGAGGATCTCGCTTCCGTGCTGGTCGATCAGCGTTTCGGCGATTTCGCGATCCTCTGAATTTCGTGACATCCGATTTGATCCATCCGCTGAAACGCTCCATAACCGCTAGTCCAGTCTCACGTATGAGATTTGCCCTTTCGCGTTCAGCGCTGGGATCTCCGATTTAACCGTCCGAAAAATTGATTTCACCACGACCTGATATCTCCAATTCATGTACGAGTCTCACCGGTGAACCCCGCCATCAACATACTTCCAGTGGCCGCTTCAAGGGTCGGATGATCGATGACCAACGACGTGTCGAGAGACGTTTCGCTTCCGGCATTCCTCCTCGACGATCTGGAGGAGGCCGTCGATGATCGGTTGCAGATTGCGGGGGTCAAAAACCACATCGATATATTACACGTCGATGACAATCACAACATCGGTACGCTCGTCGCGGAGTTTCTCAGACGAGAGAACGGGAGCTTCGAGATACGGACGGAGACGCATCCGGCGGACGCTCTCGAGGCGATAGACCGCGACGATGCCGATTTCGACTGCGTCGTCTCGGATTACGAAATGCCGGGAATGAACGGTCTGGAACTGTTAGAAGAGCTCAGGAAGCGATATTCCGATTTACCGTTCATCCTCTTTACGGGTAAGGGAAACGAAGAGATCGCGAGCGAGGCGATTTCGGCGGGAGTGACCGACTACCTCCAGAAAAGCACAGGGACGGACCAGTACGAGGTGCTCGCAAACCGGATCCAAAACTCCGTCCGGGGGTACCGCGCGGAAAATCACGCCGTCCGCGGTTTTCGTGCGATGAACCAGGCACCGATCGGGATCACGATCACGGATCCGCGGAAAGCGGACAATCCGATCGTCTTCGTCAGTGACGGCTTCGTCGAACTGACCGGCTATCCGCGCTCCGAAGCCCTCGGCCGGAACTGCCGATTTCTGCAGGGCGAGCACACGGACGACGAGACGATACGGGACGTTCGGGACGCCATTCGAAACGAAGGGCCGGTCACCGTCGAGATGCGAAATTACCGACGGGACGGCTCCGAGTTCTGGAATCGCCTCGACATCGCGCCGATCCGCGACGAGACCGGGACCGTCACGCACTTCGTCGGGTTTCAACAGGACGTCACCGCCCGACGCGAGCTGTTGGCCGAGTTCGAAGCGCTCGGGGACGTTCTCTCTCACGACATGATGAACCCGATACAGACGATTCGCGGCCGACTCCGACTGGCACTGGAAACCGGCGAGGAAACTCACGTCGACGAGGCCTTGCCGGCGCTCGAGCGACTCGAGCACTTGATAACGGACATTTCGGAGGTTCTCAAAGCCGGCAGCATCGTCTCGGAGCAAACGCGTCTCGAGGTCGGGACGCTCGCAGAGTCCGTCTGGGACGCCCTCGATTCGTACGACACGGACGGAACGCTTTCGATCGACGGCGCCCCGGAGATCGTCGGTGACGAACGATCAGTAACGCGATTGCTCGACAACCTTCTCGGGAATTCCCTGGAACACGGAACCGGCGAGGTCACCGTTCGAGTGGGCGAGTTGACCGACGGATTCTACGTCGCGGACGATGGACCGGGAATCCCCGAACAGAACCGAGAGAAGGTGTTCGAACAGGGGTTCACCACCAAAGAAGAGAACGGCGGAACCGGACTCGGCATGGCGAGCGTTCGACAGATCGCACTCGCACACGGCTGGCGAATCTACGTGGACGACGATGATACACTCGGCGGCGTTCGATTCGAAATACGCACTGGCGAGTAGATCACTGATGAGTCCGTCACTCCTCTCGAAGCGGACACACTCACACCGGACACCGACCGTTAGGTCTCCTGTCCTTCGACTCCGCTGCGTCCGGTCGCCCGTTCCGAGCCACCGCGGACCGTAATCCAGTCGGTAGCGCGGAAGTCGATGACGCACTCTTCACACAGGGTTATCGTCATCTCGAGCGTGTCTTCGCCTCTCAATACGAGCTGGTACTTCTCGAGTCTGCCGACGGAGTTGCAGTTGCAACACTCCATCGTGGGTCCCGTTTGTCCCTCGTGATTATTCAATCCAACGGGTTTTGGTGAGCTCTCGAGTTTGCGCCACGGGAAGTCCGGGTGCGAGTCTTGTGTATATATTCCGCGGTGTTTCAATCCCGTTCTGGGTTTTCTCCCGGCTGCAACAGGACGATCGACGTCGCGCCCTCGAGACGGAACAGAGTTTCAATCCCGTTCTGGGTTTTCTCCCGGCTGCAACAGCTTCCCGATTCGGGGCTGAACGAGCTTATCAACGTTTCAATCCCGTTCTGGGTTTTCTCCCGGCTGCAACCGTTGAACAGCCGCTTCTTCCATTCTCCGAAGTGTTTCAATCCCGTTCTGGGTTTTCTCCCGGCTGCAACAGCGCTACTGAACGCGAGCCGTTGATCCATCCACGAAGTTTCAATCCCGTTCTGGGTTTTCTCCCGGCTGCAACGTGAGTAGCGCCCTTGCATGGACCAACTGTGAGATAAGTTTCAATCCCGTTCTGGGTTTTCTCCCGGCTGCAACGCTTGCGTTCGCCGTCGGCGTCACGGTTGAGGTGAGTTTCAATCCCGTTCTGGGTTTTCTCCCGGCTGCAACTTCTGCATCGAACTCTTCAATTGATAAGGGTTCAGTGTTTCAATCCCGTTCTGGGTTTTCTCCCGGCTGCAACTCTGCCTATCTTCCGTGTCCTTGGTTGGGTTCTCTGTTTCAATCCCGTTCTGGGTTTTCTCCCGGCTGCAACCTAACCAGTTTACGCGCTCTGGCCGTGGAAGATACGGTTTCAATCCCGTTCTGGGTTTTCTCCCGGCTGCAACCCAACCCCGATAACCTCAACGTAGTCAACCGTATAGGTTTCAATCCCGTTCTGGGTTTTCTCCCGGCTGCAACATAGGGTCAATGGGTCGGTCGAAACCCAAGCCGAAAGTTTCAATCCCGTTCTGGGTTTTCTCCCGGCTGCAACTCTTTCGCTTCGGCTACAATGTCCTTCTCGCCGTCGTGTTTCAATCCCGTTCTGGGTTTTCTCCCGGCTGCAACATAACCTCGAACTCACCACCTGCTCCCCAGAAGTGTTTCAATCCCGTTCTGGGTTTTCTCCCGGCTGCAACGATCGAGGTGTTCGTCGAGCACGCCGACCAGGGCGATGTTTCAATCCCGTTCTGGGTTTTCTCCCGGCTGCAACAAGATAGAAGCAATCGATGACGTGCGGAGTGAACCGTTTCAATCCCGTTCTGGGTTTTCTCCCGGCTGCAACGTGTCTGCTGCCGACTCAGAGACTTGGGGAGAGGCCGTTTCAATCCCGTTCTGGGTTTTCTCCCGGCTGCAACCGCGCTTGAGGTCCAGGAGCCACTCGAGGAGGCAACGTTTCAATCCCGTTCTGGGTTTTCTCCCGGCTGCAACCAGCCCGGTCGAGAACTCGGGGAGACTCAGCGATCGTTTCAATCCCGTTCTGGGTTTTCTCCCGGCTGCAACGAACTCCTTCCGGCCAACACCGCTCGAGTAGTGACGTTTCAATCCCGTTCTGGGTTTTCTCCCGGCTGCAACCGGTCGGTGGTGCTTCGACATCCACAGTGACGGATGGTTTCAATCCCGTTCTGGGTTTTCTCCCGGCTGCAACCGTCGTATCTGTCATCCGATCCGACAACATAGTCGTGTTTCAATCCCGTTCTGGGTTTTCTCCCGGCTGCAACCGTGGATCGTCTTGATCGCGGGGATGATGTCGGACGGTTTCAATCCCGTTCTGGGTTTTCTCCCGGCTGCAACATCCGCAGGCTCGCGACTTCCGTCACGACGTCTGGGGGTTTCAATCCCGTTCTGGGTTTTCTCCCGGCTGCAACAAGCGAGGCCCCGTTAGTTTATCCTGCCACCCGCGGTTTCAATCCCGTTCTGGGTTTTCTCCCGGCTGCAACCTTTTGTCGGGTTCGCCGTTCCGTTCATCGTCACAGTTTCAATCCCGTTCTGGGTTTTCTCCCGGCTGCAACCAAACAGCTTCGTCTCGGAATCAGCGAGGTCGATCTGTTTCAATCCCGTTCTGGGTTTTCTCCCGGCTGCAACCGTCTCGAGGTCGTACGGCGGCTCGAGTCGAGTCGGTTTCAATCCCGTTCTGGGTTTTCTCCCGGCTGCAACGCGTCCTCGAAGTTATCGACTACGCTGTCGGGTGGGTTTCAATCCCGTTCTGGGTTTTCTCCCGGCTGCAACACATCGAGTGGATCCCAGTGCTCAACGGGCTTCCGCGGTTTCAATCCCGTTCTGGGTTTTCTCCCGGCTGCAACCCCATCGGCTGCGTTCCGGAGCGCCCGCGGGACGAGTTTCAATCCCGTTCTGGGTTTTCTCCCGGCTGCAACCTAAACTACTCGGCCCACTCCCGATAACTGACCGAGAGTTTCAATCCCGTTCTGGGTTTTCTCCCGGCTGCAACCGCAGGCGTTGGTGCCTACCGCGTCCTCGAGACGTGTTTCAATCCCGTTCTGGGTTTTCTCCCGGCTGCAACTCGATAATTACCAGTTCACCGTCGACGACCAGTTGTTTCAATCCCGTTCTGGGTTTTCTCCCGGCTGCAACATCCATGAACTGCCGATGTTGATCGTCGTCTCCAATGTTTCAATCCCGTTCTGGGTTTTCTCCCGGCTGCAACCAGAGGGGGTACTTAAAGGGATCCGGGTGAAATCGGAGTTTCAATCCCGTTCTGGGTTTTCTCCCGGCTGCAACGGTGAAGGGATCGAGTGCGAGCACTGTGAGAATGGTTTCAATCCCGTTCTGGGTTTTCTCCCGGCTGCAACCGTCGCGATCGTGCGTTCCAGAGTTAATCATTGCCGTTTCAATCCCGTTCTGGGTTTTCTCCCGGCTGCAACTCGATCTCCAGGTCGAGATCGCGCGCGACGATCCGGGTTTCAATCCCGTTCTGGGTTTTCTCCCGGCTGCAACCGATCTCCAGGTCGAGATCGCGCGCGACGATCCGGGTTTCAATCCCGTTCTGGGTTTTCTCCCGGCTGCAACCTCCCGAAAGCGCAGAACCACTCCCGTACTACGAAGTTTCAATCCCGTTCTGGGTTTTCTCCCGGCTGCAACCCGGCTGTTCGACGTCGGACCTCTGTTCGAGTTCTGTTTCAATCCCGTTCTGGGTTTTCTCCCGGCTGCAACACCTGCTGGCCGAAGATGTCCCGGTCCATCCGGCCCGGTTTCAATCCCGTTCTGGGTTTTCTCCCGGCTGCAACCCGAACCCACCACGGATTCGTCAGCGTCCCCTGGAGGTTTCAATCCCGTTCTGGGTTTTCTCCCGGCTGCAACCAAGTTGTTCGTTCAGCTGGTCTTCGGTGACGAACTGTTTCAATCCCGTTCTGGGTTTTCTCCCGGCTGCAACGGCGCTCGTGTAGCCGAGCACGCCGCCTCCAGTGGGTTTCAATCCCGTTCTGGGTTTTCTCCCGGCTGCAACGGTGCGTGCGACCGCGCGCGGCCCGGAAGGAATGGTGTTTCAATCCCGTTCTGGGTTTTCTCCCGGCTGCAACCCGACAACTTCGAGCAGATCGAAATTATCATGCGTGTTTCAATCCCGTTCTGGGTTTTCTCCCGGCTGCAACCTGTCTTTGAGTTTGTCGACAAGACGTTCTACACGGTTTCAATCCCGTTCTGGGTTTTCTCCCGGCTGCAACCGACTGGGAGGACTACAACAAGGAACCCTGGCCCGGGTTTCAATCCCGTTCTGGGTTTTCTCCCGGCTGCAACGGTTGGTTAACCAAGTCGAAGCTCACATCAAGGTAGTGTTTCAATCCCGTTCTGGGTTTTCTCCCGGCTGCAACAAGACGGCCGGGTGAAAGCATGATCGACCCCGAAGAGTTTCAATCCCGTTCTGGGTTTTCTCCCGGCTGCAACCTTTGCGACCTCTCCGCAGCGATGAACGGACGGGACAGTTTCAATCCCGTTCTGGGTTTTCTCCCGGCTGCAACGGCAGTACCAGAACGCCGTTGGTGGTGCCTTTGAGTTGTTTCAATCCCGTTCTGGGTTTTCTCCCGGCTGCAACTCGGCGGCTTCTCAGGCGACGAGTACTGCGACGGGTGGTTTCAATCCCGTTCTGGGTTTTCTCCCGGCTGCAACGCCACCGATCAACTGGCACGAGGATCACACGGCGGCGTTTCAATCCCGTTCTGGGTTTTCTCCCGGCTGCAACTCTCGAGCGCGTCCATCTCGATGTAGAGGTTCTCCTGTTTCAATCCCGTTCTGGGTTTTCTCCCGGCTGCAACTCGCTATTTTCGCCTGTTTCGTATCTCGATGCGAACGTTTCAATCCCGTTCTGGGTTTTCTCCCGGCTGCAACCCGACGATCGCGGACGCGTGACGCTCGGAGCGGACTAGTTTCAATCCCGTTCTGGGTTTTCTCCCGGCTGCAACCGGCGATCGCAGACAGCGGGTTCCCGGCCATCAGCGGTTTCAATCCCGTTCTGGGTTTTCTCCCGGCTGCAACTCACGGCCACGATCGACGACGCCTATCCCGAAATGTTTCAATCCCGTTCTGGGTTTTCTCCCGGCTGCAACGGAACCCGCCGCCGTCGCCCTCCGACGCCCCGAGGAGTTTCAATCCCGTTCTGGGTTTTCTCCCGGCTGCAACGCCAAAACTCGCAAACGCGAGGGTCGTCGTGCCAGAGTTTCAATCCCGTTCTGGGTTTTCTCCCGGCTGCAACGTACTCTCAGGATCAGCTCGAGGATATCCTTTGGGCGGTTTCAATCCCGTTCTGGGTTTTCTCCCGGCTGCAACGTATCGTTCGGCAGTATTCCTCCCCAACGGCAATCGAGGTTTCAATCCCGTTCTGGGTTTTCTCCCGGCTGCAACCGTTTCGCCGGGTCGTACGATCCGTTGATCTCGGTTTCAATCCCGTTCTGGGTTTTCTCCCGGCTGCAACCTTCAAGGATTTCATCATCCGACCGAGTCATCCATTCGTTTCAATCCCGTTCTGGGTTTTCTCCCGGCTGCAACAAGGACACGTCGTCGTTCGGACCATCCCCCGCACTGTTTCAATCCCGTTCTGGGTTTTCTCCCGGCTGCAACGGTTTCGGCGCGTCGGCTAAGTCCGCACTCGTCGGCAGTTTCAATCCCGTTCTGGGTTTTCTCCCGGCTGCAACATTCTCGAGATCGAGGTCGATGCGCTTTGGCGCGCTGTTTCAATCCCGTTCTGGGTTTTCTCCCGGCTGCAACTTTCGCGAGGGACCCGCGAGCGGGTCCGAGGTGAAGTTTCAATCCCGTTCTGGGTTTTCTCCCGGCTGCAACGCACTCAACGACGACCACAACAGTCAGGCCGAGCGGTTTCAATCCCGTTCTGGGTTTTCTCCCGGCTGCAACGTCTTGAACAAGGCCGATGGAATCACCGCACCACCAAGTTTCAATCCCGTTCTGGGTTTTCTCCCGGCTGCAACTATACTCAAGCCATACGTTGACTTAAGCTCGTCTAAGTTTCAATCCCGTTCTGGGTTTTCTCCCGGCTGCAACCCAATAGTGTGTCGTGAACGCGCTGCTTGAACCGCATCGTTTCAATCCCGTTCTGGGTTTTCTCCCGGCTGCAACCCTATTACCATACAGTGCTTTTCTCGCATCTATTGTTTCAATCCCGTTCTGGGTTTTCTCCCGGCTGCAACGCGCGAGAGATCGACGAAAACGTTGCTGGAGGCACTCGTTTCAATCCCGTTCTGGGTTTTCTCCCGGCTGCAACTAACGCGGTTGTGTCCGACTCTGGAAACGGCTATATGTTTCAATCCCGTTCTGGGTTTTCTCCCGGCTGCAACTATATGCTTGCCCAAGAGAAAGGCACACGTCCCTATTTCGTTTCAATCCCGTTCTGGGTTTTCTCCCGGCTGCAACGGTTGCAACCACGGACTGGGCTGCCCGACATCGCCGTGTTTCAATCCCGTTCTGGGTTTTCTCCCGGCTGCAACCTCAAACCACTCGTTCGGAACATCTTTCGGTACGGTTTCAATCCCGTTCTGGGTTTTCTCCCGGCTGCAACCACAGCGAGCGGCGGGTCTATCATTCGTGGCGTACCGCGTTTCAATCCCGTTCTGGGTTTTCTCCCGGCTGCAACCAACCTGATCACGATCAATCCAGAGTACTTCGAGCGGTTTCAATCCCGTTCTGGGTTTTCTCCCGGCTGCAACCCGAAGATCAAGACAGCGCTCAGCAAACTCGGCCTGGGTTTCAATCCCGTTCTGGGTTTTCTCCCGGCTGCAACAAGGCGATTAAAGGCGGCTTTTTCGCAGTCATCACGATGTTTCAATCCCGTTCTGGGTTTTCTCCCGGCTGCAACCGGCGGACGCAGCCCGGCCCGACTGGATCTCGGACTTGTTTCAATCCCGTTCTGGGTTTTCTCCCGGCTGCAACGTTCTCGTCATGGTCTTCGACGACGTCCAGCAGGACGAGTTTCAATCCCGTTCTGGGTTTTCTCCCGGCTGCAACCGTACCGCCACAGCGAACTCGAGACGCCGAAGCCGCGTTTCAATCCCGTTCTGGGTTTTCTCCCGGCTGCAACATACTCTATCAGCGGCCTCGTCGTACCCGTCATCACTGTTTCAATCCCGTTCTGGGTTTTCTCCCGGCTGCAACCCGGAGTTCGGTGTTCTGCGGCACTTCATTTCCGTGTTTCAATCCCGTTCTGGGTTTTCTCCCGGCTGCAACTCCGGACATTCGATGGCGACGAGTGGCAAGATGGTGTTTCAATCCCGTTCTGGGTTTTCTCCCGGCTGCAACTCGGCGGAGCCGGATGGACACTTGTCGTCGTCGATGTGTTTCAATCCCGTTCTGGGTTTTCTCCCGGCTGCAACCCGCTCTCGTTCCAGCCGCCGCGCTCGTTGATCAGGTTTCAATCCCGTTCTGGGTTTTCTCCCGGCTGCAACACACGATTAGATCGATATCCGTCACGACGAACAGCAAGTTTCAATCCCGTTCTGGGTTTTCTCCCGGCTGCAACGAGGGAATGTCCCCACTGATGAGTGGGTCGCTGTGTTTCAATCCCGTTCTGGGTTTTCTCCCGGCTGCAACGCGACTCTTTTCAAACCGTGACTGGGACGGCGACGTTGTTTCAATCCCGTTCTGGGTTTTCTCCCGGCTGCAACAGGGGGTCGAGATACGGACAAAGGGGCTAAAAAACTTCCTGCGCAGTCGAATTCCACATTGGAATTCGTCGACCTCTGCTGTACAGACTGTTTATATGGGTCGATGAAGACACACTCAGGCTGACCCGCTCGAGGCCAAATAGAGCTGGCCACCGAGCGTTATCTCGACGTGTTTCGTTCGATCTTTAGTCCGCGACGTGACTAATCCTTCGGTCTCGAGTTGATTGACGTGACGTGTGACCGTACTTTTTGCCAGTTCGCACTGTTGTTCGAGCATCGGAATCGAGACCGAGCCAGATACCTCGCCGATCAGTTCGAGCGTCTCCGTCGCCCCTCTCGAAGTGTTCGATGGAATCGTCGGCAGTTCCCACTCGCGAACGTTGCCGTCGATATCGCTGAAGCCAACCATCGAGTCGATTTCGTGTGCGTGAGCGACGGTCGCGATCGTCAGCGGGACGACCACGTCTCGAGCACCACCGCCGAGATTGACTATTACCGATCCCTCCGCTGCGCGGAGGACGTCACTACAGGACATTACCGCAGTCGAAAAGTCGTCGTGTGGGATGCGGGCGATCGAAACGGAGACGCTCGGTTCGATTTCCTGCAATAGTTGTTCCACATCTGCAATTGCTTCGGAGGCTCGGTCGTCGTCGGTCCCGTGCTCGGGTCGAATCAGGACGACGACGTCGTTCTTGTCGAGGTCTTGATTGAGTACCGTCCGCGTGACACTGGTCGTGTTGAACCCGATCGGCGAGACGTACGTTCGCATTAGCGGCCACTACTCGACTACGTCATTTAGTGTTGCACGATATTGCAACCCAGCTGTTCGAATTCCAGGTTGGATAGGTCGCCGGATTTATATTCTTCTGCTGTCGTGTTTTCGTATCCATCGCATGGCACAGCAATCACACTCGAGCGCCCGTACTCGCCGGGTCGAGATTCGCTTGCGACCCGAGGAGCGGTTCGCCGTTCCACTGTCGGACGGCTACTCGGTGTACAGCGCCCTTCTCAGTGCGCTGGAGTCCGCCGATGCGGACGCGAGCGCACGCGTTCACGACTCTCAGATCGGTAGTCTTCACACTAGCGGCCTACAGGGTGTGTTCGGCGACAGTGATCGCTCCCACCACAAACTCGCCCTGCCGAACGAGGAGTACCGACTGTCGATCGGGATTACCGATCCCGAAGACGAGGCGATCTTTCAAGCTCTCGTCGCCGCGCTGGTCCTCGAAGGAGACTCGATCGAACTCACGAACGGCAGCCTTCGCGTCGACTCCTTCGAGAGCGAGAACTCGAGCCACCAAGATCTGCTCGAGACCGCGGCTTCGTTCGACGATCCATCGCTCGAGTTCGATTTCGAGACGGCAACCTGTATCGAGGAGGCTGGCTCGGTAACGACGATGTTCCCCGTTCGCACTGCCGTATTCTCGAGTCTGCTAGGGAAGTGGAACCGGACGGCTCCCGAGAATCTCGAGGTAGACGTCAGCCGGGACGCGATCGCCTCGTCGGTCATCGAGAAGCCCGACGACTCGAGCTACCGGACTCACAGCGTGCTGGTCAATCGCGTGGAGGACGATGACGGGAATCCACGGCCGATCTTTCGGCAGGGATTCTCGGGTCGGTGTACGTACGCGTTCAAGGATGCGTCCGAGAGCGTCGAGAACGCACTTTCAGCGCTGGCACTGTTTGCCGAGTATTCGGGGGTTGGGAGTGCCGTCGCTCGAGGGTGTGGGAATGTTAATATCCAGGTGGTGGATGAATGAGTGATAGTTCAGACGATGAACAAAGTGAGATTGATGACTTCAGCTATGTCGCTGAAGGAGAGGGGGACAAGTCGCACATAAATGAGAAGTCACAATCAGGTGTTGCATCCCTTCCAGAGGAGATAATTGAAAATCCTGATGAGGTGTTTGCTCCCGATGAGACAGTATCTGACGAGCAGGCAGCACTCAACGAGGTGTTCATGGAGTACCTTTCCGAGATTGACGGCAAACTCATTGAGGCCGGTTGGCTATACCTCCCGAATAAGAGCACCGAGTACGGGAAGGTTGACCAATCGATGCTCAATCACACTCGGAATCTCGTTTTCTTCCTCCATCGACTTGCGGCCCAGGCAGAACTAGCCGGTCTCAGACCGATCTCTCCGAAAGAGTTACGTCACCTCATCGCTCTTGCAGTCATTCATGACTATCACAAACTTCGTGATGAAGACGAGAATCGGTTAGAGCGGTTCAACATTACAATCGCAGAGCTAGAGCCTTTCGTCGATGAACTCGGACTCAAAGCGTTCAGCACCGCTCCGTCGGAAGCAAATTCAGCGCTTGAGATGCAAGACTTCCGTTCCTGTGCTGTCGATCATCACGCAACCGAGAATGCTAAATCGACGAACGTAACGCTTCGGTGGGAGGAATATCGGCCCTTCATTCGGTTAGCAGACGGGATGGCGTCTTCGACGACGCCAGAAGAAGCTGTGAACGAAAGGGCACAGAAACAGTTTCGGGAATGCTTCCCGGGTGTGGACGTTAAACTGGCTCACCACCGGATCGACCACGTGAGTGGCATTTTCACTAACCTCCTTAATCGAGCGGTAAACGACCATCTGAGTGATGAATTTGGCTACAGCCTTCTAACGATTTATCAAGATGGGTGTGTGTATCTATCACCAGAAGACACATCTAACCTAGAGAAGGAAGAGGAACTATCCGAAACGATCGCGGACCGCTTCGGAAATACAATCAAGCAGTCTCACTCATCGTATGACAACCCCGATCAGCTACTGTTGAATTTCTCAACAATCTCACAGGGGTTGTATAGCCTGAATTCGCCAGATTTCTTCTACGCAGGGGCTCAAAATATGCTCCAGGCAGTCGTTCGAAAGGGAGTCAACGATGGTAAGGAAGATGGCGACCCTAGCGAGGCCGCACTGGACTCAATGCAACTACTGGAGGAAAGTCTGGATCAAACATTCGCCAAGACAGAACAACAATATGGTCTCGGACGGTTCGTCAATACGATTAAAACGTCGTTCGTTAGACCGCTACTCAACAATGATGCAACTGGCGACGATCTGATTCGAGCAACAGTAGCGGTGTTCGATCTACCAGAATCTCTCGCGGACCAACTCAACAATCTCTCCGATGAGACAGTCTCATCACTGACGAGCGGGGGTAAGTGGGAATATTCCTACGCTATCGCTCAGGGGCTCTTAGATTGTCACGGTGTCGGACCCAAGATTCGAAATGACGAAGATGCCATCTTCTCCATAATTGATGCTGGCCTCAGTGATCTCGCTGGCGATACCAATGACTGGCGCCAGCTAATTAGAGATGAGCACGCTGGAAATCTGAAAAGGGAGGTACAGGCATTTATCAGCGAGAATCTTCGAGTCGGATCTGGTATATTGCTTTCGTCCGAATCAACTGTGGATACCTTCGATGAATATGTGAAAAAGTCACGTGGGAAGACTTGCACACTGTGTAGACGTGGCGTTGCTGCAGGTGGCAATTTGGGCCCAATGAAATCAAAGAAGTCGCTCACAACGCTGCAGAGTGGGTTTTCCAACCGCGAGATGATAGGAGTTAATGAACGGGAAAAGCTCCTGTTGTGTTCTGCCTGCCGAATTGAGTTTTCCCTTCGGGAGACAGCTTCTCAACGTCGAGGACCCGGTCGGCTATTTTTCCACCTGGTGCCAGATTACTTCTATACGCCATTTTCTTGGCAGCTGTATTCTCGAACAATCAATCGGTTTACTGGTGAGAACCGCGTCCGGATTGGACGGCTCGCAGAGGCCGTATTCGACACCGAATCTTCGGAAGAGTTCGCTTCAGTCATGAACGAACTGACCCAGCCCGAAGGAAAAGGGCGAACAATGATCGAGTCGTTATCTCAAGATTTCGATCAGAATCTGCAGTTCGGTGCGCAGACTGTGGGTTACTTTAAAAATTCCGACAACGATACCGAGTTCCAATTCTTCGGGACCTTTCTCGCGCTTTCGATCAGTTCTTACACGGGAATGCGAGTGTACCTCAGCGCATCTCCTATCCCGGAAATCCGATCACGCGACTTCCAAGAGTTCGTGAAGATCGGGGGTGGTTTCAGCCAAGCAACTTCATTCTATGGAGACAGCGTACCACTCTCTGAATTACAGGGCCGACTTCGGTCTGCAGCGGCACTAATCAAACTCGGCCACGCCTTGCAGGGAGACTCTCGAACGGACTCGCTGTTCGCAAAGTACCTTCGGGTTACTCGTAACGAGTTGCTCCCGGGGTCGTACCTGCTCAAACGAGCAGCCCAATCCTCAGATGAGGGGCCGTATATTCCCGCCCTGATGAGGTACGCTGTTACGCTCGATGAGCAAGCCGGCATCAAGCAGTACGGTTCAAATATGAGTGAAACACCACACAGCCGCATCACACAACTCGCCAATCTCGCTTACGACGCTATCCGTCCCGCAAGCGGCCACGGACGAAAACCTCATCGCGTCGAACGAGTCTTTCGCGAGAGTGTGAAAGCGGTATCGAAGACAGGCGAACAGCTCAGCCGAGACGACTACGTGATGCTCGTCTCAGGACGACTTCAAAAAAGATTGGTCCCGTCAAAAGTCAATGCGGTTTACCCAGTCAGCGCAGAAGACTCAAATTCAGGTACACCATTGCAAGAACGCATTGAGGACTATTCCGAGTTCTTCGTAGACGAAATCCTCTATGGTATCGCAAACGGTCGCCCCTCGCAGCTGAAACGCCTCAAAAACAACCTTGCCGACGGGTTCTTTGGCGCAACGCTCAGGGCAGAATCGAGATTCTACGAAGAGCGTGACCAAACGAACGAAAGTAACGACGCGGACACGGAGATGGAGTAACCAATGCTACCAGAATCAATCACTACGGCGCTAGAGAGCGGTACCGTTCCGATCGACGAAATGACGAACACACCAGGAACCAACTACACGACGATCCTGGCACTCAGAGAACTCGAAAGTCACGCGATCTTTACGACTAACGGCGAGGACGCAGACATCGCTTCGTTGTCAGTCGTCGGAGAAGATGCGAGTATCGAGTACTCGCCAGGGATCATGTTCATGCGAAAACAAACTGGCAGTGACCGTCGCATGGGAAAGGCCATTCAGCGCGAGCTGCTGGATTATGAGGAAGATGACTCGATGGAGGTAAACAACATGAATCCTCGTTCCGTCGAGTCGGCTCTCTATGGGAGCGCAGCAAGCGGCGATGATGACGTCGATATTGGCGTCACCTCACGAGTGATGTACGATACGGCGTTTAGCGTTCGGGACGCAAGCGCGTGCATCGATGAGAAGTTCCAGAACGCACCAGGGGAAGATTACGCCAAAGGTTCCCGTTCAACTATCCGCGAGCCGGATTTCTTCGAACCGGGGTCACTTTTCCCGTGTGCAATTACGCTCCGAGACGCGACGCCTGCCGAAGTGGCGTTCGTCGTGGCGATCACGAAACGAAACAAGCGCTACGGTGCAGCAACGACGCGGCTTGGCCGCGTCAAAAACCACATCCTTGGCGTGTACACCGGCTCCGAGGAAGGCCCTTCGAACCGGGAACTCACGGCAAATGTCATTACGTCGTTCGCTGCAGATAGCGATTATACGTTAGGTGACGTCGTTCAGGCACCAGCGCTCGACATTTCGGAGGCAAGTGAGTACGTCCGAGATGCGTACGATGCTGCTTGTACAGAAGAGGTTGCACAGAATCCAGTTGATCAGGCAGTCGTGAATGAACTCATCGAGGTGGCTGCAGATGATGAACTCGAGGCTATCCTAGAAGCCCAGCGACCGCATTCTGAGGAGTTCATCGAAGACGCAATTGCAACTGACGGGGACTGACGGGGCTGCCATGCAGATCATCGAAGCAACGCTCACGACGCACGGCAAAGTTGGATTCGCCTCACGAGAAGTGGGTCGAATGACCGATACAGATCCATGTATCCTAAACACAGCGTTGCACTACGCCCTCGGCATTGCGAGTGGACGATACGTGGATGTGGTCCACCAGCCGACCTACATCGAAGACACCGCTGATGTAGTCGACGAAGTGTACGTTACCCCCGCGGCTCCCGCTCGTGTCGAACGGCAAGGCACGGCTCGTACGGAATATCTCACGACGAATCGAAACGCTCGAAGTGACACCTACGCGACGCCCAACTACCCAGCAACTGACGACCCCACTGGCCGGGCTGATAAGAATCTCCCGACGTTCGAGCGTGAGCGGGCGTTAGCGCCCGAAAACACGTTCCGTTTCTACGTATTTCCGTACGGACAAGACGCGAGTGAGGTAGCTACACGGCTCCCGTCGTATATCCGACTCGGAAAGAAGCGGGGGAAGGGACACGTCAGTTATCGAATTGTCGACGCCGAACGCCGATCGGGCAGGTTCAATCTGGGACATCCGTTGAGCGTATACGATCACGACACAACGCCGACCGGTGGCGTCGTGATGAAACAGATGCAACCGACACCGGTCTGGTTCGAAGGGGAGTTCGACGCTGACCACTACGCAATTGAGCCCCCGTATCGGAACGAATCGAGGATATATTACCCAGCTGGTGCGAAATTCCTCGCGACAAAACGGGACGATGTCTAATCCCGATTCAGTCTCGTTCCAGCTTGCTGGACTTGGACTTCGTACGTATCCGGGCGAGTATCCGGTGGACGGTATCACCCCGTACCGACACCAGTGGGCACTCCACGATGCGCTTACAGCCCGTGAACCCGGGACATTCGTAAACGATGCACCCACCGGTGGGGGCAAAACGCTCTCCTGGCTCGCACCTGTGATTTCAGAAGGGCTGTCAACAGTCGCGGTCTACCCAACGAACGCCCTCATCGAAGACCAAAATAGAAATATTTCTGACTTGTTGAGTGATGTCGATGGTGGAGATAATTGTCAACTATTGGCGGTCACCAGTGAAACACTCCAGAACGAATATGCGGAGCAATTTCCCGAAGCCAGTTCGAACGGTAAACGTCTCTCGTTGCTTCTGAAGCAAGCCTTCTCTAGTCGGAGGACCGTCATCCTCCTCACGAACCCCGACATATTCGTATTGCTCCGACGAGAGATCTACCGTGAACGAATTGGGGAGATTAAGCGATTCGAAGTTGCAGTCGTTGACGAGTTCCATCGGGCAACACGAAAAGAGCGGAATACGATGCTCTTTCTCCTCGACGAGATGTACGATACTAACGAGTCTATTTGTCGGCTAAATTACCTCGTCTTCCTAAGTGCAACCCCAGAAGTGCGCCTCGAACGGCAATTCGAAGAGGCGATGATTGCACCATATTATCGAGTCGACGACTTTGGCTGGCGGAATACTCCTCACCCCGCAATCTCAGGGGAGACACCATCTACAATATCGTTTTCACCGGGTAATTTACCTGCAGACTACCGCGCGGTCTTACCTCCTGTAGATTTGTTAATCGAGCCAGCACCGACGTTCGGAACCGCGACAGAAATGCTAGACAACGACGAAGTCGTGTTGGAGCGATTGGCCACCGGCCGGACGGTTATCATGCTCGATGGGGTTCACGAAATTGATCGCGTGTATGATCGCTTATGCCGTGCGGATCTCACTCGTGTTGAGCGAATCGACGGATTCCATCGTGATGGCGTTCGGGAGAAAATCGACACGTTCGACACGTTAGTGAGTAACTCTGCCGTCGAGGTCGGTGTCGACTTCGATACAGATCAGATCGTATTCTCGGGCCACGATGCTGCGAGTTTCTTCCAGCGTCTTGGACGACTTCGCACCCGTTCTGACCGTTCTGCTGCGTTTGCGTACGCGCCCCCCTATCTCTTTCATGATCTCGAACCGCTTGCAGACTCTCTCAGTGGACGATGGGTTGATCGCTCAGAGTTCGAAAAGCGCGTCAAATCAGCCTATGTCGATTCATCCACGCCCGCTTCGTTTGACTGGCGGTACTCTGCTGTAGAGGCCTACGATCACGTCGAAGAGCGAGTAGAAGATGCACCACCCGATGACCAACTGGCCGTTCGAAAGGCTGGTTGGCATCGGATTGAAAGTCACTTCTTTAATGGAGAACAGGGTGGTCTCTCTGAAAGCGATCTCCAACGGATACACGAGGTAGCTAATTCGGAACTCCTCAAGACGTTGAAAACCTACCGAGGGGAAAGCGTCCAGACGCTTGTTTACAACCAGCGCTCACAGACTGTTCAAACGTACAACCTTCCGTACCTTCTCCGGCATTCTGATATTTCGTTCCACACTCGAGATGACTTCTTAACTCATATCCCAAGCGAACTTATTGACCAAGTGTCAAGATTAGAACCGTACAGTAGCGGCTACTGTATTTACCGAGGGGAGTATGATGGCCAATCATCCGGGATAGATGGTGATCAGGTCTCTGGGAGGCTTTTCACGTACAAAGCAACGGGTGAACTCTATAGCCTTCTGAGTGACCATCCTCGAGATATCCGTACACCAGAGGTCTGTACTGGTTTAGAGGTCGAAGTGACACCTAGCGTCAACGGTGTGGATATATTAAAGGACGACCTCTCCACCGACCAGATCCTTTGTTATCCGCTCGAGGGGCACGTCTCGCAAATTCAGAATCAGTACTCGCTCGGCTCATTTGGCTTCATCTATTCACTCCTCTACTCAGAAGGGGAAGCAGCAGTGGCATTTGGCCATGACGCCCTGTATCTCCATTGTCGTGTCCAAGACAAAATACAGGAAAAGTCGAGTACGTTCGATGAGGTGCTTGATTTTTGAAGTCGCCACCGACCGTTGGACAACGGGACAAGGTCGTTCACGTTAGTGCATTGAATGAGTATGTATACTGCCCACGCCGGTTCTATTACCAGCGATACCACGACGAGATTGGTACCCCGTACGAACTCGTTGATGGTCGATCGAAACACCAGAATCAATCGAACAGAGGAGGATGGATCACTGAACGATACTTCAGGGCTGACGAGCTCAAGCTACACGGAAAAATCGACCTGATAGAATCGGAAGGTGGAGTTTTCACTCCAGTTGAGCGGAAGCGTTCCGAAAGTGGGCAGTACTATCCGAGCGACGAGGTGCAACTCACCGGCTACTGTATGTTACTTGAAGCCGCACTCAACGAACCGGTGAACGTCGGCTACATCTATCTGTATTCGACTGATGAACGGCATGCTGTTCGAATTACGGATCGTCACCGACGGACAGTCCGTGAAATCATCACCCGAATCGAAGAAATGTCTGTTGGCTCGATACCACCGTTGACCGACAACCCAGAGAAATGCGAGGCCTGTTCGGCTCGAGAGTACTGCATGCCAGCAGAAACTGCACGCCTCGAGCCCGAGAAAGCGGCTGGAACCGGCTGGGAGGACGAGATATGAAAGCATCCGAAGGAATGTACGATGAGGCGGTACTGTTCGTCACGAGACAGGGGTCCCAGGTACAGGTCGACGGCGGTCGAATCGTCGTCTGGGACGTTGACGGCGACGAGGGACGACTCGCCTCGAGGCCGATCGAGAAGGTCGATACGATCAACGTCTTCGGCGGAGTGAACTTCTCGACGCCGTTCGTCGCGAAAGCGAACGAACACGGCATCGTACTCAACTATTTCACCCAGCATGGAAAGTATCGCGGGAGTTTCGTCCCCGAGAAGAACACGATTGCAGAGGTTCGTCGGGCACAATATGCGCTCTCGGACGATGCGGAACTCGAGATCGCCAAAGCGATGATTTCGGGAAAGATCAGAAACGCACGGACGCTGCTCTCTCGGAAGGGCGTTCATGGAACGGAGGTGCTGAAAGACCTCGGCGTTCGTACGGAAAAGGCAACATCGAAAGACGATCTGCGTGGAACAGAGGGCGAAGCGGCGGAACGGTACTTCGCACGACTCGACGAGACGTTGACTGACGGCTGGACGTTCGAAACGCGGTCGAAACGGCCGCCGGAGGATCACATCAACTCGCTCCTCTCGTTGACGTACGTCTTCATGAAAAACGAGGTTTTGGCGGCGCTGCGGCAGTACAATCTCGATCCGTTTCTCGGCGTTCTTCACGCCGACCGGCACGGACGCCCGTCACTCGCACTCGATTTGCAAGAGGAGTTCCGGCCAATCTTCTGTGATGCGTTCGTAACCCGACTCGTCAATCGCGGAGCGATCACGCACGACGATTTCCGAACGGACAACCGGCTTCGAGATGACGCGTTCGACACGTACCTCTCGAAATTCGATGACTACATGCAAGAAGAGTTCACGCATCCGTACTTCGAATATACTGTGTCTCGTCGAAAGGCCATTCGTCAACAAGCAATCCTGCTTCGAAAGGTGATCACCGACGAACTGGACGACTACCACCCGCTTACTTTCGACCGATAACCATGCGACTAGCAATTACATACGACGTCAGCGACGACGCGAACCGACGACGGGTCTATCGCACTCTCGAGCGCTACGGGGCCTGGAAACAGTACAGCGTGTTCGAACTCGAAATTTCGAAAACCGATCGCGTCGAACTCGAGGACCAACTCGAGTCACAGATTTCTCCAAGTGACGGTGATCGAATCCGAATCTATCGACTCTGTAGTGCCTGTCAAGACGCAACGACCGATTTGGGTGATGAACCACCTGATGAGCAATCGAACGTGATCTGATCTTCGTCGACCTTTATTAAGAATCTGTACAGCCCCTGTCGACGAATCTCGAGGTTGTTTTGAAGCAATAAGAAACGTTTTTGATCCGTCTCGACGTATTTTCACCCCCTGTCGCAGAAGGCAGAAAACCCAGAACGGGATTGAAACTTCCCGACGATCGCGTCGGTCCGGCCGACAGCGGACGTCGCAGAAGGCAGAAAACCCAGAACGGGATTGAAACCAAGCTCTCCCGAATGAGAGAGACTATTGCCGTTTAGTCGCAGAAGGCAGAAAACCCAGAACGGGATTGAAACTAGCGACATGAAGACCTGGATCAGACGGCAAGGTCGCAGAAGGCAGAAAACCCAGAACGGGATTGAAACGGCACATCTTCTTTGGCATAACCGATACCAGCGACATGTCGCAGAAGGCAGAAAACCCAGAACGGGATTGAAACGATTCGGTTCTGATCACTTTCGACATTGACGATCGGTCGCAGAAGGCAGAAAACCCAGAACGGGATTGAAACCGTCGTCGGGCAGGAAGCGCGTCTGCTCCTGCTCGGTCGCAGAAGGCAGAAAACCCAGAACGGGATTGAAACGACGGCACCGACGAAAAGACACTCGGCGAAATGGTCGCAGAAGGCAGAAAACCCAGAACGGGATTGAAACCGAAGCTCCAGTACCGGATCGACTCCCACGACGATACGTCGCAGAAGGCAGAAAACCCAGAACGGGATTGAAACCGAACCTCTATGCACTGGACATGACGCTCGCTGCAGGGTCGCAGAAGGCAGAAAACCCAGAACGGGATTGAAACACGGCGGTAGTCTTGTAGGTGACATCTTCGGTGGCGTCGGTCGCAGAAGGCAGAAAACCCAGAACGGGATTGAAACGTCGAGAAGTGGGTGCATTCGGGACCGGCAACGAGTCGCAGAAGGCAGAAAACCCAGAACGGGATTGAAACTTTCCTCGAAATGCTCAATCACCGGTTTGGGAACGTGTCGCAGAAGGCAGAAAACCCAGAACGGGATTGAAACCTCAACGTGATCGCCGCCTTCAGCACGCCACTGTTGTCGCAGAAGGCAGAAAACCCAGAACGGGATTGAAACGATTAAGCGGGAGTCGTTCAGTGCCGGGTGTGGACACGTCGCAGAAGGCAGAAAACCCAGAACGGGATTGAAACCGTACGTACTCGAGCGAATGACGAAAGACGACTGGTCGCAGAAGGCAGAAAACCCAGAACGGGATTGAAACCGAATCTCCCCAACGGCATCGCGAAGCGGATCGGTGTCGCAGAAGGCAGAAAACCCAGAACGGGATTGAAACAGCGATGAAGAGTTGATCCTATTCACTAACAGTGAGGTCGCAGAAGGCAGAAAACCCAGAACGGGATTGAAACATCGCTCTTTGCAGATTCAGGTGGATGATGACTAGTCGTCGCAGAAGGCAGAAAACCCAGAACGGGATTGAAACGGGTTGACCGGGCCACATCGGGGGACTATCGCGGATGTCGCAGAAGGCAGAAAACCCAGAACGGGATTGAAACACCGTCCCGATCGGCTCGATCAGCGGCTCGAAGCTGTCGCAGAAGGCAGAAAACCCAGAACGGGATTGAAACTCACCCCTGGACATGTTGACCTCGACTTCTGCGACGGTCGCAGAAGGCAGAAAACCCAGAACGGGATTGAAACATGCCCGTGGGTCAAAACAGCACAAGATTCCCGTCGAGTCGCAGAAGGCAGAAAACCCAGAACGGGATTGAAACCGCCCGACCGCGCTTCGTGGGGCTCACGAAGCATGCGTCGCAGAAGGCAGAAAACCCAGAACGGGATTGAAACCGCCCGACCGCGCTTCGTGGGGCTCACGAAGCATGCGTCGCAGAAGGCAGAAAACCCAGAACGGGATTGAAACGTAACGGCGGGGGTGGTGTGGTGTTAGTTGCCCCGTCGCAGAAGGCAGAAAACCCAGAACGGGATTGAAACTACGCGATCGTCGCCGCATCTTGGATCATGTCGAGATCGTCGCAGAAGGCAGAAAACCCAGAACGGGATTGAAACTGATAGTCGTAGGCCGTTCCGTCGGAGAGGCTATCGGTCGCAGAAGGCAGAAAACCCAGAACGGGATTGAAACACATCGCCGTTTCCGAATGGCTCGACATCGACCGTCGCAGAAGGCAGAAAACCCAGAACGGGATTGAAACTGGAAGCCTCAGATGACTCGCCTTGGGTGAACGAGGTCGCAGAAGGCAGAAAACCCAGAACGGGATTGAAACACAGAGCGCGACGTCTTCCAGGCGCTCGAGCTTTTCAGTCGCAGAAGGCAGAAAACCCAGAACGGGATTGAAACAGTGCAATGTGCTCCCGCGTCTTCGGGTGATCTGGCGTCGCAGAAGGCAGAAAACCCAGAACGGGATTGAAACTCAGCCATCCGATTGAGGATCGAGACGCCGTCGTCGTGTCGCAGAAGGCAGAAAACCCAGAACGGGATTGAAACGCTTCGACGACTGGGCGGCCGAGAAAGATGGTGGGTCGCAGAAGGCAGAAAACCCAGAACGGGATTGAAACTGAGTCGTCGAGTGGGTGAGGTGCTCGAGCGCCGCGTCGCAGAAGGCAGAAAACCCAGAACGGGATTGAAACGCGGCACTCCGATAATCGACATCGACTCCCCCGGCTGTCGCAGAAGGCAGAAAACCCAGAACGGGATTGAAACTCGCGCATGTACGGTTCGTTGCTGACGAGCTCCGCTGTCGCAGAAGGCAGAAAACCCAGAACGGGATTGAAACATGACATCCAATCACCACCCCTTGGCTAATGTTTGTCGCAGAAGGCAGAAAACCCAGAACGGGATTGAAACAACCGCTGAACGTCTGCTCGCAACGGTCGCACTGGTGTCGCAGAAGGCAGAAAACCCAGAACGGGATTGAAACAGCACAAGAAAACGCAAGACTGCGTCTACGTAAGTAGTTGCAGCCGGGAGAAAACCCAGAACGGGATTGAAACCGTGACGCTCTCGCGCTACGATTCTGATGGGACGGAGGTTGCAGCCGGGAGAAAACCCAGAACGGGATTGAAACACTGCGATGGTCGTCTCGCGTGATTCGGTCTCTCCTGGGACTATTCTCTCCTCACGTCCGTTCGTCGCAGAATAGTCCGGGTGCGAGAATGAACCGAAGGAAGACGGTCGCCTCGCTTCGCTCGACGCTGCGACTTCCAGGGTTCGATCTCTCCTTCCGGCTTTTCCACTCCTCCCGATAGTCGTCGTGAAAAAGTCCGGGTGCGAGAATCGAACCCGCGTCTCAGCCTCCACAAGGCTGAAGGATAACCACTACCCCAACCCGGACACGTGTTGCAAGTTGAGTTAGGGGTGGTTGACCTGAAATACGTTACGACTCGAGTACGGGCGGTGTGTCAGGCAGTGCCGAATCGTCGCCAGCGCCGACGAGGCCGATCGCCCGTGATCGAGACGTTTTTCGGCGGTGGGGCCGTACCCCTTCCAACGCGTGGCTATCACCGATAAGATCTACGTCAAAAACCACCGTCAACTCAGCTCCCAGCTCGAGACGAACATCCCGAAAGGGGCGTTCAAGGGGGCGACGCTCGACGTCCTCTTTCAGGGTGCGGGCCTCGAGAAGCTCGACGAGGCCACCCGCGATCGCGTTCTCGATTTCGCGGGCGATTTTCTCGATTGTGATTGTGACAACAACCCCTACTGTGGCTGTCCGGAGCGGAAGTTCATCCGGTACCTACTCGAGTTGCGAGCCCAGGGACTCGGTCCGAACGCGATCGTCGACGTGATGAGCGACGACTACATGGTCTATGCGTACACGGGCGACGTTCTCTCCTTTCTCGACAACGGCGTTCGGACGCTCGAGGCCGCCGAGGGGCTCGCACGGGTCGACGGCGCGGGCGAGACGACCGACGAGATTCGACGCGAAAAGCGAAATCTCACCCGCTGACCGGAACTCGGCGGATCGGAGCCCGGCGGAATCCGCCTTACCGGAGCTGGTAGGACTCTTCGTCGTCCAGATCGTCGAGCAACAGGATCTCGTCCTCCTCGCCCTCGAGTCGGTCCTGCAGATCGGTGACGTAGGCGTTGTACTCGTCGAGCTGTTCGCGGAGGTGCTCCGCCTCGAGCTCTAAGCGCTCGTGTTCCCGAATGAAACTCTTCGGAACCTCGACGGTCGGCGGAAACGAGCGATCGCCGTCGTCGCTCGCGCCGGTCTCGAGTTCGTGGTCGGGGACGACGGTCACCTGTCCGTCGTGATCGACCAGCAGGTCGACGTAGTCGCGAAACACCGCCGACAGCGAGATGTCTCGCTCCGTCGCGATGTCCTGAAGCGCCTCGAAGGCGTCCTCGTTGACTCGAAACGAGATCGTCTTGTTCTTGTTTCCCATTCACACGCTAGTTACCGTTCGGTCCACTTAATCGTTCGTCAGACGTGGACTCGGGCGAACCTGTGCCAATACTTTGAATTCCGAAGTATCGGATATACTGGCCTCTTATACTCTCTACTTGCCATCTCCCGTACTCGGACGAAACGGCGAAAGTCGGGTACACGCCGGACGACGTGACGTTTTCAACGCGTGGGAATTCCGGTCGCCGGTTATGGAGGCGTCCGTCGAACGAACATCCGATGACCGGATTCCGCGCAACCGTCGTCGTACACGAGCCGACGGACTGTCCGGTCGCGAGCGTCTCCGCCGCCAGCGACGACTCGATCGGATCGGTTAACTGGACCCGGGCGTCGGACGGCGTCACCGTCGAGGAGTTCGACGCTCCTCGGGCGACGGCGCTCGAGGATGCGACGCTCGACGTCGAGGTGACGCGACTCCGGTCGGACGGCGACGGCGGTGTCTACCGGTTCGAGCGCGAACGCGACGACTGCGCCTGCGAGGTCGTCGAGGGACTCGGAACGCCGATTTCCTCGGTTCGCGCCCAGGACGGATCGCTCTTAATCTCGTTTCGGACGGGCGATCTCGAGGAGGTCGCCGTCGTCGTCGAGGGCCTTCGTGATCGGTTCGAGGGCGTCGTCGTCGAGGAGCTGACACGCGGCGCCGCCGGAGCGGGTGGCGATCGCGCGATCGTCGATCTGGACGCGCTGACGCCTCGACAACGAGAGGTACTCGAGACGGCCCACGAGATGGGCTACTTCGCCTATCCCAAGGGGGCGAACGCGACGGAAGTGGCCGAGGAACTCGGCGTGGCGCGCTCGACGTTCTCCGAGCACCTCGCCGCCGCCCAGACGAAGCTGATGGCCGCCGTTCTTGACGAGTAACGAATTATCGTTCCACTTTGCCGGATTAACTGGACAGCCGTCCAGTAGGAACTCCCGATCGACCGTGTCGGTTACTCCGTACTGTCGAGTAAATGGGGACAACGGACGCGTTCGGCCGTGAGGACGACCAAACGACAATACTTTTCCATCGGGATGCGAAACTGCGAGTATGGTTGACGACCTCGAAAAAGGGCTTGAGGGTGTTCTCGTTGCAGAGTCCGAACTCAGCTCGATCGACGGTGATGCGGGCCGACTGATCTATCGGGGGTATCCGATCGAGGACCTCGCTCGCGGCGCGAGCTACGAGGAAGTGCTCTATCTCCTGTGGAACGGACACCTCCCGAACAAGGACGAACTCGATCGATTTACGGACGCGCTGGCCGACGAGCGCGACGTCAGCGACGACGTTCTCGCGACGATGGAACGGCTGGCCGACGCCGGCGATCGGCCGATGGCCGCCCTTCGGACCGCGGTGTCGATGTTCTCGGCTTCCGAACCCGAAGCCGACGCTGACCCCGATGACCTGGAGGCGACGCTTCGCAAGGGGCGACGCATCACGGCGAAAATCCCGACCGCGCTCGCCGCGTTCGAACGCTATCGACTGGGCGAGAGTCCGATCGAGCCGCGGCCCGACCTCGGTCTTGCCGCGAACTTCCTCTACATGCTGACCGGCGAGCAGCCGGACGACATCGCGGCGGAGACGTTCGATCAGGCGCTGATCCTTCATGCGGATCACGGGCTGAACGCCTCGACGTTCACCTCGATGGTGATCGGTTCGACGATGGCGGACATCTACAGCGCCGTCACCGGCGGCATCAGCGCACTCTCGGGGCCGCTCCACGGCGGCGCAAACCAGGACGTCATGGAGGTCCTGATCGAGATCGACGAGAGCGACCTCGACCACCGCGAGTGGGTCGAGCAGGCGACCGAGCAGGGTCGGCGCATCCCCGGGTTCGGCCACCGCGTCTACAACGTCAAGGACCCGCGCGCGAAGATCCTCCAAGAGCGTAGCGAAGAACTCGCCGCAAACGGCGAGGACAAGTGGTACGACTACACCACGACGATCGAGCAGTACCTCGCCGAGGAGAAGGGCCTCGTCGAGAAGGGCATCGCCCCGAACGTCGATTTCTACTCCGGCTCGGTCTACTACCAGCTCGGCATTCCGATCGATATGTACACCCCGATCTTCGCGATGAGCCGCGCCGGCGGCTGGATCGCACACGTCCTCGAGTACCAGGAGGACAACCGGCTCATCCGACCCCGCGCCCGATACACCGGCCCTGAGGATTCGGAGTTCGTTCCGCTCGAGGAGCGATAACGAACGACGATCCGACCGGCCGTCGGTGTAGCGATCGACGACCGTCGACGTTCCCGTCACCGAATTTTTCGTTCGTACGCACGTCCGTGAGGGCCATCGCTCGTCCCGAGCGCTCGAGTGGAAACACGCGGAGCTGTACGCCAGTCGCGGAGATCCGACGCGACGTCCAGAACCGATTCGGGAGGGAAAACAGTCCGCGTCAGCGAGGTGGGGTCTCCGTCAGGAGACGACGTGGACGTTCGATGCGTCGAGCGAGAGTCCGACCTGGTCGCCCGGACCGACGCCCGTGACGTCGGATTGCTTCGGGTTGACGTTCAGCGAGATCTGGTTCCCGTCCGGGAGTTCGACGATCATCTGGACGGTTCCGCCGATGTAGAACGTATCGAGGACGTCGGCCTGGATCGGCCCGCCGTTCAGCGTGAAGTCGTCCGGCCGCGTGACGACCGTGACGTCGCCGTCGGTGGTGGGCAACTCGTCGACTTCCACCGTCGCAAAGCCGAGGTCGACCGCCTCGCCGTTTGCGGTCGCCGGCAGCAGGTTCGACGTTCCGATAAAGTTCGCGACGAAGGGATTCGCCGGCTGCTCGTAGACGGTTTCCGGCGTTCCGATCTGCTCGATACGGCCGTCGTTCAACACCGCGACGCGGTCGGCCATCGCCATCGCCTGGGTCTGGTCGTGCGTGACGTACAGCGTCGTGACGCCGATGTCGGTCAGTAGCTGTCCGATTTCGCGGCGGAGTCGCTTTTTCAGCTTCGCGTCGAGACCGGTCATCGGCTCGTCTAGGAGCAGTATCTCCGGTTCGACGGCGAGCGCACGTACCAGGGCGACGCGCTGTTGTTGACCGCCGGAGAGACTCGCGGGATCTCTGTCCGCGAGCTCTTCGATGCCGACCAGCTCCAGCAGCTCCATCGCTTTCGCCTCGCGCTCTTCTTTCGGGACGCCCTTCATGCGCGGTCCGAACGTGGCGTTTTCCATCACGGACATGTTCATGAATAGGGCGTAATCCTGGAAGACGAGTCCGACGTTTCGGTTCTCCGCTCGGACGTCCGTGACGTCCGTTTCGTCGAACATGATCCGACCTTCGGTCGGCGTCTCGAAACCGGCGACCGTCCGGAGCGTCGTCGATTTCCCACAGCCCGAGGGACCGACGATCGAGAGCACTTCGCCGTCCCGTACCGTCAGAGAGACGTCTTCGATTGCCGTTTCCGATCCGAACCGTTTCGTAATGTTATCGAGTGTAACTTCAGTCATCGTTATACGTTCCCTCCGAGTTTGACTCCCTCGTCGCTGATCAGCTGGACGATGAGCAAGAGTCCGACGATCAGCAGGATGAATATCGATGCGAGCGCGCTCGCTTCACCGACTGTCGCCGTTCGGAACCCGCCGAAGAGGGCGATCGGCAGCGTCGTGTTCTGTGGCGTGTAGACGAAGAAGCTGATGTTGAACTCGCCGAGCGAGAGTGCAAACGCCATGATCGATCCCGCGATGATTCCGCTGTAGATGTTCGGGATAATCACGTAGACGAACGTCCGCAGCCAGCCGGCACCGAGACTTCGCGCGCTCTCTTCGAGGCGCCGGTAATCGATCGACTCGAGCGTCGCCATGGTCACCTGAATAACGAACGGAATCGTAAACAGGATGTGCCCGATGATGATGATCTCGACGGTTCCGCCGATATCGATCCCGAACCGTGGTGCACCCCAACTCCGGACGATCGCGACGCCGATGACGATCCCGGGGATCGCCATCGGAAGGATCGTCAACTCGGTGAGCAGGCGCTTGAACGGGAACTCGTAGCGAACGAGCGTGTACGCCGCCGGGACACCGACGATGATGTCCACGATCACCGTGATAACGGCGATCTGAATGCTCAGTATGATCGCATCCAGGTTGTTCGAGATCGCACCCTCGTAGAACTCGAGCGTCGGCCTGCTGAGACCGCCGACGGCAGAGCCGAAAAACGAGTAGAAGAACACGACGAACACCGGGAGTAAGATGAACGTCAGCACCGCTACGCAGACGAGGTAGAACGCGAACAGCCCGTAGTCGAGGTCGGGAAGTCGCGAGCCGAGTCCCGATTCAGGCATAGACGCTCCCTCCGAACTTTCGTCGGTAGCCGTAGATCACGCTGACCGTGATGATCGTCAGGACGACCGCCATCGCCGCGCCGGCCGCGTAATCCTGCTGACCCATGATGACGTTGAAGATCATCAGTGGGAGAATGTCCACGACACCGCTTGCGATGAGCAGTGCGGTCCCGAATGCCGCCATACAGACGCTGAACGCGAGCGTGACTGCGGAGGCGATCGCCGGTGCGATCACCGGAAGCGTGACGTGCCGAAACGTCTGGAGACGCGACGCGCCGAGGCTCCGTGCGGCTTCCTCGATGTTCTGATCGACTTTTTCGATCGACGACACCATCGACATGGTCACTCGAGGCAACGTAAAGTACGTGTAGCCGGCGACCAGACCCCAGAAGCTAAAGACGATCGCGAACGTCGAGGCGCTCTCGCCCGAGAGGAACGCGAGGAACTGCGGCAGGACGCCGGTTCGACCGAGGACGACGATCATCGCCCACGCGACCAGGACGCCCGGGAAGCTAATCGGGAACGAAATGATGGCGACGACGAGTCGCTTGCCCGTAAACTCCCGCCTGGCCAGGAAGTACGCCATGAACAGTCCGAGGACGATCGAAACGGCGGTCACGAGGATCGAAATCGCGAAGCTCATGAACAGCGCGTTCCGGTACCGCCCGACGGCGAAGATGTTCACGTAGTGGCCGAGGAACGTTTCGGACTGAAAGCTCAGCTCGAACAGTCGGTACAGCGGAATGCCCAGAAACAATACGAACAGCAAGGCGAACGGAACGCTCAGAATCCAGGGGAGAAGATCGTCTACCCGCTTTCCGCGAACCGTCACCTGCTCCGGTATCGTAATAACCCGTTCTATCATGGAGATGCGATTAGCGTCGTTTACGAGGCGATTTCCTCGGAGAACTCGCTTCGGATGTCACCCTGATGTTCGACGAGTTCCTCGTAGTCGATCGCTTCGGATCCACCGTACTCGTCATCCGGAAGCATCATCTCTGCGACGTCGTCGGGAATGCTGACGTCGTCGCGCGCCGGCGTGACGAACGATTCGGCAAACAGCTGTTGGCCCTGTTCGCTGAGCTGGAAGTCACACAGCGCTTCTGCGTTTTCGCGACGCGGCGCGTCGTTGACGACGTTCAGCGTGTACGGGATGACGAGCGCGCTGTCGTCGGGAACGATGACTTCGACGCTGTCTTCGTCCATATCGCTCAGGTACTTCGCCTCGTAGGCGTTGAAATCGTACGCCATCAGCATCGGAACTTCGCCCTGGAAGAAACTCGTCGTCACGCCCTGGTCGGGCATCGCCGCGATGTTTCCTCGGTCTTGTAGCTCCTGGAAGAAGTCGATTCCCGGTTCGAAGTCGGTCAGCGACCCACCCATCGCGAGGTTGGCGTTGACGTAGTTGATGAAGCCGTTGTAGGCGGACTCCGGATTGTACAGCGCGATCGTATCTTCGAAGCGCTCGTCGAGGAGGTCCTCCCACGTTTCCGGCGGATCCTCGATTTCTTCCGTGTTGACCGCCCATCCGACGGTTCCGTAGTGATTACAGAACCATTCTCCGTCCTCGTGTTTGAGGTCGTCGGGAATCTGATCCCAGTGTTCCGGTTGATAGGGTTCGGTCAACCCCTCCTGTTCGGCCACGATGGCGTCCGAAATACCCATATAGGCGACGTCCGCCTGCGGGTTGTCCGCCTCGTTGGTCAGCGCGTTGAGCGTCTGGCCGCTGTTTTTCGTATCTTCGGGGAAGTCGATACCCGTCTCATCGGTGAACGTATCGCGAACCGTACTGTAGTTCGCCCACCCGTCGACGGCGTTGTACTGGATGACGAGATCCTCGTCATCGCCGCCGAACAGACATCCTGCTAACCCGGCGGTAATTCCTACTGTAGCCCCCCCAGCACCTTTCATAAACGAGCGTCGTGTGTTCGTTGGTCCCATCTCGGTCAAACAGATGAACAAAGATCATTTAAAATTTTTCCTAAGTAACTGACTTTTGTGGAGGGAATACAACCACAATATAATCAATAATTTGATAAGTGGATAAACTCACTTCCTCAGGAAATATGCCTAATAGTTCGATATTTAGTATTATTTCTCGAGTTTCAGGCAAGTATATGTTATAATCGTGAGCGAGTTCGACAGTTATCTTCTCGCTGGAGATCTCCAGTACTGTCTGCTATCCATCATTCAATAGTACTATTGTCCGTTTTAGTGACAGTAATTCTCACGGAGATCCGACAAAAAGATTCATAGTTAGTTACGCAAACCCTGGTAACCAGGGATAAATAATGGAACCTGGTACTGCTATCGGCAACCGAGACCCGGATATCGGTCCGTTTCTCGCCCGTCTCCGTAATCCTCTCACCTCTCGTCGAACGCGTATCGCGATCGTTGCGGACCTCCACCTCTCTTCTGACGCGGACGGAACCTGGAAACTCCTCCACCGAACCGAACGAGGGCTCGAGACCGCGATCGAAGACGTCAACGCGCGAGACGTCGACGGCGTCGTTTTCGCCGGTGATCTGACCGCGAGCGGTGCGGAACGGGAGTTTCGCCGGTTCGAGGAACTGGTCGAGGATCTCGAGGCCCCGTGGATCGCGATTCCCGGGAATCACGACGTTCGCTCCTGGGACGGCGACGACCGATCCGAACTGCCCACGGCATCGTGGTTCGCCTCGTCGTACGCCGACGGTTCGTTTCCGGTCGTCGCCCGGTTCGGCGGCGTCGACCTGGTTGGTCTGAACAGCGCGTCGACGCCCGACGATCGGCTCACGGAGTGGAGCGGTGACGTCTCCGACGACCAGCTCGAGGCGCTTCGAGAGCGACTCCCGGCGCTCGAGAACCCGCTCGTCGTCTGTCATCACACCCTCCGTTCGGTCCCCGAGACGCCGGCGGCCGAGCCCTGGGAGTGGTTCACGCTCGACCGGTCAGAGGCGCTCGTCGACGTCCTGACCGACCACGACGTTCCGCTCGTCGTCTCCGCACACCACCACCTGCCAGCCGCCTCCGTTCGCGACGGACTCCGTGAGGTGATTTCGCCGGCCGTCTGCTCGTTCCCCCGGGCGTACAGCCTGCTCGAGATCGACGAACGCGGAACGACCATCCAGCTCGTTCCGTGCTCCGACCGCGAGGGGCTCACCGAAGCCTACTGGCACGCACGCACCGGCGAAGCGCTCGGTCAGGGGGTACTCGAGATGGCGTGTTCGCGCCTCGATCGGCTCCCTCTTCTCGACGAGTGGGCCGAGGACGACCCCGCGGCGTCCGAGGTGAGCCGATGAGCGGTCTCGATCCGATCGGCGGGGCGCTCGTCGATCTGGACGGGACGGTTTACCGCGGCGAGTCGCTTATCCCCGGCGCTGACCGGGGGATCCGCGCGCTTCGGGACCGCGGCGTTCCGGTGCTCTTTCTCTCGAACAACTCCCTGAAGAGCCGGGCGGCCTACGCCGACAAACTCACGGGGATGGGGTTGCCGGCGGAGCCGGCCGACATCCTGAACTCGACCGTTATCTCGGTCGAATACCTCCTCCGGGAGCACCCGCGCGACGAGATCTACGTGATCGGCGAGTCCCACCTCGAGGGCGAACTCGAGGCGGCGGGGCTCTCGCTTACGGACGATTCGGCGGCCGTCGACGTGGTTCTCGTCTCGATGGACCGGTCGCTCGACTACGAGACGCTGTCGACGGCGCTCGATTCGATCGACGAGGAGACGACGATCCTCGCGACGAACCCGGATACGACCTGCCCGGTCGAGGGCGGCGAGATACCGGACGCCGGAACGAACGTGGCCGCACTCGAGGCGGCGACGGGACGCGACCTCGATCGCGTGCTCGGCAAACCGTCCTCGATCACGGTCGAGGCCGCCGCGGATCGGTTGGGCGTCGACGCTAGCCAGTGTCTCATGATCGGAGATCGCCTCGAGACGGACGTTCGAATGGGCGTCCAGTCGGGAATGCAGACGGCGCTCGTGCTTTCGGGCGTTACCGACCGTCGCGACCTGGACGGCTCGACCATCCAGCCGGACGTCGTCCTGGAGTCGCTCTCCGATCTCGAATCGGTGCTCTGAGCGGACGGACAGCTCTCCGCTCGACTTTGACAGTCGAGGCCGAACCATTATCCCCACGGATTCCGTTGGTGAAAACATGGGATCGCTCCTGTCGGAGGACGAAATCGACGAACAGCTTCCGGACGACTGGGACCGCGACGGCGACGAAATCGTTCGAACGTACGAATTTGACGACTACCTTCGCGGCGTCAACTTCGCACAGATGGTCGGAGAGATCGCGGAGTCGCAGTTTCACCATCCCGAGATCGTTATCGGCTACAAGGAAGTCGAGATCCGACTCACCTCCCACGAAGAAGGCGGAATCACCGACGACGACACCGAGATGGCCTCGCTGATCGAATCCGAACGAAGCGCGTAGCGATCCGATGGAGGGCCAGTACGTCTTTCGGGTAAAGGTCCGACTCGAGCCCGCCGACGAGTCGGTTTCGCTCGAGCCCAGTAGCGCGGAGTCCACGGTCGTCCTCTTTCGACGCGCCCCCGAACCGGGCACCGACGGCTGGCGGTTCTTCCGCGACTCGCTCTGGCGCGGCGAGGTGAACGATCAGCCCTACGCCCGCCGACTCGCCGGCGAGTGGCTCGAGGCCCCCGTCGTCTCCGTCTCGTTTCGCGAACTCCGGGCCGACGAGGCGTACGTCGACGCCCTCGAAGCGGCGATCGCTGACGATCTCGAGGCGTTCAACGCCGAGAACGTCCCCGAAGTGCTCTCGAAGTATTTCGGCTCCAGCATCAGGATACTCGACGATGACTGACACCGGATTTCCTCGCGCGAATCCACCGACCGACGACATCGAATCGGATCGAGCGAATCCGGCGTTCGATCCCGCTGACCGACAGGCATTTACTCGAGAAAACCCTACTCGAGTGTCCTCAATGGTCTCCGAGTACGACTTCTGGCTGCTTGACCTCGACGGAACGCTCGTCGACGTCGAGTGGTCGTACACCAGGGACGTGTTCGACCGCGTCGGTTCCCGGCTGGGTCGGGAGTTCACGGATCAGGAGGCCGACATCCTCTGGAACGGCCTGACCGGCTCTCGCGACCGCCAACTCGAGGAGTGGGAGATCGACCCGGCCACGTTCTGGGCCGCGTTTCACGACGAAGAAGAGCCGCTCGTGCGGGCCGAACGGACCTACCTCCACGACGACGCCGCGTTCGTCGCCGACCTGGAGGTGCCGGTCGGTCTGGTGACACACTGCCAGGAGTTCCTCTGTGAGCCCGTTCTGGACCACCTCGATATTCGCGACTGGTTCGACGTTCGCCTCTGTTGTACCGAGGAGACGGGTTGGAAGCCCGATCCCGGTCCGGTCGAACGCGTCATGAACGACCTCGAGGTCGCGGGCAACGGCCACCGCGGCGTGCTGGCGGGCGACGGCGCGAACGACGTCGGTGCCGCCTGGAACGCGGGTCTCGATGCGATTCACGTCGAGCGCGTCGGACACGAGCGTCGCGGCCAGTGCGTTCTGGGGGATTACCGCGTTCGCTCGTTCGACGACCTTTCGCTTCCCACTCCGCCGACCGCGGCTCAGTCTGACCGGTAGCCCCGCGTCTCCTCGCTCGACGAGACGGGATCGTCCGGACTCGAGACCTCGGCCCGAATTCGACTCGAGACGCCGTTCGACATCGCCTTCGAGAGACGGTTCGACGACGTTCGTACGGCTCCGGGAACGTCGATCGATTCGCTTCCGAGGACGGCAAAGCCCGCGAAGATCGTCAGGAACCCGACGATCGCAAGCGGCGGAACGCTCTCGTCGAGGAGCGCCCAGCCGCCGACGGTCGAGACGACCGGCACGACGTAAAAGACCAGGTTCGCCCGGGTCGCACCCGCCGAGTCGATGAGCGAAAAGTACGCCACGTAGGCGAGTACGCCGGCGAAGAGACTGACGTAAGCGAGCGCCAACAGCGCCTCCGTCGTCCAGGCGATCGACGCCGCGGATTCGCCGGCCGACCACGACAGGCCGTGTGAGAGGATCGCCGCGAGCGGCAGTCCCCACGCGATCCGAACCGTACTCGAGAGACCGGTCTCGATCCGGCGGATCAAAACGGCACCGAGAGCCCCGCTGACCGCACCGACGAACAGGATCGTCCGGCCGATCGCGTCTCCGCCGAGTAACGTCGCGGGATCGGGACTGACCACCAGCGAGACGCCGACGAGCCCCAGTGCGATTCCGATCGCGCCTCGAGCCGAGAGGCGTTCGTTGGAGAGGAGAACGGCCGCGAACATCGGAGTCAAGACGGGGTTGAGACTGAAGACGATCGACGCCACCGCGCTGGTCGCGTACTGCTGGCCGACGAAGAGGAACGCGTTCGACAGGCCGATCACGAGCACGCCGGTCGCCAGAACGCTGCCGACGTCGCCCGCACTCCGGGGAAGCAACTCCGCGCGCGTCGAGGTGGCAACCACGTAGACGACCATGACGACCGCCGCGACGTCGAACCGGAGTGCAACGAACAGCAGCGGCGGGAAGTACTCGAGGCCGGCCTTCGCGGCGACGAACGTGCCGCCGAGCAACAGACTCGAGAGCGCGAAAAAGACGGCCGTTCGACGATCCATCTAGCTGGTCACCTCCCGTCGGAGGGACCGTTCCGAGCCGATGGGGTCCGTCGAATCGTTCGACACTCGGATCATACATCATCGAAGGAGCGACGATCGTATAGTTCCGTTCAGAAATATTTTCGAGGCAAGAAAGTCCTGGACGGGTATCGGTTTTCAACACGGCGTGAAATCCCGGCACGGGGCGAAAATCGTTTATCGGAACGGACACGACGAACGGTATGGACTCGTCGCTCGAGGAGATCGAGTTTCTCGCCCTCTCGGCCAACCGCGTCGACGTGCTCAGGCTGCTCTCGGACGACCGGTGCACTCGGCGGGAACTCGCGGAGGCGACCGGTGCCTCCCAGGCGACGCTCGGTCGGATCCTCGCCGATTTCGACGACCGCTCCTGGGTCCGACGGGACGGGAGCGAGTACGCGGCGACGGCGACCGGTCGACTGGTCGCGACCGGATTTACGGACTTACAGGAGATCATCGAGACCGAACGGACGCTCCGGGAGATCGTCGACTACCTGCCGACGGAGTCGCTCTCGTTCGATCTCCGACGGCTCTCGGACGCGACGATCACCGTGCCCACGCAGACGCGGCCGAACGCGCCGCTCCAGCGACTCCTTGGGCTGCTCGAGGACGCCGACGAGGTCTGGACGGCCTCGCACGCGTTCAACGAACAGACGCTGACGGTCGTTCGCGAGCGGACCCTCGAGGGCGACCAGCGGTTCAACGGCGTCTTCTCCCGGAGCGCGATCGAAGCGCTGACCCACGATTCGGGGCTGCGCCGACGCCTCGAAGGGTTGCTCGAGACCGAACACGCGAGCGTCAGGATCACCGACGAAGAGATCCCGCTCGCGGTGATGATCGTCGACGACGTCGTCACCCTGCTGTTGCGCGATGACGACGGCATCCTGCGTGCGTCGGTCGACGTCTCCGACGAGGTCATCCGCTCGTGGGCCGAGAACACGTTCGAAGCCTACTGGGAGCGAGCGACCCCCCTCGACGTCGAGATGGTCGGCTCCGGGTGACGGTCGTCGAACCCCCACAGTGACTTTCGCACCCCGATTCCGTAGCGTGACTCTCGCACCGATCAGAATTCGGGCGGGTCGAACTCCGTCGGCTCGTGGTCACCGCAGCCGTGACGAAAGAGCACGACGGCCGATCGGTCTCGCTCCGACGGCGAATCGATCGTCTCGAGGGTGACCTCCTCTTCGACGCGGTACATGTTGACGTGGGTGAGTTCGTCGCCGTCGGCGCTGCCGGCCGCACAGAGCGACTCGGCGAGGCGTTTCGGAGCCGCTGGCGGATCGCCGTTGGCGACGCTCGTCATGTAGAACCGTTCCCGATAGGTCCCGTACTGTGTCTGTAACTCGTCCGTCGGCCGCTCGTAGCTGAGTTCACGATCGTTATACCGGTCGAGAAGCGTACCGTCCGCCGTCTTCGCGGGGAAGACGTAGTACCGGTCGGTCGTCCGCGGGTTCGGAGCGAAGATCGACCACTCGGTCTGGTGGGAGACGAACGCCGCCGTCGCCGCTTCGGCCTCCTGGACGCCGCCGGCGTCCGAAGCGACGAGGCCGCCGGCCGAGAGCAGGGAGACGGCTGCGAGCGCGGCGAAGACGAGAACGCCCGCAGTCAGCACTGTCCTCGACGGATCTCGAGGAAGCCAGCCGGGGGTCTCGAGGCCGAGCGTCGCACGTGGGACCCCCTCCGCGAGTGCGATCAACCGCCGCCGAACGGACCCGAAACCGCAGCCGACGGCGGGAAGTCGGTCGACGGGAGCCCCAGGCTGGATCGACCGTCGCTCGAGTCGGCGTCGAAGCGTCGCCAGGTCGTCCCAGAAATCGGTCTGCAAGAACAGGAGAACGCCAGCGAGCGCGACGTAGGCGAACGCCCCGATTCGGACCGTCACGGCGAACGAGAGGTGAACCGAGGCGAACGCACAGACCAGGGCCGTCCGAACCCGGCCGCGGACGAGGACGAGCAGCCACGCGAACAGCAGCATGACGAACCACGCCACGCCCCCGTACTGCAAGAGCGTCGGAACCGAGCGTGCGGTATCTCCGAGCAGGAACGTCAGTTCGTCGAGGCCGAGTACCAGCGGAGCCGCCTCGCCGCTTCGCCAGAGGTCGGAGGTGGACTTGTGGACGCCGTTGACGACGTACATCGTGACCATCTGGAGGAGTATCAGTGCGGTGCCGAGGGACGCGACCGACTCCCGCGGCGGTCGGTCGGCGTGAACGGCGTCGATCGACCACCGCTCTCCGAGCGGAACGAAGATCGCCCACAGCAACAGCCACGCGAACAGGACGTCGGCGTAGCTCAAGACGAGCGGGTTGCGAAGGTCGAGCGAGACGACGAAGGCGAACGAGAGGGCGGTCGCGAGCCGGGTTCGATACCCCACGAGCAACTGGAGCGCGATCAGCCCGTGTAGAACGAACAGTCCGGCGGTCACGGTCGGGTCGCCAGAGAGGGTGTAGATCGACACCACGTCGATCGGCGCGGCCTCACGCGCCATCGAGATCGGAACGAGCCCGTCGTCCGTGTAGAACGTCCCGAAGTTTCGCGCCCGGAGACGGAGATCGGCGAGGATGAGAAGCGCAACGACGATCCGAAAGAGCGCCAGGGTCCGCGCGTCGATTCGAACGGATGCTCGAAGCCGTTCGGAGACGGCAGAGAGGACCGTCGACGCAGACGCTCGTCCGACGGACTGCATTATAGCCACCCCTCACGGCGAGGGTATATGTTTTGTCACTCTCGAGCGACCATCCAGTAGCGGATCCCCAGATAAACCATCACGAGCGCGAACGTGACGGCGTACAGTGTCGCACCGGAGCTCGCGGCGACCACCAGCGCCGCCCCGTTGAGCGCAATGCCGAACACGTACATCGATCGAAGTCGTCGTCGGTTCACTCGCTCTCACCGCCGTATCGTCCCTCGAGGCCGTCGCTCTCGCTCTCGAGACCGTCCTCGGCGCGCGCCACCGATCCGTCTCCATCTCTCCGTCCGTCGAACCCGTCCATACCGTCTCCTTCGAATGCGCCGGTAAAAAGCCTCTCAGTCTGGATCGCTCCGTCCATCGGGTTCCTCCTCCGATTCCAGCGCCGACGTCGGTTCCACCGCTCAGTCGGCCTCGAACTCGAGATCGTCGCTTTCGGCCACCTCACCGAACAGCCAGTCGGCGTGTTCGAGCGAGTACTCGCGGTGGTCGTCCTCGATCGCGCCGATACAGTCCTCGAGCATGATCGGCCGGAAATCGCGTAGACCGGCACTGCCGCCGGTGTGGAGCACGCAGACGTTCGCGAGCGTGCCACAGATCACGAGGTCGTTGATTCCGCGGGCGTTCAGCCACCCCTCGAGTTCGGTCTCGTAGAAGGCGTCGTACGTGTGTTTCTCGACGACGTGATCGGCCGATTCGGCGGGCAGTTCCTCGACGATTTCGGCCTCCCACGACCCCTCGAGGACGTGTTCGCCCCACTGTTCGAACTCGTCGTAGTAGTGGGCGTCCTCGAACTGCTCGGGCGGGTGGACGTCTCGCGTGTAGAGGACGGTGACGCCGGCGTCGTGAGCGCGCTCGAGCAGGGACGCGATCGGCCCGATGACCGCCTCGCTGCCCGGTGCGTACAGCGCGCCGTCCGGGTGACAGAACCCGTTTTGCATGTCGACGACCACGACCGCCGTTCGTGCTGGCTCGAGGTTCATGATCGATCGTTCGAACGCGATCGTCAAAACGTTCTCGCCGGGGCGAGTGGACCGACGGAACGGCGTCGATCCACCGGACCGTACGGATCGACGGAAACGCGTAGATCGATCGGGACGTCTCGATCGACGGGGACGCGCGGCGGCACTCGGTTCCGGAGGCCGGTCCGACCGTCGTCCTTTTTGCCGTCGGTTCCGTACGAGCGCCTATCTATCTTCGATGAGGCCGACGCGAACGCAGATCGGCGTTGCTTTCGTCGCCGTCGCGGCGATCGCTCTCCTCGTGGTCCTCGCCAGCGGAGGCCCGTTGGGCGGCGCGTTCGGAGAGTCCGACCCGTCGGCCGACGGCTCGAGTGACGATCGGACGGTCGGCCCCGATACGACCGAGACCGTCGGCTACGTCGAAGGCTACTGGCACGACGACGACCTTCCCGTCGACGAGCGCGACGACGCAGCACTTTCGCCCGACGAACTCGAGGCCGTGGTCTATCGATCCATGGCACGCGTCGAGGAGATCAGGGGACTGACGTTCGAAAACGAGGTCTCGGTCGAGATCGTCTCGCGCGAGGAGTACCGAAACGAGAGCGACGATCTGTTCCGGAACGTCTCCGAGGGGGAACGACTCCAACAGAACGTCAACTTCGAGGCGCTGTTCGTCGTCGATCGAGCGACTGACGCCGAAGACGAGTTCGACTCGCTCTACGGCGGTGCCGTCGACGGTTACTACGATCCCGGAAACGAGGAGATCGTCGTCGTCTCCGACACCCCCGACGCGCCCGAAACCGACGAGATAATCCTCGGTCACGAGTTGCTCCACGCCCTCCAGGACCAGCAGTTCGACCTCTCGAGTTTCGATCGCGACACGATCGACCGGTCCGCCGCCACGAACGGCCTCGTCGAGGGCGACGCCGTCTGGGTCGAAACCGAGTACGAGCGTCGATGCGGCGAGGAGTGGACGTGCGTCCGTCCCGAGAGCGCGACGTCGTCGGCCGCGGACCTCAACTGGGGGCTGTACCTGATCGTCTACCAGCCCTACAACGACGGCCCCGACTACGTCGAATACCTCAGAGAGCAGGACGGCGGCTGGGCGGCCGTCGACGCCGCCTACGACGATCCGCCGACGAGCAGCGCCGAGGTGATCCGACCCGGCGACGACGGCGAGCGGATCGACGTCGGCGTTCCGGATCGCTCGAGCGACGACTGGACGCCACACGAAGTCGACGGGGAAGTCGCGACCGAGACCGTCGGCGAGGTGGGAATGGTCTCGATGTTCGCCGCCGGCGCGTTCGATGCCGACCGACCGACCGTGCTCGAGTACGACGCGGTCGTCACCGCCGATCTCGGATACGAGTACGACCAGCCCTACACCGACGGCTGGGCCGGCGACCAACTCGTCACGTACGTCAGAACCGACGACGGACCTGATGAACGGAGCGACGACGGTGGCGAACAGCAGGCCGATGACGCCGACGGATCGGCCGACGCCGTCGAGGAGACGGGCTACGTCTGGCGGACCGAGTGGCGGACCGACGAGGACGCCCGGGAGTTCCTCGATGGCTATCTATCGCTCCTCGAGGGCTACGACGCAGAACCCGTCGACGATCGGGCGAACACCGTCGAGATCGAATCCGACTACCCCGGCGCGTACGCCGTCGATCACGACGGCCAGTCGGTAACGATCGTTCGCGCGCCGTCGGCGGCCGCGATCGACGAGATCCACGCCGATATCGACCCCGACGACACCGACTCGTTCGAACTCGAGGACGACGAGGCCGACGCGACGGGAACCGGCGATCCGACCGAAGACGAAGCCGGTGACGAGGTCGACGCGATCGGCGGGACCGGAGCGGGCGGCGATTCCGTCCTCGTCGTCGCAACGGTCGTCGCGGGGACCGGAGTCGCGATCGTCGTGCTCAGACGTCGTCGCTCGAGCGCTGGAGAATCGAGCGTCGAGTCCGAACTCGTCGCGACCGAAGCGGCCGAACGAGGCCCGAAGGAACCCGGAGACGGGTAGCTTTTTTGTCCGGCGCGGGAAATCGACGGTATGTCAAACCCGTTCGGAATCGTTCCGTCCGAGGCGATCCTCGAGGGGACTGCAACGGACGCCTACTTCGAGCGCACCCGCGAAACCCTCGAGTACGCCGGACGGAACCCGACCGTCGTTGCCGAGGTGACCGCGGACCAGTTCCCGACCGGATCGTTCGAGGTGTTCACCGGGGTCCACGACGTCGCCACGCTCTTCGAGGGTCGATCCGTCGACGTCGACGCACTTTCGGACGGCCAGCTGTTCGACGGCGGCCCAGTTTTACGAATCGAGGGTTCGTACCTCGAGTTCGCTGAACTCGAGACCTCGCTGCTCGGGTTTCTCTCCCAGCCGAGTGGCTTCGCGACGGCCGCACTCGAAGCGCGGCTGGCGGCACCCGATTGCTCGATCTTCTCGTTCGGCGCGCGCCACGTCCACCCGTCGATCGCGTCGACGGTCGAACGAGCCGCGCTGGTGGCCGGACTCGACGGCTTTTCACACGTCGCCGCCGGTAAGATCCTGGGACGAGCGGCCGGCGGGACGATGCCTCACGCGCTCCTGTTCTGTTTCGGCGAGGGAAATCAGGCCGACGCCTGGGAAGCGTTCGACGAGGCCGTTCCCGCGGACGTCCCCCGGATCGCGCTCGCGGACACCTTCTGGGACGAAGTCAGCGAGAGCCTGCTGGCAGCCGAAACTCTGGGCGACCGACTGGACGGCGTCCGCCTCGACACCACCGGTTCCCGTCGCGGCGACTTCCGACACATCGCACGCGAGGTTCGATGGGAGCTCGACGCACGCGGTTACGACGACGTCGAGATCTTCTGCAGCGGCGGACTCGACCCCGACGCCGTCCGGTCGCTCCGCGACGTTGCCGATGGCTTCGGCGTCGGCAGCCACATCACCGGTGCCGACTCGGTCGACTTCAGCCTCGACATCGTCGAGATCGAAGGCGAGCCGATCTCGAAGCGCGGGAAGCTCTCCGGCGTCAAAGACGTCTACCGGACGGGCGACGGCGGCCACCACGTCGCCCTCGCGAGCGAACCGGGACCGGACGAGGGCAGGCCGTTACTCGAGGCGCTGGTCCGCGACGGCGAGGTCGTCCGGGAGTTCGATCTCGAGGCGGCCCGAGAGCGGTGTCTCTCCGACGCCGATGTGGTCGGCTTCGACGGCTGATACGGACTGTTGTGAGTCATTGCCGGCGGGACCGCGATCCGTCCGTCAGTCAGGACCGATCCGACACGCCGAGGAGCACCGACGTGCCTCCGAGCGGCCACGCGGACGAGTTACAATCGTTGTAGGACCATCTCAGCGTGGACGCCGTTGTAGGACCATCTCAGGGTGGACCGAGCGAAAGCCCGCGCTCTCGAGCGAGAAGCGACGTCGACGACCGCACGCCCGCCGTCTCAGACGTTTGATCGCACCACAGACAGCGCGCTGTTCCTGCGAACAGATGAACCGCATCCGTTCCGCGCTTGCGTCGAACTAACCGACAGCAGCCCGCATCAGAGTTCTTCGATACTCCCGCCGGCGTCGCGCTCGCGGAAGACCTGCCCTTCGAAGAGCGTGACGACGACGTCGTCGTCCTGCCAGGCGCTCGGCGCGAGTTTGGCCTTCCGACAGGTCCGATCGAGGTACTCGCGTTCGCTCCAGCCGTGTTCGACCGGCACCGTCGGATAGAGCCAGCCGCCCTCGCCTCCGTCGATGGCGATGCCGTGCGTGCCGAGTTCGAGGTCGGCCAGCGGATCGTCGGTCAGCACGACGTTCTTTACGGCGCAGACGGAGACCGTGAGATTCGATAGCTCGGACGGGCTCACTTCGGAGCCACAGGAGTCTTCGCTCGCGGCTTCGATGGCCGCGTCGACGATGACGTGTCCGAGTTGATCACCCGACCGGTAGCCACCGGCACAGCCTCGCAGGCTGCCCCGGCCGCGCGTGGACTCGAGGCGGACGAACGCCCCGGTCCGCTCGTAGAACGCTTCGCGCATGCTCCCCGGTTGTTCTCGCTGTCCGTGTTGTACGTAGGATTCGACGGACTCACGCGCGAGTTTGACGGCGCGCGCACCGTCCTCGTAAGAAAGGTCGACGCCCTGTCGCTGGGACATACACCTGTACATGGAAGTAGTCGTCCTAAAACGCTTCCATTCGATTCGACGGTCGAACCAGTCGACGACCGAGGGACTTATTCGGCAGAAGACCCTACCCTAACCGGGAGAGAGAGCCTGGCTGCCGCGGTGACCCGACCGGCGACGGGACGGTCACACGGTGTGGTTCACCCTTCGAGGTGGACCGCACGCTTCGTCGGACGGCTCCGCGAGTCGTTCGGCGGACGCGAGGAAAGTCCCCCCACCCGTTCGGGCGGGTGACCGGGCGCAAGCCCGGAGCGCGAGACCGCTGGCTCTGGAACAGAAACGACACGTCTCGGCCCGACCGATGATGCGCGCGAACCCGACCGCGAGGAAGGGGAGATAACCCGCAGAGGGTGCGACTCGACGCGCCGCTGGTGCGAGAGTCGCCATCCGCGCGGTCGACGACCGTGGTTCGATTCCACGGGGGACGCTCGACGTCCCCGACCGTGGGGAGACGGCCGAGGATCGATGGAACGGCGAATCCTCACCGGTGCAAGTCCGTGCCGTGGTAGCCCGAACGTCCCGCGGCATCCCCGCGGACGGCGCGGACGCTCAGCCGAATGCCGGGACGAACAGAAGGGGGCTTACTCCTCTCACCCAGTTTCTATCCGCCGAGCGATGACTTTTTTCCGACGACCAGAGGAACGTTTTTCCCGTCGCGCTTCGAGGCAGCCACCATGAGCGATTTCGATCTCGATCTTCGGACGGTCGAGGAGCACATCGACGAAGAGCTCGACCTCGAGGGCAGCATCGTTCTCGGCATCCTCGATGGGACCACGCCGCCGGAGTCCTGGCTCGAGGCGATTTCGAGCGGAAACGCCCTCGTTCTCTGCGTCGAGGGAGACGTCAACGAACTGGCCGCCGGCTTCGCCCGCGACGTCAGGGAATCCGGGGGAAACCTCGTTCACTTCCGCGGATTTCTGCTCGTGACCCCGCCGGGCGTCGACGTGAACACGGATCGACTGTAGTCGATTCGACCGCCCGAAACGGGCAAGAACAAGCAATATCGATCAGAAACTGGTAAGGTTGTAAATCATACGCACACGTAGCGGTTTTTGCCGTTACTGAGACGCATATGAACGTGGAGGAGTATGCATACTAAACATGAGCGACGACGCGAGCGACGAGTCCGACGGCGACTCGGACTGTCTCGAGCGGGGACTCGGGACACGAAGCGTACACGCCGGCCAGCGCGCCGATCCGAACACCGGTGCGATGGCACCGCCGATCTACCAGACGACCTCCTACGTCTTCGAGGATGCCGATACCGCCGCCGCCCGCTACGCACTCGAGGACGACGGCTACATCTACTCGCGGATCAGCAACCCGACGGTTACCACGCTCGAAGACCGCCTCGCCTCCCTCGAGGGCGGTGCCGGAGCGGTGGCGACGGGAAGCGGCATGGCCGCCCTCGATTCGGCCGTGTTGATCCTCGCGCAGGCGGGCGACAACGTCGTCTGTTCGACCGACACCTACGGCGGGACGACCGCGTACTTCTCGAAGACGGCGACTCGTCGGGACATCGAACCGCGATTCGTCCCGACGCTCGAGTACGACGCCTACGAGGCAGCGATCGACGAGGATACCGCGTTCGTTCACGTCGAGACCGTCGGCAATCCCTCGCTCGTCACGCCGGATTTCGAACGCGTCGCGGCGATCGCTCACGATCACGGCGTCCCCCTCGTCGTCGACAACACCTTCGCGACGCCCGCTCTCTGTCGCCCCCTCGAACACGGCGCGGACGTGGTCTGGGAGTCGACCACCAAGTGGCTCCACGGCTCCGGGACGACCGTGGGCGGCGTCCTCGTCGACGGCGGATCGTTCCCGTGGGGCGACCACGGTTACGACGAGATCGCCGGACAGAACCACGCCTACCACGACGTCGACTTCTCGCGTGACTTTCCCGAGGCACCGTTTGCGGAGACCGCGCGCTTTCGCTCCCTGCGGAGCCTGGGCAATCAGCAGTCGCCCTTCGACGCCTGGCAAACACTGCAGGGACTCGAGTCGCTACCCCTGCGCGTCGACAAACACTGCGAGAACGCCGCCATCGTCGCAGCGTTCCTCGACGATCACGACGCCGTCTCCTGGGTGACCTATCCCGGACTGGCCGATCACCCGACCCACGACAACGCCTCGCGCTACCTCGAAGAGTACGGCGGCATGATCGCGTTCGGCCTCGAGAACGGCTACGAGGGCGGCAAGCGCTTCTGTGAGAACGTCGAACTCGCGCAGTTCCTCGCGAACATCGGTGACGCGAAAACGCTCGTCATCCACCCCGCGAGCACGACACACGGCCAGCTTTCGCCCGACGAACAGGAAGAAGCCGGCGTCACGCCCGATCTCGTCAGGATGTCCGTCGGGATCGAAGACCCCGAGGATATTCTCGCGGATATCGACCGAGCGATCGAAATCGCAACGCGGACGACCACCGGAGAACAGCCACGACCATGACGACGAGAGACACCGTCACCATCGGCGCGTTCCAGTTTCTCTCCGGCGAGTCGGTTCCATCGCTCGAGATCGCCTACGAGAGCTACGGCGAGTTCGACGGGACGAACGCGGTGTTGATCTGTCACGCGCTGACGGGTAGTTCACACGTCGCCCGCCGACCCGATGCGGGCGACGACACCGCGGGTCAGGCCCGCGCGTGGTGGGGCGACGTCGTCGGTCCCGGAAAGGCCATCGACACAACCGAGTACTTCGTCGTGTGCGCGAACGTTCCGGGATCGTGTTACGGTTCGACCGGACCCGCGAGCACGAACCCCGAAACCGGCGACCCCTACGGCACCGACTTTCCGCCGGTGACCGTCGGTGACTGGACGCGGGCCCAGCGAGCGCTCCTGGACGAAATCGGCGTTGGCCGCCTCCACGCCGTCGTCGGCGGTAGCGTCGGCGGAATGAACGTTCTCGACTGGCTGCGGCGATACCCCGATGACGTCGAATACGCGGCGTCGATCGCCGCTGCCGCCCGACTCGATCCCCAGTGTCTCGCACTGGACACCGTCGCCAGACGCGCGATCACGACCGATCCGGACTGGAACGGCGGTCACTACTACGGCGGTCCCGAACCCGTCGACGGACTGGCCCGAGCGCGCCAGATCGGTCACATCATGTACCTCTCGAAGGCCTCGATGGCCCGGAAGTTCGGCCGCCGGTCGGCGGGCCGGGAGACGGTTCGCGAGAAGCCGCCGGATCCCGCGGCCGCCTTCTTCCCGTACCGGGAGGTCGAGTCCTACCTGGATTACCAGGCCGAGAAGTTCACCGATCGGTTCGACGCGAACAGCTACCTCTACATGACGCGCGCGATGGACGACTTCGATCTGGCCGCGGGCTACGAGTCCGACGCGGACGCGATCGCGGCGTTCGAGGGCGAACTCCTCGTGCTCTCGTTCACCGGCGACTGGCACTTCACCGTCGAGCAATCCGAAGCGCTGGCCGACGCCTGCCGGGAGACCGACGTCTCCGTGGCCCACCACATCGTCGAATCGGACCACGGCCACGACGCCTTCCTCGTCGAACCCGAGAAAGTCGGGCCGCCGCTTTCGGACCTGCTCGCCGTTGGCCTCGAGGGGCGCTCGATCACCGACACCGAGGACGAGGAAATCGACGAGCCGGAGGCGTTCGCGCCGGTCCACACGAGCCTGTTCTCCGAGTGACGGTCTCCGAGCGGTGTTCTTCGAGCGAGTTCGAACGCCGGACGACCGCGCGTCGATCGCTGAGAGACGGGTCGCCTCGAGCGACCCGGCGAGACGAACGGCCCGGAGCGGTCGACTCGGGCGTGTGGATATCGACGATTACTGCTCGCCGGGAACGGGGTCGTGGGTGTTCTCGAGGCCGACACGCGGACCGTCGCGGGTAACGTGGGTGTTCTCGAGGGTAATACGTGAATCACCGCGGGTAATATACTGTTCTCCGAGAACGCGATCCGAACGGCGGCGATCGATCCATCGGCGGACGTCGTCCGCGAACAGGGAGAGATCGCTCGAGGCGAGCAGTCCTCGAGACGTCGGTGACCGGACCAGCGCGATCATCGACCACATCGTCCCCGCGGCGAGCGACCCGGCCGCGGAGAACGTCATACCGAGCGTCGCGAAGGTTACGGCGTAGACGAACCCGATCCCCATCGAGGGTAAACTCGTTCCCAGCGGGACGCGGGCGGTCGCATCGCGCAACGTCGGCGCGAGAAAGACGATCGAGAGGCCGCTACCAATCATGAATACGAGATCTTGCCACATCATCAAAGCATCTTACTCGACCTCGAGTAAATAACCTTCTCGGTCCGGAAATCAGCTGTTTCACCGGAAACTCACGCCACGACGAGAGTCACGGCTGGGTACCTACAGAACGCCCTCGTCGACCAGCGTTCGACGAGCTTCGGCCATCGAGGTAACGACGACTTCACAGTGTGGTTCGACCGCGGGTTTCGGATCGAATCCGATCGAGAGACCCGCCACCTCGAGCATCGGAAGATCGTTCGCGCCGTCACCGATCGCGACCGTCTCCGCGAGATCGACGCCGACGTCGGCGGCGAGCGTCTCGAGGGCGTCGTCTTTGGTCCCCTCGACGAGCGAGCCCTCGACCTCGCCGGTTAACTCGTCGTTACGGATCGGGAGACGGTTCGAGACGATGTGATCGACCGACACGTCCTCGCGCTCGAGTGCGGCCGCGACGCCGCGTTCGAAGCCCCCCGTCAGAATCGCGGTCGTCACGCCCGCCTCGTTGAGTTCCGCGATCAGGTTTCCGGCACCGGGACGGAGGACGACCTCGTCGAACGCGGCGTCTGCGTCCTCGGCCGGAAGCCCCTCGAGCAGTGCGGCACGCTCGCGTAGACTCTCGGCGTAGCCGATCTCGTCGTTCATCGCGCGTTCCGTGATCTCGGTCATCTCGTCCGCGACGCCACAGCGCTTGCCGAGCAACACGGTCATCTCGGAGTCCGATAGCGTTCCGTCGAAATCGAAAGCGACGACTGTCATCGATCCCCGATTGTGGGGCCCCGAATAAACCAGTTCAGGTTTCGATCTAGCCGACGAGGCGGATCAGTGCGACTCGACCGGGACCAGCAGTGGACGCCCATTCACACGATACTGGGGGAACCGTATCGCCACACTCTCCGAGTTCGGCTTCTCGACGAGACGGCGCTCGAGCGGCCGTTGCGATACCGCTTTGGTCCCCCGTTCGAACGAGTACTCACGTGTACCGCGATCTGACCCACCCGATCCGAACGGGAATTCAAATATATCCGGGTGATCCCGAGGTGAGCGTCTCACCCGCGGCGACGGTTTCGGAGGACGGCGTGGCCGTCCAGGAGATCTGCTGTGGCAGTCACACGGGAACCCACATCGACGCGCCGAGCCACACCGAACCGGACGGGACCGACCTCGACGACCGCCCCATCGGAGAGTACGTCTTCGACGCCCGCTTCGTCGACATCGCTCCGTGTTCGCGCCGCGAGCGGATCGAACCCGACGCGGTGGTTCCGGCGCTCGCCGACGACGATGAGTCTCCGGACCTCCTGGTCGTCCGAACCGGCTTCGACGAGCACTGGAACACGGATCGCTACCTCGAGCACCCCTACCTCGCACCCGAGACGGCCGTTGCCCTCCGCGAACTGGGCTGTGGCGTTGCACTCGATACGCTCAACCCCGATCCGACGCCGACGGCGAACGCCGCGGACGACGAACCCGACGGCTTTCCCGCCCACCGCGCGTTGTTGGGTGCCGAGTTGCCGATCATCGAGAATCTGACGTCTCTCGCTGGGCTTCCCGATCGATTCAGGCTCTATGCGTTCCCGCTTGCGGTACAAAACGCGGACGGCTCTCCGATTCGAGCTGTCGCCGCGGTCGAATGACGCGCACCCCACAGGTATTTCAGGCCTGACCAATTTCTTGAACTGACGGACAATGACTCGAGGGAACAGGTCGGACGACCCCGGTGAGATCGATTCCCTCGGATTGCCACGTCCGCCGTTCGACGAGCCGGATTTCTTCCGACAGCTCGTCGCAAACACCTCGGAGGGACTGCTCACGATCGACGAGGGGAGTACGATCCTGTTTGCGAACCCGGCGATCGAGGAGATCCTCGGCTACGCGCCCGAGGAACTGGTCGGCCGCTCGAAGATGACGATCATCCCGGAGCGACTTCGTCCCGCACACGCGGCCGGACTCGAGAAGTACATCCGAACCGGCGAGAAGCATATCGACTGGGGCGGGATCGAACTCCCGGCCTTGCACAGGGACGGACACGAGGTTCCCGTGTTGGTGAGCCTCCGGGAGCATCGCCTCAGCGGACGGCGCGTGTTCACCGGCCTCTTTCGTGACATCTCCGAGCGGAAACACCGCGAGCGCCGGTTCGAGGCCGTCTTTAACAACACCTTCCAGTTCACCGGCCTTCTCGAACCGGACGGAACGCTGATCGAAGCCAACGAAACCGCGATCGAGTTCGCCGGGATCGACCGCGACGACATCGTCGGCAAACCGATCTGGGAAACCTTCTGGTTCCAGTCGAACGAGCAGGCACGAGCGATCGCCAAAGAGGGAGTCGAACGCGCTCGAGACGGCGAGTTCTTCAGACGGGAGGTCCGGATCCGCGGCGTCGATCGAACGGCGATCATCGACTTCTCGATCCGACCGATGACCGACAGTCAGGACGACGTTCAGTTGCTGGTCCTCGAAGGACGTGATATCACTGACCTCAAGCTACGCGAACAGCACTTGCAGCTCCTCCACCGCCTCCTCCGGCACAACCTTCGCAACGATCTCAACGTCATCAGCGGCTTCGCGGAGACGCTCGAGTCCGAACTCGAACACCAAAAACACGCCGCCTACGCGGCCGAGATCGTCGCGGCAGCCCGCGAGCTAATCGGGATGAACGAGACCGCCAAACAACTCGCGGACGCAACGCTGAGCCGGGACCGAATACAGCGTTCGATCGCGCTCGACGACGTTCTCGTCGAGGTGGTTTCGGATCTCCGTGACCGGTATCCGTCTGGAACGGTTTCCGTTACCGGACGCCTCGAGTCGACCGTCGCCGCCGACCGTCGCCTGCACACCGTTCTGAGCGAAATCCTCGAGAACGCGATCGTACACGCACGCAACGACGATCCGCTCGTCGAAATCTCGGTAGCCGAGTTCGACGAGACGATCGGCGTCGTCGTTGCCGACAACGGTCCCGGTATTCCGGAAACGGAACGGACGGGAATCTTCAACGAAGAGCCGGTGACACAGATGAACCACGGAAGCGGTCTCGGCCTGTGGCTGGTCGAATTGATCCTCGACGACTACGGCGGCTTTCTCGAGTACGAACCGCGCTCCGACGGCGATGGAAGTCGCGTCACGATTCACCTTCCCAGGCCGCCAACCGATGCGTGAACGCGTTTGATTTATCCGTTCGGAACGGTAATTCTTGCCTCCTTCGGACACAACGGAAGGGTTTACCCGTTCCGCACGAGTTCCTCGCGCATGAAGGTGCTGGTCACGGATCCGATCGCGGACGCGGGTCTGGACGTACTCAGAGACGCCGGCCACGACGTCGAAACGGGCTACGAACTCGAGGGCGAGGATCTCCTCGAGGCGGTATCGGACGCGAACGGACTGATCGTTCGCTCCGGAACCGAGGTTACCGAGGCGGTGCTCGAAGCCGCCGAGGAACTCGTTATCGTCGGACGCGCGGGTATCGGCGTCGACAACATCGATATCGACGCCGCGACCGACCACGGCGTGATCGTCGCGAACGCACCCGAAGGAAACGTCCGCGCGGCGGCCGAACACACCGTCGCGATGACGTTCGCGACCGCGCGTTCGATCCCCCAGGCTCACGCGCGACTGAAAGCGGGCGAGTGGGCAAAAAGCGACTATCTCGGCGCTGAACTCGACAACAAAACCCTCGGCGTCGTCGGCCTCGGCCGCGTCGGCCAGGAGGTCGCAAAGAAACTCGACTCCCTCGGGATGGACATCGTCGCGTTCGATCCCTACATTTCCGAGGAACGCGCCGACCGGATCGGTGCTGAACTCGTCGAGTTCGAGGACTGTCTCGACGCTGCCGATTTCCTGACGATCCACACGCCCCTGACTCCCGAAACGGAGGGAATGATCGGTGAGGACGAACTCGAGTTGCTCGAGGGCGGCCGCCTCGTCAACGTCGGCCGCGGTGGGATCGTCCAGGAGGACGCACTCGCCGCGAAGGTCGAGGACGGAACGGTCGCGGGAGCGGCGCTCGACGTCTTCGCGGAGGAGCCGCTGTCCGAGGACTCGCCGTTGCTCGATCAGGACGGGGTCATCGTTACCCCCCACCTCGGCGCGTCGACCGAAGCGGCACAGCAAAACGTCGCGACCTCGACGGCGGAACAGGTCGATGCCGCACTCGCCGGCGAACCCGTCGCGAACGCGCTCAACGCCCCATCGATCGACGAGAGCGCGTTCCCGCGTCTCGAGCCGTACATCGAGATCGCTGACACCGCCGGCAAGGTCGCCGCCCAGTTGCTCGACGGACGCATCGAGCGCATCGAGGTCGCCTACGAGGGCGATATTACGGACGAGGACGTCGAGTTCGTCACCGCGAGCGCGCTGAAGGGGGTCTTCGAACCGCTCGAGTGGCAGGTCAACGCCGTCAACGCCCCACAGATCGCAGAGGACCGCGGCGTCGACGTCACCGAATCGAAGAGCCACCGGGCCGAGGACTTCCAGAGCCTGATCTCGGTCACCGTCGGAAACGAGGGCGAGGAGGTCTCGGTCGACGGCACCCTCTTTGCGGGCGACGATCCTCGGATCGTCCGCGTCGACGGCTACCGCGTCGACGCCATTCCGCACGGCAAGATGGTCGTGACGCGAAACACGGACGAACCGGGCGTCATCGGCCTCATCGGAACCGTCATGGGCAAACACGGCGTCAACATCGCTGGCATGTTCAACGCCCGCGAAACCATCGGCGGCGAGGCGCTGACGGTGTACAACGTCGACGGACAGGTTCCCGAGGCGGCCAAGGACGAACTCAACGAAGACGAGCGAATCATCGGCGTCAACTACATCACGCTCAACGGCCAGAACTGAGTATTCGATTCCGTAACTGAGTATTTCGTTCCGTAACTGAACGGTCGACCGTCCTCTTTTCGAGTACGGCGCGTCTCGAGCGTCTAACACCCTCGAGTCGCAACATCCTCGGTGATACGACTGTTCGCCAGCACCGACTGTCAGCCGTGTTGTGGCTTTCCGACCGAGGATGGAAACGATTATTGTTGTTGTCGAATTCGGTTCGTGTTATGGCCACGACGTCACCGGAGAAACGGCGAACCATCGGCGTCTGCGAGCGCTGTGGAAAGCCGACCGTCGTCTGGGTCCACCCGGACGGATCGGTTCGGTCGGTGAGCGGGCACAACGCGTGTCCCTGTCCGACCCCTTCGTTTCGACCCGTCAGAGACGGGTGAGACGGTCGGTATAAACGTACCAGTTCGCTCAGACGTGCTTGGCTGCCGTAATTATTGGTGTTTCTAGACTAACCCGACCCGAATTTCCAACCCCTTCGTTTCGCATGGAAACCACATGACAGGGTATCGTCTGACACGGTGGAACGAGCCCCCGTCTGACGAGCGGCTGACACGGATCGATACACAGTGTCTGACGAACGTCTGACACTGGTTCTGGATCGAAGATTCCGGCTCGAACGGGATCGATCGGGCTCGAAACCGGGCCTCGAACGACGGGAGTTCGATCCATCGAGCCTCCCGTTTCGGCTGGAGTTCTCACCGTCTGATACGGATTGCTGTAACGATTTACCGCTGGGACCGCAGACGGGTCGCGGTCCCACCGGCAATGGCTTACAATAGTCCGTATGAGAGAACACGTCGCTTAACTCCCTCAGACTCGAACGGGAATCAATGAGTGAGTCGCGCGCGTTCTGTCCTCGGTGTGGGGACCCCGTGGCGGAGCGGTCAGCGGATGAGGCGACCGCCGAAGGCGACGACGTCGCGTCGGACCCCCTTCGGCCGGGGTCCGAGGTCGAACTCTGTGATTCGTGTTACTTCGATGACTTCGACTTCGTCGACGCGCCGGATCGGATCGACGTCCGGGTCTGTGCCCGGTGTGGCGCGGTCCACCGGGGGAGGCGATGGGTCGACGTCGGTGCGGAGGACTACACCGACGTCGCGATCGACGAGGTGAGCGACGCACTCGCCGTTCACGTCGACGTCGCGGACGTCGCCTGGCAGGTCGAACCCGAGCAAGTCGACGAGAACACGATCCGAATGCACTGTTATTTCACCGGCGTCGTCCGAGGGACGCCCGTCGACGAGGAAGCCACCGTGCTCGTCAGGATCGCCCGACAGACCTGTACCCGCTGTGGCCGGATCGCCGGGGACTACTACGCGAGTATCGTCCAGATCCGTGCCGAGGGTAGAACCCCCGCGTCCGAAGAGACCGACCGCGCCAAAGAGATCGCCCACGAAATCGTCGCTGACATGGTAGCAACCGGCGATCGAAACGCTTTCGTGACCGAAATCAGTGAGGTCGACGACGGGCTGAATATCAAGGTCTCGACCAACAAGATCGGTAAAAAGATCGCGAACAAGACCGTCGAAGAGTTCGGCGGAACGGTCACCGACGCAGAAACCCTCGTCACCGAGGACGAAGACGGCAACGAAGTGTATCGCGTCACCTTCGCGGTTCGCCTGCCACCGTACACGTCGGGGGACGTCATCGACCTCGAGAACGACGACGGTGGCCCGGTCCTGGTTCGCAGCGCACGCGGCAACCTGAAAGGCGTTCGGGTGACGACCGGCGAGCGTTACGAGGCGAGTTACGAGGAGGGAACGTCCCCGGACGCGCGAGCGCTCGGCACCCGCGACGACGCCGACGAGACGACGGTCGTCACGGTCGAAGACGAAAACGCGGTGCAGATTCTCGATCCCGAGACCTACCGCGCCACGACCGTCTCCCGACCGGACTACTTCGATCCCGGCTCGGAGACGGTTCCCGTGTTGAAAAGCCGCGCCGGTCTGCACATCCTTCCCGACGACGATGTCTGACGACGATTTCCCGAGCGAGTCACCGTCCGTCCGCGACGTCGTCGGGCGGACCGACGGCGAGACGGCGCTGGCCGCAGTCGTGGAGAAACCTCGCACGGAGACGGCCATCGAATCGCTGCGCGCCGAAGGCGTCTACGACGACTCGAGGCGCGTTCGCGAGACCGAGTCGGGAACGATCGCGCTGCCGGTGACGGAGCCGCCATCGGAGACGCCGGTACTCGAGGTGGTTCGTCAGCTCGACCCCGAGGTGCGACTCACCGACGTCGAGGACGTTCTCGGAGCGCGCGGGTGGAGTACCGACGACCTCGCGACGGTCCCGAGTTCGTGGGCCGTCATCGGCTCGGTCGTGATGGTCTCGGTTCCAGCGGACTGTCCCGACGAACTCGAGCTGGCCGATGCGTTACTCGAGGTTCACGGCGAGGCCGACAGCGTCCTGGCCGACGAGGGGATCGCAAACGATGGTGTGGCGGGGACCCATCGTGAACCGAGGACGCGACTGCTCGCCGGCGATCCGGACACTGAGACGGTCCACACGGAACACGGGACGCGGTACGGACTCGATCCTGCGGCGGTGATGTTTTCGCCCGGAAACCAGGCCGAACGCGCTCGGATGGGGGACGTCTGCGAGCCGGGAGAGCGGGTGTTCGACATGTTCGCCGGCATCGGTTACTTCACCCTGCCGCTCGTCCGGGCCGGCGCGGACGTCACTGCGACCGAGATCAATCCGACCGCGTTTCGCTATCTCGTCGAGAACGCGATGTTGAACGACGTCAGCGAGCGCGTCGACGCCTACATGTCCGACTGTCGGGAGATCGCAGCCGACGTCGAGGCCGATCGGGTCGTGATGGGCTATTACGGGCGCTCGACGGAGGCGGCCCCCCCAGAGGACGAGTGTGGACGGGGAGGCGGAACGCGATCCGACGAGGCCGCCGAGTTTCTCCCGGCTGCGCTCGAGGCGCTGGTCCCAGGCGGCCTCGTCCACTATCACGAGGCGACGCCGGAACCCCGTCTCTGGGATCGGCCGCTCGAGCGCCTCGAGAGCGCGGCTGACACAGCCGAACGTGAGCTGACGGTGCTCGATAGGCGGCGGGTCAAAAGTCACAGTGCCGGCGTCGCTCACGTCGTCGTCGACGCCCGGTTCGAGTGAGGGGGCTGGACTCGGTCGAAACCGACGTGTGCCGGATGCGCTCCGGTCGTGACATTCATGCTTCCGGAGTGTGTCACGCTGGGTATGAACCGGAATCAGGTTATCGCGCTCGTCTTTGCGCTCCTCATGATGACGTCGATGATCGCCTGGGGCGCGCTCGCGGCGTTTTAGCCGAATTCATTACACTGATCCGACACGCATATAACCGCTCATCGAATATTTCATCGATGACGAGTGCGAAATAGAATACAATGAAGAACTCGATCGCCGTTCTCGTCGTCGACAACGAACCCGGCTTCGCGAAACTCGCCGGCGAAATGCTCGAGCGCCAGCGCAAGGAGATCGTCGCGGAGCCGACGACCAGTGCCACACGAGCGCTCGAGATACTCGAGGGGCGAGAGATCGACTGCATCGTCAGCGATTACGAGATGCCCGAGATGAGCGGGATCGAGTTGCTCGAGCGCGTTCGAACGGTCGACGCCGACCTTCCGTTTATCCTCTTTACGGGCAGGGGTTCGGAGGAGGTCGCAAGCGAGGCGATCGCGGCGGGCGTGACCCAGTATCTCCAGAAGGAGACGGGCAACGAACAGTATACGCTGCTGGCAAATCAGGTGACGAACGCCGTTCGCCAGTATCGCACCGAGGCGGAGTTACAGGCGAGTAAACGGCGCTACGAACGGACGCTCGCGACCGTCCACGAGACGACCAGGAACCTGATGCGAGCCGAAACGAAAGACGAGATCTATCGAGAGACGGTCGACACCGCTGCCGATATCCTCGACGTCGCCATCGCGGCCGCGTACTCGTTCGATCCGACCGATGGCGTCCTCAAACACGCCGCGTCGACCGAGTCTACACGGCAGTTCCTCGACCCGACGACGACGTTCGGTCGAGGGGACGGCCACGTCTGGGACGTCTTCTCGGAGGGAGACAGTGCCTATTTCGACGACACGAACGAGACGTCGATGGGCGAGGACGCACTGGCGGCCGAGGCGCTGAGCCGGAGCGAGCTGATCGTTCCGCTCGAAGCACACGGCGTATTACTCGCGGGAACGGAGGACGTCGACGGTTTCGACGAGACGATGACGGAGCTGTTTCACATCCTCGCGGCGAACGCCGAAGCGGCCCTGGATCGTGCAGAGCGGGAGGAGCTGCTCCGCGAGCACGACCGGACGCTCGCTCGACAGAACGAGGAGCTGACGAGACTCAACCACATCAACGAGGTGATCCGCGAGATCAACCACGGCGTCGCCCAGGCCTCGACGCGGACGGAGATCGAGCGGACGGTCTGTGAGCGGCTCGCGGACACCGAGCGATACCGATTCGCCTGGATCACCGCGAGCGAGGACGATCCGCCCGAGCCGACCGAGTGGGCCGGAATCGACGCGACGTACATCGATCACGTTCGCGCAGACGGGGAGCTGGCACCCGAAGCCGAGCTGGTACGCGAGACGCTCCGACGAGAGGAGATCGTCGTACTCTCCGACGTCCTCGAGGCCGACGGCTGGGATCGACGACGGACGGAGGCGCTCACATACGGCTATCAAACGGTGCTTTCAGTTCCTCTCGTCGACGGTGAACGCCGGTACGGCGTCCTGCTCGTTCACGTCAGCGGCGTCGATTCGATCAGCGAGAGCGAACGCGAGGTGTTTGCCGAACTCGGTGAGACGATCGGACACGCGATCCGAAGCGTCGAGCGAACCCGGGCGATACTCACCGAGAGCCGACTCGAACTCGAACTCGAGATGCGCGACGCCAGGGTCCTGTTCAACCGTCTCTCGACGCTGGCCGAGGGTCCGATAACGCTCGAGGGAATCATCGATCAGGGTGGCGATATCGTCGCGTTCGTCAGCGTTCCACCGACCGCGGAGTTGACTGGACTCGAGGAGAGTCAGGCGTCCATCGAGACGGTTTCCGTCGTCTCCGAGGGCGACGACGAAACGCTGTACGAAGTAACGCTCGCGTCGACGCCGTTGCTGAGCGTTCTCCGGGCGTACGAAGTGCGTTTGCGAGCGGCCACGGCCGAAAACGGCGTCGCGACCATCGTTCTCGAGCTTCCACAGCACGTCGAAGCACGGGCAGTAATCGAATCTATCAGGGACGAACACCCGGAGACGGAACTGCTCGCACGGCGTGAGACGACCAACACTCGTTCGACGAAACGCCTCGACTCCCGGCTCGAGGACAGACTCACCGACAAACAGTTCGAAGCGCTACAGGCAGCCCACTACAGCGGGTTTTTCGAGTGGCCTCGCGAAAGTACGGGCGAGGACATCGCGGCAGCACTCGACGTGTCGGCTCCCACCTACCACTACCATCTCCGTGCGGCCGAGCGAAAGCTCGCGACGCTGGTGTTCGACACCAATTCTAAATAATTAGAATAGGCGTTCCCGACCCTCTAAACAGATAGAAGCTATAATTAACCACCGTCCTGCCTTACCAAGAGATGGCGATCTGTATCAGACTGTCGCCACCCCCAATCCCCCACCCCCCACTTTCCGAGAGCTACATTGCCTCGAGAGTCCTCTCTGCCCTCGCTACAGCGTCACTTGCGGATTGCCGTCACTGACCAGCCAGTATCACCGGCGTACCCGCCACCGTGGGGCGCGTCGGAACTGACCGACAGCAGTCCGTTTCACCTGCTGGAACTCCTCGTCACGACCGACGGGGAAACGCGTATCGTCACGCAGTCCAGCGAGGCACACCGGATCGGAACCATCGCCTTCGACGATCTACACCGCGAGGAGTCCTACGGGAAGTGGAGCGCCTACGGTCAACGCAAGCTGGAAACCCTCCTCTTTGCGTACGAACTCGAGCGATGGCTCGAGGATTCGGGCCTCACGGAGACGAAAGCCTCGCCTGTCACCCCGGATATGCCGACACCGATCTGCAGTATCGTGGCCCCAGCGAATCGGGATCGCGGGTCCGGTACGCGATGATGAAACTCGCGAACTCGATCTTTGCCCAGTCGGCCGCTCGAGGTGTCCTCCCGATGCTGTACGCCGCGAGTGCGCCTCGAGCCGACGGCGGTACGTACTACGGCCCCGGCGGCCCCTTGAACATGCGCGGTACGCCGACGCGCCAGACCTCGAGCGATGACTCTCGAGACGAAGCGGGTGCCGAACGGCTGTGGACGAAAAGCGAATCGCTCACCGGTGTCAGCTACGAATTCGATGCGCTTTCCTCCGACGGTGCGTGATGTTTGATTCCCGAAATCTCGCTGTGCCTGCCGCCGAGATCTCACCGCCTGAGACCGCCCAGGCAGTGCCTGAGGGGTTTCTGGGAGCGTAATACTATGGGTGACCGGTCGCTATCCAGAGTTGATGAGGCTCACGCGACGAAATGCGATTCTCGGTCTGGGGACGCTCGCCGCTGGAACCGGTGCGATCGCTGCGACCGGTGCGTTCGATACGGTCGAGGCGGACCGAGAGGTATCGGTCGAGTTCAGTGACGACTCGGATGCGACGCTGACGATGGTTCCGAATCCGGATCGTGAGGGTAATGATAACTTCGGTGAGGGGGAGACACTCGATGTCTCCCAGACGGACGGAGAGATCCAGATCAGTCTGAACCGAATCAATCGAAACGCGAGGGTGACCTTCAGCGACCTCGTCCAGTTTACGAACAACGGGAGTCAGGATATCACCAGCCTGAGCTTCAGTCTGGACCAGAACGAGGGAAGTCACGGCACGCTCGAGGTTGATCCCGACGACGAGAACATCCTCGAGGACGATCTGGACGTCGGAGATAACGTCGTCGGCCTCGGCCTGGTGGTCGACACGCTCGGTGAAGACCTGCCACCGTCCGAGGACATCGAGATGGACGGTACGATCACGATCACCGCCAACACTGCCGAGTGATCGAGAGGCGGACAGAATCGGGAAACGGCGACACGGGCGGTTCTGCGTTTTTCACCGGTGTGGGCGGCGAGTCACTCTTGTGCGTTGCTCACCGAGCGACTAGCGTGTTGGACCTGGACCCGCTGCTGGACGAAGACGAGCCGACGGGGGACCTCCAGGACCCGGTTCGGAAGATCGATTCCGAAACTCTGTTGGCGTTCATGTTCGCCGTCCTGTTCGCACACATCGGACTGTTCGCGACCAGCCTCGGGCTGATGCTGATCGGGTTCCGAGGACGGTGGGTCGTCGGGAGTGCGGTCGTCGTCGTCGGCGCTCTCGGGCTGGTCCTGACGGTCGCGGTGTACCGACGGTACCGGTCGAAATCCGACGCGTGATCGCGTCCTGGCGACGGACCACTGTGCCCGCCCGGCGGGTGAACACTCCCCTACGAATCGATCGTTTCCTCCCACTGGACCCACTCCTGTTCCCAGCCGCGTCTCGACCGTGCGTGGCGACGGGCGTGTTCGCGGTCCTCACGGGCCGTCCGGTTTCGTTCGACGGCACCCGGCTGTTCGCCCTCGACGAGCAACGGATCGAACGAAACCGAGCCGAACCGCTCACGGCCTCCGTCCGGAGAAACCGCCTCGAGGCGCTGGCGGTGTGTCCCTCGCGGAAACACCAGGCGGCCGTCGTCCGACAGTTGCTCGAGCAGCGCCCGTGGCGGTTCGACGGCGGCAGCCTCGAGCAGGATCCGATCGAACGGTGCGTACTCGGGCAGTCCGTCGGCCCCGTCGCGACGGTCGACGAGAACCTCGTCGTAGCCGGCCTCGTGGAGGTTCGCCCTGGCTTCGAAGACGAGCGGCCGGGCGATGTCGACGGCGTGGACGTTTCGCGAACCCGCGAGTTCGGCGGCGATCGCCGCGGTGTAGCCGACGCCGACGCCGACGATCAGCACCGAACTCTCGCCCTCCTCGATCGACAGCGCCTGGAGCAACCTGGCGGTGGTTTTGGGCGCGAGGACGCGCGTTCCGAGGATTTCGTGCTCGCGGTCGGCGTAGGCCGTTCGCTCGTCGCCCACGAACACGTGACGGGGCACGTCGCGCATCGCGATGGCGACGGTCTCGTCGGTCAACACCTCCCGCGGCGGGGACTCGAGGCCGTCGACCATGTCCTCTCGCAGTACCGCTGCGTCCATAGTCGGGCTACCTCCTCCGATGGTATGAATAGCTCGCTTGCTCGGCCCGGCGTCGACGCCGACGATCCGACGGAAAAACCGGCGAGCCGTTACCAGGCAGACCAGGCACTCGAGGTCTGGTCGTAGGCGTAGACTCGCTTTACGTCCTTTGCGAGGACCATGTCTCCGCGCTCTTCGTACCGGTCGCGGTGATAGCCCGTGGTGGCGTCGCGAACGACGACGGCGTCGATTTCGAACTCGTCGTCTCCGAAGCTCTCGATCGCGCCGACTTCGAACTCGTAATCGCCGGGGACGTGAACCGTTATCCCCCGGCTATCGTCTCGCGAGCCGTCTTTCGGGTGAACGGTGACGTTGACCGCGACGTTGTCGACCTCGCGCGTCCAGACCGTCTCGATGTCCGTCGCGGCGGCTTCGTCCCTGCGCCGCTGCTGGTCGAGTTCGACGCTGGTGACCCGGACCGTCGAGAGCACCTCGTCGGTCTCGAGGATGAACTCGTCGCCAACCGAGACGGTCTCGTCTTCCGGCGTGGTGACGTTGGCCGCGAACGATTCTCCCTCCTGAGAGACGACGACGTCGAGGGTCACCTCCCGCTCGCGCTCCGGCTGCACTTTGTGGACGTGTGCACACTCGCTACAGCGGACGGTGATGGTTCCACCGCCGGTCGTCAACACCTCGTGGACCGTCTCGAGGTCCGGCGAACACGACGGACAGGCGGTCGGAACCCGATCCGGTATTTCACTCATGGAGTCCGATAACGGCTACGTGCGTAAAAGGCGATTGAACCGGGTCGAGACGGTTTCGGCTGGTGTGACCTCGAGACGGTTCCGGCCGGTGTGAATTTCCTCTCCGGGCACGCTCGAGTCGGCGGCCTTTAGGATCGGCGCGTTCGATCACGAACCGACAGCAATGCCAGCCGCCGATGAGCCCGACGAGAACCCGTACCTTCGCGATCCCCCGACAGCGTTCGAGCCGGTCGAAGAGCTTTCCGACGCCGATGCGACGCGACGGGTCGTATTACTCCGCGAGGCGATCCGCGAGCACGATCGTCGGTACTACGTCGAGAACGATCCGGTCATCGCTGATCGGCGCTACGACGCACTCTTCGAGCGGTTGATCGAGCTCGAGGACGCGTTCGATCTCAGCCACCCCGAGAGCCCGACCAGACGCGTCGGCGGCGAGCCGCTCGAGGCGTTCGAGACGGTCGAACACGTCGCCCCGATGCTCTCGATCGACCAGAGCGGCGAGGCCGTGGACGTCCGCGAGTTCGACGAGCGCGTCCGCCGGGAGCTGCGCGAAAGCGGGCACGCTGGCGACGTCGACTACGTCTGTGAACCCAAGTTCGACGGCGTCTCGATGGCGTTCGTCTACGAGGACGGCCGACTCGAGCGGGCCGTCACTCGCGGCGACGGGCGCGAGGGTGACGACGTGACCCGGAACGCGCGGACCATCGGCTCGGTTCCACAGAAACTCCACGGCGAGCATCCCGATTTCCTCGCCGTCCGCGGCGAGGTCTACATGCCCAGGGACGCCTTTCAGGACCACAACCGCGCGCGGATCGAACGCGGCGAAGAGCCCTTCGCGAACCCGCGAAACGCGACCGCCGGCACCATCCGTCAGCTCGATCCCTCGATCGTCGCCGACCGGCCGCTCGAGGTGTTTTACTTCGACGTACTCGCGGCGAGTCACCTGGAAGAGACCCACCGCGAGGAACTCGAGCGGTTACGGGAGTACGGTTTGCGGGTCACCGACCACGTCGCCGTCGTCGACGACGTCGCCGCCGCCATCGACTACCGCGACGACGTGCTCGCAGAACGCGACGAGCTCCCCTTCGAGGTCGACGGTGTCGTGATCAAAGTCGACGACCGCGACGCCCGCGAGGAGCTGGGTCGAACGGCGCGCCACGACCGCTGGGCGTTCGCCTACAAGTTCCCGGCCCGCGCGGAGGTCACGCCGATCGTCGACGTCGCGGTCCAGATCGGCCGAACCGGGCGGGTGACGCCCGTTGCACTGCTCGAGCCGGTCGACGTCGGCGGCGTCACCGTCTCGCGAGCCAGCCTGCACAACCCCGAGGAGATCGCGGAGACGAACGTCAACGTCGGTGACACCGTCCGCGTCCAGCGTGCGGGAGACGTCATCCCCTACGTCGAAGCGGTCGTCGAGAAGGCGAGCGATGGTCACTACGAACTCCCAGAGAACTGTCCCGTCTGTGAAAGCGCGATCGAACGAGACGGGCCGATGGCGTTCTGTACCGGGGGCCTGGCCTGTGACGCACAGCTCCGGCGCTCCATCGAGTACTACGCGGGCGACGCCGGTCTCGATCTCGAGGGATTGGGCGAAACGAGCGTCCGCCAGCTCGTCGACGCCGGCCTCCTCGAGTCGATCGCTGACCTCTACGAACTCGAACTCGAGGAACTGACCGCGCTCTCCGGCTGGGGCGAGACGAGCGCCGAGAACCTGCTCGGTGAGATCGAGGCGAGCCGCGAGCCGCCCCTTTCTGACTTCCTCTCGGCGCTCGGTATCCCCCACGTCGGGCCGACGACGGCGCGCGAACTCGCACGCGAGTTCGGAACGTTCGCCGCGTTCAGGGAGGCCGCCGAGTCCGCACCGGACCGACTCGAGGACGTCGACGAGGTAGGCGAGACCGTCGCCGAGACGATCCACGAGTTCTTCGCCAGCGAGGCCAACGCGGCGGCGGTCGAGGACGTACTCGCATACGTCTCCCCGCAGGCGCTCGAAGCGGACGACGGCGGCGACGAACTCGACGGTCTGACGTTCGTCTTCACCGGTTCGCTCGAGGCCGGCACCCGGAGCGAAGCACGGGAACTGGTCGAATCCCACGGCGCGAACGCGACCGGAAGCGTCTCCGGGAACACGGATTATCTCGTGGTCGGGACGAACCCGGGTCAGACCAAACGCGACGACGCCGAGGACGACGACGTCCCGATTTTAGAGGAAGGGGAGTTTCGACGGCTGCTTTCCGAGGCGGGAGTGGATCCCGAGACGGCGTCGGACGACTCCCGCTAGAGATCGACCCGATCGAACCGATAGACGGCGACCGCCGTCGGAACGACGATCCAGAACAGCAACACTACGAGTGCGAACCAGTCCGTCAGGTAGAACGGAACGGCGTCGAACATCGTCTCGAGCATGGCGACGGTCTGGCCGTCCATCTCGGCGACGGAGGTGACCAGCGAGAGAACGGACGTGTAGGCCGTTCCGGGATCGAGACTCTGGTAGAAGAGGACGGCCTGGGCCGTGTTCTCCCCCTGTGGGAGGTAGTCGAGAGCCATCAGGAGGGATACGGCGCCGACGACGGCGTCCCAGACGATGTAGAACAGGACGAATACGGCGAAAACGGCGGCCCCGGCGATCGTCGTCGACCGCGTCAGCGACGAGACGGCGATGGCGATGGAGGTGTAGGCGATGCCGTAGAGGATCGATACCGCGAGCAGGCCGGCGTAGTCCGTCACGTCGAAGCTTCCGAGCATCGCAGCGACGATCGCGCCAGCGAGTGTAAAGCCGATGAGCAACGAGACGGACAGAACCGTCGACCGACCGATCAGTTTTCCGAGGATGACGTCAGTCCGTGAGTGCGGGAGCGAAAGCAAGACCTTGATGCTCCCCGACTCGCGTTCGCCCGCGATGGCTTTCCACCCCAGTATCAGGGCGATCAGGGGAATCACGAGCCGGGTGATTTCGCTGACGTAGCCCACGAGCGCCGCCGTCGTTGCACCCTGTGCTGCGATGTCTTCACCGAAGTACGCGAGAAATCCGGTGACGGTGACGAGCAGCGTGAAAAAGAAGACGCTCAGTCCCCAGAACACCCACGATCGGATCGAATCTCGGAAATCCTTGGTCGCGATTGCCCGGACGCTTTCTACGTCGACCGAACTCATCGCGCTTCCACCTCCCGGTCCGTGGTGTACGACCGGAAGACGTCGTCGAGCGACGCCTCGGTCGTCGAGAAGTCCTGTACGTCGATCCCGCGATCTTCGAGTTCGGACAGGACCGCCGTCTTCGAGCCGTCGACCTGAACGACGATCGTCGGCGGCGCGTCGCCGTCGACGGACGCACTCGAGACGTCGGGCAGCGACCGGACCGCCTGAACCGCGTCGTCGTCGATCCGATCGACCGTCACTCGGAGGCTCTCGCCGCCGCTGACGGAGTCGCGAAGCCCCTCGACGGAGTCGACGGCCACCATCTCGCCCTCGCGGAGGATACCGACGCGGTCACAGACCGCTTCGACCTGTTCCATGATGTGACTCGAGAAGAAGACGGTCGCGCCGCGTTCGTTCTCCTCGCGGACGATTCGGCGCATCTCGCGTGCGCCGTTCGGGTCGAGTCCCGTCGAGGGTTCGTCCAGAATCAACAGTTCGGGTTCACCGACGAGTGCCATCGCGAGCATGAGTCGCTGGGACATCCCCTTCGAGTAGCCGCCGGCTTTCTTGTCGATCGCGTCGTGCAGGCCGACCCGTTCCAGGTGGGTTTCGGGATCCTCGTCGACCCCTTTCGAGTCGATCGCGAACTCGAGGTGCTCTCTGGCGGTGAGGCGGTCGTACGTTTCGACGCCTTCGGGGAGAACGCCGGTTCGAGCCCGGATCTCACGACTGCGTTTCTGGGCGTCCATTCCGAGCACCGACACTCGGCCGGCCGTCGGTCGGATAAAATCCAGGATGACGTTGATCGTCGTCGACTTTCCGGCACCGTTCGGGCCGAGAAACCCGAACACTTCCCCCTCTTTCACCTCGAAGGAGAGTTCGGAGAGCGCGAGCGTCCGACCGTAGGACTTGGTCAGACTGTCGACTGTCATAGCGGGCATGCCTGTGTGCAGACGCCGTTTCCCGATAAGGTTTGCCACTCGAGGCCGATAATATACTGCTGACCGGGGCGGGAAGAAACCGAAATCGGCTAAATCTTCTCGTCCGGTCCGTATCGCTGTGCGGTCCGTTCGACCTCCGTGACGTAGCGCTCTCGCGTCCGCTCGTCCCGGACCTCCTCGAGATCGTCCTCGGCGACGTCGACGGCGGCGGTAACCGGTGATCCGGTCCGTAACGCAGCCTCAGAGCGCTCCCGCTGGTGATATCGCGTCCCGTCGGGAGTCGCGTAGACGATGGTCACGACGTTTCGATCACCGAACTCGCGTTCGACGAGCCAGCATCGCTCGCTCGAGTCATCCATACTCGGCCCTTGTCGGTCGATCCCCGAGAATGTACCGCGTTTCGGCGATGGCGTCTCGAGTCACCACCGTCGCCGGTCGCCGACCGGGACGCGATCTGCGGTATACCCTCGGCGTGGTGTCGGTTCACGAGATACGGTGTTGACCAACCAAACATTCAATTAGGGTGGTCACGCACTTTCTTGCATGTCCACATCCGTTAGTACAGCACTGGTAACTGACTCGGAAGGAAATCCGGGTAAACGAGCGGCGACAGAAGCCGTGGCACAACTTCCGGGGGAACGGGTGGACTTCTGCCAGGTCTTCTGTCCGGTCGAACACGATTTCGAGCGGGTTCTCGGGGGAATCCGTGACGTCATCGGATCCGATGCGAACCTGATCGGCTGTTCGGCCAACGGCTCGTTCACCCAGGATGCCGTCGGAAGCGGTGTCGCCGTCGGACTCGTGACGAGCGATACGCTCTCGTTTTACACCGGTCTCGGGACCGGCCTCCGCGAAAACGTCTCTCGAGCCGTCCGCGAGGCGATCGGGAACCTGCCGGAGCAGGTCAACGACCATCCGTACGCGGCGGCGATCACCCTCCACGACGGGCTCAGCGGCGTCGGGGAGAAACTCGCACTGATCAGCCAGCAGAAACTCGGGCCCGAAGTATCGATCGCCGGAGGCTCCGCCGCCGACGACCACCAGCTCGAGGCGACGTACGTCTTCCACGACGACGAGGTCGTCGAAGACGGGGTCGTGATGGGACTGATCGGCGCACAGCAGCGCCCGGTCGTCGCGGTCGAACACGGCCACGAGCCGCTGTCGGAGCCGGTCGAGGTGACGCGTGCCGACGGGCCGATCGTCCACGAACTGGATGGTGACCCCGCCTTCGAGGTCTGGAAGGACGCCGTTCGCGAGACCGTCTCCGAGGAGTTCGACGTTCGGATCGACGATCTCGACGCAAGCGAGACGCTCCTTCAGGAGATCCTCTGTGAGTTCGAGTTCGGCATCGACCAGGGAAGCCAGTACAAGATGCGCTGGCCCTGGATCGAGGACGAAAACGGAGCCATGCACTTCGCCGTCGACATTCCCGACGGAACGGTGTTGCGGGTGATGCACGGCCGGCCCGATGCCCAGATCGAATCGGCGGGCGAGACGGTCCGTCGTGCGCTTCAGGATGCCGGCGACGTGACGATGGCTGGCGGATTCATCTATGACTGTGCCTGTCGTGGCATCGTCCTCGGAGACGAGTTCGAAACCGCCGTCGAGGAGATGGCACGCGAGCTCTCGGTGCCGTTCGTCGGCTTCGAAACCTACGGCGAGATCTGTATGGGTCCCGGCCAGTTCAGCGGCTATCACAACACGACGACCGTTGCCCTCCTCCTCCCGGAGTAATGGACCACGACGAACTCGTTTCGACGTTCGGTCAGACCGTCGGTATCGAAAAGGCGCGATCGCTGATCCAGCAGACGCTCGCCGAGCTCGACATATCCCCCGCGGAGTCGTACTCGAGTCACGAAGTCGCGGATATCTGCGAGACGATCGGCCACAGGACCGACGGCTATCTCGAGATCGTTGCGACCGAGATTCAGGCTCGTGAGAAAGCCCACCGGCGGTTCGATACGCTCGTCGAGGAGATACCCGATCCGGTGGTGACGGTGTCGTTCGACGGCTCGGTACCGACCGTCACCGGTCTCAACCCGGCGTTCGAGGCGACGTTCGGTTACGGGACCGAGGTGATCGGCAGATCGCTCCCGGAGCTGATCGCCCCCGAGGATGCGGATTCGGAACCGGTCGACGTCTGGTTTCGGTCCGATACCGACGGCGGGGTAGAGGTCGATCGGTTGACGGCCGAGCGCGAACGGCGAACGTTCATCTTTCAGCCGGTCATCGTTTCGGGTTTCGACGGCGAGATCGAAGGTTACGGGGTGTATACGGACATCACGGATCGCAAGCGACGCGAACGACGGCTCACGCGCCAGAACGAACAACTCGAGCGCTTCGTCAGCGTCGTAAGCCACGACCTTCGAAACCCGCTGACCGTCGCACAGGGAAACGCCGAACTCGCTCGCTCTTCTCTATCGGATTCGGACGCAGCCGAGCACCTCGAGGAAGTTATCAGCGCACAGGATCGGATGGAGTCGCTCATCGACGATCTGCTGGCGCTCGCCAGCCAGGGACGGATCGTCGACGATCCGGGTCCGGTGAGGCTGACGAACGTCGTCTCGAAATCCTGGCACTACGTCGAGACGGCGGATGCCCGACTCGTCGAGGAGTTCTCGGGCGACGTTACGATCGAAGCGGACGGCGACCGGCTCTGTCAGCTGTTCGAGAACCTGTTTCGCAACGCGATCGAACACGGACGCGCCGACGATCCCGTGACCGGTGAGCCGACGGTGACGGTTCGCGTCGGCTGGGACGAGGGCGTGTTGTTCGTCGAAGACGACGGACCCGGCGTTTCGGCGGACGAACGCGAGGAGGTCTTCGGACACGGATACACGACGTCACAGGAGGGGACGGGGTTCGGCCTCGCGATCGTCGACGCGATCGCTGACGCACACGGCTGGACGATCGACCTCGTCGACGGCCGGGTCGGCGGAGCCCGGTTCGTGATTCACGGGGTATCGGTCGTTCGAGTTTCGTGATTTTTGGCGAAACAGTCGTACCGGCTTCGTGATTCGGGCGGGCCCTGACGTACTTATCCCCGGCGACCGATTCTTCGTACCGAAGCCGACTCCGAGGGAACTTCCGATGTCGAGATCCTGGACCGACCGCGTCGATCAGCTCCTGTACGACGGCGAACGCGTCGAGCGGCGGGTCGAGTGCGGTCGAGCGACGGTGTTCGTCACGACGCACCGCGTTCTCGCGTTCGAACCAGACGAGGTCGGTTCGGCCTACCGCCACGTCGATCGACCGAACGTCGCGAGCGCGACTATCCGAACCGACGGCGCGACCCGCCACCTGCTTCGAGCCGGCGGTGGCGCGATCGTCGGCGTCTCTCTGCTCGGCCTGCACCTGCTCGTCAGTTTCGCAGCCCTCGTCCCGAGTGCCGATCTCGAGCAGCCGGACGCCCGGACGGACTCCGGCGGGGCCGTCGTCGGAAACGCGATCGAGACCGTCGAAATCCTGTTTCGGATGATCGACCTCGCGATTCTCGCGAGCGGCCTCCTCGCGATCGCGGTCGCCGCGGGCGGTGGTCTCCTCTACGCGCGGTCACGAGCGCGTCGACTCGTACTCGAGGTTCGCGGCGACGACGACATCGCGTTCGCCGCGGACGAAATCGACGACGTCGGAGCGGTCGCGCTCGAACTCGAGGACGCGATCCGACCTGATTCCTCCCTCGAGGAGATCACACGCGACGACGCCGATGGGTCAGGCTCAAAGCCTCCGACTCCCTAGGGCCGTCGATGAACGCTGACGGGGTTCGCGAGCACGCGCAGTCGCTTCCGCGAGAGCCGGGCGTCTATCAGTTCCAGGAGGGTGAGACGACCCTTTACGTCGGGAAAGCCGTCGATCTTCGGAGTCGGGTTCGATCGTACGCCGACCCGCGGAGCGCCCGGATCGGTCGGATGGTCGACCGGGCGGACGGGCTCGAGATCGCCATCACCGACACCGAAACGCAGGCGCTGTTGCTCGAGGCGAACCTGATCAAGCGCCACCAGCCTCGCTACAACGTCCGACTCAGAGACGACAAGTCGTACCCGATGGTTCAGCTCACCGACCACGACGCGCCGCGCATCGAACTGACCCGCGATCCGGCCGAGTCCGCGACGGTCTTCGGACCCTACACCAGCGTGAGACAGGTCGAAACGGTCGTGAAGGCCCTGCGGGAGGGATACGGCGTTCGGGGCTGTTCGGACCACAAGTACGAAAACCGGGATCGCCCCTGTCTCGACTACGAGATGGGACTCTGTAGTGCCCCCTGTACGGGCGAGATCGACCGGGAGAGCTACCGCGAGGACGTCACCGCCGTCGAGCGCTTTCTCGAGGGCGAGACGGGAGCGCTGGCCGATCCACTGCGTCGGTCGATGGAGACCGCAGCGTCCCAGCAGAACTTCGAGCGCGCGGCGAACCTTCGAGATCGACTCGAGGCCGTCGAGGCCTTCCACGGCGAGGGCGGCGAAGCGGTCCAGTCGGTCGGTGACGAGCGAACCGTCGACGTTCTCGGGGCGGCGATCGAAGGCGAGTCCGCGACGGTCGCCCGCCTGCGCGCGGAGGACGGAAAACTGGTCGATCGGGATCGACACACGCTCGAGACGCCGGGCGTCGACGGTGCGGACGGACCGGTCGGAGGCGTCGCAGGTGCAGGCGGCGAGCGCGGCGGCGTTCCCGCGGTTCTCGCGGCCTTCCTCGTACAGTACTACGCAGAGCGCGAACTCCCCGACGCTCTCTTGTTGCCCGAACGCCACGGCGACGACGAGGTGACGGCCTGGCTCGAGGCCGAGGGCGTTTCCGTTCGCGTTCCGGGCGCGGGTCGGGAGGCAAAGCTCGTCGACCTCGCGCTGAAGAACGCCCGGCGAAACGTCGGCGGGCACGACGAGTGTGGCATGCTCGCGGACGCACTTGAGATCGGCGCTGCCAACCGAATCGAAGGCTTCGACGTGAGCCACGCCCAGGGAAAAGCCGCGGTCGGGGCCAACGTGACGTTCGTCGACGGCAGCGCCGAGACGGCCGACTACCGGCGCAAGAAGCTTCTCGAGCAGAACGACGACTACGACAACATGCGCGAACTCCTCGAGTGGCGCGCTCGCCGCGCCGTCGAGGGCCGCGACGACCGGCCCGATCCCGACCTGCTGGTGATCGACGGCGGCGAGGGTCAACTCGAGGCCGCGCGGTCGGCGCTTGCGGACGTCGGCTGGGACGTCCCCGCGATCGCGCTGGCCAAGGCCGAAGAGCGCGTGACCACGCCCGATCGCGAGTTCTCCTGGCCGTCGGACGCACCCCACCTGCACCTCCTTCAGCGCGTGCGCGACGAGGCCCACCGCTTTGCTGTCCAGTACCACCGGACGATCCGCGACGAGGTGAAGACGGTTCTCGACGACGTGCCGGGAATCGGACCCGAGACGCGAAAGCGGCTGCTCGGCCGGTTCGGAAGCGTCGAGAACGTCCGCGAGGCGAGTCTCGAGGATCTCCAGAGCGTCTCCGGGATCGGAGAGAAGACGGCCGAGACGATCCATTCGAGGCTGTAGCAGCCGTCGGGAGCGCGATTTCGCCACGGCTCGAGAGATCGGGCAATGAGCGCACGCTACTCGGGGGCTGTTTCGTCGGACCTTTCGTCAACTGTCAACAGCGGCCATCCCTCACCGGTTCTGCCTACCGGTGTCGGAGACGTGGAACCGTCGAGAGAGGCGAACAGCGATGAACAGGCTACCGAACGGAGCGACGTACGTGAGGAGGAACCGAAGTCCGCTCTCCGCCGTCGAGGGCTCGTCGACCTCTCTCTCCTGATAGACGCGATAGTACGTCTCGTCCTCGAGTCTGATCGGAGTCTCGGGGACGTCGACCTCCGCTGTGGTGGTTGTCGTCCCCTCCCGTGCAGTTTCGGCAACGACGGATGGGGCCCTGTCACCGCCGAGCGACACCCAGTAAAGCGCGTCTTCGGGAGCAACGGGTTCGAGCGTCATATCGACTCGATACATCCCGTCCTCGCGCTGTGCCGAGGTGTTGGGGGAGTACGATGGCTCGTAGACCGTGTTCTCGATCTGGACGTACCGGTAATAGTCGGCCTGAACGACGGACGGTACCGAGGTACTGTTCGGGTTGGTCGCGTGAATTCCCGTTGGAATCGCCCCTTCCTCGAGGAGGTGTTCCTCGAAGGTACAGGCGCGGATATCACCGCCCCATCCGGCACACTCGATCGAATCGCTAATCGGCGTTCTATGAGGGGCCTCTTCCGGATCCGCGTACTCGATTCCGGCGTCAGTCGTCGTCACTTCCGCTCGATCGTACGTGTACGCCGGGTCACCAACGCCCACTGCACCGGCCCACAGTGGTGCGGTGAGGAGGCTGAGTGCGAGCACACCGAGGAGGATATCGCGCGGGAGGGGCGCGCTGATTTCGGGGACGGGCATAAATCGATATCATAACACCAATCTTATAGCTCTTGTCAGAACAGAATACCCAGCTGTCGCTCCCGTCAGTGCTCGTACGGACCGCTATACCGTGTACGGCCACTTCGCGGACAGTAGCGAACTTTTCGGCTCGAGGACGCTTCCGTCGGGGACCACAGAGTGGATTCGCTCGAGCCGATCGCCGGACCGAGGACCCCGACCATCGAGCGTTCAACAGTTATTACTTCGACTTTCAAAGTATAGGCTAATAAACCCTCTACGGCCAACTTCACGCGTATCATCCGCACGTCCTCGAGGCCCAGATGCTCGAGACGGTCGATCCGATCTCCGGGCTCGAGACGATCGATCCGATCTCCGGGCTCGAGACGATCGATCCGGCCTTCGAGTGGGGGCCATCCGCGTGCAACCGATCACGCGAGGTCGGCCCGACCGCTGGTCGCGCTTCGAATCCGGTCCCGTAGAGATGCGCTCTCCGCGATGGGGACGCGAACGGTAAAGGAGACGTCGGCTTGATACTCCCCGTCGAACTCGTAGCCCTCGCTTTCCAGGACGGATCGGACCGTTCCCGAGTCGTCGTAGGCGACGGTGACTGAGACGGTTTCGTGGGGACGGCGCTCGACGATTCCTGCCGCCTCGACCGCGTCTTTCACCGCTCGGGAATACGCCCTCACGAGGCCGCCGACGCCCAGGTTTGTGCCGCCGTAGTAGCGGGTGACGACGACCGCACAGTTCTCTAGATCCTGCCGTGTGAGGACGTTCAGTGCCGGTTTTCCGGCCGAACCGGAGGGCTCGCCGTCGTCGCTCGAGTACTCCCGAAGGAGGTCGCCGTCGGCATCGGCTCGAACGCGATACGCGGGGACGTTGTGGGTCGCGTCGGCGTACTCCGTCGCGACGGTTTCGACGAACTCCTCGGCGGCATCGACGGAATCGACGGGCCGGGCGTGGCCGAAGAACTCGGAGCCACGGACGACGAACTCGGCCGTTGCTGGTTCCTCGAGCGTCCGATAACTTCGGCTCACGGCCCGCCACCGCGGCCGGATTCGATCACGCCGTTCTCGTCGGTGAGCCCCCCGTCTTCGACCATACCGGCCGTACCGTCGCCTCGAAAAAGAGCGCGTCGGTCCCCCGGCCCCGGAGCCGACGTCGTTCCGCCCAAACGGGGCAGATAGTATCGATCCAGTATACTATTGTGCCTACAAATGCTAACCAGTGACATGGGTCGCGAATCGATCGAGGATGCGTTTGCGGACGAACTGATCAGCGCCTGCCGAACCGCCGTCGGGGACGAACTGCGGAGTATCACCTACTTTACCGACGAAACCGTCGATCAACTGTACCTCCGCTCGGATCTCGAGCAGACCGCGGATCTGATCGGCTTCGCTGATCACGAGCGCCTGGGCTTTCGCTCGCAGTCGGCGTACCGAAACACGCAACTGGGCGAGTACGGCGCGACGATTCGCATGTTCGAAAACGGCTACCTGACGCGGATCATCCGGGGCGATCACGGCGTCTGGGTGACGGCGGATTCGCTCTCGATGGAGCGGTTCGAGGAACTCACGAGCGTTCTCAGGTCGCTCCTCGAGGTCGACGGCTCGTCGGACGAGTGAGCTACTGAATCTCGATCTTTCGGACGTACTCCAGATCTCGGATCTGGGTGATGACGTCGCCCGGAAGGTTATGATCCGTAATGAGGTAGAGCTTCGGCTCGTCGGTGAACTCGGGATCCTCGCTGATCGCCTGGCGGATCGAGATGTCGTTGTCGGCAAGCGTCCCGGTGACGCCGGCGACGATGCCCTCGCGCTCGGGATCGGCAACCGCGATCGACAGCACGGTGAGATCCAACACGGGTGCGAGATCCATCAGACTCGGCACCTGCGAGATGTTCTGAAAGATGCGGCGGAGTTCGGGATCGGCAAGGATTACGTCCGTCGTCGAGTCGACCACCCGTCGGTCGACGTCGATCTCGCGGGCGATTCCCGTGTTCGGTATCTCGATCCCGCCCGATACCACCCGTCCGTCGTCGTTGACGGAGAAGCCGCGCTCGAGCAACAGCCGAATAACGGCCTGTTGGCTCGGAGACCCCTCGAACTTCTCCATGATCTCGTCGAACACGGTTCGTGTTTCGTGATTGATCCCAATAGCATTTCGTTCTATTTTCTCGCCGGTCACCGGCGCAGCTGTGAGCGAGTCATCAAAATCGCGATGACTGTCCTCTCGCGGCTAAAAAAGTGATAAAGGACTGATCGTGGTGGCTTCCTCGTGCCATTCGAGGCCGACGTGATCCGACGCGGCTCGGGTGGGACGACAGACATGAGCGAACACGAGTACAACGCGGCGAGTCCGGGAGCGTCCCGTTCGCTGACCGACGGTGTGAGCGTACAGGAAACCGAAAACCAAGAGGGGATCGACTTCAGCATAAACGGGAACGCGGTGTCGTTTTCCGGCGATCCGGAGAAGCCGCTTCTCTACGTCCTTCGAAACGACGCCGGCCTGAACGGACCGAAGTTCGGCTGTGGCGTCGCCCAGTGTGGCTCCTGTGAAGTGCTGGTGGACGGCGAAACGGTAATCTCGTGTACGACGCCCGTCGAGGACGTCGCGGAAAGCGAGGTGACGACGACGCGAGGGCTCGGCACGAGCGACGATCCCCATCCGGTACAGGAGGCGTTCATCGAGGCGCAGGCGGCCCAGTGTGGCTACTGCATACACGGAATGATCGTCGAGGCGGCCGCCCTCCTCGAGGAAAACCCCGATCCGTCCGACGAGGAGATCGACGACGCTCTCGCGGACAACCTCTGTCGGTGCGGGACCCACGACGAGATCAGAACCGCCGTCAACCGCGCGGCCGAGGAGATGAACTGATCATGTCCGAGAACACAGCACTCTCGAGGCGGCGATTTCTCCAGGGCAGCGCGCTCGTCGTGGCGTTCAGCCTCACCTCGCCCTCGACCACGGCCGTCGCGAGCGCACAGGAGGAGCTTCCCGGCAGTCTCGAGGACACGCCGGAGCTGAACGCCTGGATCGCAATCGAGGACGACGCCACCGTGACGGTGTACACCGGAAAGGTCGAACTCGGCCAGGGGATCAAAACCGCACTTGCCCAGATCGCGGCCGACGAACTCGAGGTCGAATTCGGTCGAATCGATCTCGTCACCGCGGCGACCGAGACGACGCCCGACGAGGGATACACCGCGGGCAGCCAGTCGATGGAAGACAGCGGGACGGCCATCACGTACGCCGCGGCACAGGCTCGACGGATCTTGCTCGAGTCGGCAGCGGAGGAACTCGGGGGAGAGCCGGGCGAGCTCTCCGTCGAGGACGGAACGATCACCGACGGCGGCGGAAACGAGATCACCTACTGGGACGTCGTCGAGGACGAGTCGTTCGCGACGGACGTTTCGGCGGATGTCGAGACGAAACCGCCCGACGAGAAGGCCATCGTCGGGAGTGAGCGAGCGCGCGTCGACATTCCGGGCAAAATATTTGGCGACCCCAGCTACGTCCAGGATCTGCGCCGTCCATCGGACGCTCGCGGCGGTGCCGACATCCAGGGCGAGGACGAGGGCGAGGATCGGGAAGACGTCGGTTCCGAAGAGCTACTCCACGGACGTGTCGTTCGACCGCCCGGCTACGTCGCGGAACTCGAGTCCGTCGACGAAGAGGAGGTGGCCGAGATGGACGGCGTCATCGAAATCGTCCGCGACGGAGACTTCCTCGGCGTCGTCGCGCAGACGGAGTGGCAAGCGATTCAGGCGATGGAAGAGCTTCGAGACGGCGCCGAGTGGAACGTCGAAGACAGCCTGCCCGGCCGCGACGACCTCTACGATCATCTCCGCGAGGACACGCAGGACGACACCGTCGTCGAAGAGGACGGCGACACGGAGGCGGCCCTCTCGGATGCGGCCGAGACACTCGAGGCCGAGTACCGACGGCCGTACCAGATGCACGCCTCGATCGGTCCCTCCTGCGCCGTAGCCGAGATCGTTGCGGACGACCAGGAACGGGTTCTCAACGTCTGGACCCACAGCCAGGGCGTCTACCCGCTCCAGGAAGCGCTCGAGGAGCTCGTAGAGGCCAAACAGATCGACGAGGTCAACTGCACCCATCTGGAGGGATCGGGCTGTTACGGCCACAACGGAGCCGACGACGTCGCCGGTGACGCCGCGATGCTCACTTACGCCGTCGAGGGACAGCCCGTCCGCGTCCAGTGGATGCGCGAGGACGAAAACCAGTGGGAACCACTCGGCTCCGCGATGCTGATGGAACCCCGCGCTGGGCTCTCCGACGACGGTACGATCGTCGGCTGGGAGTACGACGTCTGGAGCTATCCCCACTCGACGAGACCGCCGGGACAGCCGCTGCTGGCGGGCATGTACCGAGAGGATGCGATCGAGACACGCGAGAACTCACCCATTCCGCTTCCGACCGGCGGCGGCACTCGAAACTCGATCCCGCTCTACGAACTCGAGAACACGCAGATCACGCACCACTTCCTTCCGGAGCCGGACGTTCGCGTCTCGGCGCTTCGCGCCCTCGGCGGCTACGCGAACGTCTTCGCGCTCGAGTCGTTCGTCGACGAACTCGCACACGCCGCCGAAACGGACCCGGTCGAGTTCCGTCTCGAGCACATGGCGGACGAGCGAGCCAGGGACGTCATCGAGACGGCGGCCGAAGAAGCGGGGTGGGCCGATCCGGACCTGAACGACGATCAGGGGATCGGGATCGGCTTCGCCCAGTACAAGAACCTCTCGGCGTACGCCGCCGTCGTCGTCGAGGTAACCGTCGACTCCGACTCGGGCGAGGTGACCGTCGACCGGGCCGTCGCCGCCGACGACTCCGGAGAGATCGTCAACCCGATCGGCGTTCGACAGCAGATCCGCGGCGGAATCATCCAGTCGGCCAGCTGGACGTTGCTCGAGGACGTCGATTTCGACGCACAGGGCGTCACCGACACCGACTGGGGATCGTATCCGATCCTGACGTTCCCCGACGTTCCCGACGTTCACGTCGAGCTGATCGATCGGCCGGGCGAACCGTACCTCGGAACCGGCGAGGCCTCCCAGGGCCCGACCGCCGCCGCGATCGGAAACGCGGTGTACGACGCTGTCGGCGCTCGAGTCCGCGAAATCCCGATCACTCCCGATCGCATCCAGGACGCACTCGACTGATCGAATTCGCGGCGAACTCGAGGAACGACCACGTCTGACTGACGTTTTTAGGGGATCGGAAACAACCACCGGTCATGCGCGGACTTCGAAGCTGTGATTTCTGTGACGGCGACGCGGCGGGGACCTTCGAAGCCGTCCCCGCCGAGCTCGAACCCGCCGAAGACGAGCGGCGACGGGTCGTCCTCTGTCGAGACTGCAAGGGACGCCTCGAGACCGTCCTCGAGCCGTTGCTCGCTCGCCTCGGGGTGGACGACGACGAAACGGCCGCTGGATCGACAGCCAACGAAGACGCCGGGGCGTCCACTGCTGGCTCTGAGCCCGCTTCCACCGGGGACTCGAGGACCGGAATTACGTTCGAACGCGAGGCTGGCGCGGCCGCCGAAGACGAACCGGCCGGCAAACGCGAAGGGGCGGACGACCCGGGAGCGGGCGAGGCGGAACAAACCGGGATCATGACCCCCGAGTCCGAGGAGGCCGGTTCCGGTGAGTCAGACGACGCCGGCTCAGACAGCGACCCCGCGCCAGAACCGTCCACTCGAGACGAACGCGCGACGGGGTCCGACTCCTCAGCACGGACCGAATCCGAGACTGCGGTGGATGCCGACTCGAGCGGCGACGACGGTCGGCTACGAGCGCCGCAGACGTACGCCAAAACCATCCGTCTGTTGCGAAACCGCGAGTTCCCGATGGAGCGAACGGCCGTCGAAGAACTGGCCGCCGGCGCGTACGACCTCGAGACTCGCGAGGCCGAAGCGATCGTCGATCACGCACTCGAACGCGACGAGTTCAGCGAGCGCGGCGGAACGCTCTATCGATCGTAGCGGAACTCGGCCTACTAGCGGAACTCGGACTATTCGCACCACAATTTTGAGCCGGTCGTCGAACGTCTCGATCGCGAGCGATACGACGACCGGCGGTCACTCGAGCGTTCCTTTCGTACTCGGCGTTCCCTCTCGGCGGTCGTCGACTCGGGTCGCGTCGTCGAGGGCGCGCGCGAGCGCTTTGAACAACGCCTCGACCTCGTGGTGGGCGTTCTCGCCGTCGACCTCGAGGTGGAGCGTCAGGCCGGCGTTCATCGCGAGCGACTCCCCGAAGTGTCTCGCCATATCGCTCGTAAACCCGCCGATTTCGTCCTGGGAGAACGTCCCCTCGAAGTAGTATCGTGGACGACCGCTGACGTCGACGACGGCCCCTGCGACGGCCTCGTCCAGCGGGACCCGTCGGTCGGCGTACCGGACGATCCTCGACCGATCCTCGAGCGCCTCGTCGATCGCCGTCCCGAGGACGATCGCGACGTCCTCGACCGTGTGGTGATCGTCGATCTCGAGGTCGCCGTCGCAGTCGATCTCGAGGTCGAACAGCCCGTGTTTGGCGAACGCCGTCAGCATGTGATCGAAAAAACCGATGCCGGTCTCGACCGTGGCTCTACCGTCACCGTCGATCGCCACCGCACACTCGATCGACGTCTCGGCCGTCTCCCGCGTCACTGTCGCCGTTCGCTCAGACATATCGGATCGATCTCTCCCCCAGTACAAGGAAATTGCGCTCGCCGCCGCCGTCGAATCCGTCCGCCGCTCGAGACCGCGGCCGATGAGACTCGGAGCCACCGGTCCGCCGGCTGTGTTCGTTCGACGGCGCGTTGACCGTAGATCACAGCACGCGTGAGACTGTAGTATCACCAGGCGGAAGTAGATCCGCCGATAAAACGTCTCCTCCGTTCTAGAAGGGTCTCAAAACATCGGTTGGTGGTGGCTACCGGGCTGAAATAGGGTGAAACTGAGCCAATATTCGTCTCGTTATATGCTATCCGCAACGAATGTCGGTTGTACGAAGAGGTCGCTCGACTCGATGTCAAACCACTCTCCACTCCCCAACGAATCTATCGGTCCGTCCAGCCCCGACGCGGACCCACAGGGCGAGGGACGTCCCCTCCGTCGCTCGCTCAAAGGGCCAGCACAGTTCCTCTCGTTCTGGGTCGCCATCGCGCTCCCGTTCGTCCACGTCCCCCTCCTCTCGCGGGGACTCGGTGACCCTCGCGTGACCCTCGCGTTCTTCACGCTGCTGGTTCTCAACGTTCTCGCGCTGTACGTCGGCCACGGCTACAACCGAGAGTGAGTTCGGGTCCACGAACCCGCGGTGAGGGTGCGGTCGTCTCCGAACCGATTATCTCTGTTCCGCTCACAGAAGCAATCAACCGATGAGAGTTCGCGTCGACTGGCGCTCGAGTTGCAGCCTTACCGGGACCGTACTCAAGTGGTTGTCCGTCCCGCTCGCAGCACCTGCACTGCTCGCCGTCCTCGACGGCACCGATCCGCTTCCGTTCCTCATCGCGATGGCCGTCACGATCGTTTCCGGACTCGCCCTCGAGCGTCTGAGCGACGATCCCGACCTCGGTCAGCGCGAATCGCTCCTGATGGTCGCACTCACCTGGTTCGCCGTCGCAATCGTCGGTGCGATTCCGTTCGTTCTCGTCGGGCTGGGCGCGGACGGAAACTCGTCGTTTTCGGGAGTCGTCAACGGTCCCGTCAACGCGTTCTTCGAGAGCATGAGCGGCCTCACGACGACGGGGGCAACGGTGATGAACGCCTGGGATTTCGAGAACCAGTCGCGTGCCACCTTGCTCTGGCGACAGCTCATCCAGTGGCTCGGCGGACTGGGGATCTTGATCGTTGCCATCGGATTGCTCTCGCATCTCATGGTCGGTGGTGCTCAGTTGATGGAGACCGAAACTCAAACCAGAAACGTCCGCAAACTCCGGCCGCACATCTCCGAGACGGCGCGGCTGATCTGGCAGATCTACGTCGGCATCACCGTCCTCGCCGTCGCGGTCTTCTATGCGCTCTACCTCCTCGGACTCGCGCCGAACATGACGCTGTTCAACGCCGTCTCCCACGCGTTGACGAGCGTCGCGACGGCCGGCTTTTCGCCCGAGGCAGAAAGCATCGGCGCCTTTTCACCGATCGTTCAGTGGTCGATTATGCCGTTCATGATCATCGGCTCGACCAACTTCGTGCTTCTGTACTATCTCTCACGGGGCGAGTTCACCCGACCGTTCGAATCCGAAGAGCTTCGATTCTATCTCGGAACGCTCGTCTTCTTCGGCGTGGTCGTCGTTTCCATTCTCGCGTTCGATCCCGAAATCGACATGGGACTCGAGGCGACGGTTCGCCACGGGTTGTTCAACGTCGTCTCGCTGGTGACGACGACCGGCTACGCCTCGACGAACTTCGATCTCTGGACGCCCGGCGCGAAACACGCGCTGTTCCTGTGTATGTTCCTCGGCGGGATGGCCGGGAGTACGACCTGTTCGATCAAGTCGCTTCGCTGGCTGGTCGTCTTCAAGGCGTTCCGTCGGAACCTCTTTACCGCGATCCATCCCAACGCGGTTCGTCCAGTGCGCGTCAGCGGTGGCGTCGTCGACGAAGAAACGATCAACGACATCTTCGGCTACGTCATGCTCGCCCTCGTCATCTTCTTTGCGCTCACGATCTTCCTCGTCGTCGACGCCGCTCGAGCGGGCGAGTTCGTCAGCGAGTTCGAAGCGCTCGGAGCCGCCGCCTCGATCTTCCTGAACATCGGCCCCGCGTTCGGAATGGCCGGTCCGATGGACAACTACGCCGGCTTTCCGGCCAGCTCTCGAGCTATCATGATCGTCATGATGTGGATCGGCCGGATCGAGATCGTTCCCGTCCTCGTACTCCTGTTACCCGCGTTCTGGAAGTCGTAATCGCGTGTGAAAGGCTTCTCGGGGGCTGTTCCTCCTGATCTTGTGTTCATCCCTGACGCTCGCGTTCTGGTACTCCTCTCGCTGGCGCACGCTGGGTCGCGGTGAACGACGGTGAGCCGCGACGTGACGACGTGCGAGGGATGAGCGACACCGATCGAACACTCGCGAACTATTCGTCGACTACGGCCTGTGCCTCCGCGAGCGAAACCCTCCCCTCGTACAGCGCACTCCCGACGACGACCGCGGCCGCGCCGGCATCGGAGAGCGCCCGAACGTCCTCGAGGGTCGCCACGCCGCCGCTCGCGATCACCGGAACGTCGGTTGCTTCGACCAGCATCCGAACGGGCTCGGTCGCGACGCCCTCGAGTTTGCCTTCGACGTCGACGTTCGTAAAGAGGATCGCGCCGGCACCGAGTTCTTCGTACCGTTCGGCCGCCTCGACGGGCGAGATACCCGCCCCTTCGGTCCACCCCTCGACGACGACCTCGCCGTCTTTCGCGTCGAGGCTGACGACGACGCTGTCGGGGTGCTCCGCGCTGATCTCGTCGACGATCTCGGGTGTTTCGACCGCCGCGGTTCCGAGGATGACGCGGTCGAGCCCGCGCTCGAGCAGCCCCGTGGCGTCCTCGACGGTTCGAATCCCACCGCCCAGTTGGGTCGGCACGTCGACGGCCTCGAGGACCGAATCGATCGCCTCGGCGTTCCCCCGCTCGCCGTCGAATGCACCGTCCAGATCGACAAGGTGAAGGGTCTCGGCACCGGCATCGATCCAGCGCTGGGCGGCCTCGACCGGGTCGCCGTACGTCCGCTCCGTGCCGCGTTCGCCCTGGACGAGCTGAACCACTTCGCCGTCCTGTACGTCGACCGCAGGTATCACCTCGAACTCCGGAAATGCAGTCATGGCCGAACGCTGGTCGAGCGTGCGCCTAAAGCCACCGACTTCGCCGGCCTCGAGTGGTGGACCTGAGATAATCGAGATAACGTATCCGTAGGGCCCAATACCTATTTCAGGCGGACAGTCGTATCGTCGGCCGATGGTGGAAACCCTTCTTCTGGTCGGAGTTGTGGCCTCCGTTTTCGTGGGGTTCAACATCGGCGGATCTTCGACGGGGATCGCGTGGGGGCCCGCCGTCGGTGCTGGGCTCTTGCGGAAGACGACCGCGGCCGGACTCATGACGTTTTTCGTCTTTCTCGGCGGTTGGACCGTCGGACGAAACGTCATGGAGACGCTGAGCGAGGGCATCATCCACATCGAAATCTCGCTGGCGGCCGGCGTCGCCGTCCTGTTTTTTATCGGGATGGGCATACTCGTGGCGAACGTCTTCGGCGTTCCCGTTCCGACGTCGATGACCACCGTCGGGGCGATCGCGGGACTCGGCCTCGCGACGGATACGCTCAACTTCGAGACGATCGGCTGGATCGTCTCGTGGTGGGTCGTCACCCCGATCATCGGCTTCTGGGTCGGTGCGACGATCGGGCGGTACGTCTATCCGGAGCTCAACCGACGCTTCGAGATCACGTCCACCGAGGGGCCGCTCCTCGTCTTTTCCCCGGCCGGCTCGAGGCTGCCGATCGGATTCGGACCGAACACCACCACGCAGGAACTCGCGGGAACGATCGTCGTCTTCGTCATCGGCTGCTATATGGCATTCAGCGCCGGCGCGAGCAACGTCCCGAACGCCGTCGCGCCGCTGGTCAGCAGCGACGCGCTCGAGCCGAACACCGCGATCATCGTCGCGACGATCGCCATCGGACTCGGTGGGTTTACGATCGCGCGCCGAACGATGGAGTCCGTCGGCAGCGAACTGAGCGACATTCCCCTTCTGGCGGCGCTGATCGTCATGATAACCGCCTCGACGATCACGACCACCCTCTCGTGGATGGGCATTCCGATCAGTCTCGTGATGTCCTCGGTGATGACGATCGTCGGCCTCGGCTGGGGACGTGCGACCCGTCCCATCACGGCTCGCGAGGCGATTCGCGGGAGTTCGGACGCGGAGATCGCCATGGGGGCGCTGACGGCCGAACCCGAGGCCCCGGTCACCGAAATCGGCGCGGAGGAATCCGAATCGGCGCTGGATGCGGGGGATCTCTTCAACCCGCGGGCCGTCATCAAGTACGTCTCGATGTGGATCATCGGCCCGTCGATGTCGACGCTACTCGCCTACGGCTTCTTCAGCATCTTCCCCTTCGTGGGATGACTTTCAGAATCCGACCCGGGCGTTTATTCGCTCCCCTCGCGTAGAACGCGTATGATCTCGCGCGCCCTCGTTCCGATGGACGGCTCCGCCATGAGCGAGCAGGCCCTCACCTACGCGCTCGAGGCGTATCCGGACGCCGAGATAACCGTCTTGCACGTCGTGGGCGAACCGTCGCCGCTGTGGGGTGAGGCGACGGGACTGGCGCTTGCGGACGATCTCGAGGAGACAGTACAGGATCACGCACAGTCGACGTTCGACCGTGCACGCGAACTCGTCGCGAACGCCGACGGCGACGCGGACGTAGAGACCGTCGTCGAACTGGGCCATCCCGTTCGTGCGATCCTCACCCACGCCGACGACTACGAGACGATCGTGGTCGGCGCTCATGGCGGATCGATATCCGATCGCCTGTTCGTCGGCAACGTCGCGGAGAAAATCGTCCGTCGGTCACCGGTTCCGGTCGTCGTCGTTCGGTGATCGATTCCGGTCCGTCCCCTCCCCTCCCCGCTCCGATCACTCGTCGTTGTGATCTGACCGTTCGGCGTCGTCTCGAGCCGCTTCCTCGTCGTCTCGAGCCGCTTCCTCGTCGTCGCGGTCCGATCCCTCGTCGATGGAGCTATCGATCAACTGCTCGACTTCGTCCTCGCGAGGACGACGATCGACCCGGTCCTCGACGGCCTGGACCTCCGCTTGCATCTCCTCGAGTTGTCGACCAACGGTCCGTTCGACGGCTTCTTCGACGGTTTCTCCGACCGTTTTCTCGACCGTCTCTTCGACCGTCTCGCCAACGCTCTCTTCGACCGTCTCGCCCACGCTCTCCTCGACCGTCTCGCTGACTTTCGCCTCGACCGTCTCACCGACACTTTCCTCGACCGTTTCTCCGACCGTTTTCTCGACCGTCTCGCTAACCTTCGCCTCGACCGTCTCGCCCACGCTCTCCTCGACCGTCTCTCCGACGCTTTCCTCGACCGTCTCGCTAACCTTCGCCTCGACCGTCTCACCGACACTTTCCTCGACCGTTTCTCCGACCGTTTTCTCGACCGTTTCTCCGACGCTCTCTTCGACCGACTCCTGGACGGCCGTGGTCATCCAGTCGGGATCGAACCGCGCCATCTTCCAGACGACGTGGACCACGTACGATGCGAACACGCCCACGCCGAAGGCGATCCCGACGTTCGTACCGACCAGCAGAATCAGAAGGATCGAGAGGCCGATCAATGCGCCGTACGCGAGGTCGACGGCCGCGTCGACCCGAACGGGGTTCAGCATGACCGATCACCATCGGAACGTCCGAGCCGCGCTCCGAAACCGTGTCGGTAGCTGTACTCACTGCCGTGGCACAGGAACGACGATCCAGTTCCCCTCCGATCGTCTTTCGCATCGAGTTTCGAGTCGAAATACACGTTACTGTCTTCTACGGTCCGCTCGATTGAAGTTCTTTAGGATTGACTCCTCCCGGCGGCCTCCGATCGGGCCGAGACGCGTCGAAACGAACCCATCCCGAATAGGCGTGTTTTTAGGGACGGACAGTGTGAACACCTGATGTGACAGAAGTACTGCTGATCGTCGGACTCATCGTCGCAGTCTTCGTCGGCTACAACATCGGTGGCGCGACGACGGGTCCTGCGTTCGGTCCTGCCGTCGGTGCCAACGTAATCACCAAGCTGATGGCCGCGGCCCTGATGTCGGTGTTTTTCTTCCTCGGTGCGGTCACGATCGGCCCGAACGTCGTCACGACGCTCGGGGACGAACTCGTCCACACGACCGATATTTTCACGCTTCGAGCGAACGTCGCCGTTCTCTTTTTCATCGGCAGCGCGCTGTTCGTCGGCAACTACGCCGGCGTCCCCGCGTCGACGTCGATGACGGCGGTCGGAGCGATCGCCGCACTCGGTCTCGCGACCGGGCAACTCAACCTCGCCGTTCTGGGCGAGATCGTCATCTGGTGGATCGTCGCCCCGATTATCGGCTTCTGGGTGGCTGGCATCGTCGGTCGGTACTTCTATCCACGCATCAACGCCTGGATCGCGATCGAGGCCAGCGATGGCGACCGTAAGATGATCACCGTCGACCGATCGGGGGCGATCCCACGGCTCCGGTTCGGTGACGACGCGAACCGCCGCGAAATCACCGGCGCACTCATCGTCGTCGGGATCGGCTGTCTGATGGGCTTTTCCTCGGGAACGAGCAACATCGCGAACGCGATCGCCCCGATCTACGGCACCGGCGAAATCGAAATGATGCCGCTCATACTGCTCGGCTCGATCGCCGTCGCAGTCGGTTGTTTCACCATCGCTCGACGAACGCTCGACACGCTCGGTAACGACATCACGAACCTTCCGTTGACGGCAGCGATCGTCGTCGCGGTCATCAGTTCGACGCTCGTCATCGGACTCTCGTTCATCGGTATCCCGGCGAGTTTCGTCGTCATCGCGACCATGAGCATCATCGGGCTCGGCTGGGGCCGAGCAACGAGGACGACCACGATCCCGGACGCCGCCCGCGGCGAGGAAACACGCGTCTCCGTCGGTGCACTTACCGCCGAAGAGGAAGGCGAGGAACCTCCCGAAATCGGGACCGAAGACCCGACAGACATTCCGAAGGCGTCCGACCTCTTCGATCCCTCGACGACCGCTCGCGTGATCCTCATGCAAAACGTCGTCCCGATTATCTCCACCGTCGGTGCCTTCTTCACGTTCAGGTTCGTTCCAATCTTCTGATTCTGAACCGAGCGGATCGTGCGTTTTGAGACGTGCTGGCGTAGTACACAGTACTCGAGGAGTTTCCCTTTATAAACGATTGAAGACAGAACAGCAAGCTATACCAGTGCGGGACGTGAATCGACGGGTGATGCCCACGGTAGAATACCTCAACTACGAAGTAGTGGACGACAACGGCTGGGACATTTACGACGACGGCGTCTTCGAGGAGGCCGCAGACGCGGGCCTCGACAACGAAGACTACGGCACGCTCGAGGTCAACGAAGGCGAGTACATCCTCGAGGCCGCAGAGGCACAGGGCTACGACTGGCCCTTCTCGTGCCGTGCTGGCGCGTGTGCGAACTGTGCAGCGATCATCATCGAGGGCGAGATCGACATGGACATGCAGCAGATCCTCTCCGACGAGGAAGTCGAAGAGAAAAACGTCGTCCTGACCTGTATCGGCTCGGCCGAAACCGACGAGGTCAAGATCGTGTACAACGCAAAGCACCTCGACTACCTCCAGAACCGCGTCATCTGATTGATAGCGTAAAAGCGACCGTTTAACAAACTTCCCGATCGGGAGATTTGATGCTCCCGAAACGCCCAATTTTGTGGTTGAGACCGCCTCTGGTGACTATCTGCGATAATTCGCTCACCTGCGCCCAGAGCAGTTTTGACCGGCGAGAGCGGGGGCCCGACAACGACGGAAGATGGGTGCTTTCTGACGCCGGGATCGATGTTGGGACGTTCCAGGCGCGGCGGACGACGCAGCGAACCCTGAACTTCGCCAGGGCCGCACTTGCGGTAAGAAACGCCGAACGAAACCGTTACGCGTCACGGGTGTCGTAGATGCCAGCGCCGAACGCCGTCGTCCGAAAGTATAACACCGCCGCGCTCGAGAGTGGCGGATGTGACGCTTTCCGGTACGTTCGCGACGGTTCCCGATCTCCTTCGGCTCGTTGCCGTCCCCGTTTTCGCCTGGGTCGCGATCCGCGACGTCAAGACCAGGCGGGTCTCGAGTAGCGTTTGGATTCCGTTTTCGCTGCTCGGAGCCGTCCTTCTCGTCTGGGACGGGGTGCTCGCCTGGAACGCAGGGGGCGGTCGCTGGCTCGCGTTTCTCGTTCCCGCGGCGATCAGCCTGGGATTCGTCGTCCCCATCGCCTACCTGTTCTGGTGGTTCGGCGGTTTCGGCGGCGCGGACGCCAAGGCGCTGTTGGTGATCGCGCTGTTCTTCCCGACGTTTCCACAGTACGCCGTCGGCTCGTGGACGCTGCCGCTTTCGATCACGCCGATCGGTGCGTTCTCGTTTACGATCCTCACGAACGCCGTCCTCGTCGGTGTCACCATCCCCGTCGCGCTCGCGATCCGAAACGCCGCGGCCGGACGGATCGCCCCCGTTATGTTCATCGGCTGGCCCACCGCCTGGAATCGCGTTCCGCAAACCCACGGCAGTCTCCTCGAGACGCCCGCCGGACTGACGCGTCGCGGACTGGACCTCGATGCCCTCAGAATGTACCTCCGATGGCGGGGGCTCTCGCTCACCGAAATTCGGGACCAGCCCGGGCGCTATCGCGACCCGACGACCCTTCCCGACGAGCCCAACCCGCCGACCGACGGTGCCGTCACCGCGAGCGGACCGCCGCTTGGCGATGGCGGAGACGTCGAAATGCCGGAACTGACAGACGAGTCGGTCGGGACGGACCCCTGGGGTGCCGACGCTTTCCTCGCTGATATCGAGGGTACCGCCTACGGAACGACGCCCGACGAACTCCGCGACGGACTCGAGGTGCTCGCGACCGAGGAGACGGTCTGGATCTCGCCGGGAACGCCGTTTCTCGTCCCGGTCTTCGTCGGACTGGTGATCGCACTCGTTTACGGAGATCTGTTGCTCGGAACGTTCTTTTGAGGGACGCGGTGATCGTGACCCGTCCGTTCGCCTCGCGGGTTTCGAACTCGACGATCGGTGTCATTCGGCCGCTCGCTCGTACAGCGGCACGAGCGCCGTCCAGAACACCACGAACGCCGCACCGACGGTGACGATCACGAGCCACGGCGTTCCCACTCCCCGCGGGAGTCCGCTCGCCAGGAGCACGAACGTCCCGATGAACAGGAAGACGCAGGTGATGACGCTCCCGAGTTCGAGCGTCGTCGCGACGGGGTGGCTTCGAAATCGGTCGGTGAGCCCGGCGATCATACGCCGGACGAAATATCGTCGGCGATTCCGTCGAGTTCGTCGTCGGTGAGTTCGGGTTGTTCGCCCGCGACCATGTGGATGGGACCGCCGCCGTCGCCGTCGAAGCGTGGAATGATGTGACAGTGAACGTGTGGGACCTCCTGACCCGCCGCTTCGCCGTTGTTGAACGCCACGGTGGAGGCGTCGGCGTCGACTGCGTCCTCGACGACGGGGACCAGTCGGTGGATGCTGGCGTAGAGGTCCGACGCGACGTCGTCCGGGACGTCGTTCAGTCGCTCGAACTCGGATTTGGGAATAACGAGCGTGTGTCCGGGAGACATCGGGTTCGCGTCGAGAAACGCGACCGTCGTCTCGTCTTCGTACACGACTCGAGCGGGAATTTCGCCGTCGACGATCCGGCTGAAGATCGTACTCATACGTGAGAACGTCTCGGGTCATCGTAATAAGGTTACCCGCGTCCGGGAACCCGAGTCGGAAGCCGTCCGGATTGCTGTCCCGGGTTTCCGGCGTATCTACCACCGTTGTGGTGGCGTACCGAAACTGACTGACGGCGGTTCGTCTCACTCGTCTCAATCGAGGGGATACTCGGGTTAATTCGAATTAATTATCGAGAAATAACGGACAGTATCCCCGGGTTCAAGGTAGATCGACGTTCTCGATCGGCGTGCCCTAACGGGCGACTCGTGCTGGCGAGCACGGGTGGACCTCGCGTCGGCGGGCATCCCACCATCGACCCACCACCGCACGGGCGGCCCACACTGTCACCCGTGCGGCCGCCGACCGACCGGTCGCGAACGATCGATACTGTGAACTACCCGGCGAAAGGCGTTACTGGTATGCCGATCGAAAACCGGGAGAACGCGTATCTCATCACGCACGCACTGGCGAAAGACACCCTCTCGCGCATTCGCGACGTCGAAACCGAGCAGGTCAGCTTCCGCAAGGGCCTCGTCAAGCTCGGACGGATCTGTGGCTACGAGATCATCGACGGCCGCATGGAGACCGAGTACGTCGAACTCGAGACGCCACTCGAGACGACGATGGGCGAACGCGTCCGGGGCCTCGATGACGTCGTCATTATCAACGTGCTTCGAGCCGCGACGCCGTTCGTCGAGGGGCTGCTGAAGGCGTTCCCGCGCGCCCGACAGGGCGTGATCAGCGCCAGTCGCGACGAAGAAGCGGGACGGGGAGAGGACGGCTCGTTCCCGATCACGGTCGACTACGTGAAACTCCCGGAGATTCACGAAGAGGATACGGTGATCGTCGCGGATCCGATGCTCGCGACGGGAAGTACCATGTGTACGGTGCTGGATCACATCGACGGCTCGGCCGATCCCGAAAACCTCTTCGTCCTCTCCGCGGTCTCCGCACCGGACGGACTGTTGCGCGTCGACGAGTCGTTCCCCGACATCGATCTGTTGACCGTCTCGATCGACGATCGACTCGACGACAACGGATTCATCGTTCCCGGTCTTGGCGACGCCGGCGACCGGGCGTTCCGGACGACCTGATCGGGACGATCCATCCACAGCGGGGTCCGCGACGTCTCTCGAGGAGACGGTCGGGACGCCTCGAGCGTATCGATCACTTCTCCGTCTGTCGGCGCGCCTCTGTCGCCCGTTCTCGAAACGTATCGATCCGTTCGCTCAGTTCCTTGCCGACGACGTAGGTGAACTCGTCGGGCATCAGTCCGCGCTGGACGTCGACCGTGACCATCGCATCGCAGCCGTCGACGATCTCCGGTGCCCAGCTTCCCTCCGCGAGCTTGGACTCGTCGGTGACGACCGCCTCGCCGTCTTCGATATCGATGAACGCCGTCACGGTGTTCCAGATTCGCGGATCGCTCGTGGTCGCCTCGTCGAACAGCCCCTCGAGCCGCGACTCCGCGATCGGCTCGTCGCGGAGTTCGACGACGAGATCCTCCAGCGCGTCGGCCATCGTCTCGTACTCCGCTGCGGCGTCTCGGCGTTCGGACGGACTCGACGCGTCGTCCTCGTCTCCGGTCACCGTGACCCCCTCCGTTTCTCGACATCGTCACTCATGGTCACAGATACCCGCTTGAGACCTGTAAACGTACGCTTCCGCGTCGAGATTGTACCGCGTTACAGCGGTTCGTCTCAGCCGACGTCTTGGGACGCTCCCCTGAGCACGTCGGGAACCCACCCGCGATTCGGGTCGTTCGTGTCGTCCATCCACTCGATCAGCCGTTCTCGCATCCCGTGGCGCACCGCCTCGTAGTCGGGATGGTCGATCAGGTTCTGAAGCTCTCCGGGGTCGGCCTCGAGATCGTATAGCTCGTCCACGTCGGGGCCGTTGTAGACGTACTTGTATCGGGTCGTTCGAACCATTCGCTGACTGTAGAGGCCGAACTCGTCGCCGTGATACTGGGCGAATACCGAATCGGGCCACACCGGGCGTTCCTCGGAGTGGTTCTCGAGAAGCGAGACGAGGCTTCGGGCGTCGAACGTCTCCGGAACCGCCACGTCCGCGATCTCGAGAAACGTCGCCGCCAGATCGTGGAGGTGAACGGGACGCGAGCACGTCGAGCCGGGATCGACGACGCCGGGCCAGCGGATCTGAAGCGGGATGCGATAGGTATCGTCGTACATCAGCGGTCCCTTGTTGAACTGGCGGTGGCCGCCGACGAAGTCGCCGTGGTCGGAGCTGTGGACCACGACGGTTTCCTCGGCCAATCCGCTCGATTCGAGCGCGTCGAGGATCCGCTCGAGTTGGTCGTCGATCAGGGTGACGAAACCCCAGTATTTCGCCAGCGCGTCGGCCCAGGTCTCCCACTCGAAATCGGTGACGCCGCGGTAGGCGAGGTAGTTCTCGTGAACCCGGGGTTTGCCGTCGAACGTTTCCGCGTAGCTCTCGGGGGGCTCGATTTCGGCCGGGTCGTACATGGAGGCGTAGGGCTCGGGGACGACGTACGGATGGTGCGGCCCGTAGAAGTCGGCCCGGTGAAAGAACGGGCCGGAACCGTCGGCCCCGCTCGAGTGGCGATCGATCGCGTCGATCGTCCGCTCGGCCAGAAACCAGGCTCGAGTCTCCTCGACGTCGGTCGGCGTCTTCGCGGAGACGAACGTGCCGCTTTCGTCGTCGTACGGATCCGCCCCGGTATAGATCCGCTCCGTGAGATCGACCTCGTCCAGCGGCGAGCCGCGCTGACGGCGGTACTCCCGGAACGCCTCGTCGATGTCGTCGTGATGCGTGTCGCTCCCGCCTAGATACGAGAAGCCGTAGTTCTCGGGGGTCCGGTTGCGCCCGACGTGCCATTTACCGGTGTAGGTACAGTCGTAGCCGTTCGCCTCGAGAGCTTCGGAAAACGTCGGAATATCGGGCGGCAGGTCCGTCCGGATCGCATCCGCCTCGTGGCAGTTGTTCAGCATGCCGTGGCCGTGTGGAAACCGTCCGGTCAGCAACGACGCGCGAGCGCTCGAACAGATGCTGATCGGCGTGAACGCCTGCGAAAACCGCTTTCCCTGGCTCGAGAGCCGATCCATCGTCTCCGTCTCGACCGGCGGACCGTCCGGGGCGCTGCAGTCGTATCGCTCCTGGTCGGTGAGGACGAAGAGGACGTTCGGTCGAGCGTCGGCGTCTGACATAGCCGTCGTACACCGCCGTCGTAATTAATGCTGGGCCCGGCAGTACGAATCGACGCCGAACCTGGCGGAGTGACTATCGATCGAAATCCGCGATCGTCGGCCGCGTCCGATCACCCGGGAACGAAGAGACGGGGACCTGCGTCTGGTCGCCAGAGGCCATGTCCTTGACCGTCACTTCGTCGTTCTCGAGGTCCTGTTCCCCGACGATCACGACTGTCTCGGCGTTGATCGAGTCGGCGTAGTTGAGCTGTGCTCCGAACGAACGTCCGGCGATGTCGGTCTCGACGACGTGGCCACGCTCGCGGAGTTCTCGAACGATTCGGGCCGCGTCCGCTCGAGTGTCTCCGATCTGGAGGACGTAGTAGTCCGTCGAGATCCGCTCGTCGGGCCAGACGCCGGCGCGCTGCAACAACAGGGGAAGCGTCGCGTGGCCGGGGGCGACGCCGACCGCCGGCGTCGGCTGGCCGCCGAAACTCTCGATCATGTCGTCGTAGCGCCCGCCGCCGAAGATCGATCGCGAGACCTCGCCCGCGGAGTCGAAACACTCGAAGACGACGCCGGTGTAGTAGTCCAGTCCGCGTGCGGTCTCGAGCGAAATCGTACAGTGCTCGCGGGCACCGAAATCCTCGACCGCTCCGAGCACGGCCTGGAGGTTGTCGACGGCGTCGCGTACGCGCTCGGTTCCAGCGAACGACCGGACCGCCTCGAGGTCGCCAGTCGCGACGAGATCTGCGAACTCGGCTGCCTGGTCGGCCGAGAGGCCGGCACCGATCAGCAGGTCGTGGTACTCGGCCGTCGAGAGCTTATCGGACTTGTCGACCGCCCGGATCGCGTCGTCGACGTCGACGTCCGTCTCGTAGCTCTCGAGGACGCCGCCGAGAATGTCGCGGTGGGAGATGCGAAACTCGAAGTGGTCCTCGGTGAGGTCGAGTCCGGTCAGTGCGTCTGCGGCCCACGCGAGGATCTCGGCGTCCGCTTCGGGTTCAGACGAGCCGAAGATGTCGACGTTGGTCTGGTAGAACTCGCGCTGGCGGCCCTGCTGGACCTGTTCGTAGCGCCAGAACGGTCGCGTCGAGAACCACTTGATCGGCTTCGAGAGCTCCTGTTGTTTGGCGACGACCATCCGTGCGACCGTCGGCGTTAGCTCGGGCGTCAACGTCACGTGGCGACCGCCCTGGTCTTCGAAGGCGTACAGTTCGTCGACGATGTCGTCGCCGCTCTTGTCGGTCCACAGCTCCGCGCGCTCGAGTGCCGGCGTCGAAATCTCGCGAAAGCCGTACTGTCGGGCGGTGTCTTCGAGCGTGTCGATGGTCTCCCGCCAGGCGGCCATCTCGGCCGGGTAGACGTCGCGGAAGCCCTTGATTCGGTCGTACATGCACGTGGATTCGGGAACGGCGAACTTCTATCCTTTCGTTCGTCGGCGGCCGTCGAACGGAGCGTTCGACTCGAACCAACTCGTGACTCGAGGCGGCCGGTTCGACCGAGAGGATCGATTTCAAGAGGATCCGACACGTCGTTTCGGGTATGCCACGGGCGATCTGCGACGACGCGTCGATCTTCTACGAGTACGACGAGGACGCCTCCGATGAGAGTCGGTCCGGCTCCATCGACGTCGAGGAGCCGATCGTCTTCGTCCAGGACCTCGGATACGGGCGGTGGATGTGGCGCTGGCAGCGCGAGGCCGTCTCCGGGGATGTCATCGCTCCGGACACCCGCGGAACGGGACGCTCGGGCGCCGGCTTGCCGCCGATCGTTCCCCGACTTCCCCGCCGACTCCGCACGCCGTTGCTCTCCGGCGTCGCGAGCTACTCGGTCGCGGGGCTGGCCGCGGACCTCGAGGCCGTCCTCGAGGATGCGGGAGTTCGACGCGCCCACCTCGTCGGCGCGGGGCTGGGCGGAATGATCGTCCAGCAACACGCGATCGAGTACTCGCGAGCGAAGACGCTCACGCTGTGTGGGACGAGTCACGGCGGGACCGACGCGGTCGCGATGAGCGAGGAAACGCGTTCGACGCTGCTCGAGCGACCATCGGGCGCCAACGAACGAGAGGGGCTCCGTCACCGGATGCGACCCGCGTTCTCCGAGCGCTTTACCAACCGAAACCCGCACCTGATGGACCGAATCGTCGAGTGGCGACGCGAGCAGGACGCGGGCGCTCCGGCTCTGGAGGCGCAGATCGCCGCGATCGACACCTTCGACGGTCGCGATCGACTCGACCGGATCCGCGCGCCGACGCTCGTCATCCACGGAACCGACGACCGCATCGTTCCGTCCGGGAACGCGCGGCTGCTCGAGGAAGCGATTCCGAACGCCCGGCTCGAACTCGTCGAGGGCGGCTCACACTGTTGTTTCATCGAGTCCGCCGATCGGGTGAACGAACTGCTCGGTACGTTTCTCGAGGACAGTTCCGAGCCTGGCGGGGAAACGCCGGACTTCCGAGCGGGTCGCGTCGGCGGCGAGTGAGTAGGTGTGAGTGGGGAACGATTGGGGTAGGAGAGAGCGGAGTTGGACAGTGTCGGGTGGTTTACGACGGATCGGCTGTCGGTGCGTCGATCTCGATCTGTCCATCGCTTCGGACGCCGACGTCGACCCCTTCGTACCTGAACCACAGCTGATGGACGCCGTTTCCGTCGGTTCGAGCGGCGTGTTCGAACAGCGAATCGAGCGCGTCCGGTTCGACGACCTCGTACAGCGGCGTGAGCTCGAGCGGGTCCTCCTCGGTGAACGATGCGACCGCCACGGGAACCGCCAGGCTCGGTTGCTGTCCAGCTGATGGATCGAACGTCGTTACGTCGGCCGGCTGTCGCGATTCTGTGGCGTCTGCGGGTTCGTCACCGGAGGGCATACGCGTACTACTGCGGACCGGCTGATATGAGCGATCCTTACTATGTACTATTTTTAAGTGTCGGTACTGGTTCGGCTGTCATCGGGTCGAACATTACCGAGCACCCTCGACGATCGATCACTCTTCCGCTGACGACGTTACTCCGCCGACGGTTCGCTCACTCGAGGAGAACAGGCCGGCGAGCAGGTTTCGGTGACCGCGTCGCAGTCGACCAGCGACGGATTGGCGCGAGATACCGACCTCGCTCGCGAGGTCGTCGAGCGTGACCCGACGCGAATCGTCGAAGTATCCGCATCGATACGCGAGTTCGAGCGCCTCGAGCTGTGCCGGGGTGAGCTCTCGATCTCGAGCGGCGTACCCGAGAGGCTGCAATCTCGAGAGCGAGAGGTGGATGTCGGTGGTTCGACAGCGGTTCTGAAACGCGCCGATCTCGGCGTGCTCGTCGAATCGGAGCGTGAACGTCCACTGACCGCGCGCTCCGACGGCGGACACCATGGTCGCCCCCGAATCGGAGATGATCTCGATGAGGCCGGTCGGTTCAGGGTCCCAGGTAACCCGATAGAGCGAGCCTCGATCCTCGAGTTCGTCGACGAGCGTCACCGTTTGCGGAACGAACGTGGCCCCCGACGGCTCGAGTGCGGCCTCGATATCGGCGTGATCGCCGCCGCTGATCCATACGTACGGAAACAGGGCCCCGTTCGTCGGGACGACCCGATCGAGTTCGACTGACACGTCGGGCAGCGCGGTGAACAGCTCACCGAACGGAAACTCCTCGGCCGAGACGACGAAGTCGATCAGTGTCGCCATTCGTGCTCGATAACCACGATACTCCTCATAAATGGCGGGGATCGCCACCCCCGGTGAGAAGACGCGACGGTAACTCCTCGATCGCCCGCCCGAAAAAATTCGAGACGGCGTTCAGTCGCTCTGAATGCGCGGTGCGAGCATGTAGGTGACCTGGCCGTTGCCTTCAGCGAATCCGAAGTAGATCTTGACCGGGAACTCCTCGCCCAGTGCGAGCGTGACCTCGGTATTCGAGGGGATCGCCTTGTTCATGTCTTTGAGGTAATCGAGCGAAAACAGCGAGTGTGCGGGACCGACCTGCAGGTCGATCAGGTCGTCGTGGGTCAACTCGAGGTGGACGTCGTCGGTGTCGCCCTCCGCGTCGACGTAGAAGTACTCCTCTGGCTCCTCGACGCCGAGTGCGATGTGGTCTGAAACCATATCGGCGGCGGTGACCGAGCGGTTGACGTCCTTTCCTTCGAGGACGACTTCGGCGGAGAGATCGAGGTCCGGAATATCCGGCTCCTGACGGATCGAATCGGGATCGATCAGCGCGAGCGTATACTCCAGCCCGTCGATCTGGATGTGGAGCTTTCGGGTCTCCTCGTCGAGTTCGAGCTGGATCAGCTGGCCCGACTCGGCCATTCCGGCGATGTCTTCGAGACGTGAGAGATCGACGCCGATGAGCCCGCCGTCAGCCTCGTACGATTCGAACGAAGCCGCGTCGAGCGAGAGATCGACCATCCCCACGTTGGCGGGATCGACGGCCCGAATCTCCAATCCGCCTTCCTCGAGGTGGATCTTGCACTCGTCGACCAGCACGCTCACCGAATCGAGCGCGCTGGTGAGCGTTTCCGCGCTCACGATGGCCTTGAACATATGCGTCGGGATACGGACGGTCGCCATAAAAAGCCACCCTTTACGCGCGAGCGCGAGACGAACGGGAAGGCGTCGTCAAGCGCTCGTCGGTCACCGTTCGAGAGAACGGCGTCGTCCCGATTCGGATCAGTCCTCGATCGGCCGGCCGTCCTCCGTCGGCGGCGCGATGTGATCGACGTAGGCCTCGAGCGTCGGCTCCTCGACCCGGACGCGGACGCTGATCTCACCGAGTTCGTCCGGTGTGCCGACCGAGAAGTTGACTCTGTCCTCGAAGGCGGCCTGTTTTTTCAGCGCGAACGAGAACGTGTCCCCATCTCGGTTAGCGAAGAACTCGCCGCGGGCCGTATCGAGGATCTCTTGACGGTGGAGCAGGTCGGAGAAGTGATCCATCGAGTGGGTCTGTGCGCTGATCTCACCGAAGCCCTCCTCGAGATCGGCGTTGGGAAAGACGTTGACTACCGCATCCGCAACGCGACTCGTCACCTCGGTATCGTAGACCGGCGCAGTGATCTCGACGTCGACGCGATAGATATCGGTCATCGATGGCCCTCCGCGCCGGATTCGGCCTGGTCCCGTGAGCCCGAAACACTCTCGGGAGTCGTCGTTTCGAGTCCGTCGGACCCGTTCCGGATGGTCGATCGGATCCTGTCGTGAAACGACTCGAGTGAGTCGGTGTTCTCGACGACGACGTCGGCGCGTGCCATCGCGTCGTCCATTCCGAAGTCACGTTCGCGCGCGTCCCGTTCCGAGAGCCCCTCGCCCCCGTCGTCCTCGCTTGCGTCCCGACCACGATCGTCGATCCGGTCGGCACGAACATCGAACGGTGCTTCGATACTGATCAGGGTGAATTCGTCCCCGAATCGCTCCTCGAAGACGTCGACTTCGACGCCCGAGCGGAGGCCGTCGACCAGCACCGTCTCGTGCTCCTCGAGTCGATCCTGAATCATCGGGAGCGATCGTTCTGCGATCGCCGTCGGACCGTTCTCCTCACGAAGGGCCTGTGCGACAGTGCCGTGGTCTTTCGTAGGATCGAGCCCCCGGTCCGTCGTCTCCTGGCGAACGACGTCGCCCATCGTCACTACGGGGATTCCTTCCTCACGCGCGACGGCGGCGGCCTCGCCCTTACCGCTTCCGGGCAGTCCCACCGTTCCGATGACGTGCATCGATCCAAGCTACCGGCGAGACGAGCATAAGGGCTGTGTTCTGGTCGGCACGTTCGATCCGGTTTCGGTCGATAACGAGAGTGGCGCCGCTCGCCGATGCAAAATACTGTAATTAAGTGCCGATACCTTACGAAATTCGCCTTACAGGCGCTCGACGTTCGTCGCGCGCGGGCCCTTGGGGGCCTGCTCGATGTCGAACTCGAGTTCCTGTCCTTCTTCCAGGTCCGGGCCGCCGATGTCTTCCATGTGGAAGAACACGTCGTCGTCCGCGTCCTCAGTTTCGATGAATCCGTAGCCGCCAGTGTCGTTGAAGAAATCAACGGTTCCTTTCGCCATTGCTTCTGAACAAAGTCCCCCCATACGTATAAGCACTGCGACTCTCCCCGGTGGCCGTGACAGTCCTGGAAACGCCGGAAAACCCGAATATTGGGGGAGACTCGCGATCAGACGTTTTCTCGTTCCTCGAGCCGGTGGACCGTCACCGAGACGAAATAGACCAACATGAAGAGAACGAACCCGCCGACGAGCCCGATCAGTTCGCGAGTCCCGATGCCGCTCGGCGCGACGACCGAGAGTGCGATTACTGCCACGACGAAGACAGCGATGGTAAACGCGCCGATCGCGTAATAGAAGCCGGTGTCGGAGTTGAGAATCTCTCGCATCGTAGCTACTGCACGTTCCGACGACGACGATAAAACGGTACCGGGTGGGACGAACTCGAGTCGGCCGGATCAGTAGAGAAGGCTCCGCGTTACCGCCTCGTACTCCTCCGGGAGACGCGCGGCGATCGCGTCCGGCGTCGTCTCGCCGTTTAGATTGACGAGGTAGGCGCGACCGTCGTCGTCGCCGTAGATACCCTGAAAGTCATAGACGAAGCCGTAGACGTCCACGTCGTCCGGAACGTCGGGCGACTCCCGGAGGAACGTCGCCTGGCGGTCGACGTTGTATTCGACGAGTTGATTGATTACCGTCTCCTCGTCCTCGCTCGCGTCGATGAGGTCGCTCTCGAGGCCGTCTTCGACGACCGGGACGAGCATGTCGACCCACTTGTCGACGCCCCGTGGACCCGGCTTCGAGCCGCCGGTTGCGACGCGGTAGGCGGCCGTGACCGCACCACAGCCGGTGTGGCCAACGACGGTCGCGACCTCGGTCTCCGCGTGGTGGATCGGATACAATAATCCACCGTCGACGATCCGATCGTCCCCGTCGTCGTCCCACACCTGATTGCCGATGTTGCTCGGCGTGAACACCGTTCCTGGATCCTCGACGCCCCACATTCGTTCCTGTGGCACGCGCGAATCCGAACAGCAAACCGAGACGGCCTCGGGGTGTTGGCCGGTCCGGACCGACGAGAAGTAGTCGTTCGAGAGGTCCTCGACGTGGCGTTGGTTCCCCGAGAGAAGCTCGGAGAGGACGTCGTCGTGGTTACCGGTACGATCGTGATCGCACGTACTGCTGGAATCGCCGTCAGCGTCCATACTACCACGGCCACGGACGACGCTCAAAACAGTTACTTTTCTATCGGTTCCCGACACGAGTGGCTGACGGCTACGGATCGTCGGCTCGAACGAGAAAATCGGGATACGAGAATCGCTGGCGATAAAACTCTTCGATCAATTGCGAACTCGACCTCGAGATACCGTTGCAAAAGCCTCATATCGGCGGTTCCCGGACTAGCAATAGTGACTCTCCGGAACCGCCTGATCGCTGTCGTGGGGGGCAGACGCGTTATCATCGGTCTGGGTGCGCTGTATCTCGTCTCCGCGACAGCCCTCGCCGGCGTACAACTTTCGGGGGGAACACCGATCGCGAACGTCCTCGTCATCACGACGCTCATTGCCGGCCCCGGGATCGTCCTCTGTTACTACGGATACCGCCTGCCCGCATTGGATATCGACGCCGATTTTCTCTCGTCCGTCGCAGCGTGGTGTCTCGGCGGCCTCGGTCTTATGATCGGTCTACTCGTTCTCTACAGCCTTCAGCCCGGTGAGATCGTCGACGATCCGGCGACGATCTCGATCCTGACGGGGCTGGCGAGCGTCGCCGGCCTCGGGGCAGGTATCTACAACGGACGCGCTGAAACGCGGACACGCGAACTCGAACACCGCAACCGGGAACTCGAGCGAGCCCAGACGGAGCTTCGAGAGACGGTCGATAGACTCGAAGAACTAAATACGCGACTCGAGCGCTCGAACGAGCGTCTCGATCGCTCCAGGCGGTACACCGACCACGTTCTGGACGCGATCCACGACGTCTTTTACGTCATCGATGAGACCGGGGCGCTCCAGCGGTGGAACGAGAGCGTCGGCGACGTCACGGGCTATTCGGACGCGGAGATCGCCTCGATGAACGCGATCGACTTCTTCGCGGCGGAGGATCACGAGCGAATTGCGAACGCCATCGCGGAGGGGTTCGCCGCCGGGACCGTTCAGGTGAAAGCGGCCCTGGTCCCCAAAAACGGCGAGCGAATCCCCTACGAGTTCTCCGCGTCGACGCTCGAGAATCCCCGCGGTGAACCGGTGCTCGCAGGCGTCGGTCGCGACATCTCCGCGCGCACGATGCGCGAACGCGAACTCGAGCAACGGACCCGTCAACAACGGGTCGTGGCCACTCTCGGCCAGCTCGCCCTCGAAACCGACGATCTCGACGAACTCATGGCCGAAGCGAGCCGGCAGGTGGCTGACGTCCTCGAGTGTGAGTACTGCAAGGTACTGGACCTAGACGACGAGAACGGGGAACTCCTGGTCCGACAGGGCGTCGGATGGAGGGACGGTATCGTCGGAGAGGCGACGGTTTCCGCCGACGAATCCGATTCGCAGGCCGCCTACACGCTCGCGACGGACCACCCCGTTGTAGTCGAAGACCTCGAGTCGGAATCGCGGTTCAGTGGCCCCGACCTGCTGATCGATCACGGCGTCCACAGCGGAATTAGCACGATCATCGGCCCGGCCGACGAGCCGTGGGGTATCCTGGGAACTCACGACACCGCCAGCCGGACGTTCGCTGACGAGGACGTAAACTTCGTCCAGAGCATCGCCAACATCCTTGCGGAGGCGATCGAACGAAAGCGATATCAGGACGAACTCGAGCGCCTGGTCTCCGATCTCACGGAGTCGAACGAACGCCTCGAACAGTTCGCCTACGCGGCGTCACACGATTTGCAGGAACCCCTGCGGATGGTCTCGAGTTACCTGCGACTGATCGAGCGGCGTTACGGCGACGAGCTCGACGAGGACGGCGAAGAGTTTCTCGCGTTCGCCGTCGACGGTGCCGACCGAATGCGGTCGATGATCGATGGATTGCTCGAGTACTCCCGAGTCGAAACGCAGGGCGGATCGCTCGAACCGGTCGATACCGAACAGCTCCTCGATGACGTGCGGGAAGATCTTCGGCTGAAAATCGAGGACCACGACGCGGAGATCACGACGGAGTCGCTGCCGCGCGTCGAGGGGGACCCGCGACAGTTACACCAGGTGTTCCAGAACCTCGTCTCCAACGCGATCGAGTACAGCGGCGACGAGACGCCTCGAGTCCACGTCTCCGCGGAGCGAAACGGTGCGGAGTGGATACTGTCCGTCAGCGACGAGGGCGTCGGGATCGACGAAGACGACCAGGATCGAATCTTCGAGGTCTTCGAGCGATTACACGCCGCCGAGGACCACACCGGGACCGGGATCGGACTCGCGCTCTGTGAGCGGATCGTCGAACGCCACGACGGCGAGATCTGGGTCGAATCCGAACCGGGAGAAGGCACGACCGTTTCGTTGACGCTGCCGGCCGCGTAGCGAGCTGTGAATCGTTTTCCCATCCCATACTCGAGCGAACGTGCGGGAATTTCGGCGATCCAGCGTCATCGACATCGGCCGTCCGGAGTCAGTGGCTCCGGTCGTCGTCGCGACAGTGTCGGAGTCGCAACTGGACGCGACTCCCTCCGGCGCGACTTCGAACGAACGAGAGTTCGCCGCCGAACGTCTCGACGCTCCATTTGACGAGCCAGAGCCCGAGGCCGCTTCCGTGGGTTGTCTCGGTAATCTCGGCGTCGCCGGTGATCACGTCCCGTTCGACCGGTGGAATACCCGGACCGTCATCGTCGACAGCGAGGTAACACCACTCGGTACCATCCATCCCTCCGTCGATCCAGACCTGCGGTTCGTCCGCCGGATTATGCTCGATAGCGTTTTGCACCAGGCTCGTAATCGCAACCTCGAGTCGCTCGGTCGCCCCGACGGGAAGAGTTTCCGGGAGATCGAGTGCAATCGACGCTGCCGGATGGCTCGATTCGAATCGATCCGCAACCGTCCGCGCCAGTGGGACGCAGTCGACGCAAGAATCGGAGAGCGCCGGCATTTCGACGATTCGATAGAGCTCGCCCGCCTCTCGAGACAGCGTCCGAAGCTCCTCGATACCTTCGCAGGCGTTTTCGTACAATTGCTGATCGGTCGAGTCGACCGACGACGAGTCGTGCTCGTCGAGTAGTTCCTCGAGGCTACCGGCGACGAGAGTGACCTTGTTACGGAGATTGTGCCGAAGCACCCGGTTGAGAACGTCTATTCGGCTCCTATTGCGGCGATCCTCCGTCAGATCGGTGTAGACGGCGAATCCGCGATCCGTTCCATCGTTCGTGTCGACAGGAACGCCGCGGTAGAGGAACTCGCGAAGGCCGTCGGCGGTTTCTCGGCGAACGTGGCGATAGTTCACTTTTCCGGCCGTCGTTCGATCGTCGAGCGTCGTCGCCTCGTCCTCGAGCCACTTCGGAACGATGTACCGGTTGAGTGATGAGCCGATCAGTTCGGCCGCCTCGTAGCCGAACACGTCGACGAATGCCGGATTGACGCCGCCCACGATCGGCTCACCGTCGACGAGTTCGAACTCGACGACGGCGTCCTGAATGTGTTCGATCAGGTGTCGGAATCGATCCGGATCGCGGTTCGATGGAAGGGTCGATTCGAGCCCGCCGTCTCGTTCGCGGGGATCGTTATCCACGTGAATCACCAGTGCTTCATTTCCGTTAAACGTGGTGGCGATCGGCGTATTAATATTTCCTTTCGAGCAATTTGGAAGCGTTCGTTCGATAGATGTCGATTCATATCCCCGTAGAGCTGACGTACTACAACTGAACCGACTCAATCCGTCAGCCCGTAGCCGATCTTGAACAGGTAGACGTCGAGCGTCAACACGACGGCCGTCAACAGGGCGAGGACGGAAAGCGAGAGCAAGGGTGCGATATCGGCGTACGCGGCCGGCGCGATCTCGAGCATATCCGAGTATCCGAGCAGTCCGTACCGGACGCTGTCGACCATGTACACCATCGGATTCAACAGCGAAACGTACTGCCAGGCGGGCTCGAGCATCGTCAGCGAGTAAAAGACCGCCCCGAAGAAGACCAGCGGGCGAAGGATGAACTGGTTCATCACGGTGAGATCGTCGAAGTCTCGAGCGACCAGGCCGCCGATAATCCCGAGTCCCGCAAACAGCGCGGCGACGACGACCATCGTCGCGACGAGAAAGAGCCCGTTCTCTACGCTGATCGGGACGAAAAGCCGGCCGATCAGGGCGATAATGAGGCCGACGATCAGGCCGCGAACGGCGCTGGCGGCGACGTACGCCGTAACCATCTCGGCGTACGAAAGCGGCGACGTCAGCGTTTCGTGAATGTACTCGTTCCACCGACCGTGGAAGATCGAAAACGAGGCGTTCTCGAAGGCGTTCGAGATCGTTCCGAGGACGATCAGTCCCGGAATCAAAAAGAGAATGTAGCCGATCCCCGCGACCGGTTCGTCGATTCGACCGCCGAGGATAACCCCGAAGACTGCGAAGTAAAGCACGTTCGTGATCGCCGGCGGCATGAACGTGTTCTTGGGCCGGCGGATGAATCGCAGGAGTTCACGTCGAAAGAGCGTCCGGAACCCAACGGACAGCATCAGGCGATCCCCTCTCGCTCTTCCGTCTCCTGAGTGCGCGATCGCCCGTCCGTCTCTCCGCTTTCATCGGTCCCCTCACCGGTTTCGGACGCCGCTTTCTTCCCGGTCTCCGCGTCCGACCGGGTTACGGAGCGGTCCTCGCGTTCCGTCAGATCGACGAAAATATCCTCGAGCGAGGTTCGAGCGATCTCGAGATCGACGATTTCGTGGCCGGCCGCTTCGAGATCGTTGAGCAGCTTCGGGGCGGTTGCGCCGCCGTCGTCGACGCGAACGTCGATCCGATCGCCGGACATCGTCGTCCCGTGGGAGTACGATCCGACCTCGGGTGTTCGCGTCGGCGGGGACTCGAGGCGAACCGAGATCGTGTCGGTTCCGCGGGTCTTCAGGTCGTCCGGCGTTGCGACGGTCACCTTTCGGCCTTCGTTCATGATCGCGACGCGATCGCAGAGCCGTTCCGCCTCCTCGATGTAGTGGGTCGTCAGAAGGACCGTCGTCCCCTCTTCGTTGAGTTCGGTGACGAGTTCCCAGAGGTCGTGCCGGAGCTGAACGTCGACCCCGGCGGTCGGTTCGTCGAGGATGAGCAGATCGGGGTCGGTGACGAGCGCTCGCGCGAGCAAGAGCCGACGCTTCATGCCGCCGGAGAGCCAGTCGAAGCGTTCGTGTCGCTTGTCGTAGATTCCGACCCGCTTCAACACGTCCTCGGCGCGTTCTGCGGCTTCCTCCTCGGGAACGCCGTGATAACCCGCTTTGTGCATCACCACCTCTCTGATGGGAAAAAAGCGGTCGACGTTGAACTCCTGGGGGGCGAGTCCGATCGCGTTTCTGGCGTGCTGATAGTCGTCCTCGACATCGTGACCGAAGACGCGAGCCTCACCGCCGCTTTTTCGAACGAGGCCGACCAGCGTGTTGATGAACGTCGTTTTCCCCGCACCGTTGGGACCGAGCAACCCGAAAAACTCCCCCTCTTCGACGGTCAACGACAGCTCACGGATAGCCCGTAACTCGCCGTAGTTCTTGACGAGATCGACGGTCTCGATGGCCGGTGGCATCGCCAAATCATCGGCCTCCACCGCGGTTAAGAATGTTGATCGCGGAACCTCGAGCCGGCCTCGTCGGGTGTGTCGGCCCCGATCCGCCGAAAACGCGATCGAAAGCGTAGCGAAGAACCCGGGGCTCAGTCCGCGGTTCGTGGGTGTGCTGCCGGCGTTACCGCACCGCTCTTTTGAACGATATCGAAGGCAGTCATCAGATCCGTTCGGGAGATAAGCCCGACGAGATCGCCGTCACCCCTACCGTGTTGTCCCGGGTCGGAGGCGTACTCCGTCGAACGATGGTTCGGTCCCTCGACCACCAGCAGACGGCCGATGTTGTTCTCGCGCATGCGTTCGATCGCCGTCATCGCATCTGACTCCGGCGAAATCGTCTTCAGGTCCGTCGTCATGACGTCCTCGACGGTGTAGGCATCCCGCTCGACCGGATCGATCGTTCGAGCGTCGGACAGCGTTACGAGGCCGATCAATCGCTCCTCGTCGGTGGCGCTCGTCTCGACGACCGGATAGCCAGTGTGACGTTCACTGAACATCCGCTGGAGCAGGTCTGCGATCGTGGTGTCGGGCTCGACCGTGTGAAGGTCGCTCACTGGCGTCATGATATTCGAGACCGTGACGTCCTGAAAAGCCGCTTTCATCGTCACCTGCTGGGCCTCGCTCGAGGCGGCGATATACACGAAGAACGCGACGCCGATGAGGATGATGTTGAACGAGACAAGCAATCCGAACAGTCCCATGAGAATCGCCAGGAACTTGCCGACGCCTGCGGCCTGCTGGGTGGCTTTGGCGTACGGCTTCGAGCGCGCGAGAAACGCCCGAAGGACGCGTCCCCCGTCCATCGGAAACGCCGGGAGCATGTTGAATCCGGCGAGTGCAACGTTCAGGATCGCCAGGTACGCGAGGACGAATCTGGCACCGTCGAAGCCCACTGGGGTAACGAGAAAGAGCGCGTAGGACACGACCCCGACCAGTATCGAGACGATCGGGCCGGCGATGGCGATCGTAAACTCCTGTCGCCAGTCCTCGGGCATCTCCGAAAGCGCGGCGACGCCGCCGAACAGCCAGAGCGTGATCGAGTCGATGGGAAAGCCGTATCGCTGTGCGGTCAGCGAGTGGCCGAGCTCGTGGAGGACGACGCCGACGAACAGCCCGATCGCCGCAACGAGTCCGACGGCGTACGGCAGCCACCACTCGGCTGTAAGCGAATCGGCGTCGATGCCCGCGCCCATACTCGCGTTGAGGATCTCGATAACGGGGCCGAGCTGTAACCCGATGAGGTACGCAAACAGTGGAAGTACGAGCAAGAACGTGAGATCGAGCTTGATCGGTATCCCGAACAGCGACCCGATCCTGAAACTCCGAATCATGCACGATGCTATCGGTGGAGCGCTATTAAACGCGCCGCCGATTCCGCGACTTTTCGCCGTCGCCCCGCTCCGCAGGAGGCGAACTCGAGCGGGCCCGTGACGCGCAGTCTCCGGTTCGTTCGCCGGCCGGCCGAGCCGGTCTCACGTAAACACACACCAATACATATAATCACACACTAGCTCATTAGATGATATTTACTCAATACACCATACTCTTATATCGAACGTCGTTGACGCTCTCGGTAGGACGATGGAACAGCAACTCACGACCGACCGATCCACCGTAATCCCGACCGAGCTCGACTCCCCCCAGGGAAAGCTCGTGTATCTCTACCTCGACGCGACAAGCGGCGCTACGCTGACCGATCTGAACCGGACGCTTGCGATGAACAAAATGTCGATCCTGAGCGTTCTCGATACGCTCTCGAGCGACGCACTCGTCGAGAAACGCGGCGACGAGTACGTGACGATTCCCGCGGTCGAGTGATACGGATTACTGTAACGATTTACCGGCGCACCCGCCGCCCGGGTCGCGGGTGCGCCGGCAATGATTTACAGTAATCCGTATGAGGACTCCGTATTCCGATATCGTAGCGGCTGCACCGGTTTGTACGGATTGCCGTAACGGTTTATCGGCGATCGTTGTCCCCCTCGAGCGAATTCGCGGTTCGAAGGCTTTATCCGCTCGGTAGGCTTCCGTTTTCCTAAGTAATCACAACCATGTCCGATAAACCCGCCTCGATGTACCGGGAGATCACGAAACCGGCCTATACGCGCCGGGAGTATATCACCGGCATCCCTGGTTCGAAGATCGCACAGCACAAGATGGGCGACATCACCGCCGACGCAGACGATTATCCGGTCCAGATCAGCCTCGTCACCGAAGAGGAGGTCCAGATCCGCCACGGAAGCCTCGAGGCCTCGCGCCTTTCGGCCAACCGCTACATGCTGAAAAACGCAGGCGAGGGCAACTACAAGATGATCCTTCGCAAGTTCCCCCACCACGTTATCCGGGAGAACAAACAGGCGACCGGTGCGGGAGCGGACCGTGTTTCCGACGGAATGCGCCAGTCGTTCGGTAAAATCGTCGGTACCGCGGCGCGAATCGACCGGGGCGACCGCATCTTTACCATCTGGTGTGACGTCGACGACGCCGAATTCGCCAAGGAGGCGTTCCGTCGTGCGTACAACAAGATCACGCCGCCGTGTCGAATCGTCGTCGAGAAGGGCGAAGAAGAACTAATCGCGTAACGCGATTTTCCGCTGTCGTTCGGGACCGAGGTCTTCCCCGTTGACCGTCGTCTCGAGCACCTTTTTACCGCTCTATCACCGATTCACGAGCATGATCGATCTCGCGGTCGCCAACGCGACGCAGACGTTCCGGCGGATGCGGGAGCCACTGGCCGAGTGCGGCGTTCGAGTTCACCACGTGCCCACGAGCGAGCGCGTGGTTGATCTGACCGATCCGCCGTGGTCTCCCGACGAGTACGACGCGGGCTTCGTCTATCCCGGGCGACTCATGGAGGGCGGGGTTGCCGATGCACTCCTCGAGATTCCGTGGCTCAACGATCACGAGGCGGTGTTGACCTCGCGCAACAAAGCCGAGGTGCTGGCGCGACTCGAGCGGGCCGACCTCCCGGTGCCGAAATCGGTGTACGTCTCGAACGACGTCGACGAAGGGGAGTTGGCGACCGTCTTCGATCGCTTCGAACCGCCGGTCGTCGTCAAACCGAACTCGACGACTCGCGGCGTGGGCGTCGCGAAGGCTCACGACCTCGATTCGTTTCTGGGGATCTGTGACTACCTCTCGCTGGTCCACGACTATCGCGCGACCGGCGACCGGTCGTTTCTCGTCCAGGAGTACCTGCCACACGCCGCCGATTACCGGGTGATGGTTCTCGAGGGCGAGTACGTCGGCGCGGTGGAACGTCGGCTTCCCGACGACGCCATCACGGACGGCCACTGGAAACACAACGTCCATCGAGGCGCGGAGGCGACCGGCGTCTCCCTCCCCGCCTCTCATCGCGAACTGGCGGAAGCGGTCGCCGCCGAACTCGAGATTCCGTTACTCGGCGTCGACCTGCTCGAGGCGGACGGTCGCCTCGTCGTCAACGAGACGAACGCCCGGCCGACGATCGACGAGGAGACGAAGTACGAACCGGAGTTTTACGACCGGCTGGCGGCTGCGATTCGGTCGACGATGGCCCCAGAGACGGATCGGACGGAAAACGACCGCGACCGCGACGCCCGGATTACTCGAGACTGATATCCGAGGATTTTTCGGCCGGTTCGAAGACGACCTCGAGGACGCCGTTGTTGTACGTCGCTGAGGCGGTATGCTCGTTCACTCGCTGGGGCAGCGAGAGGCGTTCGTCGTACTGGTGATGCTCGCTTCCGGCCGAAATCGTCAGTGTCTTGCCGTCGCACTCGAGGTCGATGTGTTCTTTTGCGACGCCGGGAAGATCAGCGACGACGCGAATCTCTCCCTCAGTTTCGTGGATATCGATGTGCGTGTCCATTCCGAAGCCACTCTCGACGTTACTCGAGGAGTTGAAGTCGACGTTCGCATCGGCTCCGTTCATCATTTCGTTCATCATTCGCTCTATTTCGCGAAAGAGATCGTCAAAGGGTTCGTCGCGGTCATCTCGACGCATGAGAGTTGGTAAGAAGGGGAGGTGCAAAAACTTTCCCCGAGTCGGAGTCGAAATCGAGTTGTATCCCGATCGTCTCGACCGGGCTAATCCGCGGTCTGTCTGTCGAGCGTCAGATCCTCTCGTCCGTCGAGGCGGCCGAGGCCGATTCCCAGCGTCTCGTTCGTGAGCGATCTGCTCTCCGGACCCGAGAGATGTCCCGAGAGCGCGCGGAGCGCGTCGACGTTTTCGGGAACGACGTCGGACTCCTGGTGGATCGCCTGCATGCAATAGAGGTCCGATCCCTCGAGCGTGAGCGATTCCTCCCAGATGCAGTTCTCCCAGATGTCGCCACGGGGACGTCCGGCGTCGAGCGCGAAGTCCTTGAGCGTACCGGCACCGTCGATGCCGGCGTACTCGGGAATCAACACGAGTCGGTCCTCGGCCCGGAGTCGATCGCGGATCTCGGAGACGTCGTCGGGGGCCTCCTCGAGCGTCACGTTGACCGCGTGGACGTGCATCATCGTGGTCGGGACTTTCAGCCCGATGGTGTCGATATCGAGGTCCGGAAAGATCGTCTGGACGTCGGGGCCGTGGTGTGAGGGGATCGAGACGGGGTCGGGGACCGCGTCGTTGATCGGACCGCGTCCCGTCTGGTCGGGGTCGCCGCCGCGCCGGATCAGCGTCGCTCGAGCCTTTTCGATGCCGTAGTTCTCTTCGATCGGGGCAACGAACCGGGAGAGGCCGGTCGTATTACAGGAGACGACGCGCGCGTAGTCCGCGCCGGTCGCCTCCTCGTAGTTCACCCGGGCGTTGAAACTCACTTCGGCAACCGTCGCGTCTTCGCCGCCCTGAAAGAGTGCAGGAGTATCGTGGCGTTCGTAGAGCGATCGGTTGTCCGCGCCGACTCCGGACGGGGTCGCATCGACCATCACGTCGCTTTCGTCGACGAGTTCGTCGACGGTTCCCGCGAGATCGATTCCGATCGAGCGAAACTCCTCGGTGCGCTCGCCGTCGACGGCGTAGACGGGATAGCTCTCTTCGGCCGCGCCCACGGCGACGTAGTCCGGGCTTCGTTTTGCGACGCCACAGACGACCATATCTGGCTGTGCACGGATCGCATCGGCCACTCGTTTGCCGATGGTTCCGTATCCGTTGACTCCGACCCGTAACATACGATTCACTCTCCACCGTCGATACTCATAACCGTTTCGCAAAAATATTACAGATGTTAACTCGAAATTGAGTTATATAGAGAAAAACGCATGATGTGAGCGCCAATTATGGATACCTGACTGATATCACACATATAATGAATGTGTGATAAGCTGGCTAGGGCCGCAGTCGTTTACGCCCTAGATGACGACGGAGTACCGTATCACCGCTCGGGTCGAATGGGACAACCATTTTAACGGTGGACATCATACAACTCAAATATGAGTGAACATTCATACAGCGGTGATAACGGATCCAGCGAGCCACTGCGAATCGGGCTCAACGGCTTCGGACGGATCGGTCGGAACGTTTTGCGTGCGTCTCTCTCCTACGACGACGTCGAGGTCGTCGCGATCAACGATGTCATGGACAACGACGACATGGAGTATCTCCTTCGGTACGACTCGGTCCACGGCCGACTCGAAGACGTTTCGCGCGACGGCGACGCCCTCTCCGTCCAGGGTCGAGAGATCCAGTTACTCTCCGAGCGCGACCCGGCCGCGTTGCCCTGGGACGACCTCGAGGTCGACGTCGCGTTCGAGGCAACCGGTCTCTTTCGGACGCACGATGACGCCGCCCAGCACCTCGAGGCCGGTGCGGACAAGGTTCTCATCTCCGCTCCGCCGAAAGGGGAAAAGGAAGTCCAGACGATCGTTTACGGTGTCAATCACGACGAGTACGACGGTGCCGACGTCGTCTCGAATGCGTCCTGTACGACGAACTCCGTCGCGCCGGTCGTCAAAGTCCTGGACGACGAGTTCGGCATCGAGTCCGGGCTGCTCACGACGGTTCACGCCTACACCGGCACGCAAAGCCTCGTCGACGGCCCACTGGCCAAACGTCGTCGCGGTCGCGCCGCCGCGGAGAACATCATCCCGACGTCGACCGGTGCTGCGATCGCCACCACCGAAGTCCTCCCCCAGCTCGAGGGTAAACTCGACGGGATGGCGATCCGCGTTCCCGTTCCCAACGGCTCGATTACGGACCTCACCGTCGACCTCGAGGCCGACGTGACCGAAGACGAACTTGCCGAGGCCATCCGCGAAGCGGCCGACGACGAACTCGCCGGCGTGCTCGGCTACACCGACGACGAGATCGTCTCCCGCGATATCGTCGGCCTGCCGTTTTCGTCCTACGTCGACCTCGAGTCCTCGATGGTCCTTGAGGACGGTCTCGTCAAAGTCCTCACCTGGTACGACAACGAGTTCGGCTTCTCCAATCGGATGCTCGATCTGGCTACCTACGTCGCCGCCGAAGCCGACAGCGTCGACGCCGAGGGAGCGGTCGCACCCTGACTCGATTTTCACAGAACGATCGACCGGATTTCCCGAGACGGTTCACAGCTTTAAGCACATTCGACGACACCAGTTACGCATGCCCACGTTCACCACTATCGACGACCTCGAGCCGGCCCAGCGGCTGCTCGTTCGCATCGACGTCAACGCACCCATCGAGGACGGAACCGCACAGGACAACCGCCGGTTCGCCCGCCACGCGGAGACGATCTCGGAGCTGCTCGAAGACGGCCACGCCCTCGCCCTGCTCGCCCACCAGGGCCGGCCGGGGCGGGATACGTTCGTCTCGCTCGAGAGCCACGCCGACGTGCTCTCGGCGCACCTCGACCGCGAGGTCGCCTTCGTTTCCGACACCTTCGGTGAGGAGGCCCTCGAGGCGATTCGTGACCTCGAACCGGGCGACGTTCTCCTCCTCGAGAACAGCCGAATGTGCGAGGGGGAACTGCCCGAAGAGGAGCCAGCGGTCAAAGCCGAAACGGAGCTCGTCCGGACGCTCGCGCCCGAGTTCGACGCCTACGTCAACGACGCCTATTCGGCGGCCCACCGATCACACGCTTCACTCGTCGGCTTTCCGCTCGTCATGGACGCCCACGCGGGTCGCGTGATGGAAACGGAGTACACCGCCAACTCCGCGATTCGAGACCGGGAGTTCGACGGCACCGTCACCATGGTACTCGGCGGAACGAAAGCCGAGGACCTCATCCCGGTCATCGAGCAGGTCGACGACACCGTGGATCGGTTCTGTCTCGGCGGTATCGTCGGTGAACTCTTTTTGCGTGCTGACGGCCACGACGTCGGTTACGACGTCGACGGCACCGAGTTCTTCGACCATCAGTGGGCGGACCATCGCGAGACCATCGAGCGCGTCCGCTCGGAGTACGGCGATCGACTCCTGCTCGCGAGCGATCTCGCCGCCGAGAGCGACGCGGGCGAGCGCACCGAAGCTGCCGTCGAGAACATCGAGAAAGAGACCTCCTATCTCGACGTCGGTTCCGAGACCGCACGGCGCTACGCCGATCTCGTTCGCGAGTCCGACGCAGTCTTCGTCAAAGGCGCACTCGGCGTCTTCGAGGACGAACGCTTTGCCGATGGCACCGTGTCGGTGCTATCGGCCATCGCTGAAACCGATTGCTTCTCCGTCGTCGGTGGCGGTGACACCTCCCGCGCGATCGGAATGTACGATCTCGAGGAGAAGGACTTCTCGCACGTCTCGGTCGCGGGTGGTGCCTACGTTCGCGCGCTGACCGGCGACTCGCTCGTCGGCATCGACGTCCTCGAGCGTCGGTGATCGCGACGGCTCCCGGTTTCGAGGACAAGACCTTTCGTTCGAACGGACGCAGGCACACGTATGTCCGAACTGCGTTCTGCCGCCGAGACGGCCGTCGAGCAGTGTCTGGCTCTCGAGACCGACGAATCCTGCGTCGTCGTCACGGACGACGAGCGCGAGTCGATCGGAGAGGCGTTGTACGCCGTCGCGAGCGAGATCACCGACGACGCGACTCTCGTCAAATACCCGCCCGGAGAGCAACACGGCGGCGAACCACCCGCCCCGGTCGCAGCCGCTCTCGCCGGTTCGGACGCCTTTCTCGCGCCCACGACGAAGAGCCTGAGTCACACTCGCGCCCGTTCTGACGCGACGGACGGCGGTAGCCGCGGCGCGACGCTTCCCGGCATCACCGAGTCGGTGTTCGTCACCGGACTCGATGCGGACTACGATCGGATCCTCGCGGAGTGCGAGCGAACGCTCGAGTGCGTCGCCGGAGCCGACGAGGTTCGGGTTACCACGGACCGCGGCACCGACATCACGTTCGAGATCGGTAACCGCGAGTGGTTCGACGACACCGGCGACGTGAGCGAGTCGGGTTCGTTCTCGAACCTCCCGGCGGGCGAGGTGTTCGTCAGTCCCGAATCCGCGGACGGGCGGTACGTCGTCGACGGGACGATGCGACCCCACGGTCTCTTGGAGAACGAAACCCTCGAGTTCGTCGTCGAGGATGGTCTGGTAACCGAGATTTCGGACGACGAGATCCGCGAGCAGGTCGAGGCCGCTGCGGCGGACGTCGACGATGCGGCCTACAACCTCGCGGAACTCGGCATCGGGACGAACGTCGGCGTCACCGATCTCGTCGGCTCGGTCCTCCTCGATGAGAAGGCCGCCGGAACGGTCCACATCGCGATCGGGGACAACGCCGGTATCGGCGGCGAGACGGAGGCCCCCCTGCATCTCGACGGAATCATCCGCGATCCGCGCGTCTTCGTTGACGGCGAGGAACTCGAGTTGCCCGCGGCCGATCGTCCCGACTGATTCAGTTGAAACCGATTGATGCCGTCTCAAACCGGCTGGCGGAGCGCCCACACGTCTTCCGTCGGCTCGAGTCGATGCGGCTCGCGTCCTCGCTCGGTGAGGATTCCGGCGTGGTACAGCATCGCTTTGAGCTGAAAGACTGTCGGCGAGTGATAGACCGAGCCGTCCTCGAGCGCCGACTGACGAAGCGAGCCGTCGTCGGTGAGGACGCGGCGGCGAACGGTCTCGTCGCTGCGGATGAACAACTCCACGGTGAACGTCGGATGTAACTCGTGTGCGTGCTCGACCAGCTCCACGAGCGAGGGCTCGGGTTGCCAGTCGTCGTGCATGGTCTGGATTTCCGTGACGAGCAACTCCGTCGCGGGATACGAAAAGAGCACGCGCCGGGCGAGTTGACCCCACGCCGGAGCCAGATCGACGAACCGTCTCCGCGACTGATACCACTCCGAGAACTGCGAGAGCGCCGCCTCGGCGGAGCCACAGCGGGCGTTCCCGAAGCGAACGACCTCTCGGCCGAGCGGCGTGAGTTCGACGAACGGACCGTCCTCGATCAATCCGAGAAAGGCGGCTCCGCGTCTGGCGTCGTCGACCGCGCTGACGACCCGGTGTTCAGTGAGTAGCGTCGCCGTGTCGCCGTCGGCGTCGTGAGCCAGCGGATAGCCGAGGTAGTTCTTCGGGTGGTTGAGCCCGAACGAGGCGTTCGCGACTCCCTGGGAACCGGCCTGGAAGCGAAGCGCCGCCGCCTCCGACGTGGTACGGTTGCCGACCACCCGCGGAACGTCGAGAACCTCGACTTCACCGGTCGGCTCGACCCCGAGAACGCCGACGTTCAGCTCTCGAGCGAGCGTTCGATCCGTGCCGGAAACGGCGTCCGCTGGCGCGGCGACGTAGGCCGCGTTCGCCTCGTGAAGCCGGTCGTAGGCCTGGACGATCCCGCGGCGGGTGTCGACGCCGCCGCTTGCGTACCCCTTCGCTTCGATCGCGATCAACGGAGGTTCCTCACCGAGGCGTTCGACGGCGAGCAGATCCGACTCGAGACGTGCCACGCCGACGAGGTCGGGATATCCTCCACCGATCCTGACGTGGTTGAACGGCGCGAGGCGGGCCCGAATATCGGGATCGACGGGGCTGCCGGGAAGCCACTCTTCCTTGGCGAACTGCGTGTCCGCGACCACGTACGAGGATTGTTCGGTATCCGTCTCGGTTCCATCCGGCGGAAACAGCCGCCGTTTGGCGTGGGCCAGCACCTCCGGTTCCGAGAGCGACCGGGCCGCACTGGTCATGCTCCCGTATTGGCCACCGCGATCAATAATGTTCTGGCGGGCGACGAGGCGCTCACTCGAGCCCTCGGAGTCAAGCGTTTGTACCGCGAGCACGTGTGTTCGGTATGGCCGATGCGACGCTCGTCTTCGACGACGACTGCGGCTTCTGTACCTGGTGGGCCGAGTACTTCGACGACCGAAGCGAGATCCGGATCGTCGGATTCAGCGATCTCACGCCCGGGTTGCGCGAGCGGTTGCCCGACGAGTACGACTCCTGTTCGCACTTCCTCGCGGACGGTGAGGTCCACTCGTGTGGCGCGTCCATCGAAGCGGCGCTCGTCCACTCCGGTCTCGCCGGTCCGGTCACGGACGTCGTCGAATTCCTTCGGAACTTCGAGGACTACGAACGGCTTCGCGAACGGGGTTACGAGTGGAGCGCCAACAACCGCGACCTGCTCGGACGGTTTCTCTCGAAAACGCCGCCGGCGAGACGGACGGGAGACGAAACGTAACGGCCGCTCGAGCACTCGGCAATCGCGACGGCGATTCACAGGCGGTGCGAGGCGATTTGCTGCTACGTGGCGATCTACTCGATGTCGAGCTCTGAGCGCAGATCAAGCAGCGTCCCTTCGTCCGCCGAACCGATCTGGAGGGAGCCGTCCCACTCGCCCGCCTGCATCGCATCCGCGAGTGACCGTCCGATCACCGGCGTATCGACGACCTCGTCGGCTGCGTGAATCGCAAGCTCCCGTTCCGACGGCGCGTCGAACGCTCCGATCGACTCGAGGTCGTCGACGAAGGAGTCGGTCGCCTCCTCGGTCAACCCGATCGGGACGTAGTAACGGCCCTGCTGATCGTTGTAGTCGACGGTAGAGACCTCGACGACGTCACCGTACGTCGCGAGGACGAGTTCGTCGTTTCCGTCGTCCGTCGTCGTCACGAGCGGTGCCTCGGGATTTCTGGCCGCCACGTCGGACCCACTTTCCCCATCGCCGCCGTCCTCACCGAGACAGCCCGACGTCGCGACGATTCCGAGACCGGAAATCGCGAGCATCGTTCTGCGGGAGACCATAGTTGCGACATCGAAACACGGCAACTAAGTCGTTACGCCCACCGAGGGACCGGTCCGTCTCTCGAGACGTTCCCGCCGCTACTCGCGGAGGAGGTTCGTGTCGGTCATCGGTTCGCCGGGAACCGTGCGTCTTCGCGCGTGTCCCTTCGCAGACGACGTTCGCAGATCACGTGTGGTGCTACGCTCGAGAGTCGGTTCGACGGAGCACGGTTCCGCCCTCTCCGACGGCGACCGATCGCTCGGGACCGATCGAGACGGCCAGAACCGCGGCCGCGTCGGTGTCGAAGTGCTCCCAGGACGGCGGTTTCGAGCGCTCATCGGAACGCCGCTCGTGGATCCCCCCGTCCGTGTCACAGGCGACCGTTCGTCCGTTCCGGTGATCGATCCCGGAAAGCGAACCATCGACGACGCGTTCCGGAGTCCACGTCGAACCGTCGAAGCGGCGGACGACGCCGTCGTCGGCACAGACCATCGGCTCGAGACGGTCATCAGCGGCGACGCCCTCGAGCGTCCCGTCCGCCCCCGCGGGGCCGATCCGAGTGAACGACTCCCCGCCGTCGTCGGTCGCGAAGACGCCGTCGTTGGTGTCACAACAATAGCCGGTCGATCCGTCCACGAGGACGACCGCGCTCAGACTCGAGCCACCGCCGGGTTTCAGCGGCTCGTTCCACTCGGGCCCGCCGTCGCGATATCGGCCGCGGATAACCGCACCGGATCCGGTTATGAGCAGGACGGTTTCCTCGCCGGCGGAGCCGCCGGCGGCGACTCCGAGTATGTTATCCGTGATCTCTCGCGGTGCCGTGTAGTCGGTGTGACGACCCGAACCGACGTCGAGACGACCGACTGCGCCGCTGTTTCCGGCGACCCAGACCGCATCGCCGTCGTCGGTCGCGTCCGCGCCCCACAGGTCGTTCGCACTCGCGCTCGGGCCGTCCTCGAGAAGGATGGACCACGACTCCGTCCCGCCATCGGTACCGACGATCCCGCCCGCTCCGACGGCGTACGCGACGTCGCGTTCGGTGATGACGACGTCGAACAGCGTCGCGTCCGCGTCGAAATCGACCGACCGCCAGCGAACGGACGGGCCGTCCGTTTCCTTTGGTTCGTCGTCCTGGGAGTCGGTTTCGTCGTCCCGTGTGTCGTGAGTGTCGGATTCGGACTCGTCGGCGCTTATCTCGCGTTCGTTTGCCGCCGTGGCAGTCTCGGCGGTGTCGTCCGATACCTTCCCGACGTCGTCGCCGGATTGCTGGACGTAGAGTACCGCCGGCGGGACGACGTACGAGGCGAGCGCGAGGGCGACGAACCAGCGGTGGACGAACGTCAACGTTCCGAACGCCGTCAGTCCGGCAGTCGCGACGGCGTGGACCCAGGTTTTCGTGTACCGTCGAAAAAACGGCACGAATCCGTCCTGACGTCGGCTATCGCGACGAGCGATCGTGGAGTCGAGATCGGCCATCTCAGAGCAACGATAGCGTCCGTATCGGACCGGTATGCAAAAGCGTGCTGCAGGCGAGCGCGTCCGTCGAAACCGCGTCGGCGCTATCGGTCTCGTCCACCGGCGGCCCCGACCGTGACGGTCAGGACGCCGTTGTTGTAAACGGCCTCGCGTTCGTCGGTGAAGGTTCGGCGTGGCGGTGACGTGACGATTCGCTCGTACCGAACACCGCCGGTTTCGCTCCCGGGACCGATCCGAATTCGGAGTCGCCTCGAGCCGACCGCGACCGCGACGTCGTCGATATCGGCCGGGAAGGCGTCGACCGTGAAGATCAGTTCGTCGTCCTCGCTGTCGTAGCGAGCCTGAGTCGGAAACGAGTCCGTCGAGGCGGACGGTGCGGGGGACACGGCCGGCGGTTTCGATCGAACACGGAAACCGGTGTCCGTGTACAGCTTTCCGCTTGAAATCGGAACCCGCCGCCGGACGCGCTGAACGCGAGCCGCCCGCGTCGGTTCACAGATACCCGAGATCCGCGAGCCGTTCTTTGGTCCCGTCGCGCATGTCGATCGCCTCGTTTGACCCGGCCGACTCGAGCGGCTCGAATCGGTTCTCCAGTCGTCCTCGGAGTGACCGCACCCGTTCGGGCTCGTTCGCGGCGAGATCGGTTCGCTCGAACGGATCGTCCACCACGTCGTGGAGGCGCTCGAACCCGTCGTCGCCGCGAACGTACTTGTACTCGGCTGTGCGGACGGCCCGGAGCCGGCGGTCGAACTCGCGGACGCGGTCCGGCACCTCGCCAAAGCGTGCCTCGAGTCGATCGATCGACGGCTGCGGGGCGACGTACTCGGCAAACACGGCCTCCCGTGGCGGGTCTCGAGCCGCCGGATGCATCGACCGACTCGACCACTGTTCGCGGAGCTGGGGATCGTCGACGTCGACCGTCTCGAGCAGCGTCGCCGGGAGGTCGAGCAGCTGGACGAGATCGTCCCGGCGACCGCCGTCCGTAAACGGGCCGCCGTGGAGGACGAGCGGGACATGGATCAGCGTGTCGTAGAGGTTGTACTGGTGACCGAAAAACCCGTGTTCACCGATGTGTTCGCCGTGGTCGCCACAGACGACGAACAGGGTGTCGTCCCACTCGCCAGCGTCCTCGAGTGCGTTTCGGAGGCGACCGACCTGTCGATCGACGTAGGCGAGCTCGGCACGGTAGAGCCCCCTGAGCATGTCGAACTCCCGTTCCGTAATCTCGTAGTCCTCGCAGTCGAACGCACGGGGGTCCTGTCGGATCGCCGTCGCCTCCTCGTAGCTCGCACCGTCGGGAAGGAACCGCTCGGCGTACGCTCGAGGGGGATCGTACTCGACGTGAGGCTCGATGAAGTTACAGAACAGGAAGAAGGGTCGATCTCCCCTTCGACTCTCCAGCCAGTTCGCGATCCAGGACGTCGACCGATCCGCCCCGTCGTCGCCCGACGGCTTGAACACCTCGCTGTAGAGGATGTTAGCCGCGTTAACGACCGGGTTGCCGTCGAACAGTCGGTTCCGGGTCGCCTCGAGTTTCTCGCGGATATCCTCGCCGCGGACGACGGCCCCCATATCGGCCTCCGACTGGAGGTACTGCCACCCCTTCCGGAGGTCGTCGAACCCCTGGTCGAAGCCGAACTCCTCGGTGATCCAGGTGTTGTTCGAGACGCCGATCGTTCGAAACCCGGCATCGGAGAACGCTTCCGGGAGCGTCCGAAGCGTCGGATCGAGGTACGTGTGGTCGCCGTGAGTCCCGTGCTCGGATGGGTACAGTCCCGTAAACATCGACGCGTGCGACGGTAGCGTCCACGGCGCGGTCGCGACGGCGTGCTCAAACGCCGTTCCGTCCGCTGCGAGACGGTTCAGCGTCGGCGTCGGCAACTCCTCGGGTGGTCCGGAACGCGTTCGCGGTCGGTCCGTCGTGGCGCTCAAATCGACGCTCGAGGCACGGGCGGTGTCGAGAACGACCAGAACGACGTTCCGGACGGGTTCGTGTGACTCTACATCACGTCCGCTGGATGAGTCCATGGGTAGGGCAACTCCACTTTACGGAGGGAAGGCCGCCGGCCCGGAGAGTGCAGGGAGTTGACGGTGTCGGTCGTCGTCGTCGAACGCGCCGGTAAATCGTTACAATAGACCGTATGACGGGGCGGACTCGCCGCTTCGACGACGGCAGTCGACGGGACTAACACGGTGGCCCCCCTCGAGAATGTCGATGCGAGCGTTCCGGATCGCCTACGACGGCACCGAATACGCGGGCTATCAGCGCCAGCCCGACGTCCCAACCGTCGAGAACGCGATTTTCGACGCGCTCCGATCGCTCGGCGTCCTCGGATCCGACGCGAGAAAACCCGACGGATACGCGGCCGCCGGACGGACCGACGCCGGCGTCTCCGCGCTCGCCCAGACGATCGGACTCGAGTCGCCCGAGTGGCTCACGCCGCGAGCGCTGAACGGCGAACTCCCCGGTTCTATCCGCTCGTGGGCGTCTGCCTGCGCCCCCGACGACTTTCACGCGACCCACCACGCGAGCCGACGGGAGTACACGTATCACCTCCACGCGCCGGCGGTCGACGACGATCGGTTCGCCGCCGCCTGCGAGGCTCTGTCGGGACCTCACGACGTCCACAACCTGACGCCCGACGATCGGAACACCGAGCGCTCACCGACGCTCGAGTCGAGGCGGGACGGCGACTTTCTCGTCGTGACCGTGACCGCGTCCGGCTTCGCCCGCGAACTCGTCCGTCGGCTCGTCTCGCTCGCGAGCGCGGTCGGCTCCGGGGAGTCCCCACCGGAAAAGATCGACCGCGTGTTCGCCCCGGAGTCGCTCCCCGGCCACGAGGGAATCCAGCCCGCCCCGCCGGAGCCGCTCGTGCTGACGGACGTCGAGTACCCTCGGCTCTCCTTCGAGGTCGATCCAGCGGCGGCCGAAACCGCCCGAGAGGTGTTCGATGCGCGCTCGGTCGAACGACGAGCGAGAGCGCGAGTCGCACGGATGGTCGCGGACGGTGTACAGGATCGTGGCGGTGACTCTTCCCCGCGCGATCATCACTGACCGTCTCGAGAACGCACATCGGCGTTCGTCTCGAGACTGCTCGTTATCGCTCGTCTCGAGACCGGCAATCGGCGTTCGTCTCCAGAACGACGACCTACGATCTCGACTTACTCCCCACAGGACGCCGCGGCGTCGAGGGCGTCCTCGGCGTCGTCCCGGTACTGACCGGCGGCGACGACATCGCCGTCGTCCGCGGCGGCCGACGCGTTCGCGAAGTTCGCCGCGGCGTCCGTCAGGTGGTTGCTCCGACACAGCGCCGTCTCGAAGTAGCCCTCGAGCCCGTCGGGCGCGTCGTCCGAGCCGCCTTCGAACGTTTCCGTCGCGGTTTCGAACGACGCTTTCGCGTCGAGAAATGCGGCTTCGGCATCGCCGTGTGAGCCGTCGTCGGCGTACGCTCGTCCTCGATCCAGGTCGTCGTCTCCCTCGAGCGTCGCGTCGTAGCCCGAGGCGAGCGCCGACTGGCTGATAACGACCGCCTCGAGCGTCGAGACGCCCGACTCGACGTCGGTGAGATCGACGGTTTCGAGGGACTCGTATCGGCCCTCGTCGATGGCTTCGATCGCCGCCTTCGCGTCGGTGAGACGGTCGCCGGCCGTCTCGAGCGCTTCGATTCGATCGTCGAGGAGTTCGGTTGTGGTCTCGCGGTCGTGCTCGTCGCCGCCGTCCGCGAGTGCCGTTTCGATGCGCTCGATTTCCTCGAAGAGCGCCTCGTCGGTGACCGTCCCGGCCACGTCGATTGCCGCCTCGAGCACCGTCGCGTAGCGCCGAAGCTCGTCGATATCGCCGGCTCGTTCGTCCTCGAGTTCAGCTTCGGCGGTTTCGAGGTGATCGCGCGCAGTCGAGAGGTGCGTCCGCGGCGTGTCGGGATCGAAGTCGACGGACTCGGGCTCCGCCAGTTCGTCTTCGATCTGCAACGCGATCGCTGCGTCGTTCAACTGGCCGATCCCTCGGCTGAGCGCCCGTTCGCCGGTTCGATCGTCGACGTTCGCCTCCCCGTTCCCGTCGCCGTCGAGACAACCCGCGAACGCCGCCAGCGCGGCGGCCCAGCCGGCCAGATACCGTCGTCGGTTCATTCGACTCGAGGATGCGACTCGAGGGACTTCAACGTATCCAGTCGCGAAGCGACGACTATCACCCTGCCAGGACGGTCGTCGAACGGAGAACGCGGCTTCCGGTCAGGGACGGAATCGATACCGACCCGATCAGAACGGTCCCATGCCGCCCATTCCGCCGCCACCGCCTTGCTGTTGCATCTGTTTCATCATCCGCTGCATCTCCTGGTCGGAGCCCATTCCCTGGAACTGCTTGATCGTCTTTTCCATCATCTTGTACTGCTGGAGCAGTTCGCGGACGTCGTCCTCGCTCGTTCCGGAGCCGCGGGCGATGCGTTCGACCTGGCTCGCACCGACGGCTTTGGGATACTCCTTTTCGGCGTCCGTCATCGAATCCATAACGACGCTGAACGTCTGCATCCGATCCTGCGTGACGTCCATCGCGTCGTCGGGCAACTGATCTTTGATCCCGCCGCCGAAACCGGGGATCATATCCATGACCTGATCGAGCGGACCCATGTTGTTCATCGCCTCCATCTGCTTTTGCATGTCGTTCAGGGTGAAGTTCCCCTTCAGCATGTCCTCCGGGTCCCAGTCGTCCTCCTCGATGTCGGTCTGGGCCATCGCGCGCTCGACGCGCTCTGCGAGTTGACCGAGGTCGCCCATCCCGAGCAGCCGCGAGATGAAGCCGTCGGGCTCGAAGCGCTCGACGTCCTGGACCTCTTCGCCGGTCCCGAGGAAGGCGATCGAGGAATCGGTCTGATCGACCGCCGTCAGCGCACCGCCACCCTTTGCGGTCCCGTCGAGTTTCGTGATGACGACGCCGTCGATGCCGACGGACTCGTCGAACTGCTTCGCCTGATCCTTTGCACCCTGGCCGATCGCCGCGTCGAGGACGAGCAACGAGGTGTCCGGATCGGCGACGGCTTCGATCTCTTCGATCTCGTCGATCAGGTCGTCCTCTAACGCGTGGCGACCCGCGGTGTCCACGATGTGGACGTCCGCCTCGCTCGTCTCCTCGAGCCCCTCGCGTGCGATATCGACCGGATCGTCGTTGTCCGGGTTGCCGTAGAAGTCGACCTCGGCGCGGCTCGCCATCTCCTTTGCCTGATCGTAGGCGCCGGGCCGGAAGGTGTCGGTCTGGATGACCGCGGGTCGTAACCCCTTCGTCGAGAACCACCAGGCCATCTTGGCGGCGGAGGTCGTTTTACCGGATCCCTGCAGCCCCGCCAAGAGGATGGTCTGCTCTTCGAGGGGCAACTCAGTCGATTCTCCGATGAGACCGACCAGTTCCTCGTAGACGATTCGGAGGACGAAATCGCGCGCGGGAGTGCCGGCGGGGGGCTCCTCTTCGAGCGCGCGCTCTTTGATGCTGTCCGACAACTCCATCACGAGCGAGACGTCGACGTCGGCGGAGAGCAGCGATCGCTGGATCTCCTTGACGATCTCCTCGACGTCCTCCTCGCTGAGTCGCGACTTCCCGCGGAGTTTGTCGAGGGTATCCCGCAGCGAACTCCCGAGATCGTCGAGTACCATTTGATCGATCTACGGGACGACGGCGTTAAAGGTTTTTTCTACTGCCGACAGGTCTCGTTCGTGCCAGCCGGGCGACCGACCGGTTCGTCGTCGGCGTCGGAGGGTATTTCAGCCGACCCGAACAACCAACCCCTATGAGTTCGGACGCAGACGTCGATCCCGCCGACTACCCCGCCCTCGAGGACGCCGAGGTCACGGTGTACGAAAACGATCACGGCCTCCACATCGCCGACGACGAAGTGACGGAGGTCTCGAGTCAGGGCCAGACGCCGGAGAAGGCCCTCGAGAATCTTGCCGCGGCCGTCGAGTCGTACAGGGAAGCGACCGCGGACGAGACGGGCGACGACTGGCTCTGAGACGGATTGCTGTACCGGTGCGCCCGCCGCCCGGGATACTATTCGAGAGAACGGTTCACTGCTCATCAAGATTGCCGAGCGGTCACCCGGTGTATTCGGGACTGTTGAGTTCGTCAGGACCGTCGTGGTACGCTGCGTGCCAGTTCTTGAGTACCCCTCTGGTGACTAACTTCGGGCGGTGGACGGTGAAACACGATGGTTCGATGTCGTTTGGATGGCTTGATGCGTTCGGCGGCGGATGAAAATGCGCGTCCCCTTGAACGTTGTAGTCGCCTCCGTGTGGGTGATGACCCCACCGAAAATCGAGATCGTCTTCTGTGTAGTGAAATTTGTAGTCTCCTTCGATTGTCCATTGAGTTTCGAATCGACCAGTAGATTCGTCCTGTAGACCGGCGGTTAGCTCTACCATCAGTACTGATGGACTGACCATATCGTCAACCGTCGCCGTCGCTAGTGGTGCCTGCCGGAGGAACTCATCACGAATCGTGAAGAGGACATCGCCGTCAATTGCTCCTCGAAGCCGGTGAGAAACGTCATCGTTGTTCGCCATTAACTAGTGTGAATTGACCGCTTGCGTCGAGTTTGAACGGCTTTCAGCGATGTAATCAGTTGCCTTTCCAATTGAGACGGCGGCAGTAGCGAAGGCTAAATTCCGACGAGTTGTCTGCCACTCCGTTACCACAGATCGATCCACGCGGGTATCAGAGTCAGAATTGTCGAGTGCTTCGTTCCCAAGACGAACAACGAGTTCCTCGGGCGAATCAACGCCGTGTGTCTCCCGATACTCCTGTATCTCCTCTTGCAACTCCGCAACGCGAGTAGTGAGTTCTTCAACCGAACGTTCAGAAAGGAGTCTATTGGCGCGTTCGGTGACCAGGGACTCGTTTGATCGCCGGTAGAGCGTTGCGCCGCGTTTTCCCTGCGTCGTGGTGACGAACCCGTCTTCTGCCAGCGCTTCCAGATGCTTCCGTGCGGTCTTCGGAGTCGTTTGTGCGTCATCCGCAACCGCTCCAGCAGTCACTGGGGTGTACGTGTGACGGATGACGTTCTTGACCCGTTCTGCCGGCGTTGTCTCCGCCTCCCATTCCGATCTAACCGCCTCGTTGATATCGTCGTACGGATCGGGCGACCGAGGGTCAACCATACTCACCCGTTCGGTCTGCAGTAATATAACACCTCTGGGTGGAATCTATACTCCCTCCAGCTCGTATGGATCGCTGTACCGATGTACCGGCGGTGAGTCGAACCGTGTGAGACGAATCTCGGTGGAGGAGTGCAGCGAGTCCACCGCTGCACCCGCCGCCCGGGTCGTGGGTGCGCAGGCAATGACGGACAGTATATCGTATCAGAGATTGCGACCTGTCTCCGAGCCCACCGGACGGTCGGGACGGCAACCCGTACGGTTGTGACTCGGTCGGTGTCACTCCTCGAGTCGGACCGACTCGAGCGCCCGGCGACAGCACACGGCCGTTTTACCACGCCGTCCGTGGTTACGTGATCCATGACGGAGTACGATATCGTCGTGATCGGCGGCGGGTCTGGTAGTCAGGTCGCGACCGCCGCGGCCGACAGCGGCCTCGAGGCGGCCGTGATCGAACGCGGTCCGCTCGGCGGGGCCTGCATCACGCGGGGCTGTGTGCCCTCGAAAGCGTTGATCCACCGCGCGGACGTGGCCGAGGAGCTACGGCGAGCCCCCGAGATCGGACTCGACGCCGCGCTGGAGGGAGTCGCGTACGCCGAGATCACGTCTTCGATCCGCGACTGGGTGTACGAAAGGGCCGCCCGCCAGGAACGGAGCCTCGAGGAAGCCGACGGCGTGGCGCTGTACCGCGGCGAGGGGCGGTTCGTCGACGAACGGACGCTCGCGGTCGATTCGAACGGGGACGAAACCGATGGGGACGTCCCGGACCCGATCCGGGGCGATCACGTCGTCGTCGCGGTCGGAAGTCGCCCGCTGATTCCGCCGATCGACGGCCTCGGGGCCGTCGATTTTCTGACCAGCGACGACGCGCTCTTCCTGGACGAGCGACCGGACTCGATCGTGATCGTCGGCGGGGGCTACATCGGGGCCGAACTGGGCTACTTCTTCGGCGCGTTAGGTGCCGACGTCTCGCTGATCGGACGCAGCGACGTCCTCGTCCCGCGCGAGGACGGTGCGATCAGCGAATTCGTCACCGAGTCACTCGAGCGCTACTGCGACGTCTACGCGGGCCACGAGGCGGCGGCGGTCGAAGCGGAAGACGGCGGAGTCGTCGTGACTGCCGAGCGGGGGGAAAACGGCGACGGCGAAGACGAGTCGCCAGACGGAGAAGGCCGAGGCGAATCGGTCGACCTCGAGGCGGATCGCCTCCTGCTCGCGACCGGCCGTCGGCCAAACACGGACACGCTCGATCTCGAGGAGACGGGCGTGGAGACCGACGGTCGGGGATACGTCGAGACCGATTCGATCCTCGAGACGGCCTGTGACGGCGTCTGGGCGCTGGGGGACGTCCTGGGCGAGCAGCCGTTCAAACACGCGGCGGATTACGAGGCCCGCGTCGTCGCGGCGAACGTCCTCGAGGACGCCGGCCACGAGGTCGAGTACGAGGCGATGCCCCGCGCGATCTTCACCTCGCCGCAGGTCGCCAGCGTCGGGGAGACGGAGGACGAACTCGAGAACGCCGACCGGGAGTACGAGTCGACGACGGTCCCGTTCGACGTCGCGCCGCTCGGGGTCGTCCTCGAGGTCGACGGCTTCGTGAAGGTGCTCGCCTCGCCGAACGGCGAGATCCTGGGCTGTCACGTCGTCGGCCCGCAGGCGTCGATTCTGATCCAGGAGGTCGTGGTCGCGATGGAGCGCGGGTCCGGCACCGTCGACGACGTCGCGAAACCGGTCCACGTCCACCCGGCGCTCTCGGAGGTCGTCTACGCGGCGTTCGACGAACTTTCTTCGAACCGGTACTCGACGGCACCGGACTGGCGCGACGTCGGCGGCTGAGACGGTCTGCTGGAACGACTCACCGAGCAGCCGCCGACGGTTCGCGGTTGCGCCGGTACTGACGTACACCGGATCGAAGACGGCGACTACGACAGCTGGTACGACGAGTGGTTCGGGACGGCCGAGTCGGTCGCGGCTCGCCGCGCTCGTCGCCGGTAACGAATCCGATCGGCTCGCGGTCCAGTCTCGCGATCTGGCGGCGTCGATTCCGGCGACCACGCGGTACGTCGAGTTCGCAGACGCCGACGGGACCGGCGGCCACTGCGAGGGCGCGGGGCGAGCGGTGTTCCACCAGCGAACGTTCGACTGGCTCGACGGGATCCTCGAGACGGAGACCGGCGTCTAGAGACCGTTCCGATCGGCTTCGATCCGTTCGCCGCCTTTCGACCGCCGCCACGCACATACAGGCGACGGCGAAAAGATCGTCCGTCCCCGAGCGTCGGGCGTCCGGTCGGTGCGGTACCGGAACGGAGAACGGCTCATGACAACGGAACACACACCGCTCGAGGAGCAAGTGATCGTCGTCACCGGCGCGTCGTCGGGGATCGGGTTGACGACCGCGCGCATGGCCGCGGATCGAGGCGCGAAGCTGGTGCTCGCCGCCCGTAGCGAGGACGCACTGGAGGAACTGACCGCGGAAATCGAGGACGACGGCGGCGACGCGGAGTACGTGGTGGCCGACGTTCGAAACAGAGACGACGTCCGCGAGATCGCGGAGACGGCTCGCCAGTCCTACGGCGGCTTCGACACGTGGATCAACGGCGCGGCGGTCTCCATTTACGGCAGACTCGCGGACGTCCCGGTCGAGGAGATGCGCGACCAGTTCGACACCAACGTCTGGGGGCTGCTTTACGGCTCGCTCGAGGCGGCCGACCACCTGCGCGAGCGGGGCGGGACGATCGTCAACGTCGGCAGCGTCGTCTCGGAGCGCGCGATGATGCTCCAGGGGAGCTACTCGGCGTCGAAACACGCGGTCAAGGCGTTCACCGACGCGCTCCGGATGGAACTCGAGGACGAGGGTGCGCCCGTCTCGGTGACGCTCGTCAAACCCGGCGCGATCGACACACCGTACCCGACGCACGCGAAAAATCACATGGACGAGGCGGCGACGCTTCCGCCGCCCGTCTACGCGCCCGAAACCGCAGCCAGGGCGATCCTGCACGCCGCCGAACACCCCCGGCGGGAAGTGACCGTCGGCGGCGGCGGAAAGCAGCTCACCGTCCTCGGTCAGCACGCGCCGCGGCTCATGGACGCGCTCATGAAGACGATCTTCTCGAGACGACAGCGGACGGGCGATCCGCCGCGACCGCGCGACGAACACGGCCTCCACGACGCCGCCGGCGATCTCGAGGAGCGCGGCGACTACGAGGGCCACGTCGCTGAGACGAGCCTCTACACCAGGATCGTCCAGCGCTCGCCGATCCCCGCCGGGGCGGTCGTCGGCGGAGCGGTCGCGGTCTCGGCGGCACTCGCGTACAGGGCCGTTCGAAGGCGGAACGAGAGCGCCGACTCGTAGCTACGACTCGTCCTCCCGCAACACGTCGCCCTCGGCCGGCTCCACGCGGGGTTCGGCCCCCACCTTACCCGCTGTCGTCCTCGAGCAGGAGCATCGTCGCGGTGCCGACGGACCGGCGGGGATAGCCGGTCTCACCGGCATAACGGACAGCAGACCGTTCGATCCGGTCACCGCCTCGAGGCGGACGACGGAACGAAGGAGCCGAGCCACTCGAGCACTCGGTTGTCCCCCCGAGACCGCTCGCTGATACCGTGTACTCTGGAGAGTTCTCCGCCGGTCGCACGCACGACCGTTACGCTCTCCGCGTCGAGCAGTTCGGCCGCGCGTTCGTCCGCCGCCCCGTCCGTCGAGAGGATAACCGGTCGGGCGTCGGTTTCGCGTGCCGCCTCGACGAGGTGTTCCACGTCGGCAGGCGTCGGTGAATCGTGGACTCCGGCGACGATTCGATCGTCGAGGAGGTCGTCTTCCGCGTACACGTGAACCGACCGTTCGTCGCCCGACGACGTCGGGACGGTCGTATCGACGGCCGTCTCGTATCCGCGTGCCTCGAAGGTCTCCGCGAGCGATCGACGCCCGTCCACCTGCTCGACGACCCATCGATCTCCGGTCGCGGTCAGACGGTATCGATAGAGCGGTTGCTCACGGGCGTCCGTAGGAGGACATGTGTGCCGACAGTCCCAACACCAGAGTCGGTGCGTTGGGGAATCGAACCCAGCATTACATCCGTGACACCGATACTGGTGGTCGCGTTTCAGATCTTCAGGGGGGAGTTCCTCGTCGCAGTTCTGACAGTACAGCGATTCCTGTCCGTCCGCTCGCTCTTCGTCCTGTCCCTCCACCGTGTTATCCGCGTCGGCACGCGGATCGGTACCGAGCGTTTCGCCGCATACCGGATGAACGACCGCGGCCTCCCGCGTCGCGTGAACCGACTCGCAGTGTGGACACCCGGTGGTATACTGCATTCCCTCCGCGGAACAGTCCGGACAGACGTACACCTTGTACTCGAATTCGGACGACAGCACCCCGCGGTCGGCCATCGCCCGGAGGAAGTCGATCGCCTTTCCGTCCCGCTGGTCGAGGTGATGCTCGACGGGAGGATAGCTAACGTCCCCGGTCTCGTCGATCACAGGATCGAACGCGTCGTGGGTTCCGTCCTGCAGTCTGCTCACTGCCCGGAGCTTGCCTGGTGATACCATGATAGGCTCGTCGATTCGGAACACCCGGAACGGCTTCAGTATGATCCGGTTTACGCCAACTACCCACCCGCTCGCTCACGGTCGACGCCGCTCGGCGACCGCGTGAGAACGGCCAAGCCGGCCGTCGTCGGATCGGAGACGTCCCGCCTTCGCCCCTCGACTATCGAGCACGTGGTCCGGTTATCGAAGTTACTTTCCTTTCCAAAGCTACTTTGCTTATCGAAGTATTGTTAGAGAGGCCTTCTTCTCGAGGATATTGGCGACCACGATGGCGACGCCGACCCCATCTCGCCGCGCTCGAGCGAACCGAACGCACGCCACAGTGGTTCGCCTCGATCGCTCGAGCGAAACCGGGAGAACGTGTTGTCCGCCCCCTACAGCGCAATATTCATTGCGGACGGCTGATACGACTAGGTGTCCCTCCATGAACCTCGACCTCGACGGCGGGAAAGTACTGTACGCGCTCGGCATCGCGTTCGCGCTCGGCGCGCTACTGTACTTCGTCCGCGACGTGGTGTTCGGGCTCTCGATCACGGTAACTGCTGCCTTGCTGTTCGTCCTGTTCGTCGCCTTCTTCGTCGCCGGCCTCGCCCTCGAGCGCGACCTCCTCGACCCGGTGGCGTTCGCGCTCGCGGCGATCACCTACGCCGTCTTCCTGTGGTACGTCGTCAGTCGCTACCAACTCTGGGAGACGGGTATCTTTCTGGTGCTCGCCGTCTCGGCGGCGCTGTTCATCGGCCTCGGCTACGGCGTCCGCGAGTACCGGTTGGCGGTCCCTCTCCGGATCGCGGGCCTGATCGTCGTCGCGCTGCTCGCCGTCAGCCTCGTCTTCGTCGGTGCTGACGTCGCTGGCGGCGGTATCTCGTACGGGGCGGAACTCGAAGAGCGCGTCACCGTGACCGTTCCGGACGACGCCTCCGGCGGCGACACGGTTCGAGTTGAAAGACACCTCGGGACGGTCACCGCGACGAACGAGTTCGTCTTCACTCGGCCACTCGATATGCCCGGCGTACGCGGCTGCGTCGTCGGGACGGACGAAATCGCCGACGAACACGTACACGTGGGGTACGACCCAGGGAGCTACCAGCAGCCGGAGGCCGTCGGCGGGAACGATGCATACAGCGCCGACCTCACGGCCCAGTTCACCGTCGACGTCGATGCGGACGAACTCGCGCTCGCCGTCGAACGCGGCGACGACTGCGACGTTACCCGATCGGAGCCGACGCTCGTCGTCGTCGTTGGCGAGGACCACGAGCGGGTGCGCTATACTCCGGCGTGAGCAGCGACAGTAGTCCGCATCAGTCACGCCGAACGTCCATCGTTACCATTTAACACGACTCGAGTCGTACGTAGGTCACTATGCGTTACGAACGCGAGCGCCGCCGAGGACGCAGTGAACTCAGAAACAAGGAGGAGACCGAGATCCCCATCGGCGAGCCGCTCGATTCCGCCGGTCGCGGGTACAGCATGTGGCGGTGCTGGAACTGCGGCGAGATGGGACGGCTCGAGGAGAGACTGCCCGAGACCTGTCCGTCGTGTGCTGCGCCGAGAGAGGAGTTGTACTACTGGGAAGAGGATTGATACGGACTGGTGTCACTGTGTGCCGGTGCGGCCGAGCGTCGCTTCCCGGTTCTCCGTTCCGAACCCATCGAAACCCGGCGATCCTCGAGCGAAGCGACAGCCGAAACGCGCCCTGACCGACGGAATCCGACGCACACGACGAACGACGAATCCCCCTCGCGTCGGATCAGACGGCTCCAGTTTCGACCTCGCCGTCGTTCGCCAGCCACTCCGTCAGGCTCCCCTCGTAGAAGGCGACGTCCTCGTAGCCGAGCGCCCGGAGGACGACGTACGTGTGGCTGATCCGGCGAGCGGTGTTGCAATAGAGGACGATCTCGCGCCCGCGGGTGATTCCGTGGTCCGACAGTAGCTCCTCGAGTTCGGCCTCGGGTTTCAGTCGTCGCGTCTCGTCGTCGACCACCTCACGCCAGTCGAAGCGCACCGCTCCCGGTAAGCGAGCCTCTTCGAACTCCCCTCGTTCGCGCGTGTCGACGAAGACGGCGTCGCGCTCGAGGGCGTCCTCGACCGCCTCGAGTCCAACGAGCGGGCTCTCCTCGCGCGCAAGCGGATCGGCCCCGTACTCGGCGGACCCGGGATCGGGGGCGTCGGTCGTCGTCTCGTGAGCGCGGTTCCAGGCGCTGTAATCGCCGTCGAGCAGGCGGACGTCGTCGTGGCCGTACTCGAGGGCCGTGAGTACGAATCGGGCGGCGAAGACACCGTGGGTGTCGTCGTAGGCGACGATCGTGTCGTCAGGGGTGACGCCGACCTCCGAGAGCAGCGACGCGAACGCGTCGGGGCCGGGCAGCGTCCCGCGGTCGACATCGCTCTCGTCGCGGTAGCTCTCGAACGGAATGCTGACCGCCCCGGGAACGTGCCCGATGCCGTCGTACTCCCAGGGGTCTCTGACGTCGACGACGCGTATCCGGGGCTCCTCGAGATGCGTTGCCAGCCAGTCGGGTGAGACGACGACGGATTCGTCCATCGACCGACCGAACGCATCCCGGCGGTGATAACGCACGGTTCCCGGCACGTCTCCCCGTGGTACCGAGCTTGTGGCAATATTTGCTCGTTCGGTGCCGATCTATGAATCCGTTGACAACGCAGATGTCCGGGGGGAGTATAAACCGGCGGACGTGGACGGCGGTCGAATTTTCCCTCGAATCGGGCGTCCGAGGTAGCGGCAACCATCTCCGTGACGGTAGAGCCGTGTCCGAATTGTCCGGTTAGGATGGTTCTATGACCCTTCCACCCGTGTACTCGAGTATGGCAACTGACTACGCCAACGACGTACTCGTCACCGCCGACTGGGTCGAAGACCGACTCGAGGACTTCCGAGACGACGACTCCGACCTCCGGCTGGTCGAGGTCGACGTCGACACGGAAGCATACGAGGAGGCCCACGCTCCCGGCGCGATCGGGTTCAACTGGGAGACACAGCTGCAAGACCAGACGCGACGCGACGTTCTCGAGAAGGCCGACTTCGAGGAACTACTCGGCAGCCACGGAATCAGCGAGGACTCGACGATCGTCCTCTACGGCGACAACTCGAACTGGTTCGCCGCCTACACGTACTGGCAGCTCAAGTACTACGGCCACGAGGACGTCTACCTGTTAGACGGCGGTCGCGAGTACTGGCTCGAGAACGACTATCCGACGACCGACGACGACCCCGACTTCCCTGCGGTCGAGTACGACGCCGCCGGCCCGCGCGAGAACATCCGCGCCTACCGCGAGGACGTCGAGAACGCGATCGACCGTGGCGTCCCGCTCGTCGACGTCCGCTCGCCCGAGGAGTTCAGCGGCGAGATCCTCGCCCCGCCGGGACTGCAGGAGACCGCCCAGCGCGGCGGCCACATCCCCGGTGCGAAGAACATCTCGTGGGCGGCAGTCACGAACGACGACGGCACTTTCAAGGACCGCGACGAACTCGAGGAGCTGTACGCCGACGAAGAGATCACCGGCGACGAGACGACCGTCGCCTACTGCCGCATCGGTGAGCGGTCGTCGGTCGCCTGGTTCGCACTCCACGAACTGCTCGGCTACGAGGACACCGTCAACTACGACGGCTCCTGGACCGAGTGGGGTAATCTGGTTAATGCGCCGGTGGAGAAAGGCGAGGCGGAGTGAACGTAGTGAGCGACGCCTCGAGAACGCGAACGGCGCAGCCGTGAGCAAGGCGAGGCTGAGTAAACGAAGCCTCGTATCGAAACGGGGAGGCGAAGCCGACCCGTGGAGAAAGGCGAGGCGGAGTGAACGTAGTGCGGTTCGGAACGACCGCAGGGAGTGAGAACCGCAGAAATGCGAGCGGCGAAGCCGTGAGCAACGCGAACGAAGCCTCGAGAATACGAGCGGCGTAGCCGCGAGAAAGGCGCAGCCGTTGAGCAACGCGAGGCCGTGACCGGAAACCGAGAGCGCTCGTGAGTCTGATCACAACACCTTTTTAGATGGACCCAGAGGTTGCGGGCGATGGCCACAGAAACCGATGATCGGGTCTACTACGTTATCAGTGACCTTCACATCGGCGGCGACGAACAACTCGAGGAAGTCGACTTTCTCGACGAGTTGCTCGCCTTTCTCGAGGGATTAGAGACGACGGACGAGAACGCCGAGTTGATAATCAACGGCGACGCGTTCGGGCTCTGGGAGTTCACGACGGTCGACGGGATCGAGAAATTCGAGATGCTCGAGGAGACGTATCCTGAGCTGTTCGAACAACTTCGGGCGACCGGCGAGAACACACAGATAACGCTGTTGCCGGGGAACCACGATCACGAGCTCGCGGCGTACGACGAGTACGTCGAACGGTTCGGGGCGTACAACGTCGATCTCGTCCCGGAGCAGTCCATCAACCGGTCGGTCGGGGGGCAAGCGATTCACTTCGAGCACGGACACCAGCGCGATTCCAACAATCGAATCGAAGACTGGGGAAACCCCCACTCGACGCCGCTTGGCTACTACTACAACACGCTCGTTACGAGCCGTGCGGGACATCTCTCCGACCGCGGCCGGTACAACTGGTTAAAGGACGTTCAGGCGGTGACGCCGACCGAACGGATGCCGGTCTGGCTCTTTTCGAAGTACTTCTATCGCGAGATGAACCCGCTCTTGCGGTACTCGCTGTTTCCGTTTTTGTTGCTGTTCAACATCAGCGCGATTCTCGCGGTGGTGGTCGGGCTCGATCTGGTGGGCGTCTGGTCGATACCGATCGACGAGGCCGTGACGTTCCTCGGTCAGTTCGGCAGGGCCGGGACGGCGGCATGGTTCGCTCTCGCGCTCAATATCGGCGTCGCCGGCCTGTTGTTGCTCGTCGGCATTCCGCTGTATTTCATCCGCCGCGATATCAGGAAGACGATCGACCGCTTCGGGGTCTTCGAGACCGAACTCACCGTCGACCCCGAAGCGCCGTACGAGGAGGCCGCTCGCGAGGTCTTCGACGAGCAGCCGGAGACGTCGATCTTCTGTTACGGTCACACTCACCGACCGACGATCCGGACGGTCGACGGCGGCGTGTTGGTCAACAGCGGGACGTGGCTCAAGCGACTCCACCGCCGGGACGGCATCATCGGTATCCTACCGCCGGTCTTCTATCCGTCATATCAACTGGCCGCGGTGCGTATCGCTGACGAGCCGGAAGGCGTCGCGATCGAGTTCGAACAGATCACGAAACCGAGTCCGGCGACGACGGAGCTCACGCGGACCGAGCGCTTCTTTACGGTCGGTCGAGAGCCGGAACCCGAACTTCCAGATCGTCACGTTATCGAGGATGACTCGACCCCCGAGAACGCGAAAGTGCGCGTCACGACACCGGAGAGTCAGACGAACTCGCAGTGAACCCGGCCGGCGTGTGAACGCTGTGAGAACGAACGCGGCACGATCGCGCTACTCGAGTGCCGTCCGGAGGTCATCGACGACGTCGTCGACGGCGTCGTGGGCTCGTTCGATCTCCATCGGCTCCGAGAGCATGCCGACGAAGCCGTGGATCAGATCGTCGTAGTTTCGTAGGGTAACCGGAACGCCGGCGTCCTGGAGACGGTCGGCGTACGCCACACCGTCGTCACGGAGCGGATCGAAACCGGCCGTCAGGACCGTCGCTGGGGGAAGACCGGTGAGGTCGGCGGCCCGCCGTGGCAGCGCGTAGACGTTACCCTCGTCTACGTCCCGAGCGAGGTAGTGGCTCAGAAACCACTCCATCTCGTCTGCCGTGAGCAGATACCCATCCGCGTTCTCCTCGTAGGCGTCGGTCTCGGAGGCGTCGCCCGTAACCGGATAGAGCAACAGCTGGTAGGCGACCGATGGGCCGTCGCGATCGCGTGCGAGGAGTGCGGTCGCAGCCGCCAGATTACCGCCGGCGCTGTCGCCCGCCAGAACGATCCGATCCGGATCCGCACCGAGTTCCGGTGCGGCTCCGGCGAGCCACTCGAGTGCCCGATAGCAGTCGGTCAGTCCCTCGGGGAAGGGGTGTTCGGGTGCGAGGCGATACCCGACGCTTACGACGGGGTACCCCGATTCAGCGGCCAGCTTTCGACACGTCTCGTCGTGGGTGTCGAGACTTCCCACCACCCAGCCCCCGCCGTGGAAGTAGAGGATGATCGGTCTGGAACCTGCGGTGTTCTGTCCGGAATCGTAGATACGAACCGGAACCTCGCCCCGTGCCCCGTCGATCGATCGCTCGGAGACGGACTCGAGTTCGATCGACGGCTCCTCGGAACTGTACATCGTGTCCATCATCGTTCGCGCCTCTGCGGGCGAAATCTCGTCGAACGGGGGGACGCTGGTCGAGTGATACGCCTCGAGAACCGCGCGGGCGTCCGGGTGCGGTTCGTCGGCACGCAACTGAGTCATCGCCTAGCTCTCTTCGCATCCGAACAAAAACCTCCGGACTCGAGGCGAACCCTGGTGGCGGCGTTCCACACCGCTTATTTCGGTTCGGAACGCCCCTACGAGCGATGACCAACCAGGAACTCATCGACGCGCTCCGCGAGGCGGAGGCCGTCAAGTTCGGGGAGTTCGAACTCTCCCACGGCGGCACCAGCGAGTACTACGTCGACAAATACCTCTTCGAGACCGACGCGCGCTGTCTCGAGGCGATCGCGGACGCCTTCGCACAGCGCGTCGACGACGAAACGCTCGGCGGCGTCGCCCTCGGCGGCGTCCCCCTGGCTGCGACGACGAGCGTCGCGGCCGGGGTTCCCTACGTCATCGCACGAAAACAACGCAAAGAGTACGGGACCGGCAACCTGATCGAGGGACGACTCGAGGACGGCGACGAGGTCGTGGTGCTCGAGGATATCGTGACGACCGGAACGAGTCTGGTCGACGCGGTCGAGGCGCTTCGCGAGGCGGGTGCGACCGTCGAGCGTGCGCTCGTCGTCGTCGACCGCGAGGAAGGCGGACGCGAGAACGTCGAGGACGCTGGCGTCGAGATGGAGTCGCTCGTGACGGCGAGTGAGTTACTGGCCGACGCGGATCGTTGATCGGGGAGACGACCGAGAACTTCGGATCTACTGCGTTACTCGTCGTCGAACTCGAGGGCGACGGAGTTGATGCAGTAGCGTTTGCCCGTCGGCTCCGGGCCGTCGTCGAAGACGTGCCCGAGGTGGCCGCCGCAGGTCCCACAGAGGACTTCGGTGCGACGCATGCCGTGGCTGGTGTCGGTTCGCGTCTCGATGCGGTCGTCGTCGGTGTCGAAGAAACTCGGCCAGCCACAGCCTGACTCGAATTTCGTCTCGGAGTCGAACAGTTCGGCACCGCAGCCGGCGCAGGTGTACCTGCCGTCGTCTTCGTGGTCGACGTACTCGCCGCTGAAGGGCGGTTCCGTTCCGGATTCGCGAAGGATTCGATACTCCTCGTCGTCGAGTCGCGTTCGCCATTCCTCGTCGGTCGTGGGCAGTTCCGTTTCGGATGGGTTCGACACGCTCGAGTCTACGGGCGAGCGAACCAAGAGTCTGTCCGCCGGAACCGACGGTCGTCCGCGGTAGCTATCCTAGTCGTCGAAACGAGTCACCTGCTCGTAATGACGTCCGTACTCTCACAGTTCGGACACTGAGTCATCCGCCCCAGTTTCGGAACCTCGATTCGAATCCACTCGTCGCCGCCGCCCGGTGCTTCGAACCCGCAGTTTCGACACCGCGATCGATCGGCTGTCGCTACCTCGCTGGGCATGACTAACCGTATGCGAGATAGGCGCATATAGGTTGGCACAGTCAGACTACTGGACGTGTTCTCACGGGCTGATCGAAGGCTCGAGTCCGCCGGAGCTTCTCCTTTTCTTTGGTAGATGACAAATAGATAGAAGGCACTCCGCGCCGAATATTTCGGCGGATATAAGCATAAAATAGATGGGGTTGGGAACGCGTTGAAATTCAGCCGGGAGCGAGCGTTTCGTTTCGATCGGATAGTTCGTACTGGACCGATACTGCTTCGATTCCAGACCGTTAGCCGAAGGAGTCATAGACGCTCCCGCTAATGTGTGGGTGTGACTGGCAGTGGGGATGACGGACACCGTGTATCCGAGGATTCAGGAGCGACGGTTCCGCTCGAGCAACTCCCGTTACACTCGACGAACCTCCTCACCGTACTCGACGAAGACGCTACTATCCGGTACGAAAGCCCGTCGATCGAACGCGTCTTCGGGTACGAACAGCGGACGCTGATCGGCGACGCGCTTATCCACTACATTCATCCCGAGGATCGCGAGCGCGTGATGGCTGCGTTTCACACCATCGTCGATCGTGATGGAGACACCGTCGAAACGGTCGAGTTTCGACACAGGAAAGCGGATGACACGTACACGTGGGTCGAGTCGACCGGGTCAGCGAATCCGACGCCGAACGGGAACAGGCGCTACAGTGCAAGAATCAACGCCTCGAGCAGTTCGCGAGCGTCGTCAGCCACGATCTGCGCAATCCGTTGAACGTCGCGACGGGCCGTCTGGAACTTGCCCGCGAGACGGGTGCGACCGAACACTTCGAGGAGGTGGCGAACGCTCACGAACGAATGGAGTCGTTGATCGACACTCTTCTGGCTCTCGCACGGGATGGTGAGGAGGTCGGAACGACGGAACCGGTCGATCTCGCCACGCTCACCGAGGCATGCTGGTCCGTGGTGGCGACGACCGACGCCGGACTCGTTCTCGAGACCGAGCAGTCGATCGATGCGAATCCGCGCCGGCTGCGACAACTGCTCGAGAACCTGATCCGAAACGCGATCGAACACGGCGGCGAAGGCGTGACGGTCACCGTGGGTGAACTCGAGGACGAATCCGGCTTTTACGTCGCGGACGACGGCCCGGGAATCTCAACCGACGAGAGCGAGAAGGTGTTCGAAAGCGGGTACTCGACGACGGCGAACGGAACCGGACTCGGGCTGACGATCGTCCGAGACGTCGTCGAGGAACACGGATGGTCCATCGAGATATCCGAACGGAACCCGCGCGGTTCGAAATTCGTTATTTCTGACGTCAACGTTCGGTGACGGAACTGGCGCACTCGCTCGCGCTCAGATCAGTCCGGTAATGAATGCGAGCCCCATCCCGACCAGGACGACTGCGGTGATCGTCGGGAGATAGGGTGTGAACCGTTCGATCCGATCCCGGTGGTGTTCGTAGCCGGCGATCAACAGCAACGTCGGCGTGACGATGGCGACGATGACGGCGAGCGAGTAGACGACCATCAACTCGAGACAGGCCTCCGTTCCGACGCAGATCGCCAGGATCTGAATCGGCTCCTCGTGAGCGAACCCGAGCAGGAGCGCCGTCGTACCGAGGGCCATCAGGCCCCGTTCGGCGTGTTCTTCGCTGAGATGATGGTGACCGCCGCCCCCCGGAAGCGCCCGTCGAACACGCGTGCCGAGGCCCGGTTCGGCGCTGTGATGGACGTGGGAATGGCCTCCGTCCTCGTGGTGGTGGTCGTGGCCGTCGTGGGTGGTGCCTTCGTGGTGTTCGTCGTGGTGGGTGTGATCGTGACCCTTCTCGCCGTCGTGATGGCCGTGTGCGTGGCCACCGTGACGGTACTCGGAGAGTCCGAGTGCGATCAGAATCGTTCCGGCGATGTACCCGAGCCAGGGACCCTCAGCGAACGCAGCGAAGGAGCTGAACCAGAAGTACGCGAGCACGAGCGCGACGCTGCTGATGAGATGTCCGGCTCCGAGAATCACCGCTGCGAGGAGACCGTACAGCAACCGTCGGTTTCGGTTGAGCGCGTACGTCGCCGCGATTGGCCACCCGTGATCCGGCAAGACCCCGTGGACGAGGCCGATAACGACGACGCCGACGACGAGTCCCAGATCCATACCAGAAAGCCGTCACCGGCTGGTATTACGGCTTGTTATGACCGAAACCCTGCCTTCGTAATACCGCTAGTGATGATTGGTAGCTCACCGGCCGGCGTTAGTAATCCTGGCAGAAAACCGGCCGCGTTTGAGCGGCTAATCGAACTAGTTGCCGTCGTCGTACTCGTACTCCGTCTCGGGATCGTCGACGCCCTCCGTTCGCGAACCGACCCAGGCACCGAGTGCGAGCCCGTAGACGAGGTGGCCGGCGTGAAAGAGCGCGAGCTCGTCGTTTTCGAGGCGGATATCGAGTGCTTCTTTGAGCATGATCTGGGAGCCGAACGCCGAGAGCGCCATCCCGTAAACGCCACCCCAGACCAGACCCCGCTGTTCGGGCTCGATCGAGCGTTCGGCGTCCTGAAGCGCAAACAGCGCACCGAAGATCGCACCGGCCTGTACTCCGTAGACGACGTGTAGCAGCAGGCCCGCGACGGGGTGGTCTTCGGGATCGCCACCGCTTACGTACTGCGCCCAGAAGTTCGCTGAGGGGGGTAACGAGCGCAAAATCGGCAATCTGAACGCCGTCATGATCACCGTCGCGACGAATCCGGCCTGGAGTCCGCGGACCGCCGCTCTACTGGCGTGTTCGAGACGCGACTCGTCGACGGCGTCGGTTCGTTCGTCGCTCCTCTCGCTCGGCGTCAACCGTCGCACTCGGTCGGATACGGACATGGTTCTCTCGAGTTTCCAGCTACTACAGAGCGGGACTTAATCTCGCTGCAGGTAACGACCTGGGCTTGATGACCGGTCTCGTTCGAGCGATCCGCCTGCGACCTCGGACGTCCCAGTACTCCACTGACGAACTTCGAAAACACCTCACTGTCCAACTTTTCCGAACACATTCTAGCATTCGTCTCTCTACTGTCCCGATAGCGGTCGGGAATTACCCGATTTTCCGGTACCTGGACGGTATCCGGGAATATTGCTCGAGACGACATGGTGGTACCCGCTGCGCAGAGAGGTAAGTCTAATGGACGCCGATGCGCCGCCCGAGTGGACCGTCGACGAGTGTCGGAGCTACACGCCGGCCGACGTCGACCGAGAACTACAGTACCGGACGTATATCCACGAATCGGGGGATCTTCGAGTGAAAGTCGCACCAGCGGCGCTCGACGGTGACGATCGACCGGGGTACTCGTTGACGGTCACGAGCTACCCCGGACTCGAGCTTTCCGAGACGAATCGCATCAGAACGGTTCTGACGGCGGACCGGTGCGATCAGATAGCCCGTCGGTTCATGACCCTCTTTGCGGCCAGCTACGACGGTCCCGGATCGCTCGAAGACGCGCTCGAGTACGCCGCTACGCGGACTCGTGATCATCGATGAAAACTCATCTTTCTCGGCTTACTGATGCAAACTCTTCATTCCCGACCCACCCACTTCAGGATCAGGAGCGTTCCCTCGAACAACAGGATCATGGTGATCGCGACGAGGACGGGAGCCATCATCGTCGGATCCATCGTGAACATGAACGATAGCCCGGCGAACGCCGCCCAGAAGTAGAGTCGCTTCTCAGCGAGCCACCGGCGCGTCGTGACGCCCATCATGATCGCGAGCATGATGAACAGCGGAATCTGAAAGACGATCGCGAGGAAGCCGGTCAACGTGATGATCAGATCGAAGGTGTCTCCGAGGGCGTAGGCGATATCGGCGCTTCCTTCGGCGTAAAACGTGAAGTACTCGAAGAGGACCGGTAACACGAGAACGTACGAGAACAACATTCCGACGGAAGCGAGAACGACGCTCGTGGGTACCGCTGCGAGGTAGTATTTCCGTTCGTTCGGGTAGAGCCCCGGCTTCATGAACAGATAACACTGGTAGACGAACACCGGCAGGGCGAGCATGATCCCGAGAAGCGCCGAGAACTTGATTCGGGTCAACCACAACTCGAGCGGGTGATAGACGTGTGGCGGCGGGACCTGATCGATCTCGTAGGGAAAGACGTTGAGCCAGACGTGCTCGATGGCCTGTGAGGCCCACAGCAAGCCGATCGCCGTTCCCGCCGAGCCGACGAGCAAGACGACCGCGAGGCGAAGGATCATCTCTTCGATGTGGTCCGCGAGCGGCATCTCCTCGTCGTCCGGCGGCGTCGATATCCCGCCGACGTCCTCGTCCGGATCGGGGTACTCCGGTTCGGGATAGGAGGACTCCCCCGAATCGTGATCGTGGCCGCTGCCGACGACACCCTCACCGTCCGTTTCGAGCGGCGGATCGTCGTCGTCTGATCCCGGCGGATCGTCCGTCGAAGCCGATGACGATTCCTCGTCGGATGGCGGGCGCTCTTCGGGGGCCTCGCGTGACGCGTCAGGGTTCTCGGCGTCCCCCTCGTCGGCCGGCTCCTCCGACATCTATCGAGATATAGATAGGCCACTGGTTATAGGCCTTTTTCTTACGAGCACCGCTCGAAAGTGACAAGGGGTCTCCGACCGCCAGCCCGCGAACCGATCGGTGCGTACTCGAAAGGTTGATAACTGGATGTCAGTTAGCCACAGACACCAAATGAGTTCTGCCGTCGGTGAGGATACCGTCCAGACCATCGCGGCCGGGCGTGAGACCATCGGAACGGTGCTCTCGAACGCCCAGGAGCACCTCCAGAAGGTATTTATCGTCTTCGTGATCGGCTTCATCGGCTCCTTTTACGCCCTGCGGATCTGGATCTGGGACTTCCTCGAGGCGACGGCGAAAGCCGAGATGGCACCGTACGTTGCTGATTCGACGGATCTGATCACGCGGACTCCCTTCGAAGTCATCCTGTTACAGGCGAAAATCGGGATGTTCGTGGGCGTCCTCGTGGCGATTCCGGCCCTGTTGTATCTCTCCCGGGATGCGCTTCGACGCCGCGGATACAAGAGCGTCGTTCCGGTTTCGCGGACGTACCTGGCCGGATTCGCCCTGAGTTCGTTCGTCCTGTTCTGGGTCGGCATCATCTACGCCTACGCGGTTTTCTTCCCCTACGCGTTCGATTTCCTCGCATCGAACGCCGTCAACGCCGGCGTCAAACCGAGTTTCGGTATCACCGAGTTCACCGAGTTCATCGCGCTGTTGACGCTGTCGTTCGGCCTCGCCGCCCAGCTCCCGCTGTTCATGGGCGTTCTCTCGTACACCGAGATCGTTCCCTACGAGACGTTCCGGGACAAGTGGCGCCACGCCGTCGTCGGCGTCACCGTCTTCGGCGCGTTGTTTTCCCCGCCGGACCCGTTCACGCTCATCATGTGGGCGATGCCGATGGTCGCTCTCTACGTCTTCAGCCTCGGGTTGGCCAAGGTCGTCACCAACGTCCGCCGGCGCGGAGCAGCCGAAACCGACAACTCGGGCGCCGAACACATCAAGCGGCTCGTCGGTCGGTTCGTCGCGGCACTGGCCGTCGCCGCCATCGCCGGAACGGTCGCCGTCAACCGGGGCGCGTTCGCGTTCCTCGAGGAGTCGGTTTACCCGCTCGTTCCGGCGGTCGTCCGTCCCGAAGACGGCGGTACGCTCGAGGCCGTCGCGCTCGAGTACGGACTGGTCGGTGACGTCGCGGTCGGTCTCGTGATCGCCATCGGCGTCGCCCTCGTGGTTCTGTTCGGCTATACGATTTCGGTCCTCCAGGCCCCGGTGTATCCGCGAGAGGACGACATTCGGCACGCGGACGACCCCGACGACGTCGACTTCGAGACGCTCACCGCCGACGACGTCGAGGATATCCCGTCGGCGGTGTTCCTGGCGATGGACGAGGAGACGGCTCTCGATCACTCCCGCACGGCGATGTACGACGACGATCGGGACAAGGCGCAGGCGATCCTCGACCGGTTCGATTCGCTACAGGAAGCGGCCGCGGAGACCGACGACGATGCGGGTGACGGCGGTGGGAGTGGCGGCAAGGCTGCGTCCGGAGGAGCGACACCGGCGGCGGACGACGCCGAGGGTGGCCTCCTCACGAACACCGCCGCTGACATGCTCGATCCCTTCACCGACGAGGAGACCACCGAAGACGACATCGGCGGTTACGCCTACGATATCGCCTTCGTGCTCAACAGTCTCACCTCGAAAATGTTCCGTCTCGTCGGGCTGTTCATGGTCGTCATGGGCGGAACCTTCTTCTGGCTCTACAGCGGCGGACTCGGCCGAGTGCTCGAGACGTTCCTCGCTCGAGTTCCGGACGAGATTTTGACGGAGGTCGCACTCCGAAACGGCGTCGACCCCGAGGGATTGACCTTCCAGGAACTCATCATGCAGATGGACATCGTCATCGCGCTCCACCCGGTCGAAGTGCTGATCTTCGAGGTGAAGGTGAGCGTGCTCGCGGCGATCGTCGCCGTCTTGCCGCTGGTGTTGTACTACGCCTGGCCGGCGCTGAAAGAGCGCGGACTGGTCTACGGCGATCGACGGGTCTTCATCGTCTGGGGTGGCTCGCTGCTCGGCGGCTTCGCGTTCGGGACGTACCTCGGATTCTTCTGGATCGCGCCGGGAGTGATCTCGTACCTCGTCTCCGATGCGATCACCAACGGGATGGTCGTCTCCTATCGCATCAGCAGCTTCTTCTGGCTCGTCATCTTCACGACCGTCGGTATCGGCTTCCTATTTAACATCGTCGTCACGATGGCGCTGTTCCACGTCGGTGGCATCGTCAGCTACCGAACCATGCTCAGGGGCTGGCGACCCGTCGTCGTCGCCATTTTCGCCATCGCGGCGATCGCCAGCCCGAAGGGAATCTTGACGATGTTGATGTTCGCCTTCCCGATCGCGCTGACGTACGTTCTCGGTCTCGCCGTCCTCTACGTTCTCACCGGCGGCGGACGGCTGTTCGGCGGCAGCGGCGGCGGTCCCTCCCTCGAGGACGGACTCCTCGGTCGGTGACGAACGCACAGCTCTCAGTCGTTGCAAAGACACTGCGACGGGTCGTTTCGAAAGCGCGGCGGTGAATCGCGTGGAATAGAAATGACACGGCGTCTTCACTCTCTGATACGGTTTACTGTAAGTCGTTACCGGCGCACCCGCTGCCCGGGTCGCGGGTGTGCCGGTAAATCGTTACAGCAATCCGTATGAAGTGTTAGAGATCCACTGAGCGAAACCGGAGGTATCCGATTGCTAACGGAATGACGATCCACGCGAGGAGGATGACGGCTCCGAATTCCCCTTCGAGATAGAACGGAATCTCCGTTGCACCTTCCTGGCCGTGGTACCGTTCTGCAGTCGTATACTCCCCCCACCGTTGCTCCCCGACGAAGAACGGGAATAGTGCGGGGAGGATCATCGGCTCGACGTACTCGGAGCTGAGAAACGCAAAGGCTTCGATCGGATTGAGCCGCTGGAGAACCAAGACCCAGGTTGGTTCGGCTACAAAGTCAGGACCTGCGGCTTCGGGAAACGTCCCCTCGACGATGTAGTACAGAATCGTGAGCAGTATCTCCCACAGCACGACGAGGACGAGCCAGACCGAGAGACAGGCTGCGATGACGCGCGTTCGGGACTCGGTGACTGCCGAAAACGACACTGCAATACTGGTCCAGACGGCACCCAACAGGAGTGCACCCAGTAGCAGCGGCGCGAAATCCGCGATCGGCACCTCCCCGTAGGTGACGAGGCTGAGCACCGAAACCGCGAGAAAGGTGACGGCTATCGGGACGGCGATCACCAGAAACCGACCGACGAACTTTCCGAGGAATACGTCGCGACGTGTCGGCGGAAGACCGAGCAGAATTTTGATCGAGCCGGTGGTGCGTTCGCCGACGATCGCGCCAAAGCCCACCAGAAGCGCGATCAATCCGATCAGGAACTGAAGGGGGAACGTCATCGACAAGATTCCCGTTTCGAGGCGAGGTCCGGCAATGTCCTGTGCACCCCAGACGAAGAGATAGACCGCACAGGCGGCAGCGACGAGCAGGAGCGTAGCCACCCAGAGACTCAGAGATCGAACGGAATCGCTGAAGTCCTTCCGAACGACGGTCGCCATTGTTCTCATGCGATAACACCCTCCTCTTCGGGTTCACCAATCGCACTATCAGTCCCGGTTAGTTCGTCGAAGAGAGCGTGGAGCCCGGCCTCTTCGACGTGGATGTCAAGTACTGTGGCCCCAGCACCTTCGACGTGGTTGATCGCCCGCGCCTTCGCCCGAGGATCGCCACATTGGACCGCCAAACGTTGTGCATTGATGTCGTACCCCGTGACCCCATCGATGTCCGACAGCGACGATACCGCGCTCTCGGGGACCGAATCCAGTTCGAGCGACACGGTTGCACCGCTTCCGAAAGTCTCCCGAAGGCCCTCGATGGTGTCGATGGCGACGAGTTCGCCGTGGTTGAGAACGCCCACACGGTCACAGACCGCTTCGACCTGGCCGAGTATGTGGGACGAGAAGAAGACCGTCGTGCCACGATCGGCTTCGGTACGAACGATCTCCTGCATCCGTTGAATACCGCTCGGGTCGAGCCCAGCAGATGGCTCGTCAAGAATAAGCAGGTCGGGCGATCCGGTCAATGCCATTCCAAGTGCGAGTCGCTGTTTCATACCTTTGGAGTACTCACCGACGGCTCTATCAGCATCTTCAGGATCGAGTCCGACTCGTTCGAGGATCTCGGCAGGGTCATCGTCGGCTTGTTTTGTCGCTGTCGCAAATCGGATATGGCGACGACCGGTTAACCGATCGTATAGGTCGTATCCCTCCGGGAGGACACCGATCCGTCGGTGGATTTCTCTCGTGTTCTCCTGTGTATCGTGACCCAAGATGGTTGCAGACCCGGCTGTCGGGGTCACGAAGTCGAGCAGGACATTGATGGTCGTGGATTTCCCGGCGCCGTTCGGTCCGAGAAACCCGAACACCTCACCTTCGTCAATATCGAGGTTCAGATCGTTAATTGCCGTTACGTCCCCGTATGCTTTCGTCAATCCGTTTGTGACTACTACGGACATGGTAACTAGACGCACACCGTTAGACAGTTACTGCCATTGAAAAGTAATAATACTTTTGGTGTTTTCGTAGGTAAATCGAATATCACTGGCGGAGAAACGCAAATTGGTACCCTCCCAAACGCTTGGTCCCGTTTCGTCCAGGCAGAATATCTTATGAACCCGCCGCTGCCAACCTCCAGAGAGGCGACACCGTGAGTAGAAACCACGTCTCCGGCCTTCTCGAATATTCTTCCGAGAATACTATGGGAGTGCGCTGGTATACGTTGATCCGTACGGATGACACAGAGCAACCCAGATAAAATAGTCTACAAAGAGTGACCTAATTATGCCCAAAATCAGCGTGGAGATCCCACAGGAACTGCTCGAGGACCTGGATGAACACGTCGGTGACGACGGCAAGTTCGTCAACCGGAGCGACGCGATCCGATCTTCGATCCGAAAGAACCTCGATATCCTCGACGAGATCGACGCGCGTCACGACCGCCTCGAGACGGAGGAATAGCACCGACCAACCGTAGACTTACTCCCGGTTCAGTCGGTTCGCGAAGCCGAAGTTCGGCTTGACGTCTTCGATGCGAACGTCGACGACGTCGCCCGTTTCGGTTCCGGGAACGAACAGTCGATAGCCCTCGACGGAGGCGATCCCGTCGCCTTCGTCCCCGACGTCGACGATCTCGACCTCGAGTTCGTCACCCGAGCGCACGGGTGCGGTGAGTCGGCCCTTGCCGATGAAGTAGATCTCGGAGGATTCGTCCCGCGAGGCTTTCGGACTCGTCGCCCGGACGTACTGGAACGCGTCACCGACGTCCGCGCGGAACTCGTCGACGTCCGCTCCCTCGAACACCTTCACGACGAAGTCCCCGTCGCTGTCGAGCAACTCGAGTGCCGTCTCGAACGCCTGGCGAGCGAGGTACAGCGATCGCGCCTGATCGAGGGAGTACTCGCCGGACATGTTGGGTGCCATGTCGGAGATCACGACGTCGACGGAACCGCCGGCGGCGTCGATGACGCGCTCTCGCGTCCGGGATTCGGTCATATCCCCGCGGATCGTCTCGATGGTGTCGTGATCGTCGAAGTCCTTGATCCGCTGGAGGTCGACGCCGATGACGGTCCCTTCGGTACCGACCGCTTCGGCCGCGACCTCGAGCCAGCCGCCCGGTGCGGCACCGAGGTCGACGACGGTATCACCGCGAGAGAGAACGTTCTCGAGATCGTCGAGCTGTTTGAGCTTGTAGGCGGCTCGACTCCGGTAGCCTTCCTGTTTCGCCTTGTTGTAGTAGTGGTCGCGTCCTGTCATGGGTATCTCACTGAATTTGGGGACGGTTGCCACACGAGAATCTCGGGCGACTCTTCGTTCATACGGAACGAACGGCGTCGACCCGGAAAGGCACATCGGATAGTATCGGTCAGCCATCGCGCTCTGTACAAGCGCCTCACCACTACGCGGGAGCGGAGACTCTGCGAGAGCGACACACCCACCAAATCACGAAATCGACGATTTCGAACGATCCCGGGGCACTCGGTCGAGTCCGCTCGTAGGTTTTTGCCCGAAGTGTCCGCCCGGTGCATCGATTTATCACTCGAAGTGGAGACGATTTCCCGTTACATCTATTGCGTAACGTAACGAATCGTAACGATGAAAACGGTCACTACGCGCATTCCGGAGGACGACGAGGAGGCCCTCGCCGAACTCGAGGCGGAGTTGAGTGCTGATCTGCCGGAGGTGCTTCGTCGATTGATCCGACAGGGACTCTCCGACTGGCGCACGGAGCGGGCACTCGACCAGCTCCGTGATCACCGCATCACGCTGCGGAAGGCAGCGGAGCTGGCAGACGTCTCGTACGTCGAGATGTTGACCCTCGCCACCGAAGAAGGGATCGACGTCGGGTACACGACGGACGACCTCGAACGCGATTTCGATCGCATCTAATGGTCGTCGTCGATTCCTCTGTGCTGATTCCACTCGCGTGGGTCGGGCGACTCGTCCTGCGGTTGCTCCGGTAAACCGTTACAGCAGACCGTATGACGCGATCGACCCGGAACGGCTCGTCGGATGTAATGCTGGCCGCTTCGGAGACGTGGCTCTCACGGCGAACTCGAGACCGAAAGACCGAATATCCGGACGGTCGTTTGGTCTCGTATGTCTACGGGTGTCTCCCAGTCGACGGGATACGGTCCGAACCTCCAGATGTCGGCGTTCGGGTGGGTTATGGCGATCGTTCTCGCACTGATGTTGCTTCCGGTGCTCCCGGTCGTCGTTCTCGCGTTGATACTCTGGAAGATTTTCGGGGAGGACGAGGTGATCGAATCGCAGTTCGAAACCTGGCGGACGGCGAGCGAGCGACAACCGAACGGATCCTGAGCGAATCGGCTTCGTACAGCCTGTACAGAGACGAAATCGGCCCTTTCTGCGCGAAGACGACCTCGACGTTGCCCGCTTTTGATAGGGATTAGCGTCGGTTCTCATACTTTACGGTGTGGCAGATCACGGATATGTTGAACTCGGAGTACAACACTCAGAGGTTGAATTCAGACCATTCAGAGAGTACCAGGAGTAGCTGACTGAATCACTGGTGGCCCATCCGCACGTGATCATAACTATTTTCCAACATTAACTGCTTGGCTGATCTGCGCGGAGTTCGGTTACAGACACCCAGTCGTGATCACCGCGTCCGTCTGCCACACCAGCCTCGAAGAGGCGGTGTAACGCCTCGTACATACCGGTATCGAGCCCCATCTCGTCGAGAAAGCAAGCGTACTCCTCGGCGCCTGCCGACCAGACTTGGACGGATGCATCGACATTGGCCGGATCTGCGGGGTCCATTCCCGATTGGATCGTCTCGAAGGTAATGTCGATGAACGCGGGATACAGTGCGCGGAACCGCTCACCAACCCACGCTAACGGGATGTCCATGGCCTCTGCTATGTGAGCGCTCTGTACCATCGAGACGGCCATCGGGAGAAACGGGAGAAAGACGACGGATTCACGCAGGAAGGCGGATCCGGGTGGGCCATCGATATAGGTGACGGTTCCGAGATGATCGAGGATCGACCGGGCGGCCTCGTATGCTCGGGAATCGCCAGCGATAAAGAAGTGGCCAGTATCCGTCCCGACGAGTCGCGGGTAGGCGAGAACGGCCATGTCGAGGTAGTGTCCATCGAAGTCTTGCATGAAGGCATTCGCCTCCGTCGCCTGCTCGGGTGTGGCGAACGAGACGCCGATGATGGTTGTACCATCGATCCGATCCGATGCATCTTCCAGGATATCCATCATCGTTGGATGGTCACTCACACAACACAGCGTGGTACGACTTGCTTCGAGTGCATCCCCCGGACTGTCGGCCACCTCCACCTGCTTACCCGCCAGTGCCTCCGCCTTTTCTCTCGTCCGGTTCCAGGCGATCACGTTCACACCCTCGCCCGCAAGTGTCTCGACGAATGCGGTGCCAATCCCGCCACAACCGATCACGGATACGTCGTTCATGGTATCCCTACGATCCACCATGGCAAAAGATAACAGGATGGTCTGAGCAGTACGACCGCGAGTTGTTTTGTTCGTAAGATAACGAAGCTGGAAAATGCGCGCTCTATGCAACAACACTCATGGGAAATGACGAAGTTCTGACAGAATCGGTGTGACCGACGTAGAGGATGGATGCAGCATAGAGGCATCGTTTGTTTCATACTGGGATCGGTGAACCATCCGCTCACGACGTGCGTACTGAGTACTCAATCAATTTCCCCCATATAGGGCAATAGTATCAGAAGAATCGCCTATAATCTCGAAATCATTTAATCCACAATCACAGTTTGTTCTTCCAATGGGCCGAATCGTCCCGTCATCCCATACGTCAACAGCATAGGCGGAACTGCAAGAACGACATTTAGCAATTGTCCTTTGTCGCTCTCCATCAGACATAGAGGGAACTCCTCCTTCTTCTATCATAATATTGTTTGGCCCTATGGATGAACTTCCTCAAATCGTTTATCCGCTCGCCTGTACTTAGCGATCACTGATCCTCGCAGATCGCCCTCAGTCTGTGCCACATTCGCGAACTTCTGTGCAGCGAATTCTGAAAACGCTATGAGTGCATCGGGTGTTGTGGGTGCTCCATTTAGATCACTGACCCAGAATGCTATTTCGTCGCGCTCTTCGTTGATTCGCCACCGCTACTCTGCGTTCCGCGGTTCTCTGTCCGAATTGATCCACGTCTCTTTCACTTCTTCGATCGACTCGCCGATTTTGCGTCCCTGATAGCCGAAAATATCCTCGGAACCCTCAGCGGACATTATTATCGGCCAAAACGACTCATCGGCAGTCAGATCGTCCCCGTCAACTGTCGCGTAGACGGTTCCCTCCGGAACGTGTTCGAAGTTCTCAACGTGCAACTCGTACGAGTCCCCATCGGGCTTCGGAATCGGCTTGTCCATGTGAAAATAGTCCGGATCGGCATCGGGTGGCTCACCAGGGAGTGCGTCAACCCGCTGGAGGAATGCGCGGGTCTGGTGTTGGGCAGCTTCCGTCGCTTCCTCGGAATCCGTCGAGGTAAGTTCAATCTCGACGGTGAAGCCACAGGTCGTGATCGTGCGCTCGTTGACTCCCCAGTGATCGACGATGTGTGGGACGGGCAGCTCCGAGGCAAGTTCGAACTCTCTTTCCTGTGCACTGTGTATAAGCGCAAACGGCGTGGGATCGGCCTCAGTACCGTGCAGTGAGAGTGACGTCCGACCCTCGACGAACTCGCAGAGTCGGGCGGCGATCCGTTCTTCTCGGTCGCCGTCCGGGTCGCCTGGGAATACGCGATTGAGGTCCGAGTCGAGGTAGCGTTCGCCGGCTTCGATCGCGGCTGGATTGGCGAGGACGAACGCAACACCTCGCTGGAGGTCGAGGTCGATCTCGCGCAGTCGGCGCACCGCGCGAATGCCACTCAGCTCGTCTCCGTGGACCCCGGCGACAACCACGACCTCTGGCTCTCCTGGCCCCCGAAGAGTTACGTCGAGTGGGCCGAAGTTAGTCTCCATGGTATTGCTGTGACTGAAGCGATGGATTTTGATGAGAGGTTCGCCGGCGTATTCTGGCTCTGCGAGCGTACGCTGGCATAACCAGAATTCTACTGGTGGAGATGACGTAGGGTCCCCACCCAGTCGTCGACGAGGGAGAACGAATATGCGTAATTTCGGATCACTTCGGGGCGGAAAACCACGTCATTGAGACACCATTCACGGGACTGCTGGTCGGTATTTCGGCGAATCCTCGAGTTCTGCCCGGCCGACCGCTGATCCATTTAGTTGAACTGTCCGACGACGAACGCGACGCGGCCGAGTCGGCGTTTGAGGAGATCGGCTTCCGGGCTCAGCGAACGTTCCACTGGATGGGTGAGACGAGCGAAGATATCGTCGAATCGACGCTCGATACCGACAGCGAATCCGAAGAGAGCAGAGAAACGGAAAAGAGTGACAACTGGGACACGGAGGTAATCACCGACTCCTCGTCCGAGCACCGAAGTGATGATGTCGGCGTCTGGAAACACCGACGTTTCATACGGTTTGCTGTGATTTTTTACCGGAGCGACCGCAGGACTGCTCGCGGTCGCTCCGGTAACGACTTACAGTAGACCGTATCAGTCGCCACACCCACCGTGTTCGATGTCAAGAAATATGGAACGTCTCTGTAGTCTATACGAGATTCTGACAGTCACACCGATTGTGTCACTGGCGTCCGCATCGGAGAGCGTTCATCGATGAGGGTTTTGACGTCCCGTTCGAGACGGTCGGCGTACCGGAGTCGAAGCCACTGTGCTCGCTGTCGATCCATGGGTGGTTTGTCGACGAGTTCCGCCGAGATGGGGCGATAGGTGGTTGTATCGAATCCCATCGTTTCCAGGTATCGTTCGATCGTGGACGCTTCGAGTCCCTGGTCTATGGCTGAACTCACGTGCTCTTGTAGCCGATCGAACGCTGGCACCGTCACGGTTGAGGCCGTGACACCGGGGCGCGATCCAATCTCGACGTGACGATTCTCGACAAGGGCCAAGATGTCTCGGACGTCTTTGGTGAGTTGCAGAACCTGACTCGGCAACGCCACGTCGAGCGATCGCCATTCGATCGTGTCGTACTTCTCGCGTAATCGAATCGGTGCCCAGATCGAGTCTTCCGGCGTGAAGTGTTCGTCGAATGCCGAGGGTTCGACCCCCTGAGCCAACGCCCGTTGACGGAAGCGATCGAACGTGACATCGATTCGATTGTACCACTCGTCGATGTCCTCAACGTAGGGCCATAACCGGCCGAGCCAAGGGTGATCGCCGTAACACGTCCGGCGGTAGACGTGGGATCGTGCACAAGTAGCCACGCGATGGCCCTGGTGGAATGTGGAGCTCGCAACGAGTGCAAACGCCGGATCCAGTGCAGTCATCAGGTTCAACTGGTCAGTTTCAGCCCCATCGATCCGATCGATGTGCATGTGCGTGCCGGCACAGTGGATTGCATCGTTGAATTTCTCACCGAGGACCTGACGCTGAATCCGCGTTCGGGGACCGTCGCTCGTGCTGATCGAGCCTGAATGAAGTGGTGTACTAAGCGGTACAAGTCGGCATCCCTCTTCCCGCCCGACCTCGATCGCCTCCTGTAATCTGTGGGTGACCTCCGCTCGGAGTTCGGGCACGTCGTCACAGGGATCGGTGACGACTTCGAGCATGGGATCAGCACTCTCGGCGTGGAGATCGTCGATTCGGTCGAGCACCGGCGATGCGGACGTGAGCGTGCCCGTCTCATCGACGGTCCAGTATTCGAGTTCAAGGCTAAGTTGCATGGTGGATGGGGGGGTATCGCAGATCGAGTTCGCTTCAGAGCGCACCGACGCGGATCCGATCCGGCTTTCGGTGGCCAACGTGTCCCGCTCTAGCCGCCTGAACGTAATGACGTGACCGCCAAACTGTGTGGGATAAACTCTGGTATGCCGAGAAAACGGTCGGTTCACCGCAGTCTCGCTTCGACCGGCAGATCGCTATCGGTAGCGCTCATCGACGAGTACGCCGTCTTCGAGGGGAGGTTACGATCGACACCAATCCACATCCGTGTTCAGCGTCTCGCTTTTTCGGGCCGACCCCGCGTCGGGGTCCGTTCCGGTGTCGGTTGGTGTTTCACTCATGATTTTCCTCACGGCCGCTACCCGTCTTATTCGGAAAACGACGGTGCCTGCATCTATCGGGGAGATCGTATGCACCACCCTCTCGCTCGGCGGCCGCCCCACCACCGACACGTATTATTGGCTTCAGCGCGGTTTCGAGGAATTTCTTGACCCGCTCGCTCCGTTCGCTCGCGGATGTAACGGTAATGTCCGCCTGTCCTAAGCGGCTACTACCTTCACTAACCGGACCCAATCTCGTGCAAAACTCGCGCTATGTATTCACCTATGGAAATTCTGCTGACTGACCAAACCACGCTTGCCAAGATAATTCTTCGGGCGACGAGGAATTGCTGTAGTTTTCGAGCGTAGAATCGACAACCGGCGAACTGATGGCTACTGAAACAGCCATCAGGCGGGAGACTTCTTGTTAGCGATAGTAGTTGCTAACATTACCACCAGCCGGCCAATGAGCGCCGCCCCGGCGGCGCTCAGGCACTCACCCCTGGTGGATCGTACACCTCCTCACGGTCCAGCATGTGATACATTGAAACCAGCAACTTCCGGGCGGTTGCGACAATCGCTGTTTTCGAGCTCTTCTTTTGAGCTAACCGGTTGTAGAACCGGCTAAGGTACTCGTCTTCGCACGTATGTACCGCTGAGTACGACGCTTGAACAAGCAGCCACCGGACTCGTCCTGACCCTCGCTTCGAGATGCTCCCCTCAAACCGCGAGTCGCCAGACTCGCGGATTATCGGGTTCAATCCAACGTAACTTACGACCTCCTTGTCCCGGTCAAACCGGTTGATCTCTCCCAACTCCGCGTAAATCGTCAACGCCGTAAAGTAACTCACACCAGGAATCGTCATCAGGAGCTGGGTCTCCTTCAGAGACCCAGCCCGCTCCTCAATCTCTGCTTCCAACGACTCAATCTGTTCAGTGAGCGTCTGAATGAGCCCTAGATACGACTCCAGCAACGCATCCCATGGTGCCGGGAGCGAGAGTTCCGCCAGGAACTCTCGTCCCTCCACACTCAGTGGTTTCACCTCCTGAGTGATCCCGTGATCACTCAACAAGCCATGGATCTTGTTCGCGTACTCGGTCCTGTTCTCGACGAGCTTCTGTCGCCCGCGCACTAATGATCGAGAGAAGTATTGGGAACAGCTGTCCGAGATAGTACCACTACAGGAACCAGCTGTCGGCAGGTGGAGTAGAACTATTCCCAGGACTTAGCTAATCCATTAAGTGCGCGGGCTTGTCGAACCTCGTCGGTCGGAACGTAGCTTTCAGGAATCGATCCTAACCGAACCATCCGAGCGAGTTGTTTTGCGTCGACGCGGTCGGTTTTCTTATCCGAGTCGGAGATCAGCTTTAATTCGCCTGGATTGGCGACGGTCACATCCAGATACTCTGAAAGAGTATCATGGATGTGGTAGTAATTGCTGGTCGCTTCAAGCGCGGCTTTGGACCCAGCGTACTGCTGGGCGAAGTCGTCGAGGTTCGCGTTTTCGACGCGAACCTCTTCGACGATCTCACCGTTTCTGTCCAATACTGCGATTTGTGAGTACCGCTTGTGTACGTCGATTCCAATGAACATTGGACTCACCTTGGAACGCCGGTGCGTGAAACAGAGATTCACCTATACGGGCTTTCCCGACTGCCGCCAGGAGCGGCAGTCGGGCTGTACTGCCCAGGACTCGGCTTCCTACGCACTCGGACCAGTCAGCACCACGTGCTCTCGGGCACGGAATACAGCTCGGTCTCTTGCGTCCCATACTTGTTTCACGCTCTCATGGGATATAGCAGAATTTCCATCGAGTCAGCACGACTCATCGGACATTATCTGTAGCTGGGAGGAACCACGCGGTCAGTTCGCACGTGGAGTGTACGTTCACTGTCCCGAATCTCCCTATTAGCGGACTATTGATTCGCCGGTAAGTACAGGCGAAGGACGTAACGGGGTAGATGTTGATCTATTTGTTTCCTTCCAGAAACTCGTGCGAGATACAGAGATGTAGTCAGCACGCCATCGACCTTGATTCCATGCGCTCCGTACGGAACCAGCACTCACTACACTTCGAACTAGCTGTTTATATCCTGTCTCAGATGCATTTGGTGAGACAGACAGAATTCAAATAACAATATCAGGCGGAATCAACGTCTGTTGATCACGCGGAAAAGCGTCTTTTGGCTCGCCTTCTAACGGTAACTATGGCTCCCGATGAAATCGATAATGTAGACAAAGGAATCATCTACCTGCTTCAGCAGGACGCCCGGAAACGAACAGTTGCCGATATCGGCGAACAGGTCGGTGTCTCCTCTAGCACAGTCACCAATCGGATCGACAGGCTTGAAGAACAGGGCGTTATCAAGGGGTATCATACAATTGTTGACTATACGAAAGCCGGACTCGGCCATCATTTGCTTGTAACTGCGACAGTTCCTATACCAGAGAGAGAAGAACGAGTAGATGAAATCATGGAAATATCCGGTGTCGTGAGCGTACGAGAATTATTATCAAACAATGCGAACCTGTCGTTAGAACTGATCGGGCACAGCCAAGATGACATAGAGGAGAGCCTTATAGAACTGGATTCGCGAGGTGTCGATATAGAAAGCGTCGAGATAATGAAACAAGAGCAAGCTCAACCGTACAATCACTTTGGTCAAGAATTCACAGATGAGGATGACGGTGTCTGATTCCCAGACCGGTTTAAGTACTGCTGGTTAACATCTAATTGCCGACATGTTTAAACAGGACAATAGCCTATTGGATCTGTGAGCTTGATTCAGACCGACGTAGCTGATGAGAACTGTGTCAGTCAGACAGTGGTTGAGGCAATCGCCGAAGCGGAAGGAACGGATCCCCTTGAACTCACTCCTCCTTTGTATGAAGTCATAGATCCCGACGCACTAGAGAATCTCTTCACCGACGGCAAGACAGTTGGAAAGATCATTTTCAACTATAATAATTTCGAAGTCTGTGTTTTTTCTGATGACTCTATTTCGGTCGAAACAACGGTAGGTGAGTGAATCCACTGACTGGTTCGTTTAGTCTATCTGGCTAGTTACAGACCAATCGTCTGCTGGATTTGTTCTCTGTACTGGGCGGTTATCGCCTACCAAATCGAGCTGGATCTCGTGCTGCATTCGCTCTTTGTATTCATCAGATCCTATCTCTCAACTACTAGGGGAATGAAACAAAACTACGAGTTGCGTTGCTACTCCCTATGAATCGGCGTGCACGTTTTCGCTCGTTTACGCTCGGTTTTGTACCTTATCTCCCGATCGCGACCGCTTCCGGGGCCGTTCGTCCATCGAGCCGCCCGCTCTCGAGAGTGGTCGTCTCCAGAACTCCGTTCACGGTCGTATCGAACTCCCTTCGGAGACGTTTCGACTACTCGTTGGCACCCGAACGAGCTAGTGCCGCCGGCGGGCTACCGGGGAGTTCGTCTCGATCGTGAGGCGCGTCGAACGCGAGATCCGGTCCGCGGGCGACGATCCGGCTCGGGTTGACGTCCGGGTGAGTCGTGTAGTAGTGCTCTTTGATGTGGGACAGATTCACCGTCCCGGCAACGCCAGGGGTCTGGTACAGATCCCGGAGATACGGCCAGAGGTTGTCGTACTCGCGGATGTATTGGACGTTACACATGAAGTGGGTGTGATAGACCGTGTCGAACCGCACGAGCGTCGTGAACATCGCGATGTCGGCTTCGGTCAGTCTGTCGCCGGCGAGATAGCGCTGCTCCGCCAGGACGTCGTTCCAGTGATCGAGGGCGTCGAAGAGGGTGTCGACCGCCTCGTCGTACGGCTCCTGTTCGGTTGCGAACCCAGCCCGGTAGACGCCGTTGTTGATCGGATCGTAGATCTCCTCGATGATCCGGTCGACCTCCTCGCGATAGCCGTCGGGATAGAGGTCGGCCGACGAGTCTTCGCCCGCGGGAACGCCCTCGAACTCGGTATCGAGCATTCGCATGATCTCTTTCGATTCGTTGTTGACGATCGTCCCCTCGCGTTTGTCCCAGAGGACGGGAACCGTCACCCGACAGGTCACGTCCGGATCCGCCCGCACGTACAGTTCCCGCAGATAGTCGGCACCGTGAACGTGATCGCGAGTGCAGCCCGCTTTGTCCGGCGTGAACTGCCAGCCGTCCTCGCCGCGGTACGGATCGACGACCGAGACGGAGATGGCGTCCTCGAGTCCCGTAAGTGCTCGTACCAGAAGCGTTCGGTGTGCCCACGGACAGGCATAGGAGACGTAGAGGTGGTACCGACCGGCCTCGGGCTGGAACTCGGCGTCGGGATCGTCGCGGATCCGATCGCGAAACGTCGTTTCGCCTCGCTCGAACGAGCCGTCGCCGTCTGTCGATTCGTACGCGTCGGTCTGCCACTCGCCGTCGACGAGCATGTTCATGCGTGTCCTATGTACCGCCGGGTACAAATGACCGCGCTAACGGTCGTGTCACCGCGACGAACGCGGCCGGTGGCTCCGATCTCGGTCGGTGGCCTCGAGACACGCGCATTTATGCAGGTCCGACGTCCACTCGGAAACGATGACGAGCGACGACGGGGAGCGCCATCGCCAGGGTCGACTGTTCACGGACGACGACGGCGGGTTCGATGCCGAACGGGCGCGAGACGAGTCCTTGCCCGTCGAAGACGGCGAACTGATCGACACCGACGAGCTCGCAGACCACCAGCGCTACGTCGAGGGACGCGGAATCTACGACGAACGAAACCGGATCAACGACCTCACCGGAAAGGAGTGGAAGTACGCGACCAAGTCGGTGATCGCGGAGGGCTACCCGCCCGCCGTCCAACACGACCTCCGAAGCGAACACGGCGGCCAGAAACCCCCGCGACTTTGTGCGACGCTGATCGGCAGGTTCAGCAAGGCGGGAGACGCCGTCCTCGATCCGTTCGCGGGCGTCGGTGGAACGCTCCTCGGCGCGAGCTTCTGTGAACACGAGGGGACCGGCCGTCGCGAGGCGATCGGCTTCGAGCGAACCGAACGCTGGATCGACATCTACGAGACGGTCCTGGAGCGCGAAAACGAAGCGCGCGCCGAGCGCGGAGATCCGCCGCTTGCCGGCCAGGAGATGCGCCACGGCGACTGCGCCGACCTGATCGAGGACGTTCCCGACGACTCGATCGACCTTCTGTTGACCGACGTCCCCTACTGGCACATGGACGAACTCGAGCAGACGCGAAACGAACGGGCGACGCGGGCGAGCAAGCTCGGATCGTTCGACGAGGACGATGCGGACTCGGCGGACGAGGACGGTAGGGACTCGGCTATCGATTCGACAGGGGAGAGACAGACGAAAGCCGAGTGGCTCGCGGACATGGCCGAGAAGTTCGAGCGGTTCACCGATGCGGTCGCGCCGGGTGGCCACCTCGTCGTCTTTATCGGAGACATGTACCGCGAGCAGTCCTACGAGTTCCTCTCTGCCGATCTGGCACGAGCGATCGAGTCGGCGGCACCGGTCACACTCGCGGCGACTCTCGTCTGGTACGATCCGACCAAGGACCTCCACGTCTACGGCTACCCGTTCTCGTTCGTCCCGTCGATGGTCCACCAGAACGTCCTCGTTTTCCGTCCCGACGGGAACGAGTAGCCGTCTCTGGCGACGTCATTCGCTCGTCTGACGCGGTTTTATAGGAACGTAGTGTCTCGGAAAAATCGGCGCGCACTTACTTTACCCCCATCCCCCTGCGCGCCGTTTGCCGCCGCGTCAGCGAACACAAACCGCAGGAACGACCGACCACCCCGCCGAGTCGCTCGGCAGCTGGGTGGTTCGTTCCGATATCCGATCCTGCTGATCGAGTGTCAACAGCCAGATCTCACCGAGATCGGTCCGTCTCAGGCGCTCGCTGGAAGCAGCGTCGCGCGGATCTCGTTGATTCGATCCGACTCGGTGATGATCGCGACCTCGTCGCCGGCCTCGAGTTCGGTTCCGGGGATCGGAATCGTCAGCGATTCGCGTTCGCGACCGTGGGCGTAGATTCGACTCGAGTCCGGAAGCTCGAGTTCGCTCACTCGTTTTCCCACGGCCGGTGAGTCCTCGCGAATCTCGATAACGGTCAACTGGAGGTTCGCCGCGATATCGGTGACGACGTTGAAGTCGCCGCCGAGCATCGCCGTTTTCGCCCCGGCAGCACCCAGTCGTTCGGGATAGATAATCTCGTCGACGTCCTCTGCGTACTTCGCGTAGATATCCTCGCGGTAGTCTTCGTCGATCCGCATGACCGTCCGACAGCCGTGGTGCTTGCCCACCATACAGGCCGCGAAGTTGACGTTGAGATCGGGCGTGAACGCCCCGACCGCATCGGCCGTGTCGATACCGGCATCGACCAGTACGTCTTCGTCTGCGCCGTTTCCCTGAACGACGACGAACCCCGCCTCCTCGGCGCGCTTGAGACGGTCGGTGTCGGCGTCGACGACGACGGGCTCGTGTCCCTCTTCGACCAGAATGCGTGCCGTTCGCGACCCGACCCGACCGTACCCCACGATAACAAACTTCATGGGGAATGGATACGCACTCCGGAGTAAAATACGTTCGTCCGAGGGTCGGTGGCACTATTTCGGTCCCGTCGCGAGCACTATCTATGCACACCCGTGGACATACTGTCGGATGGAGAGACGGGAACATTTAAACAGTACCTATATCTATGCTTGAACGTCCAACATGGGGGCAACAGATACAATCGCGGAGTTTTTCGGTTTCGACGAACACGAAACCGACTACCGAACCGAAACGCTCGCAGGAGTAACGACGTTTCTGGCGATGGCGTACATCATCGTCGTCAACCCGGCGATTCTGAGCGAGGCGATCGTCATCGAGGGCTACGATCAGGGCGAGGTGTTCCAGATGCTCGCGATCGTCACTATTCTGGCGTCGATCGTCGGAACGGCGGTGATGGCCTTCCACGCGAACCGTCCGTTCGGCCTCGCGCCGGGGATGGGACTGAACGCGTTCTTTGCGTTCACGGTCGTCATCGTCCTCGGAGTTCCGTGGGAACTCGCACTCGCTGCGGTGTTCGTCGAGGGTATCATCTTCATCGCTCTCACCGCCGTCGGCGCACGGAAGTACATCATCGAACTCTTCCCGGAGCCGGTGAAGTTCTCCGTCGGGGCCGGTATCGGTATCTTCCTGCTCTTTCTCGGGCTGCAGGAGATGGAACTGGTGGTCCCGTACGTCGACGCCGACGGGTTCCCCTCGGGGACGCTCATCGAGATGGGCAACGCCCTTCAGAGCCCGATCGCCACGCTCTCGGTGATCGGACTGGCGTTTACGTTCTTCCTCTATGCGCGCGGCATCAACGGATCGATCGTCATCGGCATCCTGACGACCGCCGCTGCGGGCTGGCTCCTGACGCTCGCTGGCCTCGTCCAGCCCGGCGTTCTCACGCCCGACGGCGCGTACGACGACGTGACAAACGAGGGAATCGTCTCGTTGCTCATGTCCGTCCAGTACGACATCACACCGCTGTTCTGGGGCTTCGTCGAGGGACTCGGAATGATCGCCGACGAACCACTCGTCTTCGCCCTGGTCGTCTTTACGTTCTTCTTCGTCGACTTCTTCGACACGGCCGGGACGCTCATCGGCGTCTCTCAGTTCGGGGGCTTTCTCGACGAGGACGGGGACCTGCCTGACATCGACAGGCCGCTCATGGCGGACGCAGTCGGGACGACGGTCGGATCCATGATCGGAACCTCGACGGTGACGACGTACATCGAGTCCTCCACGGGAATCGAAGAAGGCGGCCGAACCGGTTTCACCGCGCTCGTCGTGGCCGCCTTTTTCTTCCTCGCACTGTTTACCGTTCCGCTCGTCCAAACGATCCCACACTACGCGACCTACCTGGCGCTCGTCGTCGTCGGAATCATCATGCTCCAGGGCGTCGCCGACATCGACTGGGACGACCCAGTCTGGCTCATCTCGAGTGGCCTGACCATCACGATCATGCCGTTGACCGCCTCGATCGCGAACGGGATCGCGGCCGGCATCATCAGCTACCCGCTGATCAAAACGGCCATCGGTGACGGACGCGACGTTTCGCTCGGTCAGTGGACGCTCGCGATCACGTTCGTCGTCTACTTTATCGTCTACTTCGCGGCCGAAGCGGGGATCATCGCGTTCTAGAAGGCGGCTGCGTTTTCGATCCCGGGTTCGGTCACGACCACGATTCCGGCACGCCCGTTGGCAACCGTTGTTCTCTTACGGTACAAGCCTCTACACCTGGTATGGCAGACATCACCATGTACAACCTGCCCGGCTGTCCGTACTGCGCGAAAGTTCGATCGAAACTCGACGACCTCGGCCTCGAGTACGACGTCATCGAGGTTCCGAGATCGCACGACGAGCGCACCGAAGTCGAAGCAGTGAGTGGCCAGACCGGCGTCCCCGTCATCACGGACGAGGCCAACGATATCGTCGGCATGAACGAAAGCGACGACATCGTCGACTACCTCGAGGAAACCTACGCGTAACTGACGTGTAACAGGAGATAAACGACGATTCCGAGCGAAAACGAGATCAGCCACAGGCTCGCGGCGATCCGTCCGAACCTGGCGTGACTGGTCCGGGGGAGTTCCGCTATCGGATACGCGGCCGCGAGCAAGAGCGCGTAGTAGAGGACCGGAATACACGCAACTGCGAGGAGAATGTGAACCGCCAGCACCGGCACGTAGACGAACTGGTAGAGCAGGTCCGGGCCGGGAAAGGGCTGTGGACCGCCGGTCGCGATCAGCCGGTAGAGATACAGCGTGAGGAATGTCCCGAACAGCCCGAACGAGACGAGCATCGAGACGCGGTGTCTGTCGACGGCCCCGCGCCGGATCGCGCGCCAGCCGTAGATGATCGTTCCGATCGCCGCGGCGCTGATGGCGACGTTGACGTGTGGAATCAGATCGAGAACCCACTGCGGAGCGCCGGGGACCGCTGACGCGGGGACCCGTCCACCCGCGGCGGCGAAAACGACCGCCAGTGAAACGACGCTCAGGACCAGTGTAAGCGGCCGAACGCGTTCTCGAGAAACGTACTCCATACGTCGTGATTCGAGTCGAGCGGGAAAGCGGTTACTGTCGGGTGGCGTTCGGGAGTGTCGCTCGTCCACCGGCGGACTCCGGCGGGACAGCAGCGTGGCTCCGGGAGATAGTTTCAGTAGGATTATGCGTGGGTGATGTCCGCGAAGGGAGATCACCTGCATCGTCGTGCTCGGCGGATACACCGCCTCGCTTACGGTGGACGAAACCACCTGTGCGATGCGTGGGACCGGATTTGAACCGGCGGACCCCTACGGGACAGCGCCCTCAACGCTGCGCCGTTGGCCTGGCTTGGCTACCCACGCTCGCGGTCTCTTTCTGCACTCAACCGTATCCAGCGTGATTATAAAAGCCCTTTCCTTTGAGCCGGTCTCTGCGTCGAGGTCGCACGCAATTCGCCAAACGGTGATTTGAAATGCGCAAGTTGCGAAGTACTACCATGGCAAAGTACTCGACGGGTTCGTCCTCCGGTGGCGGTGGAACGAACTGTGAGCTCTGCGGTGCCGAAAGCGATTCGCTCCGGCTTGCGTCGGTCGCCGGTGCCGAACTCGAGGTCTGTCCCGGCTGTGCACCTCACGACGATACGGCAGATCGGGAACGGAGTGACCGCGACTCGTCGGGATCGTCGACCGACGGCCCGAGTCGAAAACAGAAAGCGGCACGAAACGTCGCGAAGGCGAACCCGGTCTGGGACGGCGACTCCGAACACTGGGAACAAGACGGGACGAATTACGACGACGATCCGCTTCCGTATCTCGTCTCCGAGTACGGCGAGCGCGTCGTCGACGCCCGACAGGAAGCCGGCCTCCAGCGCGAAGAGCTGGCCGACGAACTCGGACTCCGGGAGCAGGAACTGCTGGCAGTCGAACAGGGTCGGGCGACCCAGGCAGGCATCGGTGGCGGCGTGATCGAGGCCCTCGAGGATCGACTCGACGTCTCGCTTTCCGAGTGACGCGAGCGCCAACCAACCGGCGAGCAGACTTTTAGTATCGGACGACGGAGTGCAACCGATGAGTGGGCAACTGGCGGCGGCGGAACCGTACGCCACACGATTCGAAACGGCGGTGTCGGGAATCGACGGACGCCACGTCTGGCTCGAGCGCAGTTACTTCTACGGCGAAAGCGGCGGTCAGCCGGCCGATCGCGGAACGATCGGCGATATCGAGGTCGCGGACGTTCGGATCGTCGACGGCGAACCGGTTCACGTCCTGGCTGAGGACCCCTCGTTCAAGACCGGTCATCGCGTCCTCTGTTCGGTCGACTGGACGTTTCGGATGTACTGCATGCGCGCTCACACGGCCAGCCACGTACTCTACGGTGCCGGGAGGCGACTGCTCGAGGATCTCGGATACGGCGGCTTCGATATCGACGAGGAGCGCGTTCGGGTCGATCTGGAGACGAGTACGCCGATCGACGACGAGATGCTGATCGAACTGAACGAATCGGCAAACCGGACGGTCTGGGAGTCACGCTCCGTCTCCTGGGATACCGTTTCCGCCTCTCAGGCTCGAGAACGCGAGGACGTCGCGTTCAACGAGGCGACCGAAACGAGCGCCTTCGAAAACGGGCAGGTCCGTCTCGTCACGATCGGCGGCGACGACGAACGAAACGCCACCGGCACGCGATTACAGCCATCTCTCGGCGGTGGACGCTCGAGTGAGCCCTGGGATGTCGCCGCCTGCGGCGGAACACACGTTCGCAACACTCGAGAGATCGGCCCGGTGACGGTCCTCGGACGGTCGAACCCCGGCGACGGACTGACGCGGATCGAACTCGCCGTCGGTCCGCGTGCGATCGACCGCCGTACGACCGAAAAGCGGGCCGTTTTCGGTGCAAAGCGAACGCTCGGAACCTCGATCGGTGACGTCTCCGCCGAACTCGAACGCATCAGTGACGAGCGCGACGCGCTTGCGGACCGACTTCGAACGAGAGAACGGGAGCTCGTTACCGAACGCCTTCTGCGAGGCGAATCGATCGACTGCGACGGGGAACGATGGCTCGTCGCCACGGTCGGTGACGTCTCCGTCGACCTCGTGAGCGACGCCGTTCGGGACTGGATTGACGACGAGACTGATCGGACAGCGACGAGCGCTCGAGTCGTCGTCGCCGTCGGCAACGCGGAGGAACCGTTCGCCGTCGTCGGTTCGAACGGCGGGCGGGCCGCGACGGACGTCCTCTCGGAACTGACGGCGGCCGTCGGCGGCGGCGGTGGCGGTTCGGACCGGCTCGCACAGGGCGGAGGATTCGACGCGACCGTCGATGAGGTTCGCGCCGCCCTCGAGTAGATCGGCACAGTTCTCGAACGCCGTCGATGGGCTACCCGAGTACCGTCGATGGTCACCGAGAGAGGTCGTCGCCGCCCTCGGAAACGACCGCCTCGACTTCTTCGTCGGTGATGAGCGCGACGTCGCCGGGAATCGTTCGTTTGAGTGCTGCCGCGGCCGCGGCGTTCTCGAGCGCAGTGGGAACGTCGTCGCCATCGAGCCGACTCGCGATGAACGCGCCGGTGAACGCATCGCCGGTTCCGATCTCGGAGACGGTGTCGGTGTCGTAGGCGTCCTGTTCGTGAACCACGCTATCGTGCCAGCCGACTGCACCGTCGGAGCCCCGCGTGACGACGACGGTCTGGAACTCGTACTGCGAGCCCAGTTTGTGTGCGAGCTGTCGCGGATCGCCCTCGAAGCCGAGGACGGTTCTCGCGTCTCGAGCGGCGATCACCAGCACGTCGATTCCCGGAAAGAGCTTCGTTAGCGTCTCCTCCGCTTGCTCCGGTTCCCAGAGCTTGCCCCGGTAGTTGAAGTCGAACGCCGTCGTCGTTCCCCCGTTCCGAGCGGCTTTGAGCATGCTCGCGGTGGTCTCTCGAAGCGTCGAGGAGAGCGCGGGCGTGATCCCGGTCGTAAAGAACACGCGAGCGTTCTGGATTCGGTCGATGTCAAACTCTCGAGCCTCCGCGGTCGCAAAGGCGGTGTTCTCGCGATCGTAGATGACCTGCGATCCGCGGGGGTCGCCGGCCCGTTCCATGTAGTAGGTTCCCTGGCGTCCGCGGTGGCTCCAGACGACGTCCGTCTCGATACCGTGTCGTCGAAGCGAGCCGACCACGTGCTGGCCGAGTGGCGTCTCGGGAACCTTCGAGAGCCAGGTCGACGGCGTCCCGAGCCTGTTCGCCGCGATCGCGACGTTGCTCTCTGCGCCGCCGGCACAGACCTCGAACTCGCTCGTCGTCTCGAGGCGCTCGCTCCCGGGCGGAGAGAGTCGGAGCATCGTTTCACCGAAGGTGACGAGGTCGCTCACACGCCGCCCCTCCGTTCCTCATCGATCGAATTCGACGTACCCATGGGTGAACCGTCGGGTGGAAGTGATATAAGTTATGTCATTTATCGGGCATTGGATTACTCCGGTTCGCAATGCAATCAATAGGCGTGAAAACGGAACTCAGCCGTCGAGTGGTGTGACCGAGACGACCGTCCCGCGCCCGTCCTGTTCGCGCTCGACGGCCCCACCAACGGCCTCGAGCAGATCGCAACTGGCTTTGACGTGGTCGGTACCCGAAGGGATGCGAATCCGTCCGCCGGCGATCGCGAGCACGACCAGTAGCTGATCGGCCAGGTGTCGGTCGACCGGTGCGGCCCCCGTGAGGTGTCGGAGGGCCGCATCCGCGGCGAGTTCTCCGACGCGTTCGGCCGGCGTTCCTCTCTCTCCGAGGGCGCCGAATCCGACGGCCCCGGTCGCGTAGTCGAGTCGGAGCACGATCGCGGTTCCCGGACAGTCACTCCCCGCGGTCGTCTCACGGCGTTCGATCGGCTCGAGGACCGATCCGTCGCCGTCGCGATCGGCGTCGACCGCCGCTCCGAGATTCGACTCGAGTCGTTCGAGCGCACCCTCCGCCTGTCGATGTGCCACGTCGCGGTCGGAAAGCGTCGCCGCTTCGGTCGAATAGAGGCGAATTCCTTCGAGCGGACCGCGCTCGAGCAGTTCGATTCGATCGAATCGAGACGGCCCGAGGTGAAGCGTTGCGCGTCCGCCGCCGTCGGGATAGAACCCCCGACGGTCGACCTCACAGGCCACGGAAAGACCGAACGTTCGGAGGAGCGGCAGTTTCACGTACCGTGTGTAGTCGATCGGGGGCGACCACTTTACGTCCGTTCCGCCCGATACCGTCACCGAGAGCGGCGACTCGAGGACGCTCGCGAGCGGAACGAGCGCGTCGAACAGCAGCGTGATGCTGCCAGCGGTTCCGATATCGACGGCGTAGTCGCCGCCGTCGAGGCTCCCTCGTCGGTCGGTACGTCGGGGACTGGAACGATCGCTTCGGCCGCCACGACGCCCGTTGGTCGGAAGGTCGGGATCGAACTCGATCGTCTCCGAGCCGACCCCATCACCCGACACGTCGGCGTCACAGATCTCCGCGATCGTCTCGAGGACGGCCAGGTGCTGGTGACGAAGACCGGGCGTCGAACGATCGCCACGGACGTTTTCGATGCGGATGGACTCGTTTCGGACGACCGAGAGGCCGAGTGCCGTTCGAAGGAACTGCCCGCCTGCGTTCGATCCATCGAGTCGGTGGACGGGTGTCATGGGGATCAGAGAACGTAGGTTTCGCCGTCGATCGCCAGTGGCTCGTCGAACGCTTCGTCTGCCGGATAGAAGTGTGCCAGGTGAACCAGTCGGGTCTCAGAAGCGTTCAGTTCGTCGGCGAGTCCAAGCGCGCCCTCCCGCGTCATGTGTTTCGTTCCGAACGTTCGAGGAACGTCGTCATCGTCGACGTGTCGTCCACCGAGGGGGTGATACTCACAGAGCGAGGCCGGAACGATCGCATCAGCGAGCAACAGGTCGGGGTCGGCAAGAACCGCCCGCGATCGGTCGGAGATGCCAAAGCTCGTGTCGCCGGTCAACGAGAGCTTTGTTCCGGTCATCGGGTCCTCGATTGCGACGCCGTAGCAGACGAACGGCGGGTGTTCGACGGGAACCAGCGTGAGGTCGAACCCGCACACGCGGACGGATTCGTGTGGAGTCGTCGGTCGAACCGTGACCGCGTCGAGATAGTCGTACTTGGATTCGATCGTCTCTGCGACGCTCTCTCCGGTGACCGAATCCGTCTCGTTGGCCGCGTAGACCTCGAGCGAGTCGAGGAGTCGAAAGACGTTGCCGAGCCCATCGAGGTGATCGAAGTGAATGTGGGTAACGACGGCCGCGTCCGGGAGCGAAACCTCGTCCCGGAGGAACTGGTACCGAAAGTCGGGGCTGAAATCGATCAACAGCGACTCGTCGGTCCGTTCGTTCTCGACGTGGACCGAAAAACGGGTGCGCTCGAGACCGCGCTCGCGCGCTTGCTCGCAGGTCTCACAGTCACAGCCCACGGTCGGCGTCCCGGTCGTGTCACCGGTGCCGAGGAGCGTTACGCGCATCGGTACGGTGCGCTCGAGGGCGAGTCGACGGGACGGCTCTCGTTATCGTCTTCTCGCATCCGTTCACCAACCCGAACTGGGCGAGTCGTTCGTCGGGATCCGTCGATCATTGTCCCCACGTTGGTGACCGGTGTATAAAGGATGTTTCCTCACGCGGGCCGGTGTCGGCCGTTCCCACCTCAATCGGTTTCGTCCGTCCTCGGAGTGATCAGTGTCTCCCCCAGATCCCTCGCGAACGCCGCCCTCGAGAACCGAGTACGAACGGTCTCGGACGAGCGCTGAAAGACGGCGTTCTCAGTGGTCGTGGTCGTGACCGTCGTGGCTGTGGTCGTGGTCGTGACCGCCGTGGCTGTGGTCGTGGTCGTGACCGCCGTCGCTGGCCTTCCCGAGATCGCCGCCCGCGACGAGCGCGTCGTGATCGCCCTCGATCATGTCCATGTTCTTCAAGCTATCACGCTCTTCGAACTCCTCGACGGCGTTCAGAAGATCTTCCTGAGTCAGCGTCGTCCGGTCTTCGGTCAGGGCCTCGAGGACGGCCTCCCGGAGGACCATCCGGAGGTCGCTGCCGGTCAGTCCCTCGGTTATTTCTGCGATAAGCTGTGGGTCGAACTCCTGGATATCCATCGTTCGGGTGATGACGCGGAGGATGTCCGCCCGCATGCCGTAGTCGGGTTTGGGGAAGTTGATAATCTCGTCGAAGCGCCGCCAGGCCGCGTCGTCGAGCTGGTCGGGATGGTTGGTCGCACCGATCAAGAGCACGTCGTCTTCGATCAACGAGATGTTGTCGATGCTCTTGAGCAGCGTGTTGACTGCGCGCTTGAGCGCGGCGTGTTCGTCGCTGCGGCGGGTCTTTGCGACGAAGTCGAACTCGTCGATAAAGAGGATACACGGCGAGAGTCGTTTTGCGACCTCGAACGTCTTGTCGACGTTCTTTGCGGTCTCTCCGAGGTACTGGGAGGTAATCATCGAGAGTTTGACCTCGACGAACGGGAGATCCATGTCCCTGGCCAGGGCCTGTGCCGTCGAGGTTTTGCCGGTCCCCGGCGGACCGACGAACAGCAGCTTTCCGATCTCGCGCAGCCCGATCCGTGCGAGGTAATCGCGGTGTTCGATCGCTTTCGAGATCTTGTCGATCTCCGACTCCTGGCCCTCGGTGAGGACGAGATCGTCGAGCGTGATATCGACCTCTTCGGGAGCTCGAACGTCCACGAGATCGAGCATGTCCTCGTCGTCGTCCTCGTCGAAGTACTCCTCGAGCAGCCCGTCGATCCAGACGCGGTCGGCCTGGATTGGGCGGTTCCGCGAGCGTGCCTCCTCGTGGCTGACCTCGACGTCGAACTCGGCGTCCGGATCCGACTCGAAGTGCTTTGCGAGCGTCGGGTTCTCGAGCAATCGGTCCTCGTCGACCCGCTCGACGAACCACTGCTCTGCCATCTCCTCCTGGGCGAGCGTGATCGTTCCCGAGAACTCGTCGCGTTCGGTGAACATCAACTCTGAGACGGCCTCCCAGGGCTGATCGACGCCCGTCGCCTGGCGGGCCGTACTGTTCGTCGCGGACAGCGGTCGACTGATCCCGGAATACGTGCCCGTTCCGCCGGTCTCGTCGCCGGTTCCGTCCTCACCGTCGCCCCCGGTCCAGAACACCCGGCGAAACGCCGGTGGCAGATCGTTCTCGTCTAACGTCCTGTCGTCCGAATACACGCTCGTCGTGAGCAGAAACTCGACGACATCGAGCGCCGCATCACTCATTCCGCAACCGTAGTCGCCACACGCTCTTAACAGCGTCGTCATCGCTCCGACGGGACCGTGAGGTCGAGTCCACCCGGCACAACGATTTTCGTCCGTCGGCACACAGTGGGGGTATGAACGTTCTAGTGGGTCTCGGCGGCAGCGACGAATCGGACAAGACCCTCCGTCGAACGATCGAACGAACGGAAGCGGTCGGTGACGACCTGACCGTCGCCGTCCTCGAGAAACCGGATACGAAACGATCTCAGGAGGAGACGTACGAGCTGGCCGAGGCGCTCCTCGGAGATGCAGACGTCGACGCGGAGATCGTCAGACTCGAGGGTGATCCGGGAAGCTCTCTCGTCGACTACGCAGAGCAAGGCGAGTACGGTCAGCTCGTGATCGGCGGCGGCACGCTGAGTCCGATGGGCAAGATTCAGCTCGGCTCGATCACCGAGTTCGTCCTGTTGAACGCGCCGACAACGGTCAAACTGGTGCGATAACGATGTCGAACGAGCGAACGTATCCGGACGAACCAGCCGGTCCGTTCCCGTCGCCAGACACGGCGTTCGAGGATCGTGACGGCCGATCGATCGAGATACGGGCACCGGAGTCGATGACGAACGGAGCCCTCGACGACATCGTCGACATGTACGTCCGGTTCGATCCGACCGATCGAGCGCAGGGAATCCCGCCGACGGGCGAAACGCGGATCAGGAGCTGGCTCGAGGGAATCACCGACCGCAGCGTCAACGTCGTCGCCACCCACGGAGACGACGTCATCGGTCACGCGATGCTCGTCCCCGACGTCGACGATCCGCCGTCGCTCGACGACGCCGGCGACGCCGAGTGGGAACTCGCCATTTTCGTCCTTCAGGAGTACCAGCGGGCCGGGATCGGTACGGAGCTACTCGAACATCTGCTCGGACACGCGGCCGACGTTGGAATCGAACGGGTGTGGCTGACCGTCGAGCGGTGGAACCAGCCGGCGATCGCCCTTTACGAACGCGTCGGATTCGATTCGACCGGGACCGAAAGCTTCGAACAGGAAATGGCGATCCTGCTCGAAGCGGGCGGCGAACGGAACCGATAACGATATCGGCGGCGACGACTTCACACCGAGAGGACGGGCTGGCTCGCGTACGAGAGAACGTATTCGGCCGCCTTTTCGAGGACTTCGGCCGCGGCGGTATCCGTGACGGGCTCTCGAGGGAGGACGACGAAATCGGCATCGATCTCATCGGCAGTGTCGAGGACGACGTTGCCGGGATGGCGCGTTTTGCGGCTCTGGGAGAAGCCGTCGTCGACGGACGTCGAGAGCGTGACGCCGGCGGCATCCGCGACGGTACTGACGTTCTCGAAGAATCCCTGCGTGTTTTCTGCGATCATGTCCTCTTCGACCGTGCCAGCATCCATTCCTCGGACCACACCGCGACCGAGCACGTAGAGCGCGTGGACGGACGCGTCGTAACGCTCGGCGACGGAGATCGCGTACTCGACGGCGGTTGCGGACTCCTCGCTCCCGTCGACCGGCGCGAGGACGGTATCAACGGAGAACGGCTCGCGGTCATCCATGGGTCCACTGCGTCGGCCGACACAAAAAATCCTCCCCCGCCGTGAGGCCCCGCGGAGTCACCGGAGGTGTTTAAGCCGTTCCACCCGTAACTGCTCACCATGTTCGATACGGTCGTAGTCGCGACGGACGGCTCCGAGAGCGTCAAGCGAGCCGTCGACGTCTCGCTCGATCTAGCGCGTCGGTTCGACGCCGACGTTCACGCGCTCTCGGTCGTCGACGCCGGCGAAGTCGACGCCTCGCCCGAACAGCTCCGAGACGAACTCCGTGCGGCCCTCGAGACCCACGCCGACGCCGCGCTTGCGACCGTCGAGAGCCGATCCGGCGGCGACGTGACGACCGCGGTCCGCGAGGGCAGACCCGCCGCCGAAATATGCGAGTACGCTCGGGGGATCGACGCCGACCTCGTCGCCACCGGTACCCGCGGTCGCCACGGCGAAAACCGACTCCTGCTCGGAAGCGTTGCCGAACGGATCGTCAGAACCTCACCCGTCCCGGTACTGACGGTTCGACAGCTCGAGCCGTCACAGAGGACCGAATCGACGGCAGACGCCTGATCTCTCGGCGGCATTCGCGTCCCTTTCGACCCGATTCTTTCCGGTTCCGGATCGATCACCGACGGCTGACCGGAGAGCCCTCACCGGTCACGACGACCAGTTCGACGCCCGAGACCGGCGATTACTTCCCTCGCCATCCCACAGAAGAGGTATGTACGACGATCTCATCGACAGCGGCGAGTTGCCGATCGCTCGCAAGTCCGTTCTTCCGGGGACCGGGTTCTTCCTTCCCGACACGCTCGAGGACGACCTCGAGGAGGAACGAACTGAAGCGGCGCTCGAGGGGACCGACGTCGCCGTGATCGCGGATCCGGACGCCGACGGATTGGCCTGCGTCGCGTTGCTTCGAGAGTACTACGACGACGTCCAGCGGGTTCCACAGCCCGACGTCGACGAGTCCGATAGCGATCGGGAGGTAGAGAGTGACGAAGACGAAACCGCTACGGCCCAGACCGGAGAGTCCGAGGCACCGCTTGCGGAACTCGAGCCGACGCCACACGGCGTTGCGCTCGTTCCCGCAAGCCCCCACGACGTCGAGGACGCGCTGGCTCGCGTCGGCGAATACGGCGACCGGGGAATCGACATCTACGTCTGCGATCTCTGTCCGGATCGGTACGAGTACGTCGAAGACGAGCTCCAAGCAGCGCTCGAGACGGCTTCCGGCGTCGCCTGGTACGACCACCACCAGTGGGATGACGACGTTGCCGACGCCGTTCGCGAGGCCGGCGTCGACCTCGTCGTCGGTGACTCGGACGAAGAGTGCAGCGCAGACGTCGTCTACCGGTCGCTCGAGTATGAGTTCGATCCGATCTACGAGGAGCTGGCTGCGGTGACGCGCGATCACGACCTCTGGCTGCGCGAGGACCCACGAAGCGACGACCTGGCGGATTACGCCTACTGGACGGATCCCGGAGAGTACGTGGAAGTCGTCCGCGAGCACGGCGCCGACCTGCCAGAATGGGTCCAGTCGTACATCACGGAGCGCCGAGTGGAAAAAGAGGCGCTGATCGACCGTGCGGTCGCCCGGAGCGAACTCCGAGAAATCGGAGAGTACACCGTCGGTATCACCTACGGCCGGTGCTCACAGAACGAGGTCGCGGAGGCGATGCGCGAGAACGGAGCTGACGCGTCGGTCGTCGTCAAACCCGCGGGATCGGCCTCGATCCGCGGGACCGACGAATTCGACCGCTGTCACGAGGTTGCCGACAGGGTAAACGGCGGCGGCCATCCGAAGGCGGCGGGCTGCAAACCCGATATCTACGACGACATGCTCGACTACGCGACTCACTGGACCTCCCGCGGTGCCGTGACGAAACGGGTCATCCTCGATGCGTTCCGTGAGGTCGTCGAAGACGGCTCCGACTGATCAGCCGTCGTACTCGAGAAACTCGTCCGCGTTCTGGGCGAGTTCGACCGCGCGATCGCCGAAGGAATCGGCGTGGCGGACAACGAGTAACAGGACGGTTTCGGGCTGTTCGACCGCGTATCCGTCCTCCCGAGAGAGCAAGCCGGCGTCCTCGAGTTCGCTTGCGTACTTACTGACGGTCGGAGCCGAGACGTCGAGGGCCCCGGCGAGGTCCCCTGCCGTCGCATCCGGATTCGACAGCAGCGTCACCAGCATTCCACGCGGCGTATCGCGTCGCAGATAGCCGAGTGCCTGCCGTTCGAACTCGTCGAACCGACCGGTCGGGACGAACCGTTTGTAATCTCCGTCGCTGTAGTGTTCGATGGCGTCGAGCTCCTCGAGTCGTCGAAGGTGATGCTGGGTTTCACCGGTTCCGAGCTGGAGGTCGTCACGGATCTTCGAAAAGTGCGCGCCAGGTGTGGTCGAGAGATAGCCGGCGATCGCGTCTCGGGCGTCGCTTTCGCCCGTTTCCGCGGATGCCGATTCGGAGAAACCCGCGATTGGAGCCGCAGCCCCGACCGCAGCGAATCGACGCAGGGTCGCTCGTTTGTCGTCGTCGACCCCGTCCGGCGATGTCATAACTACCTACTGGCAAGACGAGCCGACCGGTAAAACAGGTTTCGCTCTGCCTCCTTCATTGCAACTGGACTGTCTCAATAATTGAACGCCGGAACCGGGGAGACGCCGCGTCAGTTGTTCGTCGTCGTGTCCTCGGCGTCACCGCGGTCGTCGATACCGCCGTCGGTCTGTTCCTGGAAGTCCTGATCCATCTCCTCGATAACGTCTTCGGGATCAGAGATCGTCGACGGATCTTTCCCCTCTTTGATCGCCTGGGCTTCCTGTTCCATCGCTTCGACGTCCATATCCGCTTCCTGATCGATCTCACCGATGATCTCGGAAATGTCGTCGAGTCCGATCAGTTCGCGAGTCTCCTCGTTGAAGTCCAGACTGTCGAGTTTGTCGTCGCCGTCTTTGACGTCGCTTCCCGAGAGGTGCTTACCGTAGCGGCCGATCATCGAGGACAGCTCCTGTGGGAGTACGAACGTCGTCGACTCGCTCTGGCCGATCTCGGTCAGCGCGTCCATCCCCTTGTCGATGACCGCGCGTTCGCCCATCGATTCGGCCGAGCGAGCGCGCAGGACGGTCGAAATGGAGTCACCCTGTGCCTCGAGAATCTGGCTCTGTTTTTCACCCTGTGCGCGGATGATCTCACTCTGTTTGTCACCCTCCGCCTTCTCGACGGCGCTACGGCGTTCTCCCTGTGCCTCGAGGATCATCGCGCGGCGTTTCCGCTCGGCGGAGGTCTGTTGTTCCATCGCGCGCTGGACGTCCTTGGATGGGTTGACCTCGCGCACTTCGACGCTCTCGACGCGAATTCCCCACTCGTCGGTGGGTTCGTCGAGTTCGTGTCGGATCTTCGCGTTGATCTCCTGGCGCTTGTTCAGCGTGTCGTCGAGTTCCATGTCGCCCAGGACGGCACGGAGGGTGGTCTGAGCGAGGTTCGAGGTCGCCTTCTTGTAGTCGTCGACCTCGAGAAACGCCTTCTTTGCGTCCATCACTTTGATGTAGACGACGGCATCGGCCGTGACCGGGGAGTTGTCCCGCGTGATCGCTTCCTGACGGGGAACGTCCAACGTCTGGGTTCGCATGTCGAAGCGATAGGTGTTCGAGACGAACGGCGGAACGAAGTTGATACCGGGCTCGAGGAGCTTCCGGTACTCACCGAAGACCGTCAGTGCGCGCTTTTCGTAAGCGTCTACGATTTCGATCGCGCTGAGTAGCGCAGCGATGACGACGACGAGGACGAGTGCACCGATGAACAACAGTGCACCGCCCGTCGTTTGCATGGGCAGCAGTTCTAGGACCATAGCTCGTCCTTGTTGTGGTGACGGGAAAAACGTTCCCTTGTTTCAGAGACATGTGCGAGGTACTAGCTCGACTTCTCCGTTTCTCGCTCGGTGGCTGTGGACTCGTCGGTATCGTTGTCGGTGACGGTCGATTCGTCCCTGCTCGAGGGGAGTTCGGAGTCTTCGTGGACGTCAGACGACGGTTCGGATGCCGAGTCACCGTCGGCCGGAGTCTCTTCCGCGAGCGCACGATCGATCTCGTCGTCGGCGATCGAACTGAGCGCTTCGACGGTGAGGACGTTTCCGCCGCCGGGGTCGAGGACGATGATCTCTTCGCCCTCCTCGATCGAGCCGCTCGTCGTCCGTGCGCTGTAGAACGGCGCGAACCCGCCCTCGTCGAGTTTAACCTCTCCCTCTCGAGTCGTAATCGGCTCGGTGACGTATCCCGTCGATCCCGCGAGCGAGCCGGAATCGCTGGTCTGTGGGGTTCCTTTACCGCCGTAGAAGTCGAACTCGCGGTAGACGTACGTCGCGATCAGTCCGATGAACAGCGTAAGCGCCGCGAGGATGAACGGACTGGCGGCAGTCGGAAAGAGGACGCCGACCAGTCCCGCGCCGACCAGTGCAACGCCGATGACGATGAGGTGTGCACCGGGCGAGAGCGCCTCGAGCGCCATCAGGATGAGTCCCGCCGACAGAAGCACCAGCGGCATGTTCCCGAAGAGGACATCGAGCATAGTCGGTGCTTAGGGCTCGGCCCGATTAAATGTTTACTCGGCCGTCGAGACGGTTTGTTCCAATCGGTGACGGATCGAACAGAGAATTCGAAGGGGTTGCTGACGAAACCGTTCTACTGGACGGCTCGGAACGTGACCTCGAGACGGTTCCGGCAGTCGTTCGCCACGGCGGTCCGTCCGTCGTAGCGATCAGCTCGTCACGGCGGTCCGTTCGTAATGGTCGTGTGTGCGCCGATGAGAGCACCGGCGAGATCCAGGTCCTCGAGGTGAGTTCCCTCGTCGATGATCGAGCGCCTGATATCGCCGTTTTGGACCGTCGCATCCGAAAAAATGACGGCGTGATCGAGGTTCGTCTCTTCGAGGCGAACGTCGTTCATGACGTGGACGTTCTCACCGATCGTCGCGTTCTCGAGGGTGGCCGACTCCGCGACGAGCGAGTCACCATCGAGATGCCAGGAGACGGCGTCGAGATAGCTCTCTGGGGTTCCGATATCGAACCACGCATCCTCGAAGGTGTAGGCGTACGTCGGCTCGCGGTTCTGGAGCCACTGGACGAACCAGCCGGGCTCGTCCGGGTTGTTCCCCTCCTCGAGATACGTCGAGAGCAGGGAGACCGAATCGCGTGGGAACGCATAACAGGCGATCGAGACGAGCGTACTCTTTGGATCGGCCGGCTTCTCCTGAAAGTCGACGACACGATCGTCCTCGAGTTCGACGAGCCCGTAGGATTTGGCCTTCTCGCGGGAGCCGACGTCGTAGGCGGCGAGCGTCGGTGTACCCTGACGTTCGAAGTAATCGAGAAAGTCGGAGACGTCGAAACTGATCAGGTTGTCGCCCGCGATCACCAGCAGGTCGTCGTCGACGTCCTCCCGATCGATCAACTGCGCGAGCGCGCCGACGACGCCGAATTTGTCGTCTTCTTCGGTCGTCTCCTCGACCGAGAGCTGAGGTTTTTCGAACTCGCTTTCGGCCAGGTGCGCCTCGAAGTCCGGGGCAAAGCGTTCGTTCGTACTGACGTAGACCGAATCGACTCGCGTATCCGCCTCGAGTTCTGCAAAGATACGATCGATGACCGTCGACTCACCGATCGGAAGGAACATCTTCGGACGATGTTTCGTGATCGGCCACATCCGAGTCGCGTATCCGCCTGCGAGGACGACTGCCTTCATGCACCCCCGTTCGCCGCCACGAGGTAAGTTACTTCCCCTTTCATTCACCGCTCATTTATGTGCCCGAATCCCCGTCTGACGGGGTTTCAGGCCCTGTACCGGTAGTATCCGGTACCACTATCACTACTGTCAGTTTCGTCCAACAGTATAAGACGACCAAGCACTCAGTTTCGGTATGCGAGAGGCAGACGAAACGACCCGTCAGCGACTCGCTGATGCGTTACGATCGGAGCCGGCAACGCCGAGCGAACTCGCGGCTGACTTCGAGTTGACGTCGGGCGCGGTGATCGACCACGTCCACCACGTCGCCCGGTCGATCGACGCCGGCGACGACCGGTTCCTCGTCGCACCCCCGACCTGTCGTGACTGTGGATTCGACGATTTCGACGACCTGTTGAACCGTCCCTCGAGATGCCCCTCCTGTAAGAGCGAGTCGATCGCGGAGCCGACGTTCGCGATCGACTGACGGTCAACATTTCGGACATCCGTCGAGGATATTCGATACTAATATTTATCGTCGGGGAGAGGAACCGGTAGAGTCTCCCTCGATCGACAGGTAAGCGTCACAGCGGCTCGTGACGGCCAGCGATTCTCGTCCCAGTCTCCGACCATCAGTCCCAGAGCGCTCGAGGGAGCTCCGAGATACGAATGACTGCCTCGCCCCACCCCGAGTCCGATCGCGTCGAGTTCGTTCGTGCAGTACTCGAGTGGCTCGACGGCCGCGAAACGAGGGCCGACGCCGTCGACGCGTCGCTCGAGTTACTCGCGAACGAGCGTCGCCGGCTGTTTCTTCAGGTGATGCGAACCTATGGCGAAGCGCTCACGCTCCCCGACGCAGCCGAGGAGGTCGCCGTCCGTGAGACCGGTACCAGCGTCGCGGAGCTGTCGCCGGAGCACGTCGCGAACGTCTACATTTCGCTCTATCACGATCACATGCCTCGGCTGATCGACGCGGGATTACTCGAGTACGACCAGGAACGGGATCTGGTTACGCCGGTCGTCGTTCGCTAGCATCGATCGACGTCGCCGTGGGCGAGTCGATCCGAACGGACGGGGAGGATCGGACGACCGTCTGACGGAGCTTTAACACCTCGAGCGATCAACGCCAGGTATGCCGTCACTTCTCGTCTACGGCACCTACGGCTACACCGGCCGGTTGATCGCGAACGAAGCCGTCTCGCGGGGAGTGAACTCACTGACCGTCGCCGGCCGCGACGGCGAGCGCCTCTCCACGCAAGCGGCCGCTCTCGGCGTCGACGGACGAGTGTTCGACCTCGAGACGGACGACGTCGCGGCTCACGTCCGGGAGTTCGACGTCCTCTTGAACTGTGCGGGTCCGTTCGTCGAGACGGCCGATACGCTGGTCGATGCCTGTATAGAGACGGGAACGGACTACCTCGATATCACCGGCGAGTTTCCGGTGTTCGAGCGGCTCCGACAGCGCGACGAGTCGGCCCGAGACGCCGGCGTAACGCTGCTCCCGGGCGTCGGATTCGACGTCGTTCCGACCGACTGTCTCGCCCGATATCTTTCCGAACGGCTCCCGTCGGGCGACAAACTCACCCTCGGAATCAAAGGGAGGGGGACGCCCTCGAGCGGGACCGCTCGCACGCTGGCCGGGCTCGCCGGTGACGGCGGCGTCGTTCGTCGGAACGGTCGTCTCGTCAACGTTCCGGCGGCGTTTCGATCCAGACGGATCGACTTCGGGGACGGCCCCGAACACGCCGTGACGATCCCGCTTGGCGACGTCGTGACTGCGCCACGGAGCGCCGGCGTCGAATCGGTCGAGGTGTACGCCGCGATGCCGCCGTGGATGGCACGAGCGATGGCAACGGCCGATTCTCTCGCCGGATTACTCGAGATCCGACCGGTCGAACGCTCGCTGTCGTGGTTGCTCGAGGCGATCCTCGACGGTCCCGGTGATCGTGAACTGGCCGAGGGCACGATGACGATCTGGGGCGAAATACGCGAACGGGACGAACCGAGCCGACGCGTGCGAGCGAGACTCCGGACGCCGAACGTTTACGCGCTGACCGCCCACACTGCCGTCGGCGCGGCCGAGCGGCTGCTGGCTGGTCGGTCGGATGGGGAGGAGTCAGCCGATCGCGTTCCGCCCGGATTCCAGACGCCCGCAACCGCCTTTGGCTCGGAGTTCATCCTCGAGTTCGCGGGGACGGACCGAGAGCTTCTCGAGACGCCACGTGACTCGGACGATCCGGACCGAACCGTTCCCGGTTCCGAGGCGGACGGTGGGTGCCACTGATCGCCGATGGACACCCGATCGCCCGACGGAAGCGCGGTTCGGAAGCGAACGCGTGGCACCATCCGCTGTTCTTCGGACGACGGGGCCGTCGACCGTTGCTCGAACGTCGGGACCGTCGATCGTTGTCTGAGCGTCGGGGCCGTCAATCTTTGCCGGGTGAACTTCCCCGCTCCGCCATCATGGTCTGTGTCCGTTCGATCCAGCCGCCGCGATAGAAGCCACGGGCGACGTACGCCGTGGCCCAGACGTAGTAGACGACGATCGACGCATACAGCGCCGGTATGCCGTAGCCGAGGACGATCCCGAACGCGTAAGAAACGCCGAGCATGCCGAAGAACATGCCCGAGACCCGCCCGACGAACGGCGTCCGGGTGTCGCTCCCGCTCGTGAGTGCGCCGGAGAGGACGGCGTACAGCACGGTAAACGGCGCTGCGACCGCGTAGGCTCGAGCGAATTCGGCTGCAACGCGTCGCGTCTCTGGATCGTCCGTGAAGAACGCGACGAGCGGCTCGGCTCCGAGAAAGAGGAGCCCGCCCAGCGAGCCGACCGTCACGAGCCCCAGCAGCGCCGCAGCCCAGCCGTCGTATCGGGCGCCGTCGACGTTCCCGTCGCCCAGGTTCTGACCGACGACGATGCTGGTTCCCGTTCGATAACCGCGCGACAGCGGAGCGGTGATCTGTTGATAGACGCGGCGGCCGATCTGGTAGGCTGCGTTGACCTCCGTGCCGAAGACGAGCAAGATCGCGTTGAACGGGAACTCCATGACGAACGTCGACATCCCCTCGAGAATCCGCGGCGCGCTGATCTGGAGTAGCTGTTTCGTGATGGTCCACTGGCGCGGCCGGGCGAAGCCGGCGGGCGCCCACGACGTCCAGAGCGCGAAGACGAGCGCGAGAGCGGAGAGGACGTTGGCAACCGCCGTCGCGATCCCGACGCCGACGATCTGTAGTTGCGGGACCGGTCCGAGCCCCAGACCGAGGACGACGGTACCGACGATGTTGAGTCCGTTCGAGACGACGTTGACGTACATCGGCGTCCGCGTATCACCCGCACCCTGAATCGACCGCGAGGCCACGATTGCGACGTGACGTGCGGGACTGGTCACGAAGATGATCGCCAGATAGATCCCACCCATGCGAACGACCTCGGACTCGGCACCGAGAATGCTGATCGCCCACTGACCGAACAGCACCCCGAACACGGCGAACGGAACTCCAGCCAGTGCCCCGAGTATCACCGCCTGCGAGATCGCTTCGTCCCGGTTCCCGCTCTCTCCGCTTCCGGTGTCCTGACTCGAGAGCGCGATGACGCCGCTACCGAGGCCGAGTCCGATTCGAAGCGGCAGCCGAGCGTAGAGATCGGCAAGCCCGACGGCGGTGATCGCGGCGGGAGAGAACAGTCCGGTCACGGCCACGTCCGTCGTCCGCATGAGCGTCCGGAGGAACTGTTCGACCATCACCGGCCAGGAGAGGTCGAATACGCGCCGCCAGACGCTCACGAGCCGTTTCCGCCCTCGAAATAGCACACAAAACCCTCGTCTACGCCGACGCTTGAAGCTACTGAAGCCGGAACCCGGTCAGGTGCGATAACAGGCCGATTCGACGCGCTCGTCGTACAGCCTCGAGAGACGAGCGGTGACGGGACCGCCGCCGATCTCGACGCCGTCCACGGTTCCGACCGGACGCAGCTCCCACGTTCGGTTGGTCAGGAAGGCTTCGTCGGCCTCGCGAACGTCGTCGATCCCGTATCGACCCTCTTCGAGCGGAAGATCGCACTCTCGAGCCAACTCGAGAACGATGTCGCGGGTGATCCCCGGAAGAACCGGTCCGTCGGTCGAGGGGGTGTGGAGCGTCCCGTCTCGGACGAAAAACAGGTTACTCGTCGCGCCCTCGGCCACGCTGTCGTCGAGATCGAGCATGAGCGCTTCGTCCGGCGCGTCGACCGACCCCGTGGAACCGGCGAGTTCGGCGCGGGCGAGAATTCCGTTGAGGTAGTTGTGCGTCTTGGCGCTCGCCGGGATCGCCTCGTCCGGCAGCCGTCGAGTTTCGACCGTCCGGACGGCTGCGGGTCCGTCCCAGACCGGATCTCCCTCGAGACCGCCCCGAGGAAGCGCTTTGATGTAAACCACGACCGTCGGACCCACGTCCGGATGGGGGGTTAGCTTTCCGGGCTGGACGCCGCGCGTGATCGACAGCCGGACGTAAGCGTCCGAGAGGCCGTTCCCCGAAAGCGTCTCGTCGATTCGTCCTCGAAGATCCGCACTCGAGAGGCCGTGGTCGAGCGAGAGCGCCGCGCAGGTCTCCTCGAGGCGCTCGACGTGGGCGTCCCAGGCGAACACCGTGTCGCCGTAGGCTCGGAGCGTTTCGAAGGCGGCGTCGCCGTAGCGAAAGCCGCGGTCGTCGACGCTGACGGCTGCCTCGGATGCGGGAACGAGTTCGCCGTCGACGTGATAGCGGAGTTCGTCGGTCACGATCGTCCCTCGTCGGACGTTTCCTCGGTCGATCGCGCTTCGTCGGTCACCGCGGCGGCGAACCGACAGAAGTTCGCGATCATCCGTTTGCCGACCTCGAGCGAGATGCCCTGCCCGCGCTCGCCGGCGGACTCCCCCTCGCGCGTTTCGTCCTGGCGACGCGTCAAGATGCTTTCGGGGTGAAACTGGACACCGATGTGGGGTCGATCGCGGTGGCGGACCGCCATCAACACGCCGCGGTCGTCGGTCGTCCGAGCGGTTTCCTCGAGCGCGTCGGGGAGATCCCGCCGACCGACGGCCAGCGAGTGATAGCGCCCGACCTGAACCGTCTCCGGCAGTCCCGAAAAGATTCCGTCGCCGTCGTGAGAGACCGTCGAGGGCTTGCCGTGGACGATCTCAGAGGCGTGGACGATCGGCGCGCCGTTTGCGGCACACAGCGCCTGGTGGCCGAGACAGACGCCGAGAATCGGATACCGACTCGTGGTGAACAGCGGGATCGAGATTCCCGCCTCCTGTGGCGTTCCCGGACCCGGAGAGACGACGATTCCGGTCGGATCGAGGTCGTGGACGTCCTCGAGATCGATCCGATCGTTTCGCCGGACGACTACCTCGTCCGCTACCTCACCGACGTACTGGACGAGGTTGTACGCGAACGAGTCGTAGTTGTCGACGACGAGGATTCTGGCCTCAGTGCTTGTCATTGTCGTCTGATTCACCTCCGGTATCAGGCACCCTCGAGTCGGAGTCGTCCGACGTCGATCGCTCATCGTCCGTCTCGAGACCGAGTCCCGCCCGGTCACCGAGTGCGTCGTCGACCGCGGTGAGCAGCGCTCGCGCCTTATCGAGCGTTTCGTCGTACTCTCGGTTCGGATCGGAGTCGTGGACGATTCCCGCACCCACGCGGAGGTGGTACTCGTCGTCGTGGCGCACGAGCGTTCGGATGACGATGTTCAGCGTCGCACGTCCGTCGAAGCCGAAGATCCCGGCGCTTCCGGTGTAGGGGCCGCGTCTGGTCGCCTCGAGTTCGTCGATGATCTCCATGGTTCGGGGCTTTGGCGCGCCCGTGATCGTCCCGCCGGGAAAGACCGCCGCGATCGCATCCGCGAGCGACGCCGTCGAGCCCAGTCGTCCGGTCACGTTCGAGACGAGGTGCATCACTTCGGCGTAGCGGTCGATACGGCGGTACTCCTCGACGTCGACCGAGCCGAACGCACAGACCTTGCCGAGGTCGTTTCGCTCCAGGTCGACCAGCATCGCGTGTTCGGCGCGTTCTTTTTCGTCACCGACGAGGTCCTCCTCGAGCGCCTCGTCCTCGACCGGCGTCTCGCCGCGCGGTCTGGTTCCGGCGATCGGTTCGGTTCGGACGAACCGCCCGTCCCGTTCGAGCAACAGCTCCGGGCTCGCACTCACCAGATCGAGCGCGCGGAATTCGAGCAGACACGAGTACGGTGCTGGATTGACCCGTCGCAGGGCGTCGTAGGCGGCGACCGGATGGACCGCGGCGGGGGCGGCCAGACGCTGGGAGACGTTCGTCTGGAAGGTGTCGCCGTCCCTGACGTACTCTTTGACCCGTCGCACCCGGCCGGCGAACGCCTCGCGACCGCAGTCGCTTTCGAACGTCGCAGCCGGCGTCGAAATCGGTGGGTCGGCGGTGTCGGGATCGCCCTCGAGCGCCCGCCGTGCGAGTTCGAGAGCGCGCTCGCGGCCGCGGTCGTACGCGTTCTCGAGATCGACGGCGATATCGGGGCCGTCGTGTTCGGCGGGTTCGCTCTGCGTCTCGAGAGTGTCGTCCCTGGATTCGCCCCGTGGGAGGTCAGCCACTTCGACGCGGGGGCAGGCCGTCACGCGGAGCGTCGCCTCCTCGTCGACCGGCTCCGTCCACGCCGCGAGCCGGTCGTAGACGGCGACCTCGAGCCGGGGCAGGCTTCGATCGTCGACGGCCGAATCCGGGAGCTCCTCGAGTTCGCGGGCGACGTCGTAGGAGAGCCAGCCGATCGCTCCGCAGGGGTAGGGAACGTCGCAGTCGCCGCGGACGAGTCGGTCGCGCTCGAGCATCCCCTCGAGTGCGGCGAGCGTCGGTGATCCGTCGCCGGACCGCACAGCCGTGACCGCGTCGGAACCGACCGTGAGTCGGTCGATCGGATCGACGCCGAAGTAGCCCCAACCGGGCTGGCCGCCGGTCGTCTCGAGGTAGGCACCGTCGGTTCGGTCGTCGCGTACTCGCCTGTACGCGACGAACGGGTCCTCGACGGTGACCCGTACTTCGACCGGAACGCGAACGCTGCGAGTCGCGGACGGCCCGCTCATCTCCGCCCCCGCGGAATCCCTCCGAGCAGCCGCTCGAAAGGACTCGAGCGTCGTCACGACCCGCGGATCGCTCATGTCTCCCGAATGGTGATCGACGCCTAATCGTCTTGCGATTTCGACGATCGGATCGAAGCGAGGCGTTGTCCTAGAGCGCGCTGGGTTCGGACGACTCCGTCGTCGGTTCGTCGAGTCCGGTGATCGCGCGGTAGAAGACCACCGAGTACACCAGGAAGACGGCACCGAAGAGGGTCGTCAGGAGCGCCGATCCACCGACGCCGACGAGCGCGGGACCGAGATCGGGCATCGGCGCGGGTTCGCCCGGCGTCGCCGGCGGGAACAACAGCAACATCATCGCGCCGTATATCCCTCCGATGACGACTCCACCGACGATCAAGACGAGGTAGTAGCCGACGACCTGTCGGAGGTTGGTCCTGACGACGTCGAAACTCCGTTTGAGACTGTCGACCGCTCGAGCGCCGTCGAGGACGACCGCGTGGCCGTAGAACTGGAAGACGGCGATTATCGCGAGGTAGATGACGAGGAAGACGAGCAAGAGGAGCACGACGACCGCGATCGCCAGCGCGCTGCCGCCCGATGCGAAGAGGCCGATCACTCCGACGACGACGCCGATTCCGAGGGCGAATCCGAGGGTCATCGTGAGGGCGAACACGATCAGATACGCACCCAGTATCGAGAGGTAAAACGTCTTTCCGTGCCCTATGAACCGTCCGAGAGAGGTGCGGCCGCTCGTCGCGACATCGTTGACCATTCCGATGAGGCCGCCGAAGAAAAACGGCATGACGAACACGAACAGACCGGTCATGACGAGCGAGACGACCGTCGATACGACGGGATCGAGCGACTGTGCGAACAACTGTGGGGCCTGGAGGAGCCCGATTACCAGAATGGGGACGAAGATAATCGGCTCCGAGCGGAGGAGGCCGGGCGTTCGTTTGAGGGACCTGATAACAACCATATAGAATACTTGACGGAGTTGCATAAATGTCTTGCCACTAATCGCTCGCCGTCTAGAGCGTATCGATCCGGCCGATCTCCGGTGTGAATCAGCGGTTTCCGCTGCATTCCTCATCCTTTTACACCGGGGAGCGCTCTCCCCGAACGGATCGATGACCGAGTCCGTTCTCGAGGCCGTACAGATGCGCACTCGTGCGTTGCTGTCGCCAGGCCGGTTTACGCAGTTTGCGGGGGTGGGTCTGGCGGGGGCAACGGTCGACATCGTCGCACTCGCGGTGCTGGTCGAACTGGCCGGCCTCGGACCAGTCATCGCGAAGGCGATCTCCTGGGAGCTTTCGATCGTGGTCATCTTCGTCATCAACGAGCGATGGACGTTCTCGGGATTCGGCTCGACGGGCCCTCGAGCCGTCGGTCGACGGTTTCTCCGATCGAACGGCGTTCGGTTCGCCGGGTTTCTGGTGACGCTTTCCGTGTTGACGGCGCTGGTGTACGGGTTCGGAGTCTGGTATCTGGCCGCCAACGTCGTCGGCCTCGCGGTCGGGTTCGTCGTCAACTACACGTTCGAGAGTCTCCTCACGTGGAAGGTACACCGTGAGTGAGGGGGAAAACCCCACACCGTCCCCGAAACACAACCCTTAACTACCGTACTCGGTTACGATGAGACAGCGGGATGGGATAGCCAGGAGATTCCGGCGGGCTCATAACCCGCAGATCGGTAGTTCAAATCTACCTCCCGCTACTTTTACCGCGAATTTGAACGAGAAAAGACGCGCACAGCGCCAGCGAGCACGTCTTTGCGTGGTTCAAATCTACCTCCCGCTACTTTTACCGCGAGCAACACCGCGAGCGGCGGTGTCGTTTGGACGACGACCGAAATCTACACCTCGAGTCGTTCCGTCGAGTACCGTATGTCACCAACTGTCGACGATCTCCGAAACGAGATCCGAGAGGCGCTGGGGAGATACGAGCGGATCGAGTCGACCGCCTTCACCAAAGAGGCACTCGGTGCGCTCTGTGACGCCGTGGGATACGATATCGAGACGAATCCGTTTCCACCGAAATCAGAGATGCGAGCCGGCGTGCTCCGGACGATCGGCGCCCTCGAGGACGTCGATCCGACCCAGGCCGACCGCCCGTTCCGGAAAGCCGAACTCGAGGCGATCGCCGCCGCGCTCGAGGAGCAATAGCACGGGACCGTTCCGCGCTCTGTTTCGGTCTCGAGTGCTCAGGCCGGTCACCGACCGTCCTCGATTTCGATCGTCGTTCGGTCGATCAGTCCTCGATCGACGGCGTCATCGCGATTGACGCGAGCCGAGAGCGCGTGGGTTCCCGACTCGACGGGGACCCACTCGCGTTCGTCGACTCGGATCCGCTGTGACCAGGTCCGGTGGAAACGCTTGCGTTCCCCTCGAGCGAACGAAAACGCCGATGGACGGTCGGGAACGGTTCGAGGGACGGTCGAGGCGGCGGTCACGTCGTCGACGGCCCAGGTCCAGCGGTTGGGCGAGTCCGTCCGGAGACGGATCGGAAACGGGAGCCGGTTACGAAACTCGACCGTGATCCGGACCGGTTCGCCGGCGTCGTAGACGTCCCTGTCGGTCGAAACGTCGACTGCGATCGCTCGCGAGCGGAGCCCCATCGGAACGAACGCGTGGCTGAACGCGTCCCAGTCGATCGAACGCCGAGCGTTCTCGTCCTCGCTCGTCGCGGGCGTAAACGAGTCGCTGCCGTTCCCTCTGTGCGCCCGTTCGCCGTCACCGGGGCGGGTCATTTCGAGGCCTCCGAATTCGGACGTTTTCCGGATCGATCGTCGAATTCGTCGTCGAACCGGTGGCAGGCGACCAGATGCGTCTCTCCAGTTTCGTCGCGACGGCAATCGTTCCGATCCGGGACGCCTCTCGACGTCGAACCGGTACTCGGGCGCAACGCCGGCTCCTCGCTTTCGCAGGGCGTTTCGAACGTCGATGCGAGACGGCCGCGGGCCGCCTCGAGGTCACCGGCTGCGATCGACTCGAGCGCCGCCGAGAGCGCCTCCTCGGCGCTCGAGTCCCGAAGCGTCGAGGGAATGGCGTCTCTCTCACGGATCGCTGTACTGATCGCCTTCTCCCCGGCGTCGGTCGAACTGGTGTGAACGGACTCGCGGAAGTCATCGGCGTCCTCGATGCGTTCGAGGCGGGACCGAAGACGCATCACTCCACGAAACGTCTCGGGTTCGAGGTCGAGTGCGGTGGGCGGAATCACTTTCGGACAGCGGGTGTGGAACCGACAGCCCGACGGCGGGTCGGTCGGCGAGGGAACGTCGCCCTCGAGGATAATCCGCTCGCCCTGCCAGCGCGGATCGGGTTCGGGAATCGCAGACAACAGCGCCTCGGTGTAGGGGTGGACGTCGCCGTCGAAGAGCGTCCCGGTCGGTCCCCGTTCGACGATCCGTCCGAGGTACATCACGGCGATCCGATCGGAAACGTGTTCGACGACCGCGAGGTCGTGGCTGATGAACAGATACGAGAGTTCGAACGCGGCCTGAAGATCGGCCAGGAGGTTGAGCACCCTCGCCTGCTCTGCGGCGTCGAGCGCCGAGACGGGTTCGTCGAGGACGAGAAGTTCGGGCTCGACGGCGAGCGCGCGGGCGATCGCGACCCGCTGGCGCTGGCCGCCGGAGAGCTCATCCGGATATCGACCGGCGTGGCTCCGATCCAGTCCGACGATCTCGAGGAGTTCGCCCACTCGATCGCCCCGCCGACGGCCGGGAACGACGTCGTGGACCGCCAGCGGTTCGCGGACGAGGTCGTCGACGGGGAGGCGAGGATCGAGGCTCGCGGTCGGGTTCTGAAAGACGTACTGGACGTCCTGTCGAAGCGTCCGTCGCTCGACCCTCGAGGGTGCCGTGACGTCGATATCGCGGTACGTCACCGTTCCGGCGGTCGGTTCGACGAGACCCACGAGCACCTGTCCGAGGGTGGTCTTTCCGCAGCCGCTCTCTCCGACCACCCCGAGCGTCTCGCCGGACCGTACCGCGAGATCGACGCCGTCGACGGCGGGGACCGTCTCGCCGGTGCGGAACAGTCGCTCGAGGAAGCCGGACGCTGTCGAATACCGCTTTTCGACCCCTTCAGCGCGGATCAGGGCGTCGTCGCGTTCGCTCATGGCTCCTTCGACTCTACGTTTTCGGCTCCGGCGGATTCGTTCCGTCGACCGTCGTCGATCCGAACCTCGTACTCGAGGCCACCGTCCAGTTCGCCGGTGTATTCGTGACAGGCGGCGACGTGTTCGTTCTCGGGAGTTCTCGACACCGGATCGCCCGTTTCGGTGCCGACGAGCTCCGTCCCGCGCGTCTCACAGATCGGTTCGGCGTAGGGACAACGCGGGTGAAAGCGACAGCCGGTCGGCGGATGGACGGGGTCGGCCATCGCGCCGGGGACGGTCGAGAGGCGGTCGACTTCCTGCCCGATGCGTGGGATCGACGCCATCAGCCCGGCCGTGTACGGGTGTGCCGGGTCGTAGAACAGCTCCTCGACGGAGGCCCGTTCGACCGCCTGGCCGGCGTACAACACCAGGACCTCGTCGCAGCACTCCGCGACGACCCCGAGGTCGTGCGTGACGAGTTGAACCGCCGTTCCGAACGTCTCGGTAAGCTCGTCGAGCAACGCCAGTATCTGGGCCTGAATCGTGACGTCGAGGCCGGTAGTCGGTTCGTCGAGAATCAACAGGTCGGGGTCGCACGACAGCGCCATCGCGATCACGGCCCGCTGTGCCAGGCCGCCGGAAAGCTCGTGTGGATAGGCGCTGTACCGGCCGGCCGGGTCGGGGATCCCGACGCGATCGAGCAGCGAGAGCGCCCGCGTTCGCGCATCCGAACCGGTCGCAACGCCGTGGGCGCGGATCGTCTCGGTGATCTGCTCACCGATGGTATAGACCGGGTTGAGCGTCGCGTTCGGGTCCTGAAACACCATCGCGACGTCGTTCCCACGACGCGCCCGGAGTTCCTCGTCCGAGTGTTCGAGGAGGTCTCGACCGCCAACTCGGATCGTTCCGTCGACGATCTCTCCCGGCGAATCGATCAGCCGGAGCAGGGCACGTGAAGCGACGCTTTTTCCCGCACCGCTTTCCCCGACGAGGCCGAACGTCTCGCCGCGTTCGATCTCGTAGCTGAGTCCGTCGACGGCTCGAACGACGCCGTCGTCGGTGTAGAACTGGACCGTGAGATTCTCGACCTCGAGCAGCGCCATCAGCGAATCCTCCGTTCGAACTCGCTTTGTGGATCGAGCGCGTCGGAGAGTCCGTCACCGACGAGGTTGGTTCCGAGAACGAACAGGAAGATCGCGAGCCCGGGGAAGACGGTGATGTGCCAGTGGCCCTGAAGGAGCGACGACCGGCCGCCCGCGAGCATCGTCCCCCACTCGGCGGTGCCGGCCTCGAGCCCGAGTCCGAGAAAACCCAGCGCCGCCGCCGCGAGGACGACCGTCCCGACGTTCAGCGTCGCCTGGACGATCACGGGCGCGATCGCGTTCGGGATCACGTGTCGGACGAGAATCGTTCGGTGGGGCGTGCCGAGGGCTTTCGAGGCGTCGACGTACTCGCGATCGACGATCGAGAGGACCTCGCCTCGCAGCAGGCGGGCGTAAGAGAGCCAGCCGGTGACGGCGAGTGCTGCGACGACGTTCCAGTAGCCCTGACCGAAGATCGCGACGACCGCGATCGCGAGCACGAGAAACGGAAACGCATACAGCGTATCGACCAGCCGCATGATCGTCTCGTCGACCCAGCCGCCGAAGTAGCCCGCGATCGCGCCGAGGGGAACGCCGACGCACAGCGCCAGGGCAACGGCGAGCGCGCCGATGCTGAGGCTGAATCGGCCGCCGGCGAGAACGCGCGAGAGCACGTCACGGCCCGCCCAGTCGGTGCCGAAGGGGTGGGCAAGCGACGGTCCCGCGTTCGACGGGCCGACGTACTGGGCGCTCGGATCGTAGGGGGCGAGCGAGAACGGCTGGACGGTAAGCGTGTAGCCGACGGCGGAGAGTTCGATCGGCCGAGCGAAGATCGTCACCAGCGACAACCCCGCGACGATCACGAATCCCAGGAGCGCCGTCCGGCTCGAGCGAAACCGACGCCAGACGTCCTCGAGTCGCCGTCCGCGACGAAAATTCAGTAACCGACTCCGTGCCGAATCGACGCGTGGGTTCCGGTCGGTCTCCGTCGAGTTCCAGCCAGCGGAACGGAGCCGCTCGACCGAGTCGGAGGAACCGGTCGCGGTTCGCTCGTCCGTCTCGAGCTGATCGGATGTGCGGCGCTCATCGAAGCCCTCGATTCGTATTCGGCCGCGTCGCGTGGGTTCTGGTCGTGTCATCGGTCGTATCGGATTCGGGGATCGAGAACGGCGTAGGCGATGTCGACGAGCAGGTTGGCGACGACCACCGAGACGGCGATGAGCAACACGATGGCCTGGACGACCGGAAGGTCCCGCCTGCCGACCGATTCGACCAGAAGGAGGCCCATTCCGGGCCAGGAGAACACCTGCTCGACGACGATCGCGCCGTCGACGAGAAACGCGATCTGGAGGCCGGCGACGGTTACGACGGCTGTCAACGAGTTTCGAAGCGCGTGTTTCAGAACCACCGTCCGCTCGGAGAGCCCCCTCGCGCGTGCGGCCATGACGTACTCCTTGCGAAGCTCCTGACGCATCGACGCGCGCATCAACCGCATCACCAGCGCAGCAGCGGCCGTCCCGAGCGTGATCGCCGGGAGCACCATGAACCACAGCATCTCGAGGCTCAGTAACGACGCGTCGGGCGGCGTGACCCGGAACCAGCCCAGTTGGACGCCGAAGACGAACAGGAGGACGAGACCCAGCCAGAAGTTCGGCGTCGCGATGCCGGCGAGCGCGGCGATTCGGCCGACCTCGTCCTCGATTTCGCCCTGGTTCGTGGCCGCGAAGATCCCCGCAGGAATCCCGATCGAAAGCGACAGAACCCAGGCCGAGAGTCCGAGCAGGAGCGTCGCCGGAAGACGGTCACCGATCGTCGCACCGACCTCGCGGCCGGTGATTGGCGACTCACCGAACTCGAGGACCAGCACGTCAGCGAGCCAGAGCAGGTACTGCTGCCAGAGCGGTCGGTCGAGGCCGAACTCCGCTCTGAGGGCGTCCCTGGTGGCGTCGTCGACGGCGTCGAAGCCGACGAGAACGTCGACCGGATCCCCCGGTGCGATGTGGACGAACGAAAAGGTGATCGCGGTTGCACCCAGCAGTACCGGGATCGAAATCAGCGTCCGCCTGAGTGCGTATCTTCCGATCGACATGGTGTCGATTCACATACCGTTCGTGGCTTACTCGAGATACTCGTCGACGATGTACGCTTCGAACTCGGGAGTGGTGTACTCCGAAAGCAGCGAGGGAACCGGCGTGTATCCGACGGTCCCGCTGTCCGCATACACCTCCTCGAGAATCCGTTCTCTCGGGAGCAGTCGGTCGATTCCGCGACGAACCGAGGGGTTTCCGAACGGCTCGAGGTAGAGCGGGTACACCAGGAAGTCGATCGCGCCGGCGACTGATCGCTCGACGCCGTACTCCTCGGCCGCGTCGAGGCCGGTAACGCTGGTCGCCGGCAGACCGGTCGCGACGTCGATCTCGCCGGCCTCGAGGGCGGCTTGTCTCGACGCCGCCTCGGTGATGATCCGCATCGTGACGGTTTCGACCGGCGGGGTCGCGGGAACGTTCTCGTCGCCGTCGAACCAGTGGCCGTCGTACCGTTCGATCCGCCAGAATTCGCCGTCTGCGTACTCGTCGAACTGATAGGGACCGGTACCGACGGGTTCGACCGAGAGATCGAGGTCGCCGTCCTCGGACGCGGCGAGCGGAACGATCGGGACGCCGACGCCGGATTCGAACGGACCGTACTCCCCGACGAGATGGATCTCGAGTTCGGTGTCACTGATAACGTCCACGCCGTCGTACCAGTCGTAGACGTCGTTGGCCCGTGGCGTCCCCTCGTATCGCTCGAACGACGCGCGGACGTGATCGGCGACGAAGCGTTCGCCGTTGTGAAACGTGACTCCCTCTCGCAAATCGAACCGGTAGGTCGTCGCGTCGAGTTGCTCCCAGTCGGCCGCAAGCTGAGGTCGCGGTCGTCCGTCGAAATCGGCGGTGAGTAACCCCTCGTAGATGAGGGTCGTCGCCATGTTCGACGTCGTATCGAGCATTCGAGTCGGGTCGGAGTTCGACACGGTGGCGACGGCGTCGCCGACGAGCTCTGTACTGCCGTCTTCTTTCGAGAGCTCGAGGTACTCGCCCGCGTACGGTGCGTAGACCGCTTCGTACTCGCTTCCCGGAAGCGGGTACTGTCGCCAGCGCTCGACGGACTCGGTTCTGTACACCGTCACCTCCTCACCGAACCTGATCACCGAGATCGGCAACTGCTGGACGAGTCGCTCCTGGAGATCCTGATAGAGCTCGATTCGACGCGTCTGGTCGCTCTCGGTTCGACCGTCGTCGATCAGTTCGTCCACCCGGTCGTCCGCGAAGTGGTTGAAGTTGAACCCGTCCGGTGCCTGATGCTGGGAGTGAAAGAGGAAGTTGACGTAGGAGTGGGGATCCCAGCCGCCGCTGATATCCATCGTGATGAGACAGTTCTCCTCGTTGTCGGCCATGTTGAGACACAGCTGTTCGTAACTCGTCCACTCGAGTTGCTGGAAATCGATCTCGAACAGTTCCGTCTCGTTCAGTTCGTGTTGAACCAGTTGTGCCCAGCGCGACCGCTCGTCGTTCTCAGCGTTCGCGTAAATAGTCGTCTCCACGGGAGGCTCGACGCCTTCTTCTTCAAACCCGTCGTAGATTAGCCGTTCGGCGTCCGAGCCTATCTCAACGGGGTCCGTCCCGTCGACGCTGAGACAGCCTGCAACCCCGAGCGCTCCCGTCGATGCGATCGCACGAAGAACCGATCGTCGCCCGGAAGCGCCGGCAGTTCCCTCTCGCTCGCCCATACCACAGTCCTTCCGACGGACCCGATATAGGTATTGTGCACTGAGGGACGGCGGTCCGACTCAGGAATCTCCGTTTTCGTCCACGATCACGACCTCGCCGTCGACGACGTCGACGTTGACCAGCGTCTTCACGTCGTATCCCGCGTCGTCGACCTTGTTCTCGCCGCCGACCTTCTTGATTACCGCGATCGTATCCACGACTTCCGCCCCGATCGCATCGAGCGCCTCGAGAACGGACGCAAGCGTGCCGCCGGTCGAGAGAACGTCGTCGAGTACGAGCACGCGTTCACCCTCGTAGACGTCGTTGATGTACATTTCGTTCTCCGAGTAGCCGGTCTCCTGGGAGATCGCGACCTCTCCCTCGAGACCGTACTGTCGCTTGCGGATCACCGTTAGCGGAATATCTGTCATCAACGAGACCGCAGTCGAGATGTGAATACCCATCGCTGCGGGCGTCACGATCCGGTCGACGTCGTCGAGTTTTGCCTTCCGAATGATTCGAATAACGATCTCCCGGAGGAGTCCCGGGTCGAGCTTCGGGACGCCGTCGCTGATCGGATGGACGAAGTAGTGGTAGCCGTTTTTCTCGACGATCGGTGCCTCGAGAAGCGAACGCTGTAGCTGATCCATGTCGTGGGTCGGGCGCTATCCGAGTAAAAGCTGACGATCCGCCCGGTCGAATCAGTCGTCGGTCCGAAAGCTCAGCTCAGGTGGCTGTTCGCCGTGTCCCAGCCGCATGTGGCGTTCGTGATAGATGTGTGCCACCGCGGTCGCGGTTATCGTCACGGCAACGATCCCCGTCCAGGTCAGCGCAGAAAGCAGCGTCAACGGATAGATCTCGAGCCAGAGAGCGGCGACCAGTGCACAACTGATCGCACCGAGCGAGAGATACAGCTCTCGCCAAGCGAACTCGTGGCTCGGAACGATCTCGAGATAGACGCTGATGTCTCGCGTACGATCGGTTCCCGCGATAACGCCGTCGTCCGAATCGAACGTGAGGATGCCTGCCTCGTCCATCCTGGGGAGATGAGTCTGTTGAAGCGTGGTATAGACCCGTTTTCGCTGTTCGGGCGTCACGTCCTCGAGCGTCGTCTCGTACTCCCAGGCGGCGACCTGCTGTGCGAGGTCACCGAGTTCGACGGGTCGATCGTCCTGTTTGAGATAGTGAAGGACGTACCGTCGTCGTTGATTCCGCAGAACCTCGAAGATCTCCCCTTTGGGAAGTGGATCCGTCGCACCGTCCCCGCCTTCGGAATCGGTCGACACGTCCGCGTTTGTACCATCGTCGGCGCAGACGTCACCGTCATCGCTCGTCGCCTCGAGGCCGCCGATCCCACCGGAACTGTCGTCGGTCGCGACCTCCTCAGCGCGGTGTCGCTGTGCCACCACGGATCACCTCCCGCTTCTCGATATCGTTCGGTTTCGTCGCCGGACGTACACCCATTATTTCCTGGCAAGAACGCCACCTATATAATTCTCCTGACCCGTTAGTTTCTCGGCATGTCGTCGGTCAGGATAGCCGCGATCGAATCCGCAATCTCGTCGCCTAACCCGGCTTTCGTTCCTTCGTAGCGGGCGGCGTCGTTCTCGTGAACCAGGAGTGTGCGCGTTCGATCGGAGCCCATCACGCTCGCGTCGTTGGCGACGACGAACGCGAGATCGGCCCGCTCGAGCGTCTCCCTCGCCCGCTCGAGCATCGAACGCTCGTCCCCCGATGTCTCGGCTTTGAAACCGACGATGGGAACCGCCGGACGCTCGTCGCGGATCTCGTCGATGAGCTTGGGCGTCGGCTCGAGTTCGAGTGTCAGGTCCTGGCCCGATCTGATCTTCTCCGCGCTCGCCTCGACGGTGTAATCCCCGATCGCAGCCGCGGAGACGAGCGCGTCGGCGTCTGCACAGGCGTCTCGCGTCGCCGCGAGCATCTCGGCGGCGCTCTCGACTGCGCGAACGTTCGCGTACGGGACCTCGTCACCGTCGTGGACGAGCGTAACGTCGGCTCCGCGAACGTAACAGGCTCGCGCGACCGCTCGTCCCATCCTCCCCGAGGAACGGTTCGTGAGGACGCGAACGGGATCGATCGACTCGCTCGTCGCCCCGCTCGTCACCACGACGTGGTTACCCTCGAGCGGCCGGTCGCTCGCCGCCCGTGCGACGTCGCAGACGATCGCTTCTTCGCGCGCGATCTTGGCTTTCCCCTCCTCGATTCGCGGATCGACGAACTCGACGCCCCACGAGGAGACGGTATCGATCGCCTCGAGGACGCCGGGATGATCGTACATCGGTTCGTGCATTGCTGGCGCGATCACGACGGGGGTGTCGGCACCCAGGGCCGTCGTCGCACACGTCGTGACCGGCGTGTCGTCGACGGCTCCGGCGATCTTGCCGACCGTGTTCGCCGTCGCCGGTGCGACGAGGAAGACGTCGGCCCACCCGTCGTATCCACACAGGTCGACGTGTTCGACGCTCCCCGTGATCTCGGTGACGACGTCGTCGTCGGTGGCGAACTCGATCGCCCAGGGGTGGACGATCCCCCGTGCGCTGTCGGTCATCACGCCCCGAACGTCGGCACCCCGCCGTCGCAACTCGTGGGCCAGTTCGACGGTCTTGACGGCGGCGATCGACCCCGTCACTCCGAGTGCAACGTTGACTCCCTCGAGCATTCGTTCGTCTTTCTCACGGAACCGTGTTAAGCGTAGCGAGCCGCCGAATGGTGTCCGAGCGTCGACACGGATTCGCGTGAGTCGTGGACGGCACGGCTGGACGGCTTGAGAAAATATCGCTCAAACTCGACGCGATTAGGTGTGGCGCTCGAGGAGGTCGTAGCTCCGTTCCCACTCGGCGTCGTCGTCGAAGTAGCGTTCGGCAAGCGGTTCTTCTGGCATCTCACCGACCGCTTTCTTCTCCTGTTGGTAAGACGGTCGGTCGTCGTCGACGAAGTACCGACCCGTCAGGACGGTTCCCTCGTTGAGGACGTCCTCCGTCTCGCGCATCATCTCGGCGCCTTCCTTCCGATCGTGGACGTCGAAGTCGTAGTCGTCGGACTCCTGGACGTCGACGTAGGGGACGTACTGGCGTGCGTCCTTGTTCCAGGTCGGACACTGCGTCAGGAAGTCGATGTGGGCGAAGCCGTCGTGCTCGATGGCCTCCTTGATGATCTCTTTGGCCTGGTTCGGGTTGACCGCGGCGGTGCGTGCGACGTAGCTCGCACCGGCGTTGAGCGACATCGACAGCGGTCGAAGCGGCGTCTTGGCGCTGCCCGACGGCTGGGTCTTCGACTTGTGCCCCTTCGGGCTGGTCGGAGAGGTCTGGCCCTTCGTCAACCCGAAGATCTCGTTGTTGAACACGATGTAGGTCATGTCGTGGTTCTCACGAGCCGTGTGGATCCAGTGGTTTCCACCGATACCGTAGCCGTCGCCGTCACCGCCGGCGGCGATAACCTCGAGTTCGGGGTTCGCGAGTTTGGCGGCTCGAGCCACGGGCAGCGAACGGCCGTGAATCGTATGGAAGCCGTACGTGTCGAGATAGCTGTTCAGCTTGCCGGAACAGCCGATCCCGGTGACGGTCAGCACTTCCTCGGGCGTCTTGCCGGCTTCCGGGAGTGCCTGCTTCAGCGCCTTCAGGACGCCGAAGTCGCCACAGCCCGGACACCAGGTCGGCTGCGGTTCGACACCGGGGGTGAACTCGTCCCGGTCGATCTCTCGCTCGTCACCGATCGCATTGAATGCACTCATTGTTAGTCACCTGCTGCTGGTTCGATTCGAACCTGTGCGGTCGGTTCGCGCTCTTCGTCGGCGATGTTGACCTCGTAGCCTTCGACGACTTCGGCGGGTTCGAACGGATTGCCGTTGTACTTGAGCAGGCTCGTCAGCTTCTCACCGAAGCGACCGAGTTCGCGCTGGATGTGGCCGCGGAACTGGGCGGTCGCGTTCATCTCGACGACCATCGCCTCGTCGACGCTCTCTAAGAACTCGGTGACTTCCGTCTTCGGGAACGGCAACATGTCGGAGACGCTGAGTCCCTTGACCGAGTGGCCCTGCTCGTTCAGTCGAGCGACTGCTTCCTCGACGGCACCCTGGCTCGAGCCCCACGTGACGATGCCGTAGTCGGCGTCGTCGTCACCGAAGTACGTCTGCGTGGACTCGTACTCGTCGTCGAGTTCGGTGCGGATGGCCTCGAGTTTCTCGAGGCGCCGATCCATCTGATTGACGCGGTTGTCCGGATCCTCCTCGATGTGACCGACCGGGCTGTGTTCGTTCCCGGTCGCGAGGAACCGTCCCCCCTTCTGGCCGGGGAGCGAGCGCGGACTGACGCCGTTTTCGCCCTCGTGTTGGAAGCGCTGGAACTTTCCGGAGTTGTCGTGTGCGGCCTCTTTGAGTTCTTCTTCGGTCAGCGTCGCACCGAGATCCGGTTTCGGCTCGCGGTCGAAGAACTCGACGTCGACGTTGGCGTTTTCGCCCGAGAGCTTCTGGTCGTAGATGATGATCGCGGGGATCTGGTAGTCCCAGGCGATTTCGAACGCCAGACGCGTCTGTTCGTAGGCTTCTTCGATGTTTCCGGGCGCGAAGACGACGCGCTGGGAGTCCCCCTGACTCGTATAGAGGACGAACTCGAGATCGGCCTGCTCGGGCTTGGTCGGCATTCCGGTCGAGGGACCGGCACGCATTGATTCGACGAGAACGAGCGGCGTCTCGGTCATCTCTGCGAGTCCGAGCGGTTCGCTCATCAGCGCGAATCCGCCGCCTGAGGACCCGGACATGGCTTTGACACCGGCGTGGCTCGCACCGACCGCGAGCGCCGCGGCGGCGATCTCGTCTTCGACCTGCTCTGAGACCCCGCCCATATCGGGGAAGTTCTGACTCAGGATCGTAAAGACATCCGTCCACGGCGTCATCGGATAGCCGGCGATGAACCGACAGCCGGCGTCGATCGCGCCGTAGGCGATCGCGTTCGAACCCGACAACAGCGCCTGCTCTGTGTCGTGGTCACCGACGGGTGCGCGGAGGTCGTGTTCGAAGTCGTACTCTTCGCTCGTCGTCTCGTAGGCCTCGTGGAGGATATCGAGGTTCGCCTCGAGGACGTCGCCACCCATCGCGTCTGCCATCAGATCCTCGATGTGCTCGAGATCCATATCGAGCAACGCGGCGGTGACGCCGACGCCAGCGGTGTTTCGCATGACTTCGCGGCCGTGTTCTTTCGCGAGGCCGCGGAGATCCACCGGGAAGACGTGCCAATCGTTCTCTTCGGCGCGCTTTTCCAGATCGAGGTCAGCGACTTCGTCCTCGTCGACGAGTCCCTCGTCGTAGACGATGATTCCGCCGTCTCGGAGCTCGTCCAGGTTCTCCGAGAGTGGCTTGATCTCTTCGTTGCCGTAGTAGGCTTCTTCCTGTGGGTTCCGGGCGAAAGAGTCGCCAAGGGCCAACAGGAAATTGTAGCCGTCTCCGCGTGACTGTACTTCGTTTTCAGCGGCTCGGATCTCGACGTAGGTGTGGCCGCCGCGAATCCGGGACGGATAGTGGCGGTGTGTAAATACGTTGAGCCCCGAGCGCATCAGCGCTTTTGCGAAATTCTGGCTCGTCGAGTCGATCCCGTCTCCGGAACCGCCTGCGATTCGCCAGATGAGTTCGTCGTCGCTCATAGGTAAATCAGTGGCCAGTGGGCCAACCGTACCGGAAATTTGCTCTACCGACCCTAAAGCCTTTGCTATACATTACCAAGGATCTTTCGTGAAGAATGTACGTCCATGGGGTATTTTTCGTTACAAACCGTTACGTTGGTGCTGAGACGCAGTCGTTGTTTCACCGGACCACTAACAGGGGACGATGGTTACTATCGACAATTATCGAATACTGGGGTGGGCAAGGGATGACGACGAGTCCCCGACAACCGGCGACGACACGCCCGGAGCGCGAGCATCTGCGAGCGGTACTCGAATCTCTGCAAACGGGACCGTGTCTCTGCAAGCGTGGCTCGAGCGTCTGTACGCGGAATGAACTCAGCGAAGCGTCTGTAACGGGGATGGAGTCTCAACGAAGGCGCTTTAGGCGCTCGCACGCTTTCCCTACACGATGAGTAAACCCACGCCCGGCGTCTACGAGCAGGGCAAGGGCATGGACGCCCACAATCAGGTGATGCGGGAGATTCGGTCCCGGAAAGAGGCGAGCTATGACCCTCACGAGCCGACCCGTGTCTGGCTCGACGAGGACAACACGCCGAACGGCGTCAAAACCAGCCTCACGATAATTTTGAACACCGGCGGCTGTCGCTGGGCGCGCGCCGGCGGCTGTACGATGTGCGGGTACGTCGCAGAAAGCGTCGACGGCGGCTCCGTCAGCCACGAGGCGTTGCTGGACCAGATCGACGTTTGCCTCGAGCACGAAGCCGAAAACGCGACGGAGCCGGCGGAACTCATCAAGATCTACACCTCCGGCTCCTTCCTCGACGAGCGCGAGGTGAGCGGACGAACCCGTCGAGCGATCGCGGACGCCTTTTCCGATCGCGAGCGGATGGTCGTCGAATCGCTCCCGGACTTCGTCGACCGCGAGAAGCTCTCCGAGTTCACCCGTCACGGTCTCGATACCGACGTGGCGATCGGCCTCGAGACGGCCAGCGATCGCGTTCGTCACGACTGCGTGAACAAATACTTCGACTTTACAGACTTCGAGGACGCCTGTGCCGAGGCGGTCGCCGCGGATGACGAACGAGAGTCCGCAGCCGCCGGGATCAAGGCCTATCTCCTGATGAAACCGCCGTTTCTCACCGAATCCGAAGCGGTCGAGGACATGGTCTCGTCGGTCGAACGCTGTAGCGCCGTCGAGGGCTGTCACACCGTCTCGATGAACCCCTGCAACGTCCAGCGATACACCATGGTCGACGACCTCTATTTCAACGACGGCTACCGACCGCCGTGGCTCTGGTCGGTCGCACACGTCCTCCGCGAGACCGCCGACGTCGACGCGATCGTCGTCTCGGATCCGGTCGGTCACGGCTCAGACCGCGGCCCGCACAACTGTGGGGAGTGCGACGACCTCGTCCAGAAGGCGATCAAAGACTTCGGCCTCCGACAGGACCCTTCGGTCTTCGAGCAAGTCTCCTGCGAGTGCGAGCGGACGTGGACGGTCGTGATGGAGCGCGAACGAAGTTACAACCAACCGCTCACCCGATAACCAGAGGAGGAGGCTGACCCGCGGGGATCCACGTCACCGCCCGGTGAGAACGTCACGGGTTCTGACCGATCGACGACTCCCCTACGCTTTTGGCCTCGGACGACTCGAGTCAGGGTATGAAAGGAGCCGACAGCGAACGCACCGAGTCCGGATTCAAAGTCCGGACATCGGTCGACGAGGCGCGACGGACCCTTCGGGAGGCGATCCTCGCGGGCGGGGGCGGGGACGGCGACGTCGAAGACGATCGCGCGGGGTCGCCACTGACGGGAACCGAACGCATAGATCTCGAGCGAGCCGACGGACGCGTGCTCGCTTCGCCCGTGGCGTCGGCCCGGAACGTTCCCCACTACCGGCGCGCCGCGATGGACGGCTACGCCGTTCAGGCGTCGGATACGTTCGGCGCAAGCGAGCGGTCCCCCGAAGTACTCCGGATCACCGAGGGAATCGGCGGCGACGCCAGCGTCGATCCCGGAACCGCCGCACGGGTTCACACCGGAAGCGCGCTGCCCGACGGAGCCGACGCCGTGGTGAAAATCGAACGAGTGACCGAACTGCCCTCGGCCGGCGAACTCGAGGTGGACGACGCGGTCGCGGAGGGTGAAAACGTCGCGCCGATCGGAGAGGACGTCGAGGAGGACCAGCACCTCTACGACGAGGGCCACCGGCTCCGCCCCTCGGATCTCGGTCTCCTGCGCTCGACGGGCTACGCCAGCGTCTCGGTCGCGGCCCAACCGACGGTCGGCGTCGTCCCGACGGGCGAGGAACTCGTCACGAACGATCCCGAACCCGGCGAAGTGATCGAAACCAACGGACTCACCGTCTCCAGACTGGCCGAACGCTGGGGCGCTCGAGTCACTTGCCGCGACGTCGTGACGGACGATCCCGACTCCCTACGGGTCGCGATCCAGCGCGACCTGACCACCGACGTCGTCGTCACGACCGGCGGCTCGTCGGTCGGCAAACGTGACCTCCTCCCGGAGGTGATCGACGAGCTCGGCGAGGTGCTCGTCCACGGCGTCGGCCTCAAACCCGGCCACCCGATCTGTCTCGGTCTCGTCGAGGAGACGCCGGTCCTCGCGCTGCCGGGCTATCCCGTCGCCTGCATCGTTAACGCCGTCCAGTTCCTCCGACCGGCGCTCGCCTGGCTCGAGGGGACGACACCGAAGCCACACCCGACCACGCGAGCGACACTCGAGCGGAAGATTCCGAGCGAGCCGGGTAGCCGTACGTTCGCGCGGGTGCAACTGCAGGAGAGAAACGACGAGCGAGGAGCACGAGAGCCGGACGACAAACGAGGAGCGACCGAGACCGACGACGAACCGGCGGTCACGGCAGTGCCGACCCGAGCGAGCGGCTCCGGCATCCTCTCGAGCGTCGCGCTCGCTGACGGCTGGGTGGTCGTCGACGAAGGCCGCGAAGGCATCCCCGCCGGCGAGACGGTCGCCGTCCGAAACTGGGAGCCCGGACGGTGAGGCCAGTTTCGAACGCGGGCTCCGCCCCGCCGACAGAAAACCTTATTCGCCGGCCACGGTAATCGAGCGGACGATGAAGGTCTCCGTCGTCATCTGTACGTACGCGATGGACCGCTACGACGTCTTCTCCGACTGTGTCGACAGCGTTCTCGCACAGACGTACGATCCGCTCGAGGTCGTCGTCGTCGTCGACGGCAACGACGACGTCTTCGATCGCGTTCGGGCGGACTACGGGGACAGCGCGGGCGTCGTTCTCCACTGTAACGACGATAACCAGGGAATCTCCTACAGTCGGACCCGCGGAGCGGAGATCGCGACCGGCGAGGTCGTGGCGTTCATCGACGACGACGCCGTTGCGGAGGCCGACTGGATCGAGGAACTGGCTCGCGTCTACGACGAAACCGACGCGATCGCAGTCGGCGGCCACGCGAAACCCGACTGGATCACCGAAAAGCCCGACTTCTTCCCCGCGGAGTTCTACTGGCTCGTCGGCTGTGACGAACGCGGCATGGGCGAGCACATGGAGGAGCTTCGCAACACGTACGGATCGAACATTTCGTTTCGACGGAACGTCTTCTTGAACGTCGGCGGCTACGACGAGAACACGGGCCGGAAAGGTGATCGCCACGTTCAGGCCCACGAAGCGCCGGTCTGTATCCGGATGGCAAACCGGTACGGAAAGGGCGTGATTTACAACACCGACGCGGTCGTCAACCACAAACTGTTCGACTACCGCGGTGAGTTCCGATGGCTCGTCTTTCGGTCGTTCTGGCAGGGTTACTCGAAACGGATCATGGACGTCCTGTTGCCCGAGGCGTCGGGGGACAAGAACGACTACCTAAAACAGCTCATGGTACAGTTCGTCCCCGACCGACTCTCGGAGCTGTTCCGACGGCCGTCGGTCCCGAAAGCGAAACAGCTCATCGCAATCTTCGTCTTCACCGCCGCGGTCGGATTCGGGTATCTCTACGGCCTGCTCGAGGTCGACCGCGCCGAATTGAAAGCGAGCACGGACATCTAGTCGGGACGGTGACGTACCGATCGGTGGTTCCCAAAACGTGAACTCATGCCGACTGGTATGGTTCGGCTCCGATTCAAACACCCCGAAACAAAAAAGGGGCGTTTCGAGTGATTCGTTCCCCGACTATCAGCCGAATACGGTTCGGCCAGGATTCGATTTCACGGATGGCGGCTGATGGCAATTCCCCACTGTTGGTGAGCGTCACGGCAGTGCAGGACGTATCTGGGCAACATCTAACGACCACGATCTCGGCACAGGGAACGCGAACCGATTCCCATTCGCATCCCGTCTCAAGCGGGAGCGAGTAAACCGATTCTGGACCGACGCGTCGATCGACCTCAGACCTCGAGTTCGGCGATGATCGGCGCGTGGTCGCTACAATCGACCGACTCGCAATAGCACCGGATCGGACGGAGCGACGACGAAGTGAAGACGTGGTCGAACCGTTTCGATTTCCAGCTCGTATCCTTTAATTCCCCCGCACTCGTGTACGTATCGAAAACACGTCCACCATGTCCAGGTGACCGAGTCCTTTCAGGACGTTGAGCTCGGCACTCACCTACCTGTCTCGAACGTCGGCGTCTTTGTCGTAACCGAACGGAATCGCTTGGCCGTTTGGAAGTTCGCGCCGAGGCGGATTGAAATCCTTCAGTCGATCGGCAGACATATACAGTATAACGCGTTACAAGAGATGTAACGTATGGCCGTCGAAGTACGACTCCCGCTCCCGGACGAGCAGGTCTTTCGGTACGCGGCGATGGACGAAGCCCTCGAGATACTCGCTCGCAACCCGACCGAGGAGTTCTCGAACCGAGATCTCCAGCAACTGACCGGCTACGGCGGTCCCAGCGTCTCGAAGGCCCTCGCGCTCCTTGAGGCGATGGGACTCATCGTCAGGCGCGACGTCGGGAATCGGACCCTCTACCGGATCGACGAACGCCGGCTTCTCGACTCCGACGACCCGCTTCTCGAAATCCCTCAGGCGGAGTTTCGTGAGCCGCTCGGACGATTCGTCGAACGAGTCGACGACGAAGTGCCCTCGATCGCTGGAATCCTCTGCTTCGGCAGCGTGGCGCGCGGCGAGGCGGACCGCGCGAGCGACGTCGACGTCTTCGTCCTCGTCGACGAGGACGAGGATCCGGTTTCGGCGCGACGAACCGTCTCGGACGTCGTTCGAGACTTGGAGGACGAACCGATTGACGGCGATCGATACGAGTTCGAGGTCTTCGTCGAGTCGCCCGAGAGCGCCCGCAAGCGCGGCGAAGATTTGCGGCCGATCTTGCAGGAGGGGATTCCCCTTGTCGAGAGCGAGACGTTCCGGCGGGTGAAGCGAGACGTCTTCGAGGTGGGCGAATGACCTCGAAGGAACTCGAGGCGGCGCTCGCGGACGCGGAGGACGCGTTTCAGCGAAAACCCGAGAATCCGGAGGTCGGACTCGAGCACGTCTCCGATCCGGCCGTCCTCCAGTTGCGGAAGGCGTGTCGCCTCCTTCACGCCGCCGGTTTCCTCCTCGATCGGAACGGCCACTTCACGGTCATCATCGAGAGTTCGTTCGTCGCGATCGAACGCTCGATTCAGTTCTACGTCGAGGAGAAGGGCTACGACGTCGCCGGTCAGCGCCACACGGAGGTGTACGACCTGGGGGTCAGGGCCGGCCTCTTCTCGCGGGACGTGGCCGACCGGCTCGAGGAGACCGCGCTCCACGATTTCATTACCTGATGGGCCGTCACTCGTTGAGTCCATCGACCGCCTGCAGGAGCACCGGCTCCAAGTTGTCTCGCAACTCCGAAGCCTGCAAGATGACAATCTCGTTGTCCCCTTGCTCGTCGAGCGACGATGTCTCGCGATCCAGGTCCTGGACGACCAGCATGCCGTTCCAACCGTCGCCGAAGTAGCTTTCATCGATGTCAGCCACATCAACATCCCTGACGTCGGCGTCCTCCCTAGATCCGAAGACGAATTCTTCGTTGACGCGCAGGAAAGCGATGTACTCGAGCGTCTCTTTGATTCCCTGCCGGATCGTCTTCTCGCGAGTGCTGTTTTTGACCTCGGTGATGAGGTACTCGCGGTCATCGTCCCCGGCGATGATCTCGAGGACGATCACGTCGGGGCGGCCAGTGGTGTTCCGGTACTTCTTCCCGAAGTAGTTCTCCGCGACCTCCTGGGCGACAAGTTGCACTTGTTCCGTGCGAGAGAGGGCTTTTTCGTCTTTGTCCTCGTCCGGAACAGCGACGAAATTGAGACCCTGGTCGCCGCCGGCGGTGTCGTGATACAGGACGAGCTCCGTTTCCCCCTCGAAGCGGGCGACTTCCTGCCGACCGGAGCGGATGGTCTGGAAGTTTGGTCGGGTCTTCCGGAGATCCTCGAGCGTCGCGACGAAGCGAAAGAGGACGAAGAGTTCGAAAAGCGTCTCCGTATCGTCCGGGGCGATGGCTGTCTCGTCGAGGAGTCGCCGGATCGCGTCCGATTCACCGCGGAAAAGGCGTCGACGTGTCCGGAGGAGTTTCGCGGCGTCCTGGTAGATCTCGTGTCGCGAGTTGGCCGCTGTGGTCAGCATTCGCTCGGTCGGCTCGTAGGCGTCCGGCTTGCGGATCCGCCGAATATGGACGTTCCGCTCGACGACGCGCTGGAGATCGTCGATCAACTCGCCGTTTTCCTTCCACGTGTCGGTCACCCAGTCGTAGTCCTGTCGCAGGTACTCCTCCGCCTCGCGAGTGGTCCGGTGGATCACCGAGACGAGCTTCTTGAGGACGAGGTTCTCCGGTATGTCGTAGTTCTCCGATCGGTTGTCGCAGACGAAGATGGATCGGTCCCGCGGGTGCTCCGAGTAGCGCTGCTTGACGGTGGCTCCCCAGTTGATCCGGCCGTCGACGGTGCCGCGCCGGGTCCGCGAGACGTTTCTGGTTTCCGTGCGGATGCTCCGGAGGCGTTCCGGAAGCGCCTCGACGAAGTCGACGACCTCTTGCTGGAGTACAAAGTGGAGATCAAGCAGGAGTTCGTACTCTTCGAAGCGCTCGTCGAGGGTCTTCGGCTTGATCGATTTGGCGACCTCGCCTTGAGGGAACGACCCGTGCATCGCGTAGGTCAGGATGTCCTCAGTGAGTTCTGCGAGGAGTTCGTCTCTATTCATTCTGGCTGAGCTGAATCTGGAGCATCTCCTGGGCGGCTCGTTCGAGGCAGTCTCGCTCGATTTCGTCGACGTCGGCGATCTTTCGAACGATCGTATCCCGCCTCGGGACGCCTTCCAACTGCGGTAGGATGTAACTGATAACGGCCTTTGTGAGCGGACGATCTATCTCGTCTTCGTGGTGGGTAACGTACCGAAGGACGTCCTCAATGATCGCCGGCCCGATGGCGCGCTCGTCGACGGCGTGATTGGCTTTTCGCCAGACGTTGCCGATTGCCATCCGCTCATTCCGATCGGGGGAGAGTCCCCATTCGTCGGCGTAGTCTTTCACGGTCCGTTCGACTTCGAGCGTCTCCTCTTGTGAATCGCCCTCAGGGAACTCCGGCGCCGGCACGCGAACGAACGCGAACCGGCGCATGAACGCGTAGCTCATCTCGTAGAGCGAGGTCTTGTCGTAGGCGTTCATCGTGGCGAAGATGCGCCACGAGTTGGAGACGACGTACTGGTGTGGCTCCGCGGATCCGTCGACGTCTTCATAGGTAGTCAGCTCGACCTCTTCGCCCTCGACGGTGTACGGCAATTGGACCGACTGCCCCGAGAGCAACGTGAACAGCTGGCCGAACGCCTTGTCGATATCCGCGCGGTTGAGTTCGTCGATGATGGTGAGTTCGTTCGATTGGACGCCCGTTCGGTTGTTTTTGAGCCGGTTGAGCACGATCCCCGGCGTGAACGAGAGGTCACCGTCGGTCTCGTCGGATTCGGTCGGCATGTAGCCGCCCACAGTGTCGAACGTCGACCAGTCGGCAGTGGCCGTGGTCATTTCGGAATTTGAGAAGAGGTAGGGGTGTCGATCAGCGAGGTACTCGCAGACCCGTTCGGCAATTTCGGTCTTGCCGGTCCCCGGCGGTCCCGTCAGCAAGACGTGTTTGCCCGCGTTGAGGGCCGTTTCGATGGTCTCGAGGATTTCGTGGCCCTGATTTCCAGGGAAGTGAAGTCCCCCGAGAATCTCGTCTTTGTGCTCGGTGAGGGTCCCCTCGAAGGGTTTGTGGAGGTTCACGGTAGCGACTTCGGAGAGATCGTTGGCCATCGCCTCGATCAGGGCTCGCGGTCGGTCGTAATCGACCCCGTCGTCGTCAGTGCGGAATCGTGCGAACATCCCCTGCGCGGGGAACGCGGCCTCAGCGATGTCCGAGCAGATCGCGTTGGCTCTCTCGATCGGCAGGCAGTTTGCAGCGAGCGCACTGAGTTCACGGTTAATCGTCGACCGGTCCTTTTCATCGATACCGAGGCTGGTGTCGATGTCGTCGATCTCGCTGGTGAGAAACAGCCGGTCGAAGCTGGCGATCATCGAAAACTCCCTGTCGGCCTCGTGTTCGTCTAACCACCAAGGATCGGCTTTTTCGAACTTCGTTCCAAGGATAACGACACCGATCAGCCCGGCGCGTTGTTCTTCGAACTCGTCGATCGACGGTTCTGCACGGGAGTGGAGTAAGGCAACGTCCCCTTCTTCGATCTCCTTCCACCGATCACGGTGTCGATCCTCGAACGAGACCGAGCCATACTCTACTGACGACAGCCAGTACTCCGGCGGGGCGGTGAACTTGTAGACGGTTGGCTGTCCGTTTCGGAGGTGATCGACGACGGGATGACTGGTTTCCGTCGGGGGTTCTGGCTCGTCCGGTTCATCGATGGTGTAGCTGTCGTGGAAGATGCTGTTCAATCTGGGTTGGTTGAGCGGTCCACCAGGGACGCCAAGATCATCCTGTGCGTTGCGCACCACGGCGAGGAACAGCGTCTGGGCGTCCGTGAAGGGGTGGAGCGTCCCTGTGCCGAGATCGGTGGCCGCGGTCTCAAGATCGGCTTCCATGAACTCGTAGACCATCCGAACCTGGTCGAACGTCGCTGCTCTCGCCGGTGATACTTCGTCGGACGGCCGGAATCCTTCGAGCGCTCGAGACCAGTCCTCGATGACCGCCTCGCCGATGCGGGCGGTCAGACGGTTGTCGTCTCGCGATCGTTTCGTTCGAACGTCGTCACAGGCCGCCGAGAGCGAGTCGTACACTGGTATGGATGGTTCTGGATACCGTTGTCGTCCCTGGATCTCCTCGACAAACGCTTGGACCGAGTCGTACTCCTCAGAAAAGTTCCCATCGCGGCGGTCGAAGTTGATGGCGCTGTAGGTGTCGTTCGGCCATCCGCTGTAACCGAGCGTGTCCCAGACGGATGCGCGGTCGCAGTCAGCCTCGTATACCGGCTCGAGGAACATGACGTGGGGGAAGATCCTGTCGGTGACCTCGCCCCAGCTCACGGCGTCCGTGAACGCAGTGGCCGTCTCATCGTCCAGGACTGTCGCATGAGCGACGCGGGCTAGGTTCGTGTACTCGCCGTCATGTCGTCCGTCGCGATCGGCGAACAGCAGGTAGTCACCTTCCTCTGCTGGTTCGTTTGCCTGATTCCCCCAGATGCGGAGCGTTTTGTGGTCACCCGGCGGGTCGTAGACTGCCTCGATCCGGTCTCGGTCGACGCCTTCGATGATCGTTCGGTCGAAATTGTTTCGGATCGGGCCGTCGCCGGTCTTCACAGGGACCTGGTAGACGATGGGATCGTCTATTCGATCAGGATCCGCTTCCAGCGTTTTCACGTCTTCGTTACGAGCGTTCTCGAATGAATCGGGAGTGGCTACTTCCCCGACTGGCGAGAGGTCGAACCGAATCGCCTCTCTTGGGTCTCCGTTTGCATCGGGCAGTTCCTCGAAGAAGTGTCCCACATACAGGTACTGGCCGATGTATCGCACCCCAGCGTCCTCCATCGAGAATAGGTGGAGCTCTCTCCTCTCCTCGACGTGATCTCGTATCACCCGGTTCCCGCGTTTCATTTCCATGTCGCCGACCTGGCCCTCACCGGTGTAGATCGCCGTCCCGTCAGACCGAATTTTATCTCGGTAGCCGTATTCCTCCCCGGACCCACCCGTGAAAAGGAAGACGACCGGTTCGTCGCGCGACGGCGCTATTCCGCTCTGTCTGCTCCCCCCGTACCTCGAGTGTAACTCTGTCCGCTCGTAGATCGAGCCGGGTTCGAGGGTAAGAGAAGACACGCCTCGAAGTTGGTCCGCTACTGCTTCCCCCGAATCGGTAAGGCGGTTTCGATCATCGATCCGTTCGACGTATCCGATCGCCTGCAACCATTCTCGATGGCGCTTCGCCACCGCGGATGTTCCCATGTTGCACTCCTCGAACTCGGAGACCAGCAGCTCCATCAACTCGTCGTCGGTTCGCGGTTCAATCGCTAACGTGCGGACGATCGTATCAAATCCTTTGACTCCGGTACGTAGGAAGTTGTATAAAACTAGTGAATCTCGATCCCTCAAATAGCATTTACCAATTCGAGTGAGTTTGTAACGACCGCCCTCGCTCTCGATTAGACCGATTGACTCGATGAAACTCAGGTGGCGTTCGACGGCACTTTGCTCTTCTGCATTCGTGTTGGTGAGAATCCAATTGACGATCCTTTCACTAGATACCCCTCCATCTTCTGCGTCGGGCTTGTTCAGCAGAGAGAGGAAATCGAAAAGGATCTCCAAGCGATTCTCGATCCCACCGTAGAATCGATCGGTGGACATCCGGCGGCCGTTGGTCATAGTTTCCTAACTCGAGACAGCATTACATCATAAATCCTGTCAAGACTCTGCCCGCCAATTGGCCAAGCTCTGACATCGTAGGTACGCTTAGATCGCATAAACTGCCCGCTCTCGAGTTTCGGCGCATCTTCACCGATCTACGGGGTCACTGCTTGGATGAGAACAAATGACTATTAAGTCAGGTTTCGAACTTGGCTCTCGACTTACCAAGATTGCACGAAACAACTATACACCAAGACTGTGCTTTGGCTCTTAGCGACCACCTGACAACGTTGACCCCCGTTCACAATCTGAACTGACTCTAAACGGCGAACGACGCGCCGTTTAAATATATCCCGACGTCTTCCCTTGGATCTCACTCATCCAGAATTCGGATGGGCCCTGACGGGGATTATCCAGAATCTTCGGGGCCATCAGCTAGCTGTTAGGCGAGCAGACAAGCGCTAACACGCTTGTTCAGAGATTGCTGTCTTCTGCCTTCGTGAGTGAGACGACATGACAACCGAACTCGAACCGCTTGGCCCGGAGACGGCCAAGCAGATGTACCTCGATGAACGGCAACAGGAACTCGCCGATGCAACCCTGCAATCACATGACTACCGGCTCAAGCAGTTCGTACAGTGGTGTGAAAACGAGGAGATTGACAACCTGAACGAGTTCTCCGCACGCGATATCCACAGATTCCGAGTCAAGCGACGGAACGAAGACGAACTCGCCACTGCATCCATGAAAGGACAACTGGCGACCTTACGTGTCTTCCTCCGGTTCTGTGTGAGTATCGATGCAGTGCAAGCAGGACTCGATGAGAAAATTATCCTGCCGACGACCACAGCTGACGACGCACGCGACGAGTTACTCAGCAGAGATCGCGCTCAGAAGGTCCTGGACTATCTCGAGCGATATCGCTATGCAAGACTCGAGCACGCGCTGCTCGAAGTACTCTGGCACACTGGGCTTCGAATCGGTGCTGCAACCGGAATCGATGTCGAGGACTACAGATCCGATGATCAATACCTGGCTCTAGTACACAGACCAGACGAGGGAACCTCTCTCAAGAACGGCTCGAAAAGTGAGCGACTGGTTGCGTTGAATGATCGTGTCTGTCTGGTACTGGACGACTGGCTCGAGGTCAACCATCCAGGGGTAGTCGATGACCATGATCGAACTCCGCTATTTGCGACGAAGCGCAGTCGGCTCAGCCGTAATCGGGGACGAACAATCGCATACCAGTATACGCGCCCGTGTGTATACGAGAACAAGTGCCCACACAACCGCGATATCGACGAGTGCGAAGCGCGTCCGACGGAGTATGCTCACAAGTGTCCGTCAGCACTGAGCCCGCATCCCGTTCGTCGGGGATCCATCACGCATCATCTTCAATCAGATACCCCTGAACGCATAGTAAGTGATCGGATGGACGTTGGCATGGATGTACTGGAGCGACATTATGATCAACGGTCTGCTCGAGAAAAACTCGAACAACGCCGACAGTACCTTCCAGATGGATAGTGCCTACAAGATGACGTAGTGTATCGTAGATTCAAACAGTAACCGTTCGATCGAGAAGATACAGAAACGAACCGAATACCTCGTTTACATACCCCTCCAGATGTATAATGTCGAAGATGTGAACAACTACCGGTAACCTATTTTGCTATTAGTAAGTGGAAGTCATAGAACGCTTGTCATGGTTGGTGTGAAGTGAGTAATTAGCAGTTGAGTTCGGACATAGTGTCCAGAACTGGTTGTTAATCTTACTAGAGACCGCTATACAGTAGCCATGTAAACGTTATATGATCTCTTCAGATAGGGATGCAATCGTTGTTATCGTCCTAAGGTGGGAAGTGAGACTACCCATGGGGATTCTTACTTCCCAGCACATGGGGAAGGGGGTGTCATCGAACAGGTCCCAGAGAATCCATTCAAAAAGCACTGGACCAATTAGCACTATGATTTCTGATTGGCCCAGTGATAGAGTTACCAAATAACCTGTTTGAGGTTTCCCTGCGATCAGTTTTTAAACCTCACTATTTTTGGTCGTTGATATTTCTCTCCAATCGTTCAGGTAGTCCTGTAGCAGGCTAAGGTAGTCACAGCAAACCTCTATTGCAGGAACTCCGTTATACTGCTCTGGAACCGGTTGATTAGGCAAGTCATGGAAAACCAATGCAGACTCTATGGTGTGGTCATTAGAACTGGTCTGATCTTTGTGTCGCTTTTCTCTATCTTCCGGTGAAATGGACTCTCCGGAAAGAGCTCCTCGAGGCGGCTTCTCTAATTCGATTTGACTGGTATGGATGTTCCTATCGCCCGGTGTGTTCGGTGCTTCAAAGATGAAACCGCGACCATCACCAGAACCATACCGAGTTGTAAGAGCAGGACGAGCCGTCGGATATGTAGCTGGGGCTCCAACGTGATCTGTCACAGTTCGGTTTTCACGGATATATTCATATAGATCTAAGTTCTTCTGCTTGGAGATCCAATTCTTGATATTGAATTCGTCTCGAAGCACGCCCTCTAAGGAGTAGACTGCCGTAAGGAAGGCGCTCAGGTTCCACCGAACTTCGTCGTCGGTTTCGGTTTCTTTTGCTTGCCCGAGGAAGTATTCTGCCCGGTTGTAGATGTCTTGGAGTGTCTGAGGCTCTGGGGTAGCCATATACTATTCCTTTAGAAAACCAATTGGTAATATTTCTGCTCATTATTGCTATCTGGAGGACCGTAGCATAGAACCCTCCCGCTCTGTTGAAATCCTTTTCTTTAAATACTAAACCCCGCGAAACCACTGCACACTACAGGTACGTATCTACCGCTGTGACTCTTTCCAGTTACAGATGGTGTTCGACGAGTCGTGCTAAATACAGAGCGCGAATCGGTCACTACGGTTCTGATAGCGAGAGTTCGGTTACTCTTCAGTCGTACACTCGATATCGTACGTCTTCCCCCAGAGTGGGTCCACGGAAAGGCGGCCATATGCGTATTTATACGCCCGCTTGATCGGAGCTAAATCACGGTGGGGTATACTTGGGAACATTTCTCCAAATGAATAATCTAACTCTCCATCGAGGATAGCGGCTTCATAGATGCTGGCGGCTGCATGAAACTTCCCATACCCATACTCGTCAATCACCTGCTGTACCGTTGGATCGATATATCCGTATCCGATAGCACCAAACATAACCTTCGGAATATACTCAACACGCTCACGGTCGGGGAGTTCTACCCAGTTTTCTGCGTAAAAATGACTCCCCTTTGATCGATAGCGTGGAGGTGATTCGGATGTTACACTAACAGCGTCTCGGTCCGCCAGCGCATCTAAATCTTCAGAAACTGTTTCGGGGGCTAATTCCAACTGGTCTGCCAGCCCATCGGCTGTTTGGGAGGAATCCTGGTTATTGATGACGCCAAGCTCAAATAACAAATATGCCCATCGTGGGTTTGAGAGCACGTCTCTCGCCGTTACCGAGGTAATTGGCCTATGGCCAAATGGGTCAATGTCTTTGTTGTAGAGATCCATATCATACAATTATACTGTCAGTAAATAGATGTTGTGTACTATCCAAGTTTGAGGTCAGGAAGCATATTTAACGAGCAGGTGATTCAGGTCGAATCATCCGGAACAAATGATCTCAATCTGCTGAATACACTCTCTGCACTATGGTTATACTCACATGTATCGATTAGAAACCATATTCCTGTTTTTTGAGTTATAGTAACTGAGTCTTGTAAGATTATATCCCTTAAGCTAACATCATGTAGCTCAGAATAACCAATATGGAGGAACATACAGATCGTATTGAGGACCACGATCATATTTTCCAACCTGAACGACACGATAATATTGGGGATTTCGACTTAGAAAAGCCAGAACGCGAAAATTGGTGTCCTAATGATATTAATGAAGATGATGACGATACATTATGGAAGTATATGGACCTCTCGAAACTATATACAATATTAGAGGATGAGTACCTGTGGTTCAACCATGTCACAAATTTCGATGATCCGTATGAGGGTGTCTATTCAGAGAAGACGGCTAAGAAAATTGCTGAAATGCATGTTGATTGGTTTGACCTTTCCGAGGAAGAGGCCCTCAAAAAAGCAAAAGCAGGAAACCTGTCTTCATATGTCAACTGTTGGACGAATAGCCCACATCAGTCAGTAGCTTTATGGGAAAAATTCGTTGAAGGTAATAAGGGAGTTGCAATTAAGACTAGGGCAAGTAACCTTCGAGCCGCTATCACTGATAAACGGCGAGGAACTGATTATATCTCGTTTCGGTTTGGCAAAGTAGAATATACTGATTATGAGGAAACTATGCCCCGTGGTATTTCTGCACCGGTTTACCACAAGAGAAATAGCTTTGACTACGAAAAGGAATATAGGGTTGTTATATCTAATTATTTACAATCCGCTACTGAGGGGGCTCCTACAATCACAAGTGATGGAGTAGAATGGCCATATGATCCAGGCCTCGAAATATCTATTGATGTCAATGAATTGGTCGAATCAGTATACATTTCGCCAACTGCTGATAGCTATTTCCCAGATGTAGTGGGTGATATTGTTGACAACTCTAAAATCGATGTAGAGGTGATACAATCAGACTTGTTTGATGATCCGATGCAGTAACATCCTATATACAATTCCACGGCTTTGTTTAGACGCTCCCGAATGGGCGGTCCAGGAGTCATTTCGGCTGAGCAGAACGCAGTAGAGAGCACCTCACGGTACAGATTCACACGTTGAGAACGAAGCGTTAGAGCCGATTCCTGCTGCGTCTAAACAAGGCCCACTCTCTGTATCTCGCACGCACCTACCGACAGAAAATCAATAGTTCGTTACACCTTTGCAAGATACAAAGCGCGTATCAGTCCCTATTAGTACTGTCACTCCACAGACTGGTCTCATAATATCAGAGGGTGGGAGTCGTCAATAAGCATCCTTATGTACCGATATCGGGGGTGGTCCTACTACCGAGTTAAATAGAATTGGTGTATTTTCAGCTACTATTACTGATAAGTCTCAAGGACATCCTGTTCGTGCCTGAGTGACTCAACTGCGAGGTCGATGAGTTGTGCCCCCTGGCCGCTGATCGCATAATAGGAGTAGGGTTGATGCTTGTTGGGATTGGTTTGCTTCCAATTCGTCACAAGGTTGGCGTCCACGAGCGTGTTAAGATGCGTGTGGAGGGCGTTCCCACTCCGACCGGTAAGCGCAGAGAGCTCTTTCGCATTCATCCCATCGACATCACGTAATCGGTAGAGGATGGTGAACCGGAGTGGATGGGCCACAGCCTTGAATCGGTCGGTGTAGTCGCCGAGTTCATGTGGGTCACCTCCTCAAATAACTCGGCTGTGACGTCAGAAACCGGCTGCGCGTCCGCATTGTTGTCCGCGTCGTCCCCCGTCTGTTTACTTGTCATATGAGCCGGTACGGGCTCGCTCATCAAGAAAGTACAGACTGTTACCTTCTATGATTCAGGCTGTGAGCGGTGGAAATCGGGTGTAGAGCGAACAGGTAGATTATCAACCATCTCATCAGTAGTGACTTCTATGCGCGATTAAGATGCTATGCCGATGCGCGATGTTCTTCTTGATCGGCTTACTGAGCCGTCCTATCCGGTTTTTACACCTATCTGATGGGTCCTTACACGAAATTCGAACTGGAATATTGCTCTCGGAAGAGACGGACAGAGGACATTGAGGCCCCACTCGGCGCATTCACGGACGCTGATCAGGAATTTATGAATAGCTTCGTTCAACCTGGTCCCGAGAAGACTCGCGAATCAAGCAGCAACGAACCTTAATGGCAGAGGTTCTTGTGCGTTAGGTCGGTTTTCCGGAGAATATGTCGGTGAAATCCCTAATATCCAGTCAAGATCACGGGCGAAAATCTCAATGGCAGTCGGTGACAAGCAGTGACAAGAATGCCTATCCCCGTTGACGAACTCACGAACGACGAACCCTTCCCAATCAAACCTGATACGAACGAATACGAAGCGCTTCGCTTCCTCGTCGCCAACCAGAAGTACGGATTCACTCCTCTCGAGGTCGCAGACCACACCAACATCAGCAAGTCAAGCGCGTCGAAAACGATGGCGCGTCTTTTTAAAAAGGACCTTATCAGTCGATCGAGCGGGGTATACTACGTCGAACCCGATCGCGCAGACGTATTACGGCAGCGACTTGAATCGCTCGACGCAGCCGTTAGACTCTTCGATTCTACACCGGACGACGACGCCTACGCCAAAGAAGGATGGGAAGAGGAACTACCGAGCATCAATCCAGACGACGAACCGGCTACTGCTGAAACCCGAGACTCGACAACCGTCGACGCAGAGGCCGAGCGCCTAATCATGGACCTCGAGGACAACCAGGGAAAAACGAGTGACGATCTGTAAGCACGAGCGTGTTGTTCCAGTCCCAGACCTCCACGAAACGCGGCTTTTACCCTGGTCGAATTTATCTCACTGGCGAGCCAATCAACGCACTCGAGCAGACGGATTCAATATAGCAGAGTTACGCCAGTGATTCAATATAGTCCTCGAGTATTTCATAGACAGAATCGAACTCGGGGAGATTGGCAACGAGATCAGGGAGCGTATTCTGCCAGCCATCACGAATCTCAGCACGCTTCTCGCTCGGAAGTCCGTCCTCGAGGTTGATTTCCAAGCCGTCGTGTTCACACTTCCTCGTGAAGGCTGGCACGATAACAGAGTCATCAACGTCGGCTTCTGTAATCATCCGATAGAGGTCGTAGTAGTCACGCGCTTGTGACCGCTGGTAGAGCGCTCGCAGTTTCTCTGCAAAAATCTCCTCGAGGCTGTACGCAGTCAATATGAATTCAGGCGTGTCCTCATACTGGTGCGTGTGCTCCACGGAATCGAACGCTACGAACTCGTCAATCATGACGTCCAAGCTCGTCGTATTCCTGTGACCAAGAACGGCGTTATACTGGATGTCGATGTCGACGTAATGGGTCGGATAACCCTCATTCCGCAACTCGCGATGTTGGGTAACCTCGAAGTCGATCCCGGATCGCCTTGCTGCGTCGTCTAACGCCATCTCCAGTTCCTCCTCGCTACCCCGATAGCCCCCTTCGACACCGAGATCGAGATCTTCTGAATATCGCCACGTCTCTGGGAAGTAGAGCTTGCTAAGAGCGGTGCCGCCCTTGAACAGCAAATTATCGCCATACGAACTGGTATAGATCGCCCACAGGATCCACGAGTTGACGTAATTCTTCTCCGCGTAACCCAGGCGAACGTCTAGTTCTCTGGCTAACTGCCTCAGTCGTGTGTCAGTGATCATGCAAAGTCGTCTGGAAGGAACGCTTCAGGTTCTACATTCAGCCGCAGCTGGTACTTGCTGTCTCGGGTACCCGTCGCTTCTCGAGTTGGATCGAGAAGTGGATATCCAGTCGTAAAATTCTCGACGAGATCCCGGTACTCCGGGAGATCGATATCGAGTTGGTCAGCGAGGTAGACGATGCGTTTCGTTGCAGCACCATTCCCAACTTGGCGAAGATATTCGACGACGGTTTCCCACGAACAACGCTTTTCCGTCGCTCTTTGCATCGCTTTGACGAGTTCGCCGATTCCACCACAGAACTCGGGATGGTCGGCGCAGTCGACGAGCGTCTTTTCGATGCTGGCGATGTTTACCTGCGTCGATCCGACCGCTGACGGTTGATAGCCGAAGAATTTCTGCTCAGTAACCGACACCGGCCGATACTCAACACCATGGATCTCGCGTGGTTGCACTCGTTCTGTCGTCACAAGGTACACTGTCCGCGATAGTTGTTCCGTCAGACCGTGATGATTCATCGCACTCCAGTAGCCGACGTACATCGGATCCACGAGTGCTGAGGCAATGACGAACTCGTGTTCTGTATATACTGCCTTCTCTCCAGCAGAGAGCGGCAGGATCATGTACTTTCCGGGGGTGAGACGCTCCAACCAGCCTTTCTCTTTGAGAGAGTACGCCATGTCCTTCGCTGATTTTCGAGGAATGTCCAGTGTATCCTCGATATCATCGATAGTGATGATCTGCCGTCCTTCGCTTGCAAGTCGCGAGAGAGTTCGGGATTCGCGCGTCGATAGACTCTTCCTTTGAATCTCTGGCTCATTTGTTGGGCTCATAGCCGCTCAGTATACATAGAGTCTAAATCTACCCAGAGATAAAGGTATTTGTTGTGTATCCTTATCGTTAAAATCGGCTCCAAAGTCGCTACAAGAACATAAACTCTAAAAATAGTTAGAAAAGTTCTATTTAGTATAGCCCACTGGAGGACTTTGCCGCAGAATCCGCCTCATACACTGTACCTCTTTTAGCGACTAAGGTTTCAGTAGCTCTATCAAATATCTATGAGGAAGTATATTTGGAGTCCTCTGCGATCAGTATAAACGTGACCAGGGCAAGTTCTTGCCTCCCTGTTGACTTCCAAAAACGATGTGCTAAATACAGAGCCTGAGTTCAGCACGGAGGCCATTTTGATTCACGGATTCAGTTCGTCGGTTTTCTGCTACGTGGGTCTGTGAGAGGAATCTCATTTTTAGAGTGTACTCGGCTCGCCACGATGTGTTAAGGTGGCGGCTCTCATACCGTGGAGTAATGAACGAGGATGGTGTAGAGCGTCTCTTCGAACACGTACGAAACGCCGAGCGTCTTCGTTCAGATGTGTACGAAGAAGTTACGGCAACAATTCTTGAGAGTAAACTTCAACAAATCTCGGATGTCCACACGGTGAGACACCACCACAATCTTGAGTGTGACTTCGGTTACAAGCAGATGGACGTGTATCTCCAGTTAGGCGACGGCGAAGACGAGATCACGGCCATCGTGGAATGTAAGGGTCGAAATAGCCCGATGGAGAAAGATCATTTGGCGAGCTTCGCCTTTTATCTGGAACACTCCGACGCAGACAAAGGTATTTACGTATCTCGAAGCGGATACAGATCTGGTGCGAAGCGGATCGCAAAAGAGTGTGGTATTCAGCTCTTTGAAATCTCACAGATCACCGATGGCGCTATCAAATCCGTAGACGGGACGTTCACTCACCGGTTCGGTCCTTACCGTCATCACGTCTTTGTGAAGGATCCCAAGTCACAGGATTGGATGAAGCTCTCGGAGGGCCTCTACAGCATCCATGAGCAGCTGGAGTTGCCAATTCTGGATAGATCCGGAGACCCGACGGGTGACACGTTAGAGGATCGGTTACCAGGTGAGGAAGAAGAGGGAACGGTTGAAATTGAGTTCGAAGATGGTGAGATGGTTCAGGTTAATGGGAACGAATACGAGTTATGGCAGGCAATTTCTCACCCACAGCCTGATGGCGGCGATGGTTCGAGCTTCAAGGTTGATTTCGAGGATCGGATTGATCTCAAGCTCCGTGATGTACTTGCTGATCAGTCCGAGTATGTGTTATTCGACGATATTAAGCGTCAGTTCCTTCGAATTGAAAGAGAGAACTGAATAATTATCTGGCGATGTAGGTTTTGGAACGGGATAACTGGATTTCGATGAAAAAAGTTCTATGTACCCGGACCCAGGGCACCCTACATTGAGCAGTCACTACTTTCGTTGATCCAACAGAATCAGTAGTTCATTTGTGCTCTGTATCTTGCACGAAGTTACGAACACTATCCATATCTGGTAGGAATCCTCAGTCAATTCGTACATGTAATGAGCAGCAGTTTCACGAGAGTATCATATGAAAAATGGACCTCGACAGAGCCATTTTAAGCTAATAGTCTCGTAGCTCAATTCCACGACTGCTTGACTGCTTCGCGTCGATCGTTGAGACGGTCTTGTTCTGTACGAGGGTCGTAGTGCTTCTTGATCACCTTCACAGAGACATCAAATCGCTCGCTTGCTCGTTCTCTCCTGAGGCCACCGCTGAGATGGCTGACAATCGATCCTCGACGGATCGCATGTGGGTAATATGACTCCGGGCATACGCTTGAATCAGGATTACAGCTACCATCACACGAGCACTCATCCGCATCTTTTGGATTCCAGCGACAGCTCGTAGCTTCGTACACCCATCGACGAAGTGTCGACCGAGAAGCCCGTCCGTATTCTGTCGCAAATAACGGCTCTCGGCCGTACTCGTCAGTAACGTCTGGCCGTTCTGTCTCGATATACAATTGAATTGCGCTTATGACCTCGTCTTTTATCACGATGTTTCGCTCACCATCACCAGCTGTGTTCGAGTTTTTGTTACCATTCTTTAGCCTCGTCCCTGTTTCCGGTCTATGACGGAAGCGGAGTTCTTTCTTCTCGGGATCAAAATCGGGGACATCAAGAGAGTGAACGCCACCAATACGTGGTCCACCGTTCCAGAGAACCTCTGTGAGAGCATGCATACCAGAACCTCGTCGACGTCGCCGGAGTCGTTGAAGGAGACCTGTGGCTTCAGATTCCGGAATCGCCTCGTCACGAGCTCTTGGAGTCAGACCGAGTTCCTCCTTATCGAGGATCCTGTAAATTGATTCGTCGCATAGTTCCCGTTGGCTGAGCCACCGAAGCCATGTGCGTGCGTTCTTCGTATACGTAAGGATCGTTGCGTCGGAGTCATATTCCGACTGTAAGTAGTCGACGTACGCATCAACCAACGGTGAAGAAATTTCTACTGGGTTCGTAATGTCGTTGTCTTCTGCGAATTCAACGAATTGAGGAATCGTTCGCTTGTATTGGGCCCGCGTTGACGGGCTCCGATTCTGCCTGCGCGAGAGAAATCGCTTGTAGAGATCAGAGAGGGTAGCTCGAGCAAATCCATTGCGATTGGTTTTCTCGTGGGACATACTGCTTACATCCGTTTGTTCCAGCACTTTCTCGATAGTCTCTGGATCATCGATCTCCGATAACAGACGGACAATATTCTCGTTCATTGTCCCTCCAGATGCTGTAAAATTGAGTACTGCCAGATTTCACTGGGCACTACGCAGCTAACTTGATCGTGTGGAAGAGGAGTCGATACATGAGGATATTCGTCTGCGTTCCCACTGGCTTGTTTGACTTCCCGTCGAAGTGTCGATTCACTCGCCCTTCCATGAGATGTTGTCAATAGTGGTCTATTAGTGGCTGCTGTTGGCTCTTTCCGTCCATAGGTTATGAACTCTTCAAGGGCTTCAGAAGTCTCTGGAGAAATATTTGCAACTCTCTGTGTGACGAGCCCGGCACTGCTTACGAGATGCGTTTCTGGAATCGAGATTGTGACTGTATCGTTATCCGAATTGAAGTCCTCAAGCTCGAGATTTCGCACACATCCTGGTCGACTACATGTATCAAGTATGAGTTCTACATATGCGTGGCCTCGAGTACCAAACTGGCGTTCACGGAAGTAGGTGACCAACGGCGAAAGGCGATCGGATAGGTTTTGGAAATTAACCTCAGTAGAGATGCCGAGAATGTGTTTACCGATCTCGCCATACACTAGTATGCTAGATGACTCAACCTCCAAGAGCAATCTTGCTTTGAGAATAATAGGATCTTCTTGGTGGATGAATGATTGAAAATTTATTAATGTGTTTATATGTCCACAGATGGTAGTAATATCCTGAGCAGTGTTCTCTGCTAGGTCTTCAACAAATTGGCATAATTGGTGACTTTCCAACCAGGCTTCAGAGGAACTGGGTTCTGAAATCCACTCTCTGAGTTTAGTGATTACAGTTTGATGTGACCAAAAAGTAGAGTCTGGTACACTACTTGATAATTCACTCAGGTAGGATTCAACCGCACTGTCGAGAGACTCAAAGCCACTAGTTTCCTCGACCTGCTCAAAGCAGGTCATAGTACCACCCCTGCAATTATTCGACTGGGAGAGAATCTCCTACTGAAATTATGCCATTTCAGAGAGTTCTCTGGTGAGTGGTCACTCAGTGACCACCTCAGCTCCAAGAAATTGTTTTAATAGAACTGTAATGGGTATTCAGTGACCATTGAGAATCGAATTGTCTACAATCAAACTCAAAATGGTAGAGACGATTATCAAATACAATTAAAAGAGATTGTATAGTTTAGTAGCTTCCCGACTGGTATCCGACTATTGAGCGCTTGATTCTGTCAATCGTGTTGTAGTGGCGTCTAAACCGTCTGAGCGCACCGAGCGCTGGCTGGACTGTCCACACCGCCAGACGGAATAAAAGATCTCCATTGAGACAATCTGAAACCTTTTCGACGTGGTTTCGCTCATTATATTTGAGCTGACCACTCAAGTTGTGGCGAGGAAGGAAGTCAGATAGCCGCCACTATCGACGAGAAACTCTGCTTCGCCAAGATTATATTTCGTGGTGAGTCGATGCAGGAACGCCGTCGCGGGGACACGTTCTCGTGGACGTCGGCGGGTCTCTCTAGCTCCTTTAAGCGTTCACGTATAGCTCCAAATTACGCTGTGAGAGATCAATACCGAGTAATTCGACGAGTAAGTCGACTTCCAAACCGACAATTCCATTGGATCGAGATGCACCCTGAACACCCTAACTGGGTTGGGTTGCGCTCGTTCCCCAAACTCATCGCAATTCACGTTTGAGGTCTCTCTGAACGGGTTGACGAGTTGTATGAGCACTTCTCGCTACCTCCTACTCATTCCTCAGACTCTCATCCATATAGTGACGGCTAAAAGGACATGTCTGAAAAGTGCCTTCTTATTTGGCTGTGATAATTCTCAGTAGAATGCTCATAGAACTCTTTGGTCACATCAGTACTCGAATGATCAAGCGCGTCACTTCGAACTTCTCGAGGAATTCCGCGAGCTCGTAGTAATTCGTTGAACGTATGCCGTAAAGCGTGAGGAGTCACTCGATAAAAGTTTCTCTTCTCTTTCCCAAACGCCTCCTTTTGACGCTCAGTGTGTTTGATCGTACCAATGACTTTCTGAATTCCTGCTTCTTCGGCAGCTTCTCGAACCATTTCTGAGAATGAGGTTCCCGAAAGAGAGCCGCCCCTGCGACTCGGGAACAAATAATCGTTTTCGCTAGATACTAGGTACGCTTTGCGTTCAACATTTATCCAATGTCGTAGCAACATCGTCAGTTTATCAGATATCGGAACTGGGTATGTCCCACCAGATTTTGTATTCTTCAAACGAACTATTTGAGTCCCCAAGTTCACGTCACTGGTTTTCAGTGCTCGAAGGCTTTCATTCCGACCACCCCATTCAATAGCTGACTGAGCCATTAATCGGTCACGAAAGCAAGTCAGTTCCTCGAATAATTTCTCTACTTCCTCCTCGGATAACGATTCTCGCTCTAATTGCTTCCTAGTTGGCAATTCTTCCAAATTAAGCCATTCGTTAATTTTCTGTGCAGAGAGATACGAATGATGATCTGGGCTCAATGCGATTGATGTATAAATATGGTTTATCGCTGTGCGATAATTCATATATGTGTTTTTGCGAAGTTTCCTTTTTGATAGCTTAGCGAAAAACCTCTCCACATCCTCGTATTCCGCGTCACAAGTGGTCTTTCCCTGATCGTGCAGATAAATGATATAGTGAGAACCGGCGTAGCAATACTTACGGATAGTAGAATCAGACCAATAGCCAGCTTTATTCACGACCCGATTTATTAGATGACCGCATTTTGGTTCTGTACAAACTGGGCCTGAAAGCAAGTCTTGCCACTCCGGGTTTTGCCGCGCTTGCTCATAAACCGGGCATTGCACCGACTGCCCCTCATGAGATCCAGCGCTCAGTCCCATGAGTTTCCCTCGAAAGAGGCAAGTCGATACTCAATGCCTGTATCTGTCTCCGAAAACACGATTAGCTCCCTCTTTTCAAGTTCCATAAGTCCTCTGTGGACTTGTCTTGTCGACAACTCACTATGGTCCACAAGAGTCTCAAGCGTTGGTTCTGCGACTTCTATCATCGATTTATGCACAGTATCAGCTACTCTATTACAATTGGATTGTCTCGAATCCCGAGAGCCAAGAGTTGCTTTATTTCCGGAAACCTGTGTAATTTCCGAATTGATCTGCGGAGAGATTAACGCAGAATGGATTGTTTCAATCTCCTCTCCTAATTCTTCTACAGAAGATTCCAAAGATTGTACATCAAGTCTGAGTTCATCAATCGCTCGGGTTCCATCCCCTTCAAGACGCTCTCGCAGTCCTTCGATAGCCGCCCGAAGTGCTTCGCTACGGCTTGCGAACCGTGAGTCGGCCATCTGGTTGAGTAACTGTTTTTGCCTACGAGTAATCGTGCTGTTTGGCTTCACCGATTCACTGGCTTTATCGGGATCTAGATGAATCTCGAAACAACTTGTCTCATCCTCAGTCATAGAAATCCCCCCGCAGAGACGATTAAGCAGAGACAGGCTAACGCAAACGAGGAGACATCAGGATCTGAATTAATATTAACTGTTGATCGTCGCACAACATCTTTTTGGCTCTTCCCTTGGATCGTTAGATTGGAGTTTTTACCATTCATGGGTGAAACTCCGTTCTTGGGGCGCTGTAACGCCCCGGGGCTTCCCCAACAAACAGACCAAACCTGTGGCTGTTGGAAAAGGGGAAGCCTCGTCGGAGTGGGTCTGTCCAGCGTTTCCGCTGTGAGACATCCGGTAATACCACCTCCAAGAACTTAATTGTAGTGGATATGCGCTGTATTTTAATTTGTAAGTTTCGTATATGAGAAGTTATCCCAATGAATGTGGTATTCCAATGGCAAGTAAGAAAATTGTGCAGGTAATGTGGATGTAGTATCTAGTTAGGAGCTTGAAAATAGATGATTGAAATCCCTAACTTCATTTCACAAAAGTACAGATTTAGAAATCTAACCCAATCTGCCGAAATATCTACAATGAATGGAGACATTACCAGATTTTACCTAGGCGAAACGAATATTTCCCTAATTTCTCCAAATCTATCATCAGCGGTATGGGTGTATCCACGGGTAGTTTCTGCACTTGCGTGATTCGCAACCAGCTGCCGATACGAAAGGTCCACACCCGCGTCAGCGAGAAGCGTAATGAACGAGTGGCGAAGCGTATGCGGCGTCACACGATGCCACTGGCGTGTCTCGTCCTCAGGTTCCGTTGCCGTGCCCTGCTTTTTCGAAATCCGTGATTCTCCGATTACCTCTTGCAACCCTGCCCTATCCGCTGCATCGCGAATAATCTGATTCAGGCTGCCATTCGTTTCGAGCTTCAGGCCACATTGGCTCGGAAACACGTACGGGCTCTTGTCTGCGCTCGCGTAGCCAGCCCGATGATGGCGAAGCCAAAAATCTAACTCATACGACAACTCCTCACTCATCGGGACATCATACGGATCTGACCCCTTGGGATTCAGTACATGAATCTCCAGATTATCGAAATCTAAATCCGCGATCCGAAGCTCCCGCAAATCCGAGTTTCGAAGACCTGTCTCGACTGCAACCACCGCCATGAGTCGATTTCGGTAGGAATCGAACGCGTCGAACAATCGCCGTAATTCCTCTCGCGACAAGGCTTCCCGCTCAATTGGTTCTGGTGTCCGATATCGACTCACATCAATGTCGTCCAACCGCAGTGGCTCCAACGAAAGCTCATCGCCAACCTCTGTTCGAAGCCGAATATACTTGTACAGTTCACTAATCGTCGCGACTTTGCCTTCAATCGTTGACTGACGATTTCCACGCCGGACACATTCCTCAACGAACTCAATTACATCCGTAAACGCTGCATCAAGGACTGATATCTCACCGTCGTGGAGAAACACAACATAGCCACGAAGATGAGACTCGTACGTGTCTGTGGAACTCGTAGATAGCTTCAGATCCGCTGCGTGCGCTAAATACTCTCTTGCGTAGTCATCCGGTACTCGAAAGCTATCAGTCATGCTAGGCTGGTTCATTGTCCCGTCTCTCCATCTCCTGGCGAATTGACCCAACCAGCGAGCCCGAATCTCTGTTGCTCGTCCGTTGTCTCGACCACAAGCCCGTGGTCGACCAGTTGCGAAAGATCCGCCTGAAGCCGTGGTGGAGACAACTCAGTTTGCTCGAGAAGATCCTCCAGTCGCAACGGTGACGAAGCATTGTCCAGTACTTCAACGATAGCTGGCATCCCGTCCGCCATCTTGATCCCCCACTGGACTGACTGTGCTATCCCCTTCTTCTCGTTCTTAGCCGTCTCGATAGGCAACTCGTCGACATTCATTTGAATTTTCTGAACCCGCTGTTCTAGCCCGTCTAACTGCCGTTTGATCTGGTGTGCGGCGAACTCTCCCTCTCCTTCCAAGTTCTCACGGTGACTTTCAATAGCTGCACGCAGGCACAAACTCACGTTCCCTTGGTAGTGCCGTGTGGCCATCTCCTGTAACATCTGGTCAAGTACCTTTGTGATCGTGAACTTCCGACGCACGAACGTCGGATTCCTTTCAGTCATGGTCACTCACCACCGTTTATTCTCTGAATAGCAGTACTGGTGAACCATCTGCTGGCTGTGTTCATAGCGCCACCCCCTCGAGCGAATTCCCGGGAACCAACCGATACACTTGCGTCCACACCTCCCAGATGCGTTCTACTGTCCCTGTGTTCACGACCCGCTGTTGATCGTCATCTGTCACACGTGGACGCCGCCATTCCTCCTCAGCAAGCCCGTAGTCACCAAGTGCTTGCCCGAACTGAGACTGTAACTGGGACTCGATGTCGATGTGGGCAAACCCTCGAAGCGACGGCGTCTCAACGTCACCTGATACTAGAGCCGCTCGAAGACGTTGTATCGTGGATCGGTCGGGGGTGATGAGCACTGTGCCTTGGTAGCGGTATGTACGCAACTCGTTGAGTAATTTGGAGAGCAACTCGGTCTGGGAATGGACGTGCTCACCTGATAGACTCGACGCGGTCGTTTCAACCAACGTCTCCGGATTCCCAACACCGAGTTCCCAGTACTCTATCTCCGCGATAGAACTCTGCGAATCCTGGTGGTGGTCAGGTTTCTCGGCCTCGCCAATGATGAGGAACAGCCAACTCTCCCGGAGATCGTCAAGGTGCAGCCAGCTACCTCGAGACACAACGATCACCTCCTGTTTTTTGGGGAGGTATGGAATCTGCCCTCAATGTGGCTGGTACACCGTCATCGCAGCAAGATGGGCAGAGAGGCGGTTCCGATACGTTTCCAGTCCAGTCAGGTGAATTGTGTGGATAGGTTCTATCGCAACGCTCACATCGCCAATCGTGTACCCCAAATTTGTCCGCCAATTCTGGATACCGTTCTGAAAGGGTTGGTGTGACCTTTGCATCCTCGTGGCCCTCTAAATACTCTCTCACTACCTCTTTAGGGTACTCATGGAGAGGTAGCAATCCGGTAGCATCTACGTCCTCGTAACTTGCACTACCTCGTCCGCATCGCTCTCTATAAGAGCAAGAGCTACATTCCCAACTGTACTCCGGGGCTGCTGGTGGCAGATCTTCGTTGAGACGGTACGTCGTGTGTGTCTCCACCCACTTTAGAACTGTGTTGCGCCAAAACCAGGGATCGAATTCGATGTGGAACGCTTTAGCGTTGAACGTTTTTCGACTTCCGTACAGGATGACGGCCTCCGATACTGTCCGATCGTATTTCTCGGACAATCCTTTCATGTACGCATGCGCTTGAGCCCGATGGTGCTTGTTGGGCGACCGGACGTTTTCTACCGATTGCTTGGTCTTAATTTCCGTGAGGAGCAACGGTTCTCCATCTGTATCCACGATTACTGGATCCGTTTCTCCTTTGATCTGAATGTCGCCGATATCCGTCTGGGCAGTAAAATCAACCCACAGCGAGTTCGTGACGTACTCCTGGTCGTTGACAACAGTCTCTTTGAGAAATTTCACCACGAGATCTTCCTCGAACCGTGACCCAAACCAAAAGATCCCTGTTGGATTTGGTTTTTCTGCCGGCGCATTGTGTTGACGGTATGCGATTTTTCGGTGGCATTGCAGTATCTGGCTTGGACTATGTTTTCGGGGTGACGGAACCGACGGTGGCCCGTTGAAATACGGCTTTCCGTTTTCGATGTTTTTTCGGAATTCCCGCTCCTGATACCAGTCTTGAAACTCCTTTCCAGAGATTTTATCGACCAGATTGGGGTCAGACGACCCGGCTCTAGTCGTCTCCTTATCTATTTCTCCCATGTTGACCCCCTCGCCTGCTGATTTGGTTACAAACCATACAGGTGAGTGCCAACGAGAAATCACTTGATCAATCGCCAATTGTGGTTACGGACGCCAGTAATGTAGATAACATGGATAGGTAAAGGAAACATCACTTACTCAAAGACTTTCAAATCAATTCTGTCGAGTTACTCGATAGAAAACGTACTAAAGCGGTGTTGTCGATATTCTTTCTCTCTCCCGGATCTGTTAAAAATCTCAATGGCTGATAGAACGCGGGTGCTGAATATAGAGGATCTATCTACAGGCACTCAGCATTGTACGTTAGCATCAGTTGCTGAGTGAACAAAGAGGTGGTCGATCGCGTTTATGGGGTCCGGGGCCGCTTACTCGGGAAGCGGGCCGGGGACGACGGTCCGCCTCTCTCGATCACAGAAGCAAGTCGCGCGCGAACGGTTGGTCGAAGCATCGGCCAGCGCCTCGACGACACGGTCCGGACAGAGGACATCGAGCGCGTGAGCCTCCTCATTGAGCGGCCCCTCGCCGATATTGGCATCGCCCCGAAAGATGCCTCTGCGTTCGGTGGTTCCCCGACAGGCCCTGTTGAAAACATTGGCATCAAAGACCACGATCGATGTCTCCTTCCGACGAAGCAGCGCGATAGTAGGCCTACATTGCGGTTGAGACTCCACTCAGTGAATAAAGTGTGGAGTAGCAGCAACTATGCTAGTCCTGGTAGTTGGGCTTGCATGGCTGTCCGAATCTTGTTTTGCGCCTTCGTCTCGAACTCCTCATAGCTCTCCCCACCAAGCGGGACTTCTACGACACGCAATTCGGTAATCGAGCTGTCGTCGTACTCATCATCCGAGAGTTCGTACACGGTCTCGATTTGTCCCCCCTGCTCTGGATAGAACATGATTGCGGGCCCACCCACTTTCCGCTGATAGCTTGTCACCTGATAGAGATTATTCCGTTTTGGCGAGCTATCCTCTCTCCATTTTGCATCAGCAACCCACACGGGATTTCCTCGGCTCCGAAGGAACACGTCTGGCTGCATTCCCTGTAGGCCATTGCCGAACTTATCTCGCAATAAATGTCCGATGTCACGCTTGACTGATGATTCTGGATCGCCGTCTCCCTGGATGATGTATCTAGATCCGCGAATGAGATCTGCTACGAATGAATAAACGACCTCTTCGAACAGTGTCTCAGTGTTGATCAAGACTGACTGTAGGAGGCGAGCCCGTTGGCCAAATGTGTCGATATACGTCTCGTTGAGTATCTGCTCAGCGAATTTCACAATCGGCTTATACATCTGTGTTTCCCTGGTCAGCGTGATTTGACTGGGATGAGGAGCGGTACGAGGCAGTGACACCACTCGTTGGAGGTCCGAGATTTGACGCTGCAGTCGCCGTTCAACCCTCTTATCAGAAATCTTTCGTGCCACCTCAACGGCCGCAAATAGAATGAGTTGGTTCAGTGGAATATCTGCCGTGAGATCATTGAATTGGCTCTCGAACGATGTCGCATACGGCTCTTGCTTGGAAAGTTGCTCAGCAACACGTAGCCTTCCCTTCACGTGATTTGTTGCTGCCTGGCGTGGAACATACTGCTTGTGAATACCAGCTTGGAGAAGCCGATTAACCTCTTCTGCATAGACCTCTCCAACGACCTCAATGAATGACTCTCCGACGGAGAAGCCAATTTCCTGCGAGCCGGTGACGAGTTCCTCACTTATTCGACCAGCCTTCGCAAGGAAATAGAGAGGTTTGAATCCGTCAAGCGAGCTTTTCGGGAGCACTTCGAGAAACGCTCCGCTCGGAAGGCCGATGTGCCCGATGTAGGGGCCGATCTCAACTTTTTGCTTAGTAATTGATGCGCTTGAGATGTGCTCCAGTTCCTCTAAGAAGTGAAAATCATCATCTTTGAGTCCGCAATCAGACAGATCTGTCTCGCTCCGCTCTTCGAGTGTGATTACATCCTCGCCCTCATCTGGGTTCGAACTCATTCAGTTTCGAACTCGATATCGATCTCGTGTTGATTGTCCATCACGAACATACGGAGATTCTCCTTAAGATCACTTGGAGTGAGTTTGAGCACATCGTTCGTCCCCTCCTTGACGAACTCTGCGTCACCTTCGAACACCCGCTGCTCCAACTGCTCAAGGTCATCGAAGAAATACTCCTCGAGTAGTGGCAGGATATCATAGCGCCATACATCGGCTAATTCGGTGTCTGTCGAGGTGTCTCCGTTTGATGTCATCCAGACATCTGGGTGGAGATAGGCGTGCCCGATTCGTTTTCCCTTCCCCAGACCTCGCACAGCGGTGATCTTCTTGTTGATGATTTCGAGTGCTAACACTGATGCAGCAATCATTGCTTCAGCATCGTTCCGTGATGAACCGACGAGTTCCGCTGCATCCTGCTTGTTATCCGGAAACTCTTCTATGGAGTCGTACAGCGTATCGTACTCAGGGGCGAGGGACATCGCTGCAAACCGACGTCGCAATGCAGCGTCAAGCTTCGAGATGGACTGGTCAGCGGTGTTCATCGTTGCAATGATATAGACATTCTCTGGGACCTCAAACTCTTGACCGGACTGTGAGAGTTGGCGGTTGCTTCCCCGCTTATCCTTCTCGAGAAGAGTGATGATCTCGCCGAATATTTGAGGGACGTTTCCGCGGTTCAACTCGTCGATCACCAAGACATACCGGGGTGGGAGCCGGCCGTCTGGCGTGGCATCCAGCGCTCGAGAAGCTGTGCGGCAAAACTGCTTGAATACCCCACGTTTCAGACCGTACGGTGACTTGACGGAGGTATCGCTACGTGCCTCATCTGTCCCGTTGGTTGGTTCTTCATTGTCACCACCGATGACTGAGTACCCCTCGATGAAGTCCTCATAGGAGAATGCAGGATGGAAGGTGACAGACTCCGTTTGATATGTCGTTGGGTTCGTTTCTGTCTGCTTCCCGGTCCACCACTTTGCGAATGCCTCACCGACGAACGTTTTCCCAGTCCCGGGAGGGCCATATAGAATCACCTGACCTTTCCGCTGAAGCTGACGACTGAGCTGCCGCGCAAAGTCTTGCTTGATCGACCAATTCTGATAAGACCAGTAATTGAATTGAACAGTTCCTTTCGTGTCACTGATGAATTCGTCTATCGATTCGTACTGATCTAAGATTGCAGCGTTATCCTTCTGGTCTATGCGTGCCCAGTGGGAAGTTGGGTGTGACCTCCACCCATAAACCTCGAATAGGTCATCCCGTTCAACAGCAGCTTCGCACACTTCTTCAAATAGAACATGGAGCTCATGCTCAGTATCCTGCATTTTGCCTCGGAAGGTGTCGAGCACTGTGGCGCTGGACAAATACCCCTCATCATGGTGGTGGAACAGTACGACGTCCCCCCTCCCGAGGTCTCCGACCTGTTCTTCTCGCTTTGGGTCGCAACTCCAATACCGTACAGCTTTATTCTGATATTCTTTGTGAGGAAGCGGCTCTGCCGCATCAATTGTGACATCCGTTCCGACGGTCCGTTCGTAACGCTCATCTGTTCCATCAGACTTAGCTACGTGAATTGAAACTACCTTGCGTGGTCTGTCCTCGAGAAAGGGGAGGTCGATGGTCTCATCGGGAGTCGAATTTCTAGTTCCTGACTTAGGATCTGCATTAGTAGTGGGGCCGGAATCAACAACCTCACCAGTGGTGCTACTTTGTCCCGCCTCACCTGGAACTAGTAATGAAGAAGCCTCTGGGGGTCCAATTTCTGTTTGAAAATCCTCATACACATCGTGGCCACGTTCTGTTAGTGAATATTCATGACCAGAGTTCCTTTTTGCTAGGTCCATCGACAAGAGCCAGCCTACACGTTGCTTTGCCTGAGTATTTGATTCTAAGTTTAGGTCATACAGAGTATTCAATAGTTCCTTGACCTGACTTACCCTTGCGGGGATTACAGATAAAAGTGCAATCGTATCATAGAAACCAACGTACGTTTCTGCGAATGCCCTTACCATTGACAGGGGGACCGGTTCCTTCGAAGGGCTATTCCTCCATTCTAAAATATCTACGCCCTGGTCGGTGAGCCGAATCCTTTCTACACTGTAGTCAGTACTGACGACACCCAACTCCTGCAACTGCTCAATCCAAGTGCCTGCTAATTTCGTGTTAGTGCCAGACTCTCTTTGATATCTCTCTTTCACCTCAGAAAGGTCAGGACCATACTCTCGAATACAGTGCAATACTTGTGTCGTCTTTTTCAACTTCCCGGTGGAAGTGCTTGAGAAGAGAGTTAGCTTAGTTCGTTGTTCAGAGGAACTCATGATGAATTGACGAATACATCTCAAATATAAAATATTTATGATAGCATATAAGCATCCAACCCTATACGGCTCAATTTGACCGGCTCACAACTCAGCAACCTCATTCGTCACGGTGATCTCGAACACGCGGTCGTTCCGATTGGCCCAGTTGGTTGACCTTGACCCGAGTGAGCGTGCCAACGAACCAGTGGGCGGAACAGTCGGTTTCGCTCGTCACGGTCGCGGTCGGAACTGCCGCGGTGTTGCTCAACATAGTCACCACCAGTACGTGGTGAGGCGAGGAATAGATAGAGAGAGAGACATTGATTAACACGTCACCGCGACGGTTGGAAGAGAACATGATTTCTACGGAGTTTGTCATGCTGACTATGCGCTATGTATTCAGCACAACTCCTAAAACCTATCACCGACTAAGGGTTTCAACAGACCCTCCAGCGGGTGTTCCCGCAACCAGATGTCGGAAGTGCTGAGCATCAGCAGACGCGCGACGGTGCATTCGTTGGCGACGCCAAAGAGGGATTTCAACAGCGTTCGACTCCCTTTCTATTGTTGCTCCCACAAAACTTCGATTCGCTCCTCGATGCGGTTGAGGACGAGACGGCTCACGTCGCGATGGTCAACTGGCCACTGCTCGTTTTGTGCGTCACTGCGACTCGAAGTCGGCGGCAGATGGAAGTGATCTCTCGAGTTGTGTACGTTTGGATGCCGATCCCATCGACACTTCCACGCACTATCTTGTCGTTCCTCCTGATAGTGAACGTTAAATTCGTCGTTGCGGTACCAGCGGATCTCGAGACGAGCGGATACCTCGTTCGGGTAGTACTCGTCGGACAGATCGACACGAAGGTGTAGCTTTCCAGCTGTAACGATTTCTGCCGATTGAAACATACGGCTGCCGAGAAATTGGGATCGAAGTCGCTCTAACACCGATCGGTCGATTGGCGCAGGGCTCCGACCGTCATTCACTGGTACCATGTCAGCTGTGGGACGGAGTCGTTGAACTGGCGGCCTTTCTCCGGGCACGTTCGTGATGACGGCGCTCCTCAATAGCGGTGGCCCAATCACCGAGTTCGACATACACATCGTCGATCCGCGCCGCGTCGAACTCGAGGACGTCGACCTCGGCGGGTGAATCGACGTCGTATTCGTCGCGATACTCCTCAATTCGATCGGTCAGCGCTGAGACACGGGCCTGCAACTCGTCGACGGTATTCTCCCGCGCTAACTCGTTCACTCGACGCCACTCGAAGTAGTCATCGTTGCGCTCGTACCTGACTGGTCGCCCTTCATGCCGAATAACGATACCGAGGTCAGCGTAGAACGACAAATGGGTCCGTGCCGACTCCGCCGAACAGTCTGCTTGCTCGGCAATCTCAGCGGCCGTCATCGGCTCTCGAGCGTGTAACACCGTCCCGTATACGCGCTGCTTCGTGTCCTCACCCTCGAATGGTCTATCGAATGGGGGTGGGCCCTCGCGACGTGTGTTGTCTGTCATACTTCCATCAACGGGGCTAGCCCATATATCTCTTTCTCCACCCAAAATATATTATCTAATACCCTGCTTCTCAGGCAAATCTATGTATGCCGTTCCAAGGAGCTCACAGCCCCAGAGAGGATTTTACGGAGCCACTTTAGATTGATCACCTCCCCTCCTCGGGGTTCCAAAGCGTCTGAAACGCAGCTTGATTAAGATTGCTTAGGAGGAGAGTTATTGTGAGATTTGGGCCTGGAGCAACGGTCTGGCGCTCGGGGTCATAGATGATAACATCGGTGTCCGAAAGCGTCGATAGATGCGTCTGGGAGAGCGCGTTGTATACATTGCGGTACGGTTCACCGGTTGCACAGTCCATTGGGACATCTTGTTCTCGAGCAGCGATTTCTCGAGCGAGCGTGCGAACCGAGAGGTCGTTATCGCTCTCTGCAACCAACTCAATCACATAACGGCGTCGTGGCGCTCTGAGAGAGTGATACACCCTCGAGAGATAGTCGTCACCGCAGTTGTTACGTCCCATAATGAATTCGTTGATTGGACCTGGGAGAGCGGGTCGGCTGTGCTCCGAAGGGGATTCTCCAAGTGGTCTCTCGCATGGACGTTTGCAAACCCATTCACCAAATTAGTTCTTTTGAAAGAACTAATGATAGTTAGTTCTCTCAAGAGAATAAATGGCTAACTACGATCTAACCAGGGATTTTCATAATGAGCGATGGCCCTGGTCGGAAACCTACAGTCACTGATGACGATATCCTCGACGTCTTTCGTTCGAGTTCTGATCCCGTTCTGACTACGTCAGAAGTGGCTTCGAATTTTGATATCACGCATCGAGGTGTTCGAGATCGGTTGGAGAAACTCGAGCGAGAAGGAGTACTTGACAGCAAGAAAGTTGGTGCTCGAGGAATGGTTTGGTGGTATCCTGGTCATACGTCGACCTCTAACGCTATGTAGATCTACAGAACACTTGCCTTTGAACAAAGACAGCAACAATATTCGCGAAGAAATTTCAATACTGTAGACAAAGCCTTTGACTCGGGTACGGAGGCAGTTATAGAGGACTAGCGGCTCATGATCCCTCAGATAGTATTTGCCGACCCGTGTGATTTTAAAACGGTCGACCCTCCCCTCGATCAGACCGATTCACACCATGAAATTAAGGTGATGTTTGACGGCGCTTTGCTCCTCCGTGTTCGTGTTGGTGAGACTCCAATTAATAATCCTTTCAGTAGACGCCCTTCATCTTCTGCGTCGGACCCGCCCAGTAGAGAGAGGAAATCGAAAGAATCTCCGAGCGATTCTCGATTCCATCGTAGGATCAATTGGTGGACGTCCGGCGGCCATCGGTCATAATTTCCTAACTCGAGACAGTATCACACCATGAATTCTATTAGGTCCCTGCCTGGAATTTAGGCAAAAACTCCACATTTAGAGTGTGTTTAGATCAGACCGGCTACCCTTTCTCGAACCTCGACTCATCTGTAGCAATATACACGGCCGCTGTTTAGATGGCAACTATCAGTTATTGAAGACAGATAGATTTGATAACTGGTCATCCGAATTCAGCCGCATAATTTCAACCCCCATCGTGTTACGCCCTAGGACAGAAATGTCATCGACGGTAGCATGAATCGTACGGCCTGCCTCACTCATCGTGACGAACTCATCATCAGAGGCAGTCATCTCAACAGCCACAACGGGACCGTTTCGATCATCTGTTGAAATGTCAAGCAGCCCTCGACCGTTTCGGCTTTGCTTTCGGTAGTCAGTGATAGATGTTCGCTTCCCGTATCCTTCCTCCGTGACTGTGAGAACTTCAGGCTTGGCCTGGGTATTAACAACATTGACTGTTACTACTTCATCACCATCGTCTAATTCAATTCCTTTGACACCACGCGCCTCGCGGCCCATCGGCCGAACGTCGCCTCCATCGAATCTAATAGCCCGCCCGTACTGTGTGGTCATCAGTAGGTCCCGGCCGTCATTCATCAAGCAGGCTTCTCTCAGTACGTCATCCCCCTCTAGCTCAGCTGCTCGAATCCCGCCACGATGGATGTTTTTGAAGTCCGCCGTCTTCGTACGCTTAATGTATCCGTCTCTGCTTCCGAGGATTACGTAATCGTGAGAGTTGAGATTACGACACGTGAAGGCAGCCTGCAATGTCTCGTCTTCATTGAGGTCGAGGATCTCCGAAAGCGGTGATGGTTCGCCACCGCGACTGACCGAAGGGACCTGGTATGCATCGGCCTGATGCACTTGTCCAAGGTTAGTGAATACGTATAGTTGATCACGAGGACTCATAGCAAGTGTAGCGGTAGGTACCTCACTGTCTGACAGTGAGAGCGCCAACTCTCCTTTACCCGCACGACGTTGTAGACTCAGATGCGACAGGGCAACTCGGGCGACACGCCCGTCGGAGGTGTGCACAAGTAGATGTGGGTCATCGGAGATAGTACCCTCGCCATCAAGAGCAGCTAGAAGAGCCTGCATCTCTTCTCGAGAAAACGTGGAGGGATTCTCCTGATCGTCATGGACATCTACAATGGCCTGAGAGAGTCGACTCCGAAGTGCAACCGCATCGTCCCCTCCCGTTGGCACCTCAACGGGCAAGTGCTTTAGAATCGCAGCCAGCTCATCATCATCGAATGACGCTGCATCTTCCTCGGTTGCACGGACGGGGTTGAGTTGCTCGGCGAGTTGGGCCCGGAGTTCGGTGCGCTGTTCTTCAACTGTCTGCTGGCTTGTTTCACCATGGCAGCGCAGACATGGATCCAAAAGAGTCGGTGCCTCGGTGCTACTGACCGTTTCACGGTGGGTTAAGTCCGTCCCGCAGAATGTCTGGTCGTAGGTTTCGTATTTGAGGTGATACACCGGTGCGTTCAGCCTGACGTACTCTATCCCCACGTCGTCACTTACCTCGATGTCGATAAACGGTGGTGTCTCGGGTATTGGCATCGAGTCTGATTCTTCTTCTCCGGAAGCACCATCATTATCGGTGTCTTGGTGGTCGCCGTCCTCGTTTGGTCCTCTGCCCACACTCAATAGCGATCCCTGATCAAGAGAGAGCTCATCGTATGTCTCTCCTGAGGGATCCATGACACGAACGAGAGCGTCGTTCGAGTAGTCGAGTACCGTCTGCACGCACCGACCACAGGGCGTGTAATCATCATCCGCCTGAACTAGTACGTGAGTTATCGGAGAACTGGTTTCCGAATACGCCTTCCAGACACCAAGTTCGATGGCATGTACCGGTCGGGATGATCCTTCCTGAATGTCTATCGAGGTCGTGATTGTTGCGTCATCGGTTGCTACTACGGCTCGGACACCGTCTGTGGAGATAGCGTCGATTGCGTCGCGAAGCTCACGCCAGATATCAGTTTCCTCATCTGACTGCGTAGCAGGCGTCGCGATGTCTAAATCGGTCGCATCCAATTGCCGAACCGGTGCTGCCGATCGGTGCGGGTTGGTTCCCGACAGGTCAAGTTTTTCGTCAGTCATATCGTTCGAATGAGTCCGCGTTGATACTCGTATCGCCGGTTTGATACAGAGTGGTAAACTGCGATCCAGAGACCTCATAGCCAAACTCGTCTTCGAAAGTCTGGATCAGGGTGTATGCCGAGGGGTCATCAGTTTCAAAGGCATAATTACGGAACAGGAACACAGCCAGGGATTCGGCTGGAATGGTCTGGCCATTGCAGAGATGATGTCGGGCTAACTTCCAGTGATCTGGCTGAAGCTTCCATCTGGAGTTGTGTCCACCTTCCTCTACCTTTACGACCTTAGTAAAAGGGGAGTCAGCACGGAGTGAGGAGGGGGCGTATGTCCCTGGGACATTGTCGCTAACCCAGAGATTCTCGTCGGACGGGTTTTCCAATGGGGTAAAGGGAACGAGGTACGGTTTGTCACCTCCTGGGACTCGGAGATATTGGTTGAAAAACTCGTTATACGGGAAGGGAAGATTGTCGTCTCGACCGTGGATTTCAGCCTGTTGTTTCAGGGATAGATAACCCGGAAACATACGGTGGACTGGGCTCTCTATTAGCCTTCTGATAGCTTTCTGCACTACCGTCGTTTCAAGGATGTATCGTGTCATACTCAATCCATAAAGTTATCCAATTTTGGCTCGAAATTCGAGCGGTCAAGGTCGGTCCCCCACGCCTGATATCCAAGCGAGTATGCGGTGTTGATGGTAGTCCCGGAGCCAGAAAATGGGTCGAAAACCATTCCAGGCTGCGGGTCCACCTCACATTCACACCCGGACCAACCGACGGTTGTCGGGAGTGGGAAGGTGAATTCACGGAAATACCCACCTAGCACCTCCTTCGCTTCGTCAGCTAGTTCCTGGATTTCGTCATCGTTAGTGCCTGTCTCTTCCTGAATCTCCTTGGCTTTCCCTGCGTCGGAAATTCCGACCGCACGAATCGCCTTGAGATGTTCTTCTGTGAGGTCGGATTCTTTGAACTTCTTTAATGCCCGTTTAGCCTGTGGCCGATCCTGATTTAGATTCAGCAGCGGCCGCTCGATTTCACGGCTATGAGGCTCACCGCACTTTGGACAAACAGCAGGTGGGCAGGCTAAGGTCACGGCACGTAAGACCAGTTCACTTGGGAAGGGGGCAAGGTGACCACCGGTGTTACGGTCGTGACTCATGTTCCAGACGTCGCCCGGATTCGCGCCGTTTCCGAAGACCTTGGAGTAGCCAAAGAGATCATAGTAGTAGTCATCGTCGCGAACCAGATGGAAGATGTGCTCATGCCGGGGGACTAATCGGTCTTTCGCTGGGGAGGGGAGGCCATTCTTTTTTGCCCAAATAATATGGTTTCGAACCGTCCATCCGTCTTGTCGAGCTCTTTCTGCGAACATCCCCGGAATGCCGACCTGACTCTTTTCGTGATACTTATCTCCGATGTTGAGGAAGACTGACCCTTTCGGGTGCAGGAATTCTTCCCAGGTGTTTAGTGCATCGACAAGATCATCGACGTATTTCTCTGGGGTATCTTCTTGGCCGAGCTGATTTTCGACACCGTAGTCACGAAGCTGCCAGTACGGGGGTGAGGTAACGATGAGGTTTACCGAATTGCCTTCCAACTCCAATTTGTGACCGTCATCCTCGCGACCGCTATCGCTAGGGTGAATCTTGCAAGCGTTGGCGCGTTCCACATCGATGGGTCGGTCTTCCATTTCCGGGATATCACCTTGAACCTCCTTGACATCAGAGAAAGGAGGACCGGTGTTTTGAGCCTGAAAGTGGGCCTTCAGGCTCTCGTACAGCTTCTGCGCTTCTGTAGGGCTTATGTTTAGCTCAGAAGGAAGTTGGTCATTGGCCGAATCCTGCTCTTGACCAAGCGTGACTTCTTTTCCAAGGCACGACACGATTCTACCGAGAACATCCTCTATTTCGCCCGAGACACCCTGCTGACCGAGTAGCTCATGATTAAGGCCAGCGGAATCATCACTCATTGTTTAATCTGTGGCCGGTTGGGGGTATTCAATACTGTGGATACTGGACGCATCGCCGTCATTCGTTTTGACTCCGATGAGTGCGGACGACATCTGAAGTCAGTTCGCTGATAGAATCACTGTCTGTATCTGTAACCTCTTCATGTACCAACTCAATACCGGAATTAGCGTACTCTTGAGCGATGGTGAATATCTGTTTCCCATCCTGAAGCACATCTGTGGTCCCGGTCTCTTCGATGGCGATCGACTTGACTATCCACTCCTCGTCATCATCGAGCGATGTCATCCGGAGCATCCACTTTTTATTACCAGGGAGTGGTTCACGTTCACTATGCTGGCGTCCGTACCCGACGGTGAATAACCAGATGTCAACTAGTTCCTCTTCGTAAAATGGCGAGTTTGGGTTGTTCTCTAACTCTTTATACAGTGGGTGCTTCTCCGGATCTACACCAATTTCTCGGCTTGGATCTGTTTTCTCGAACTCCTGTTGCTGCTGAGTGTCGCTCATTGTGGGATCACCTGAGTGGTTTCGTCATTATACTGCAGTTCATACTCATTAGCGATATGACCGTCAAGCAGGGCAGCAACATCATCGGTGTACTCCTCGTCGGTCATCATCAAAGTCACCTGTCGACCTTCGAGGTACCCTGGCAGCTGTGCTGCAATACGTTTACGAGGTTTTGATGAGATACGGCCAAGCGGCGTGTCGATGACAATTGGAGCGCTAAAGCCACTAATTCGCGAGAGCGCAGACATAAACGCCAATGCTAAAATTTGACGTTCCCCGGCAGACAGAGAGGCGAGTTTCTTCTCCGCGGTAGGTCCCTGCACTTCAACCTCGTAATTTTCGGTGAGATGAATTTCATAGGATTCGTCCTTCCAGATGAGCTCGTTGAAGTACTCTTCAAGTCGATCTTCTGTTTCGCTCCGAACCTGGTCGAGGATGTTGGTTCGAATTGTCTTGACTTCCTCGCGCGCCTCTTCTACGAATTGTACCCGACGAAGGAGAATCTGGTGCTGGTCTTCCTTCTCCATCTCCGTCTCCCACTCGGCTTTCTTTTCTTTAACAGTATCCTGCTGATCTTCGATTTCCCTCTCGAGTTTCCCGATTTTATGGCTCAACTCCTCGATGCGCTTATTGACTTCCTCGCGTTGCTGTTCTAGAGCAGCTGCATCCTCTGCGTCGATTGTATCTTTCTGTTGGAGGAATGCCGAGATATCATCGATTTCTCCCTGTATCTCACCTCGTTTCTCCCGGAGCTCCTCAACCTGTGTACGTTCGTCTAAGAGGTCTTGTACTTGTGAGTCCACTTCGTCAAGGAGATCCGGTATTCGGATCTTCCCATCGATATTTTCATCTTCGATGTCTGCGACCTCTTTCTGGAGGTGTTGAAGGTTCTCCTTCCGTGTCTCGTTATCGAGATCCTCTCCGCAGATGCATTTTCCTCGTTCCAACAGCCGGTCGATGAACCAGTCCTGAATCTTGGGGGGGAGTTCTCCCTGCTGTTCGAGTTCCTCGAGCTTAGTGAGGCCGAATCGTAATGCATCTGCGTTGTATACAGTGATGCCTGCGGTTGCTAGAGCGCTTCCGGCCTTCTGTTTAGCATCATTCAAATCCTCTTGTGTGTCATCGAGTCGCTCCCGAAGTCGTTCTCGTTCGAGCTGCTTCTCGCGGACATCCTCCTGAGAGCTCTGTCGAAGGTCTTTGTCCAACTCGTCCCTTCTCTCTCTTGCCTCTTCCAATTCCGTTTTAGCAGTATCACGGTCCGATTTGAGGTCCTGAAGAGTCTCCTTTTCAGCCCTGTACACTGCCTCGGCCTCACCAACGTTTCCTTCGAACTCCGAAGATTGTTTCTCGAGCCGAGATTGGACCTGCTCAAGATGATCGAGAGACTCGTTTAGCAGTTCGATGTGAGAAACATCAAGGATTCCTTCTTTCACCCGTTCTGAGTACCCGTCCTCGAAGAATTCATCGAGTTGCTCACCGTCGAATAGGAAATATTCGTGAACGCCGGTCGGGAGAATCTGGTTCAATTGGGCGTTCGCGTTATCCATGTCATGCATGTCCTCTCCGATTCGCTGCTTGAGTTGGAGATCCCCGGTTGATCCGGAATAGCTACCATCGGGCTGTTTCGCAGTGGTGAACTCTCGCGTGAAAATATAATCCGGCTTTTCATCCCCGAGCTTCACACTTACGTATCCCGTTGCAGTATCTCCAGGATCCAAATCATCGAGACGTTTCAGATTGACGAGTGGATCAGCCTCAAGGACTGAGTCATCGATGTGTGTCTCATCGTCGTAGAAACAGAGAGTGATAGCGTTCAGAAGGTTCGACTTGCCGGCCCCGTTCTGCCCTTCGATGACGTTAACATTCTTGTCATCAGATACTTTCAGATCGAGTTTAAATTCTCCATTATATTGCCTGTAATCTCTCCCCTCGATAGATAGGAATTGGATTGTATCCATTACGAGTCAAAGTCGTCTAGCGACTGATTGTCGGCATGATTCTTGACTAACTCGTCGTACTTATCATTAAACTCCGCAAATTTATTGTCTAGATGCGAACGTTCATGCTGAACAATTGCTTCAATAAAGGACTGAAGAGAATCATCTTCTATACCATCTATTTCCTCTGTGATGAGTGAGCTCACCTCATCTTCTTGCATCGTTATAGCCATCAACACATCTATCCTTTATAATTTATACGCCCGACGAACCCGGTCAATGGTGTTCCAAGCCCCATGTTTGTTTATTGCATTCTCAGCGAATTCTTCGAAACGGTCGAGCTCCCGTTCCAGGATACTCTTCTCAACCGCGGGGATGTCATCGCCTGGAGTCATCGTGGGCACGACAAACATGTCAAAGATAACCGATTTGTCCTTGCCCTCGGCCTTCCGTAACACCCGTCCACGGCGTTGGATGAACTGTTTCGGGTTACCACTATTTGACATCAGGATGGCACGCTTGGTAGCAGGAACGTCGACGCCCTCATCAAGGCATTTCATTGCAACCAAGGCATCCCACTCTCTTTGCTCAAAGCCGTCTAATAGCCGATCTCGCTCTTCTTCATCTTCCTCATTAGTGAATTTATGCTGAATGATACCGTTCTCGGTAAGAATTGACTGAACTTCGGAGATTTGGCTGTCATTAGTATATACCAAGAGGTGGTGTGGATCATCCATCCGTTTCAACTGTTCGCGAAGGGCCCCGTACTTCCGTTCAGCACTCTTTACGATGTCCGCACGCTGTGATGCGACCTGGCTTACCGTCTCGTCATCGATCTCTTCGCTTGCAGCGACAGCAGCGACCTTCCGTGACTGCTTTTTGTATTCCTCGACCTCATCCTCGGTCATCTCTACGATGATGGGGTGGTACTCGTAGGGAGTCAGGTACTCCGGGATGGCGTCTGCAAGCGGATATTCAAAAATGATACCATCGAAATAGTTCAGGAGATATCGGCTTCCAGCCTCGTCATAATACCGTTCGGGGGTAGCGGAAAGACCGATTCGAGCATCGTAAGCTTCGATTAGCCCCAATCGCTGCTCATCGGAGCCTAGCCCATGAACCTCATCCCCGATGAACGCGATCGGTCCGGGAAGACGCTCGACCATCTCGCGAAAGTCATCGTTGTAAAGGGACTGGTGGGTAGTAATTACGATCTCATGGTCCTTTGTAGCCAATTCGATGTTGGTCGTGATCCTCGAGAGGTTCTGTTTCCAGTCCTTCGAGACGCTACCGAACAGCAGGTGGGGCTTCGGAAGATCAAAGATCTCCATCTCGTCTGCCCACTGGGAGGCAAGATGAGTAACAGGTACCGCAATAACAGTCAGTAGCGGCTTATCGACCGATTTCGCGTATTGCTCAAGTGCTGCCAGTGCAGTGAACGTCTTTCCGGTACCGGTCGCCATTTGGAACATCCCGCGGCAATCGTTCCCAAACCAAGCATCAACGGCTTCCTTCTGGTACTCTCGCAGTGAGAAATCTTCAGGGCCACTAGAGACTTGCTCTGGTTGCTCGTACGGCCGTGAACCATAGTCTCTGGTGTTTGCGATCTGCTCCTCGATACTTTCCGGAATTGAGTATGTTCGAACATGTTCATTCTCGTCATTCCAAAGCTGATCAAAGCGGTGTTCATGGCGGGAGACGGCAGTTGACTCCCTCTCGGAGATCCAGTCACAATCAACACGATACCCCTCGTAGTTGGTCATCGCATGCTTGCTGTCGTTCTGAGAACTCTGGAACCCAATCCGATTCCCTTCTCCGTCAATAAATACCCCGAACTTATCATGGAAATCTCCGCCCAGCGAAGGCTCGGGTACAGCGAGTTTGAGTTCGAGGAGCCCATCAGCAATCATCCAAGCGATAGCATTTCGTGTATCATTATCGAGTGCGGTCTCGAGTTCACTTATTGTCCCGCTCAGAGAGGACCGTAGCACACGATCTCGTTTCGCCTTATCACCGGTCTTAATGGCCTCCCAATCATTCTCGTCGAGAATCGGGCTCGTGATCCATTTAGCCGTCCCACCGTTCTCTGCGAGTTCGGTAATACCGCGGGCCGCTGACTGTAGCCAATTTGTCGTAAAGTAGCCAGCACCCCGCTTGTACTCTACCGATTCAGACAGGATAGGAACGTAGAAGTCCTGGATGAAATCCGTCGTAGACGAGTCGATGACGGGCTTGACGGATATTGCTCCGAACCCATCGCTTTGCTCGTCGGACATATACCACTAACCAGTCACGTGGTACAATAATGTTATCGGCCTACTGAATCGAATCGGGAAGAAGAACAATCCGAAACGGCTTATTCGTAACGGAGATCGTTGATGTCTTCACCGAGACAACGACTATTCGTTGCCAGCCGACTCCTTTGGCGTGGTGTTATACTGTGTTGATGGAGAGTGTAGCGTTGTTTCGAGAACTTCGAGGAGTATCGAATTGCGTTGCGCTAACTGAAATGCTTCTTCGACAAACCGGAGCAACCGAGACTTTGGGAGAGTCTGCATCTACTCAAACTACCGACTAGATATGTAAATCAATAAGGGTTTCAACAGACCAAAACTCTACTATGCGCAAAAAATCGTCCGAACACGTCTCAACCACTAATTGATTAACTGTCCACGGCACATCGGTTATCAGAGAAGGCACGACGACAGCGACCCGCGTCTAGCAGCTGGATGAACTCCGAACACGACTCGAGGGCCAATCACTACCCGAAAGCAGAAAATAAGGGGTACAAACGCTGTATCCCGAAAACCCGTTGGCTCAGAACCGTGCAGTTTCTGGATGGGCCCTGACGGATTCGAACCATCGACCACTCGGTATCTCACACAACCGCAGCAAGTACGGCCGCGTTATGAGCCGAGCGCTCTAACCAGACTGAGCTAAGGGCCCGTCGTCCGGAAAGTAACAGGGGCCGTAGTTAATCCTTACTCTCTGTCGCTGTTCCGGCGACGGGACTATGTGCCGGGCGGTCGAACGATTCGAGTAATGGCGGACCGTCGTCGACTCGAGCGATTCCTCCGGTCGAAGCTGCGGGAGGCGGGTGAGGAGTACGAGCAGTTGCGTGAATCGACGGACGGGCAGCTCGAAGAGGCTCGCGAAGCCTATCGAGTCGCAAAGAACGCACGGAGGTTACCGACGGACGATGCGGGAAGGGCGCGGATCGTCTGCCGGCGGTATGCTCAACAGCGGGCGGCGATGATCGACGAGCGCTATCGGCCGGCCTGTTACGAGGCGGACCATCCCGACTGTGAGGGGTGCGTCGAAGACGTTCGCGAGGGCCGGATCGAAACCTGGTGAGGGAAACCACCGATCACGGTCGGGACGGGTCCGTGTCACCGTCTTCGGGCCACAGCGCCCAGACGAGGACCGTACCGATCAACACGCCGCCGAGCAGCGTCGACTCGAGGACGGTGAGTTCGACGCTGACCCACGAGAGGACCGTCCGGAGTTCGACGAGGAGCGGGACGGTCAGGGCGACGACGACGAGGAGTGCCCCGTTTGAAATCCGCACTATCTGGCCACCCCCGTGAGTAGCGACTGGATCGGTTCAGTCGTTGACTCGAGCGTCGTCAGTGCGAGGGACTCGAGTGTGCGTGCAACCGTCGGGATCGACTCGATGCTGAGGGGAAGGGCGATCGTCTCGGGACCGAACAGCCCGCCACGTTGGATGATCGAGAGCAGCGGGAAGGTGTAGGCGAAGATGACGAGTACGACGGCGATCGCGGTCCACAGTTTGAGGTTGTCGAGGACGAGCGGTGCGTCTTCCGGCCCGGAAAGCGCTTCGGCGTAGCCGTTCGCGGGGAGGGTATCGCTTCGTCCGTTGAACGCGGTTCCGATCACGTTCGCGAAGAACAGGACGAGCGAGAGGGTGAGCAGGATGCCACCGAGTGCGATCTGGGCGTCGAGTTCTCCGACGGAGCCGACGGCTGCCTCGAACGTTACGCCCTCGTACTGCGGTTCGGCAGTTCGACGGGGGACGCCGAGCAGACCGGCCCGATGCATCGCGTTGGACATGAACGTCATGCCGACGAACCAGAGGACGACCTGGCCGAGTGCGACCGATCGATTCCACAGTTCCCTGCCGGTCACCTGCGGGAGGAACCAGTAGGTGACGGCCATGAACGTCAGCGCAACGGCGGTGCCGACGGTGAGGTGGAAGTGGCCGACGACCCAGAACGTGTTGTGGACGAGGTAGTTGATGTTCATGCCGGCGTTGATCATTCCGGAGAAGCCGGCGGCGGCGAACATCAGCCCCGCGAGCGCCATCCCGGTGAAGACGGGATCACGCCACGGGAGTGCCGTCAACCAGCCGAAGTAGCCCTCGCCGCCGCGTTGTCGAGCGCCGTGTTCCATGCTGGCGACGACGGTGAAGGCGGTCAACAGGCTAGGTAACAGGAGGAACATCGTGTTCGTCATCGCGATGAACTTGAAGCCCTCCGCGATGCCCGGATCGAGGTACTGGTGGTGGATTCCGGTCGGTACCGAGAGGATCAAAAAGAGGACGAAGACGACGCGAGCGAGCGGGTCGCTGAACAGTTTTCCACCCGAGAACTTCGGAAGCATGACGTACCACATCATGTACGCCGGCATGAGCCAGAAGTAGACGACGGGGTGACCGAAGAACCAGAACAGCGTTCTGGTAAGCAGGGGATTGACGGTCTCGATCAGGCCGAGCGACCACGGGAGCAAGAACAGTAAAATCGCAACGGCGACGCCGAGCGTGGCGATGTACCACATCAGCATCGTCGTCAACACCATGAACGTCGGAAGCGGAATCCGCTCGTCCGGGTTGTCCGCCTTCCAGGCCCACCACGAGCGGAACCAGTCGACGCCGGCGATCCAGGTGCCGACGACGAAGAGCACGAGCCCGAGGTAGAACAGCGGGTGGGCCTGCAGTGGTGCGTAGAACGTGAACAGCACCGACGCGCTCACGTCGGTCGCGTCGGTGAAGCCGGCCAGGATCGCGACGCCGGTCAGCGTGATCCCGATCGCCATCAGCGAGTACCAGCCCCAGCTAAACCGGATGTCTTCGAGGCCCCGATCGAGGCTGGTCGTTACCGCCCAGGTGAAGATCCCGACGAGGAAGAAGATCGTAAACGAGATCACGAGAAAGACGCCGTGAGCGGTGAGCACGGTGTAGTAGTCCACCGAGTCCATAAACCGATAGACATCGGTCCGGTGAAGTGTTTGAACGATGCCGAACACTCCACCGAGGGCAAGCGCGAGGAACGAACTGTAGAACGCGGCCCGGATGATCTTCGCTTCGGCGGGGAACTCGTCGATGTACGCGTTACTCATCGCTCTCACCTCCGTCGTCGGTACCGTCCTCATCACTTTCACCATCGTCGGCACCGTCCTCATCGCTCTCGCCGTCGGTCACGGTGATCGATCCCGACTCCTCGTGACCGTCGGCGGAAACCGTCCAACTGTGGTCGCCCTCTCCGAGCGTCGCTCCATCGACGGTGAACGTCGTTACGTGGGTTTCTTCGCCGCCGATCGTCACCTCTTCCGTTTGCATCTCCTCTCCGATCTCGAGCGAAACCGCGGTGTCCCTGTCCTCGAGCATGCGGTTTTCGACGCTGATCTCGAAGGCGGCTTCCTCGTCCGGTCCGATCTCGTCGGACGCGTCGACCGAGAGTTCGGTGAGATCGAACTCGTCTTCGGGGACGACGTGGAGTTGGCCCTCCATGTTGTGGTGGTCGGGACCGCAGTATTCGTTACAGACGATGCCGTATTCCTCCGGATCGTCGAACTCGACGGTCATCTCGGCTACCTCGCCGGGGATAACCATCGTGTTGATGTTGGTGCCGGCGACGCTGAAGCTGTGGATGACGTCCCTCGAGGTCACGTGAAAGGTCACCTCGCTGTTCGCTGGGACCTCGATCGGGTCGGGCTGGAACCGGAACGTCTGGGCGATCACGTAGGCCTCGTACTGGTTTTCACCGACGTGTTCGACGCGTGGCTCGGCAAAGCGATCGTCCTCACCGAGTTGGGTCGGCTCGACCGTCTCCTGTTGGTCCCCGACCATCGCGATTCCCAGTCCGACGGAGCCGTACGTGATCGTCGCGATGAAGCCGACGATCAACAGCATGGCGGCGATCAGCCAGAGCTTCTCATAGGTGTGAATATTCATCGATACACCACCCCGGCCATCACCGCCAGCGGAGTCGCTGTGACAGCTCCGGTTACGACCGTCGGATCGTTTCCGAGGAACTCGACGAAGTACATGAAAAACCACAGCACGACGAGGATCAGGAAGTACAGCCCGATCAGGGCGAGCGTCCCGACCGGATCGAACTCGTCGTGTCCGATCTCCCGCGTTTGCGCTGGCTCGTCGGTCACCTTGCTCATATGTCGACGTTAGAATAGTCGGCTCTTAACGGCTCTACGTATTCCCGAACGGTAGGAACCAGGGTTAGGTTTACCGTTACGTGTTCGGTAATTTCGGTATGGTACTCGAGGAGCTTTCCCCGCGGGCAGCGCTTCCGGTCGGGTTGTTGGCGCTGTTTCCGCTGATCTGGTACGCACTCGGGAGTTCGGTGATGGCCGGGATCGTCTCGACGATCAACGTCCTGTTGATCCTTGCCTGTCTCTACGTGGCGTTTTCGCCCGTTGGTGGTCATAGCGACGCCGCCGGCGCGTAACGCAGCTGGAACCAACGCCGGATGGGAAGCGATCACCGGTAACGAATCATAACAGACCGTATTAGACGCCGGCGATCGATCGTATGGACCGTTTCGTAACATCCCCACACACCGATTCGGACGAGGCTAGCGACAGCGGAGACGCCGCGTCCGGAACGAACGCGAGAACGGTTGAGTCCGACGACCGGTCCTGTACGCTCTGTGGATTGCGGACTCCGAGCGATCCGATCACCGAGGACGAGGTCGATGGAACCTTTTGTTGTCGCGGCTGTCTCGAGGTCGCGCGGACGCTCGCGACAACCGATGAGACCGGAAAGAGAGACGATCTCGACGAGACGACGATCCGCGAGCGCCTCGAGGGTTCCGACGCGGAATCCGGTCCGGGCTCCGATACGCCACCGGCCTCGAGCGAGGCGAACGGCCTCGAAGAGGCCTTTCTCACGGTCGAGGGAATGCACTGTTCGACCTGTGAAGTGTTCATAGAGAGCGTCGCGGAATCGACGGCGGGCGTTCAGACAGCGGAGGCGAGCTATGCCACCGAAACGGTTCGGGTGGTGTACGACGACGAGCGCCTCGAGCGGACGGAGCTTTCCGACCTCGTCTCGGGATACGGCTACAGCGCCCGCGACCGAGGAGTCGACGCGGACGACGGGTCCGGCGATCAGGCGCTCGTAACGTTCCTCATCGGCGGCGGACTGTTCGGGATGATGGTGATGGTGTGGTACGCCGTCTTTCTCTATCCGACGTACTTCGGCTACGAGCCCGTCGTCGACTTCGGTGGACTCGACGGCTACTACCTCGCCGTCAACATCTGGCTGATGACCTCGTTCGTCCTCTTTTACACCGGCTATCCGATCCTCCGGGGAGCCTACGTCAGCCTCCGGGCGGGGATGCCGAACATGGATCTGCTCGTCACGACCGCCGCCGTCGGCTCGTATGCCTACAGCACGCTCGCGATGGTCCTCGGTCGGGCGGATCTCTACTTCGACGTCACCGTCGCCGTTGTCCTCGTCGTCACCGCCGGAACGTACTACCAGGAGCGAATCAAGCGCCGCGTTGCGTCGCTGCTCTCGGATCTCACGGAACAGCAGGTCGACGAGGCGCGGCGGACGGACGGTGAGACGGTCCCGCTCGAGGCGGTCGAGCCCGGCGACAGACTTCTGATCCGAGCGGGGGAACGAGTCCCCCTCGACGGAACGGTTCTCGAGGGCGACGTCGCCGTCGACGAGTCGCTCGTGACCGGCGAATCGCTGCCGGTCGAGAAAGAGCCCGGCGATCCGGTCCGGGGAGGAACCGTCGTGACTGATGCGCCGGTCGTGATCGAGGTCGGTGAGGACGCCGAGAGTACGCTCGATCGACTCGTCTCCCTGTTGTGGTCGATCCAGAGCTCGCGTCCCGGCGTTCAGCGGTTCGCGGACAGGCTCGCGACCGTGTTCGTCCCGCTCGTGCTTGCGCTCGCGAGCGCTACGATCGTGCTGTTGCTCGCGAGCGGCTCGAGTCCGGAAACAGCGCTACTGGTCGGATTGACCGTAGTTATCGTCTCCTGTCCCTGTGCGCTCGGGCTCGCGACGCCGCTGGCCGTCGCTTCGGGGGTCCAGGCCGGTGCAACGCGGGGGATCGTCGTCTCCGCAGAGACGATCTTCGAAGAGGCTCCGGACGTCGACGTCGTCGTCCTCGACAAGACGGGCACGCTCACGATGGGTGAGATGGCCGTCGACAGCGTGTTCGTCGACGGGAGCGAAACTACGTCGGCCGATGACAGCCGGATGATCGACGAGGTCCTCACCCGCGCCGGGGCGGTCGAATCGCTTTCCGAGCACCCGATCGGCGTTGCGATCGCGGACGCGGCGGCGGATCGGTCTCGTCACGAAAACGGCGGCCCGATGGGCGTCGACGACTCACCGCCTGCTGACGCGACCGAGGTCGCTGACGTGACCGCCGACGTCGAGGCGTTCGAACGCGACCGGCGTGGCGTCAGCGCCGTCGTCGACGGTGAGCGCGTCGTCGTCGCCCATCCGGATCTGTGTCGCGAACGCGGGTTGTCTACGTCAGCCGACCTCGAGTCCCGGATCGACGACGCACGCGACGCGGGGGACGTCCCCGTCGCCGTGGGCTGGGGCGGCCGGGTTCGGGGCGTGGTCGTCGTCGGAGACGCACCCCGAGCCGACTGGCGGGAGGCTATCGCGGAACTCTCGGGCGGCCGAGAGATCGTCGTTCTCACTGGCGACGACGCTGGCGCGGTCGATCGCTTCCGGGACGTCGAGGGAATCGACGAGGTCTTCGCGGGGGTGCCGCCCGAGGCGAAAGCGGAGACGGTCCGCCGGCTTCGTACCCGCGGAACGGTGGCGATGGTCGGTGATGGCAGCAACGACGCACCGGCGCTCGCGGCTGCGGACGTCGGCATCGCGCTGGGAAGCGCAACGACCCTCGCGACCGATGCCGCGGACGCCGTGATCGTCGGAGACGATCTGTCGGCCGTCCTCGAGACGTTCGATCTCGCCGCCGGCACGCACCGTCGGATCCGCCAGAACCTCGCCTGGGCGTTCGTCTACAACGCGGTCGCGATTCCGCTCGCGATCACCGGACTGTTGAACCCGCTCTTTGCCGCCGTCGCGATGGCAACGAGCAGCCTTCTGGTGGTTCTGAACTCGGCGCGGTCGTTGTGAACGCGGTTTTCTCCCCGCGATCGGTGCGAAGCTCACTCCTCAGCAGTTGTGATCTCCCCCTCGAGTACTCCCCGTTCGCCGTTTTCGCAGACGTGGGGCCGTTTCGCCGGCTTCGTCGGCTGTCCAGCGGTGGATCCCATCGCAGAAGGGAAACGACGGGGAAAGTCCTCACCCGAATCGATCAAGCCCTGACTGTCGTCGTCGTTTCCCCTCCGGCTCTCGGCACCATCTCGTTCGACGGTCGCGTTCCGCCTCGAGATCGATCGCTGGATCGGGTGCAGGGTCGTAGCCCGGACAAGACGGGCCACACTCCGAATCGGAGTGCACCGCCCTTCCTGCCCAGGCACAGAAGGGGAGCGTCGAACCGCTCGCAGTCGTCGGGCTACAGCTGTCACACGCCGGAAAGTCGTACGTTCGCCAGCCCTTGCCGTACGACCGCTCTGCAAGCCGTCGACGGGCGCGGGCTTTCTCCTCGGCGGAGACGACGGCGATCTCGGTTCGGCCCGGCCGGTACGCGAGCGGCTCGATGCCGGAACCGTCGACCGACAGCGGCGTGGCCTCTCGGATCTCCTCGATCTCGAGTTCGCCCGGATCGTCGTCGCGGTGGACGCGCCAGACGCCGACCGAATCGGGGATCCGATGCAGGTGGGCGCGCGTCACGTAACTCTCGGTTGCGAGGACGATCTCGTCGACCAGCGCGAGGCTCGCATCGGTTCGAAGCTGGGCCTCGAGATCGCCGGGTCGACCGAGGTCCGGTTTGTTCTCGATGCCGACGATGCGGTCGTACCAGTCCGGATAGCGAGCGACTTGCCGGACGTACTCGCGACCGTTTCTGCGTTCGGATTCGAAAAAGCCGATCTCGCAGGCACGTTCCATCGCTCGTCGAGCCTGGTCGGGATGGCACGAGAAGGCGTCTTTCCAGTAGCGCGCTCGACCGGTACCCACGGCCGACTCGATCGCGGCGTCCGGGATCGTCTCGTTCGTTATGGCCGTCCGTTCGGAGAACTCCGGACCGGAATCGACGCAGACCACGTCGAGAATCCGACCGCCGGGGTCGGCAACGCTTGCGCCGAGCTGACGGGACAGGATTCCCTCGACGCGGCTCTCGAGATGGGCACACAACTCGAGTTCGAACGCGAACTCGGACACTACATCCGAGTTCGAGACGGGAACGGTATAAGCCTGTGGCGACCCGGCCGGACGGCGTTTCGAGTGGATCACGGACCGCTTCCAGAATCGAACTGATTCGACGCGCTGAAAGACCGCACGCGGGAACGGTTTCGCGCGCCTCAAGCGCGTTCAGAACAGTAGGTTTATCAAGCGCACGGCGGAACCTCTATCTAAGATTACTCACCGTCTTATGGCAGGAAATCGACAACCGGAGGTGAACATCGGGCTCGTCGGTCACGTCGACCACGGCAAGACGACGCTGGTGCAAGCTCTCAGCGGCTCGTGGACAGACCAGCACTCAGAGGAGATGAAGCGCGGCATCTCCATCCGTCTCGGCTACGCCGACGCGACGTTCCGTCACTGTCCAGACGTGGACGAGCCGGAGTGTTACACTGTTGAACAGGAGTGTCCGGACGGCTCCGATAGCGAGCCGCTTCGGACCGTGTCGTTCGTCGACGCCCCGGGACACGAAACTCTGATGGCGACGATGCTTTCGGGGGCGTCGCTGATGGACGGCGCAGTGCTGGTGATCAGCGCCAGCGAGCCCGTCCCACAGCCCCAGACCGAAGAACACCTGATGGCGCTCGACATCATCGGGATCGATAACATCGTCATCGCCCAGAACAAGGTCGATCTCGTCAGCGGCGATCAGGCCCGACAGAACTACGAAGAGATACAGGAGTTCGTCGAGGGAACCGTCGCGGAAGACGCACCCGTCGTTCCGATCTCGGCGGGTCAAGAGGTCAACGTCGACCTCCTGATCCAGGCGATCGAAGACGAGATTCCGACGCCGGAGCGCGATCCCGACGACGATCCACGAATGCACGTTGCGCGCAGTTTCGACATCAACAAACCCGGAACGACCCACGAGAACCTCACCGGCGGTGTTCTCGGCGGCAGTCTCGTCCACGGCGAACTCGAGGTCGACGACGAACTCGAGATCCGTCCCGGCCGCGAGGTCGAAGAGGGCGGGCGCTCGGAGTACGTACCGATCGAGACGACGATCCGCTCGCTCCAGGCCGGCGGCGAGAGCGCCGATACCGTCACGCCGGGCGGGTTGCTCGGCGTCGGCACCGGCCTCGATCCGTCGCTGACGAAAGGTGACGCGCTGGCCGGTCGAATCGCCGGACCGCCGGGATCGCTCCCGCCGACCTGGGACCAGTTCACGATGGGCGTCGACCTGCTCGAACGCGTCGTCGGCGTCGACGGCGGCGAGATGGTCGACGAGATCAGCACCGGCGAACCCCTGATGATGACCGTGGGCACCGCGACGACCGTCGGCGCGGTAACGAGCGCTCGGGACGGCGAGTGTGAGGTCGATCTCAAGCGCCCCGTCTCGGCCGAACCGGGCGCAAAGATCGCGATCAATCGCCGAATCGGTGCGCGGTGGCGGCTGATCGGCCTGGGAACGTTGCAAAGGTAGCCGGGATTGGGAGTGGAGAGCATGACCACGCGGATCGTCCTCGATACGAGCGCGCTGATGATGCCCGTCGAACTCGATGTCAGATTGTTCGACGAACTCGATCGGCTGTTGGGTTCCTACGAGTTGCTGGCGCCACAGTCGGTCGTCGAGGAACTCAGGCGACTCTCCGAGAAAGGAGGGGCAGAAGGAACGGCCGCAACCGTCGGCCACGATCTGGCGACCGAGCGCTGTCTCGTCGTCGATACGGAGGCATCGTACGCAGATGACGCCCTGGTCGAACTCGCCCGCGAAGGCGGTGTCGACTACGTCGTCACGAACGACCGCCCGCTTCGCGACCGGATACTCGAGACGAGTGTACCGGTAATTGCATTACGCGGGAGAAACAAGCTAGCGATCACTCGACCATAGATGTACAAACGGGTCAGACTAACGGATACGGTTGAAGTACCGCCCGAGGAGCTCGGTGACGTCTCGCCGGCACTCGTAAAGCGACTGCTACAGGACAAACTCGAAGGACGCATGGACGAAGAGGTCGGAAGCGTCGTCTCCGTCACCCACGTTCGAGACATCGGTAAGGGGACCGTGCTGCCGAACCGACCGGGCGTCTACTACGAGGCTGATTTCGACGCCGTCACGTTCGATCCACAGATGCAAGAAGTCGTCGACGGCACCGTCGTCGAGGTCGTCGAATTCGGTGCCTTCGTCGGCATCGGCCCCGTCGACGGATTACTTCACGTCTCTCAGATCAGCGACGAGTACCTCGCGTACGACCGCGAGAATCAGCAACTGGCATCGAACGAGTCCAATCGAACGCTCGGCGTCGACGACGCCGTCCGGGCCCGGATCGTCACGAAGAGTATCGACGAGCGCAACCCGCGCGACTCGAAAATCGGGCTCACGGCCAAACAGCCCGGTCTCGGCAAGCACGGCTGGCTCACGGAAGACCACGAGAAACAGGAAGCGACGGCGGGTGAGTAACGATGGTCTCCGATCGCCTCGTCTGTCGAGAGTGCCACCGGGTCAACGATCCGGACAACGAAACCTGTGACGCCTGTAACTCATCGTCACTGACCGAGGACTGGGCCGGCTACGTGGTTATCGCCCATCCCGAACAGAGTCAGATCGCCACGGAGATGCAGGTCACCGAGCCCGGCGCGTACGCCCTCAAAGTTCGATAGCCGTGCCTCGAGACGAGCACGGATCGGACGGTTCGAGAGCCGACGATACCGAACCCGGTGACGAAAATCGGCTGCTCCGCCTTCCCGACGAACTCCGCGGGGAGCTCAAAGAACCGATGGGACCCATCGAGACCGACGCGGATCGACTTCTCGAGACCGTCGACGGCCCGCTGATCGCCGTCGGTGACGTGGTCACCTACCACTTCCTGCAAGCGGGCCGTCCACCGGACGTCGCACTCGTCGACGAACAGACGAAACGCGAGGCCGTCGACGACGAGATCCGCAAGACGGTGACGGCGGAGACCCACCTCGAGGCGGAGAATCCGCCCGCAACGATCACCGAAGACGTCGTCCGCACGCTACTCGAGGGACTTCGATCCGAGGGATCGACAACGATCCTCGTCGACGGCGAAGAGGACCTCGTCGTGTTGCCGGCGATCGTCGCCGCACCCGAGCGAGCGAGCGTCGTCTACGGACAGCCCGACGAGGGGATGGTCCACGTCACGGTCACCGACGACGAGCGCGCGACGGTCCGTGAGTTACTCGAGCGCTTCGACGGCGACGCCGGCCGATTTCTGGACCTGCTCGAAGATGAGTCGATCTGAGTGGTCGATGGCACGATCCGCACCGATCGTTCACTAGACTATTTACCGAACGACGTGAACGTGACGGACATGTACGACTTCGTCGTCGTGGGAGTCGGGCCGGCCGGGGCACGGTTCGCGCGACGGGCCGCCGAAAAGGGATTCGACGTCCTCGCACTCGAGAAAGGTGAGATCGGGGCGCCGCTTGCCTGTTCGGGACACGTCAGCACCGATATCTGGCAGTTCATCGGTCGCGGGGCACGCGATGAGTTGTTCCAGAACGAGATCTACGGCGCGCGCTTTCACGTCGGCGGTCCCCACAGCGAGTCCTATCCGTTTTACAAGCGAGAAGTAGCTTCGAACGTCATCGACCGCGTGGGTCTGGATCGACATCTCGCAGCCCTCGCAGACGATGCGGGTGCGGACGTTCGCGAGCGTCACACCGTCACGGCAGTCCGTGAGTACCGCGACCGCGTCGAGGTCGACGTGAGCACGCCGGAGGGCACCGAGCGGTTCGAGACGAAGATGCTCGCGGGTTGTGATGGGCCGCGATCGCGGGTACGCGAGGAACTCGAGTTACCCCAGCCCGACGAGCTGTTACACGGGGTGCTGGCGTTTTCCGACGAGGACGACCACGAAGACTTCGTCGACGTCCACCTCACTGCACCGACGTTCTTCGCCTGGCGAATCCCTCGTGGCGAGGCGGGCGTCGAGTACGGACTCGCAGCCCCCCCGGGAGTTCAGGTGAGAAGGCATTTCGAGGAACTGATCGACGGCTACGAGATCGACGTCTCCCACCGGTGTTCGGGGGCGATTCCGATCGGGCCTGCGGACCGGGTGACGGCCAGGCGAACGTTTCTGATCGGGGATGCGGCGGCACAGACCAAACCCTTCACCGGCGGAGGGATTCTCTACGGTATGAGCTGTGCCGACCACGCCGCCCGCGAGATCGATCCCGACCGACCGTCGACGCTCCCAGCGTACGAACGAGCCTGGCGCGATGACTTAGCGCGCGAGATGGCGCTGGGACGACTGCTGCGACGAGCCTACTCGTTTCCGGAACCGATCCAGCACGTCGGTCTCGGAACGCTTTCGGGCGAGATCGGCGTCCACATGGATCGGCCGACCTCGCTCGCCTCGCCCGCCCACCTGAAAGCGATGCTCTCGCGGCTTCGTCCGTAACTCGAGTGGCGTCGGGCCACGCTCGCTCGCGATCCAAACGACAGACGCAAGGGTCCGGTCGCGAAAGAACGGACAATGACCGGCTGGCAGGCGGCTGCAGTGGCGTCTCTCGCGAGAGTACTCGAGCGATTCGGGATCATCGACGCCGAGCGGTTCCGTCCGACGATGAACCTCGCGTGGCCCCGGATCATCACCGGGTTCGCGATCACGTCCAAACAGACTGCGGACCTCGCGATGGTCGGCCTCGCAGTCGGAACGGCTGGAACCGCGGGACTCGCCTTCGCGCTCGCGTACTGGGGAACCGTGACGATGCTCGGACTCGGACTCGCGGGCGGCACCGTGAGCCTGGTCTCGCAGAACTACGGCGGTGACGACGCCGAGCGCGCATCGGTCGTGGTCACACAGAGCGTGTTCCTCACGGTGGCGTTCGCGGTTCCGATTATGCTGGTGTTTCTTACGTTCGCAGATTCGTTCATCGGATTGCTCGGAGCCGATCCCACGTCGCTCGGACACGGGAGCACCTACCTCGTGTTCGTCGCTCCCGCCGTCGTCTTCGAGATGCTCAACCTGATCGCCAGCCGAACCTACACGGCCGTCGGAGACACGTTCACGGAGATGGTCGTGCGCGCCGGCGGCGCGTTTCTCAACATCGTTCTGAGCGGGATCCTCATCTTCGGATTCGGACTCGGCGTCGCCGGCGCGGCGATCGGAACGAGCGTCTCGACCGGAATCGTGACCGTGATTCTCGCGTGGGGGATGATCGGGCGATCCTACGGCGGCCTCGGAATGAAACCCAGCCCCGTTCCGATCAGCCGCTCCAGCCTGAGCCTCGAGCCGGCGGTGATTCGCCAACTCGTCGAGATCTCGTTGCCGGAGATCGGTCGTCGCCTCGCACAGGGTGTCGTCGTCTTCCCGCTGTTGTGGATCGCCGCGTCGTTCGGACCGGTGATCGTCACGGCGATCGAAGTCGGTCGCCGGGTTCGCGACCTCTCCAACAGCGTCAACTGGGGACTCTCACTAGCATCGAGTTCGCTCGTCGGCCAGCATCTCGGCGCAGGCGAAGAAGACGAAGCGGGAGCGTACGGAGCCGGGATCATCCGCCTCTCGGTCGTCGTCTACAGCGCACTGGCCATCGTGGTTATCGTCTTCTCGGAGCCGATCGCGTCCGTGTTCGTCTCCGATCCGAACGAGGTCGCACAGGCCGGCGTCTTCGTCGCAATCGGGGCGATCAGCGCGGTCGGAATGGGGATCGACGGCACCGCAGCAGGTGCCCTGCTCGGCGCGGGCGATACGCGCCTCCCGTTTCTGGCCTCGCTGATCGGACGCTACGTGTTCGCACTACCCGCTGCAGCGCTCGGTCTCGTGACTCCGCTCGGGGTCGCCGCGCTCTATCTCGCACTCCTGCTCGAGACGTACGTTCCCGGCGGGATCAACTACTGGCTGTTCCGTCGGGGCCGCTGGAAGGTCGTGAGTCGACGGTACCGTCCCTCCTCAGGGGACTGATCGAACGCCGAGGCCGAACCCGCCCCAGCGCCGGAGACGTGTGACCGGTCTCGTGCGAACGATCGAGCGACGCTACAGCAAGATGTGGGCGTAGTACGGGCTGACGAATCCCTCGACGAACCCGGCGATCGCGAGCAGAATGCCGATTCCGACGAGAACCCAGAACGCACGCTCGAGTGCATCGGCGAACGTCGGCCGGTCGATTCGGCCGCGGAACGCACGCCAGCCGACGACGCCGAGCCACAGTCCGAGCGCGCTCGCGACGAAGATCGCCGGGATCTCGAAGATCCCGTGCGGAATCACGAACGTGAGCAGCTCCACTGGATCGACCTCGAGCCGCGAAAGTGCGCCCATCATCACGCCGTTGAACAGCAGCGACGCGATCGCCGGGAGGGCAAGCGCGACGCCCGCGTAGGCGGTCGTGATCGCCACCAGCCAGTTGTTCCCGAAGAACTCGAGGGCGGCAGCCGGCGGGATGTGACCCTCGAGGCGGGCGGAAATCGACGCGTCGACGATCCCCGCGTACGGCCCCGCGAGCTCCCAGCCGACCCAAAACGAGCCGACTGCGAGGGCGACGACCAGAGCGTGAGTTCCGGGAGTGTCGCGAACGAATCCGATCATCTCGGACCAGCCGCGGCGGATTCCGTCCCGGAACTGTGTCCGGACCGACCGCTCGGGCTGGGCGGGTGCACGCAACCGATCACGGTAGTTCGCGTACAGCGCCGTCTTCAGTAGGTCGAGGGCCGGAAGCACAACCAGTACGGTAAGGAGAGAGGTGAACGCGACGACCTCGACGATTACGAGGAAACTCGAGACGACCGAAATCGCGAGGACGGTTCCGACCGAGATCGCATAGTAGAAGCCGGCTTCGATCGGCCGTCGCCTGATGAACCCCACGGTCTTCGAGAGCGAGCCGAACACGCCGGCGTCGTCGACGACGACCGCCACCGGCGCGAACGCAAACAGCGCGCGGACGGCGGCGAGTATTCCGATCAGAACGAGGATCGAAAGGAGTCCAACGAGCAATCCGACCACCGGTGCTGCAAGCGCCAGGACGCCGATGAACAGTATCGTCGCGGTCCCGACCGCCATTAGGATCGCAGCCCACACCAGGAACTCGAGGACCGCCAGCCCGAGGAAGCGAAGCCAGTATCGCCGGATGCCGGCGATCCCCGCCGTCGTTCCCCGCTCGTCGCGCAATCGGGCTGCACAGGCCGCGATCTGTCCGGCGGCGATGACGACGTAGAGGAGCAACAGGACGGCGACGCTCGCGATTGCGGTCGCGGCGACGAGCAACACCAGCGGGAGCGTCACCACCTGTTCGACGATCGGCTGGAACTGGCTCATCCAGGCCTCGAACGCTTCCTCGCTGGCGTCGGGATCGGGCGGCGTCGTATCGAGGTCGGCAAGCTGTTCGGGGATTCCCTCGAGCCGACCGGTCGACTCGAGGTACAGATAGCCGACGAGGACGCCGACAAACGGAATAACACGAACGATTGCCGGGATCGCTGCACCGAGGAGGTACATCGGGAGGAGGTCGCCCGGGCGTCGACGGAGCACGGCGACGACGGCGGAGACGGAATCTGAAAGGGCCATACCGACCGTACGCGATCATCTCAGTTAAACGAACCTATCGGCTAGCGCGAGCGAAAGCGACACCAGACGCGGAGAACGATGAACCGATCACGATACTAGCGCGAAGAACGAGGATTGGACCGACGATGGACGGCGGCCGTGCGGTGCTGTCGATCGAACACCTCACGGTTTCAGTTGAACGTCCGATCGTCGAAGCGGTCACCGTCCTCGTCGTCGCTTCTCCCCGACAGTCGCGGCGTGAACCCGCCGGTGAGAATAACGGAGACGACGATGAGCGCCGCCGCGATAACGACGTAATCCGCACTCGGCTCGTAGCCCGCGAGGCTCGCGCCGGTCGAGACGACGAAGATGGTAACAGCGAAGACGACCGTCGCGAGGAGGCCGATGACGACGATTCCGACGACGCTCGCGAAGAGTCCCTTCAGGAGACGGCGAATCGATGACATTGCTCGAGTGCGGATTCGAGGTGGTGGTACGTAGTGGTTGCGTGTCGACGACGGACACCGTCAACGCGAGACATCGGTCATGCTATGGCCGAGCCAGCCTGCTACGACGATCCTCGAGAGCGTTGACTCCGCTCGAGGCGGTCAGATGCCCCGAAGGGGGAGGCTCGTGGCGGTGGTTAGCCGAGGACGTATCGGAGCGCCGGGACGCGCTCGAGCAGCGGTTCGCCTCCGACCTCGAGGGTTTCGATCACGCGGTCGAGACCGAGGATTCGGCCGGCTCCGAAGGCCGCGATCGCGAGGAACACCATCAGGTAGACGAGATCGCTGTTGACGAATCCGAGCGGGCCGGCGACGTCCCAGCTTGCGAGGTAGAACATCGCCATCTGCATCGCGCCGCCGAGGGCGGCCAGTCTGACGAACGCGCCGGCCACCAGCGCGAGACCGATCAGAATCTGCGTCGCCGGAACGACGACGTTGACGACCTCCATCAGCGCCGGGTTGGTGGCCATCGCCCCGAACAGCCCGGCTGCGGGTCCGCTTGCACCCATCAGATATCCGCCCGCGTCGAAGGGCTGGCCCGCGACGACCGAGAGCTTCCCGACTCCGGCACCGAGGAACGCAAGACCCATCGTGAGCCGCAGTGCAACGACGAACCACGCACTGAGCGCGTGGGGCTCCCCCTCGAGTGTGATGCCACCAACGCGACTTTCCAACTGGTTTACCGGGGTTGTTTCCATCATCAGTCACCTCTTACGGGTATTCGTTTGCAGTCTATAAACAAGTACTCGGATCATAGTTCTCATTTTCCAGGAATCGGTCGTCCGTCGCTCGCAGATACTTTACGTCGATCGCACGCGTAGCGTCGACCATGGTCACCACGCTCTCGCCCGATCGACTCGCGGAACTGCAGGACGAAGAGACCGAGTTCGCCCTCGTCGATACCCGGCCCGAGGATAGCTTCGAAGCCTGGCACGTCTCCGGTGCGATTCACTTCCCGTTCGGTCCAGAGGAGAATCTCGACGGACGTCTCGAGGAGTTCGAGCGAGCGGTCGGAGACGCCGACCGGGTGCTCACCATCTGTGCGAAGGGGATCTCCTCCGGGAATCTCGCGACGCAACTCGAGTCGGCGACGGACGCATACGAGGTTCAGGCCGTCGATGGAGGGATGAAAGGCTGGAGCGGCGTCTACGATCACGTCGAGGTCGACGCCGGCGACGGGCTGACCATCGTTCAGATCCAGCGGCGTGCGAAGGGGTGTTTCGGCTATCTCATCGGCTGTCCAGCGACCGGCGACGCGGTCGTCGTCGATCCGACGGCGGACGTCGACGAGTACGAGATCGCGGCGACCCGGGCCGATCTCTCGATCGTCGGCGTGATCGACACCCACGTTCACGCGGATCACATCTCCGGCGGTCGTGACCTCGCGGAGCGACTCAGTGTCCCCTACTACCTGAGCGAGCGCGCGATTGCCCGGGGCGTGGAATACGAGTTCACGCCGCTCGAGCGAAACGAGGTGCTCGCCGTCGGTGACCGAGAACTCAAAGCCCTCGAAACGCCCGGCCACACGAGCGAGATGATCTCGCTGCTCCTCGACGACCGAGCGCTCGTAACCGCCGACACGCTCCACGTCGACTCGACCGGACGAACGGAACTCGAGTTCAGCGAGGACGAAGGAAAAGAGGGTGCCCGCATGCTCTACGAGGCGCTACACCGAACCGTCCTTGCCGAACCGGAGGGAGTCGTCGTCCTGCCGGGACACGTCACCGTGACCGCCGACGGCGAGTTCGCCCACGGCAGGCCCGGCGAGGCGATCACGACGACGATCCGCGAGGCACGAACCGGGATCGAACTGCTCGATCTGGACGAGGACGCGTTCGTCGACCGGATGGCCGACGCCGGCGAGAAGCCCGCCAACTACGAGGAGATCATCGAGTACAACCGGGGGACACTCGAGCTAGCACCCGAGGACCGCGTCGAACTGGAGCTCGGCCCGAACAACTGTTCGGCCTGAGACGGTCTACTGTAAGTAGTTACCGTTGCGGACGAAACAGCCTCAGGCTTTCGCCCCGGCGACGCCGCTGCCGATCGCCGCGCCACACTCGTTGCACGCGACCAGGTAGAAGCGTTTGGAGGCCGAAAAGAACCCGGTCGTTGCGTCCATCTCGACGAATTCCACGTCGGTCTTCTCCTCGAGGGTCGCCTCGCATTCGGGGCAGTGGACCATACGGGCGCGTCGAAGTCGTACTGCAAATACCTTGTCGTTTGATCCACTACCCGTGAACCGTTCAGTCGGTGAAAGCGCAGGTCGAATCGACACTTACCGCGAGTACGTCTCCAGTCGAACGATCCGCCCGTCCGAGAGGTCGAAGAAGTCAGCGAACGCGAACAGGGTCGTTCCCGATTCGATCAGACGGCCGCGGACGGCGACCTGATCGCCGTCGTCGACGATCGCATCGAGTTCGTGCTCCGTATTGGGGTTCGGCCGCTCGTCGCGCATGAACCGGACGAACGTCTCGCGGCCCTCGAACGTTCTGTCGGGCCGGTGCTGGACGAACCCGGTGGAGAGTACCTCCTCGAGCGCCTCGTACTCGTGATCGTCGAGGGCGTCGTAGTACTGCCTGACGAGCGTCGTTGGTTCCATACTGCTACATTCGGCGGGATCGCCAAAAGTGTGCTATTCGGAAGCCGCCTCGAGGACAGTCGGCGCCACCTCCGTCGACGCCGAGCGGGGCGCGCGGACAACGCTTACACGGGTGTGAGTCGTTGGGTATCGTATGACAATATCGGACGATGCTCGAGCGGTCGCCTCGCTCGAGGAACTCGACGCGGAGGGTCGAAAGCTGGTGAGCGTCGACGGAACGCCGATCGCCCTCTTCTCCCACGAGGGCGACGTTCGCGCGGTGAACAACCGGTGTCCGCACATGGGCTTTCCGCTCGTCGAAGGAACCGTCGACGACGGGATTCTCACCTGTCACTGGCACCACGCCCGGTTCGAACTCTCCTGTGGGGACACCTTCGATCCGTGGGCCGACGACGTCCCGACGTACCCGGTCTCCGTCCGCGACGGAACGGTCTACGTCGACCCGAACCCGCCCCGTGCGTTACCGCCCGACGAACACTGGGCCGAGCGTCTCGAGGCCGGCCTCGAGGAAAACCTCCGGCTCGTCGTCGCCAAGTCGACGATCGGGCTGATCGATGCGGGCGTCGACTACTCGGAACCGGTCGCGACGGCCCTCGAGTTCGGAACCCGGTACCGAGAGTCGGGGTGGGGATCCGGGCTGACGATCCTCGGCTGTATGGCAAACGTACTCGAAGATCTCGAGACCGAGGATCGAAAGCGGGCGCTGTACACCGGCGTCCGCCACGTCGCGGACGACGCGGCCGGTGAGCCACCCCGCTTCGATCAGCTCTCGTTCTCGACGGACGAGATCGCGTTCGATCGCCTGAAATCGTGGTTCCGCGACTGCGTCGAGGTGCGAGACGCGGACGGTGCCGAACGCTGTCTTCGGACCGCCGTCGCGACGGGCCGGTCCGAGTCCGAACTGGCGGAACTGGTGTTCGCCGCGGCGACGGATCATCCCTACCTCTCGACCGGTCACGTTCTCGACTTCGCGAACACGGCCTTCGAGACGCTCGTACAGACGGACTCGAGACAGCCCGATCGCGCGTACGAAAACGGAACGAACGCACCGTCCCGCTCTCGAGAGCGGACGGCCGCCGCGCTCGCGAGTCTCGTCGAGCCGCTGGTGACCGCGGACCGAAGCGACGAGCGCTCGTCCTGGCGTCGACCGGTCGATCTCGTTTCGCTGCTCGAGGAGGTCTACGGCGGCGAGATCTCCGCTACGAGGGGTCTCTCGGAGCTGGTGAGCGAAGGGACGGGGCGGTCGTGGTCCCCACCCGCTGATTTCCAGGCGACGCTGCTCGGTGACGACCCCGAAGCCGTCGTCGACGCGCTCGCGGCCGCGATCGCGGCGGGAGCGACCACCGAGGAGCTTGCGATCGAGGTCAGCCACGCCGCAGCCACACGGGTCGCCCAGTTCGGGACCGCAAACGAGTTCAGCGACTGGAACACCGTCCACCACACGTTCACCTACGCCAACGCGGTCCAGCAGGCCACGCGTCGGACCGACGCGGTCGAACTCTACCGCGGCGTCTTCGACGCGGTCCTCAACGTCTATCTCGATCGGTTCCTCAACACCCCGCCCGCCCCGATCCCCGAACCGGGGGACAACGAAACCGGCCGCGATTCCGACGAGATCCTCGAGGACTTACTCGAGACGTTCGACGTCGACGGGAACGTAAACGACGCTGGTCGGCTGGTCTCCGAGTATTTCGACTGCGACGGCGATCCGGAGGCACTGAAACGAACGCTCGGCCACGGACTTCTCCGGGAGGACGCCGGCTTTCACACGCTCCAGAACCTCGAGGCGGCGTTCCGACAGTTCGATCTCGTACGGACACGCGAAGACGAGCTGGACGACGGCGCCAGCGTCGATCTCGAGCACCGCAAGCGGGTTCCACTGATCGCGACGGCTCGATACATGGCGGCACACTTCCCGACGCGTCGCGAGGCCGAACAGACGTTTACGATCGCCGCACGCCTCAACCGCGGCGAGACGATCCACGAGGAGTAGCGCGGACGGTCCGCGGCGTTTTTCTTTCGGCTCCGCCTACGAACTCGCGTGGAGTGTCACGTCTACTACGAGGGTGACGACGATCCCGAGAAGTGTACCGCCCGTCGCATGGAGAAGTTCGACGAGGCGATTCTCTACCGGACGATGGGGCAGGTTCCGTACGGGGTCGTCCTCAATCCGCACGCCGAGCGGGCGCTGTCGCCAGCCGACCGCGAGGCCGGGCTCGACACGCTGGTGGCACTCGACTGCTCCTGGGAGTCCGCCGAGGCGGCCTCGTTTCGGATGAACGGCGTCCATCGAGCGCTCCCGTTCCTCGTCGCCGCGAACCCGGTCAACTACGGGCGACCGTTTCGGCTGACGACCGTCGAGGCGCTCGCGGGCGCGCTCTGTATCTTCGACGAACTCGAACACGCCGAGTCGATCCTCGAGCCGTTTCGTTGGGGTGAGACGTTCCTGACGCTCAACGAAGAACCCCTGCGACGCTACAGCGAGTGTACTGACTCGAGCGAGGTCGTCGCCGTTCAGGAGGAGTACCTGGCCGACGAGGAGTAGCGTTCGACGAACGCCGGGTTCGCGCGACGGCGCACAGACCACAGCGGTTAAATGCACGTCAACCTAACTGAGCGACATGCCGACCTTCGACGCTGCCGAAAAACGAACGCTCGAGAAGATGATCTGCATGCGCTGTAACGCCCGCAACCCGAAAGACGCAGACAACTGCCGCAAGTGTGGCTACGGGAACCTCCGTCCCAAAGCCAAGGAAGCCCGCGCGGCATAATCGACTCCCTCCGGGGAACGGTTCCGGATTTGTGCGAGACTATGCAGTAATTCAGCATATTTAGTCGGAATCTGAAGTTTCATCGAACGGAGATTCAGTCTCTTCTGCTTCTGGAGCGGTCTCGACGAAAACCGCGAAAAGTGCACCGAGGAGAAGACCATAGAGCAGATGACCGATGAGACTCTCAAATGCGGCAAACGGAAAGCCAGGGTCGACAATTCCAGTGAAGGCGATCCAAATCGATTGAACGATTATCGGCAGGAACGCCCAAACAGCGAGTCCATAGACGAGTCCAGCAAGGGCGAATCGTGTGGTCAGCCCCCTACCAGCGAATAAGCCGGTTGTGGCGTCTGCGGTAATGGTGCTGAAGATTGGATTACGACTGACAATAAATCCAAAAATGATACCGAGGACGGTCCCATGTATCAAATGAAACACCAATCCGACTGTACCGGGATCTATACCATAGATGGCTGGGATGGTCTCGGTGACAATCGCTGGATCAACAATCCATAGCACCGCACCGAAGAGGATCGAACCGATGATGCCGCCTACTGCACTGCCGAGTAGCCAATTTAAACTGCCGCCGAATCCGTACGTAGTTGGTCCATTTGAGTGGGAACTCATGTGATAGTTATTTACGCTTATTTGACGGATAAATATGTGGCGAGCACATACCTATTCCTGGTACTCAAGAATTTATTATTAGTTTATATAAATCGACTATTCCCAGCGATACGTATACGCCCTGTACTTACCGGTGAACCGTCACTCCAGTTCGAGAGGGGGATCCACGACTCGAGATTCGAGGAGTGTTCCATTCGATCACTCGAGGAACTTCGCGCGGTCTGTATGATCGCGTGATCTCCCTGCGGGCTCCACTCATATATTCACTACGCCCTATACAGGTAAATTTATTATGGGTAGTTACCGTATTGTAGTATGGATATGTTCCGTAGCGACACTGGTTCGTTGAGTGAGTGGAGTGTGCCGGTACCGGGTGAGCGGTAGTGCGGCCCTTGCTCGCCGGCGACGTCAGACGATCGATCGAACGGAGTATCGTCGATCTCGTCGAACTCGTACCGCTGTTGCTCGTCGCAGCCGCCATCGTCCTGATCGGAGTCGCTATCGGAAACCGAGTCCGGCCGCTCGTGATCAGCACGGGTCGACGGATCGAACTCGACGAAAAAGTTCGACGGACGCCCTTCGATGCTCTGTTTTCCGACGATCAGAAGGCCGTCTCGAGGACGTTTGCAACGATCACCAGGTACTACGTCGTGATAGTCGCGTTTTTCGTCGCGATCGAGTGGGTCGCGTTTCGGTATACGGCGTCGGCGTCGTGGTTCTTCTCTACCTGGGCCCAGGACTTGCTCTCGTACGTGCCGCCGATCGTCGTCGGCCTCATCGTCCTGTTCCTCGGGTTCTACCTGGCGAGCTACGCCGCCGATCAAGTCCGCCAGTCTCCCATTGCACGGGGTTCTGGCGTCTCACCTGCCCTTGCCGGCGTCACGAAGGGATTGCTCTATTTCGTCGTCCTGGTCATCGGTCTCGAGACGATGGGCGTCGACGTGACGATCCTCCATACGTTCGCACAGGCGTTGGCCTACGGCGGCGGACTCGCCGCTGCGCTGGCGATCGGCATCGCGTTCGGCTGGGGCGGCAAAGACTACGTCGCTGAAAACATCGACGACTGGTTCGAACGCTCGAGAGACGTCGCGAACGAATCACCGGTAGTGACGAGCGACGACGATTGATACGGTCTGTCGTGCGTGACCGTCTCACTCGTCGGGATACTTCGGCTCTCGGTTCGTTGCACGTTCGAGTGCCGTCTCGACGACGTCGCGCACGTCGCCGTGGAAGACGCCACCGTGGCCCGCGTACAGGTGCTCGACTCCCTCGGGCAGACGCTCTCTGAGTCGCTCGATGCTTTCGATGAGTTCCTCGCGGGACTGACCTGCCATATCCGTTCGTCCGAAACTGCCGTACTCGAACGCGCCGTCGTCGTGGACGACGACGTCGCCGGAGAACAGCGAGCGTTCCGAGACGAACGAGACGTGATCGTCGGCGTGGCCGGGCGTGTACACCACGTCGAACGTTTCATCACCGATCGGTACCGTGTCGCCGTCGTCGATCGAATGGGTTCGCGTCGGATGGTCGTCGTAGGCGTAGACATCGGGATCGAACGCGTCCACGACGGCCTCGAGTTGGCTGACGTGATCGCCGTGTTGATGGGTCATTACCACGGCGTCCACGTCGTCGGTCCGCTCGCGAATCTCGTCGACGACGCCGTCCCACGAGCTCGCATCGACGAGCGTCGTCTGATCTCCGATGGCAAGAAACGCGTTACAGGTGAATATCTCGGCACCGTCGGTTACGTGATAGACGTCCATGTTCGGCCAGTCGCGGGCGAGGATAAAAACGATACTGTCCGTTTCGTCCGACGCGTTGCCGACGTTCTTCTGTACGCGAAATTCGGGTCGGAATAATTACCACGGATTTTTGAGTGGGTGGCACGTAGAAATACCCGTATGGGATTCGGGAGCTACGACGAATCCGAGCAACAGGACGTCGATGCTGATTTTGACGAAGACGACGCGGTCAAATCCGATCAGAACAGTCACGACGGAACGCTCGAGTTCGAAAACGGCGCATCGAGTGACGAGTTACTCGACCGGCTAAAAGAGATCAAAGACGACGACTCCTGATGAAATCCGGAGTGCGGGCGCTCGGCATTGCCGAGTCGTACCGCGGCGACCGGTGTCCGGATCGAACCCGGAGTACGCTGGCGGGGGCCGTCGTTCGCGCCGACAGCGTTCTCGACGGGCTCACGTACGGACAGTGTACCGTCGGCGGTACCGACGCGACCGAGGCCGTCGTCTCGGTGGTCGAGGATCTCGATCGGCCGGACGTCCGGTACGTTCTCCTCGGTGCGATCGCCCCCGCCTGGTACAACGTGCTCGAGCCGTCGCGTATTGCGGCGACCGTTCAGCGACCCGTGATCACCGTCTCCTTCGAGGCGAGCGACGGTCTCGAGTCCGGTCTGGACGAGGCGTTCTCGGATACCGATCTCGAGCATCGCCTCGAGATATATCGCTCACTGCCCGAGCGTCGGACGCTGTCGATCAACGGCGAGACGGTGTACGTCAGACACGTCGGCTGCGGAGCAGACGAAGCGGCCGAGGTGGTCGACGCGTTTACGCCGTCCGGCGGCCGGCCGGAACCGATTCGCGTCGCTCGCCTCGCCGCCCGAGCGGGCGACGCGTACGCCGAACCCGACTGATCGTCGCCAGCCTCGACCCGAAAGACGTAGTAGGCGGCCCCCTGACCCCTCGAGTATGGGTTCGATGGAAGACCTCCGCGTGACCGAGTGTACGCGTTGTCCCGCGCTGGTCGATTCTCGCAGCCGGATCGTCAACGGAACCGGGCCGGCCGACGCCGATGTCCTGTTCGTCGGTGAAGGACCGGGAGCGCGCGAAGACGAACGGGGGGAGCCGTTCGTCGGTCGTAGCGGATCGGTGCTCGACGACCAGCTTCGGATCGTCGGTCTCGATCGCGACGCCGTCCGCATCACCAACTGCGTACGCTGTCGACCGCCGGACAACAGGGATCCGACGACGGACGAACTCGAGAACTGCCGTGGCTATCTCGAGTCCGAGATCGACCGGCTCGACCCGGCGGTTATCATCACGTTGGGGAAGGTCCCGAGCGAGCACCTGCTCGAGCGATCGGTTGCGGTGACGAAAGAGGCCGGTGCGATCGAAGAGATCCGGATCGACGGAACGCCGCGACGGCTAGTGGTCTGCGTTCACCCGGCGGCGACGCTGTACGATCGCAGCCAGGAAGAGACGTTCGCCGCCGCCATAGAGCGCGCAGCGGACGTGGCGGGTGTCGACGGCACCGAGAGCGACCAGACCCGTCTCGACGGTTTTGATCGGTCCGGTTGACGGGAACCGACGGAGCTGACGGCGCTCGCAATCGCGTCGGAACGTTCGTCGCCGTCGATCCGTGTCCTTATCCTGTCGGCGTTCGAAAGCGGTGGTGATGGACGGCGAAGTTTCACCCGACGAGGTCAACGAACTCCTCGAGGCGAATTCGGACGTTCGCATCGTCGATATTCGTGACGAGCGCAGTTTCGAGCGCAGTCATATTCCCGACAGCGAGAACGTTCCCTTCCACGAACTCACGGCCCGGATCGACGAGTTCGAGGACGCAGATCGAATCGTCACCGTCTGCCCGCACGGCAAAGCAAGCGTTCAGGCTGCAAAGCTCATCGGCTCGTACGAGGGAAGCGCGGACGCACGGGTAGAAAGCATGGCGGGAGGGCTCGAGGAGTACGGGATGCGGTACGGTCTCGTCCGCGAGGACGGCGACGGCGACTCGACGACGGAGCCCGAATCGCCGTTTTGAATCCGTCGCGTTTGAGACTGTGAGCGATCGCTCGACGGACGGCCAGCGCTCGCTCGAAGCCGTCAGATCGCGCGACAGAACAGCGGTGACTGGTACGGTCTGTTATGATTTGTTACCGGCGATTGCCCGGACGGAGTAGCAATCACCGGTAAACGTTGTAACGATCCGTACGAGTGGACGATTCGTGACCGGCCGGTCGGAAGTCGTTTCAGATCATCGCGGAATTCATGCGACGTTGAAGCCGCGGTCCCGAAGGAAATCCTCGATGCGACCCGTGTGATTACCCTGAAGTTCGATGTGGCCGTCCTCGACGGTACCGCCACAGGCGAACTTGGACTTGAGATCCGACGAGAGACTATCCAGGTCGACATCCTTCGGATCGAATCCTTCGACGATCGTTACCTCTTTACCGTATCTGCGCTCGTCAATGCGGATGGTGAGTTGCTGTTGTCCCTTGGCCACGTCTTCACAGACGCAGAGTTCCTCGGGCAGCCCGCACGTCGAGCAGACTTCCGACATTACGGTTGATCGTACGAAATGACCATATTAAACACTATCGGGACCTGCATGCCCTCGCGTGGTTCTTTTTCAGTGAGCGAACGGACGGTTCGTCGAGGCGAGGTGGCTTTGGGAGCAGGCAGCCCGCATCCCGTGACACGAGAAGTTCACTTCTCGAGTCGCATCGAAGCTAAAAACCACTTCCAGCGCGCCTTATTCCGACCTGTCACGACGACGGCCGACGACCGGTACGCGCTCGCGTGACAACCCATCGACTAGTTCTATCGCGTCGTCCGCCTGCTCGCGACCGACACCACCGCCGTAGACGGCGCGCTCGTATGACGCGAGCACCGCCTCGGTTCGGCGGTCGCTCGCGACCCCGTCCTCGTCGGCCGCCGCGAGCGTCCGCACGTACTCGCGCGCCGATTCGTCGCGCCGCCGCGGGCGGTACTCGCGGGCGAGCAGTCGTTCGAGTCGGTAAAACGCGCGTCGAGCGTCCTCGTCCGGGTCGGCTCGTCGTCCGTGCCGGTAGATCCCGACCGTCCGACGCGCGCCGGCGAACGCACCGGTTCGGTGAACGAAAGCCACGAGACCGATCAGGACGACGGCCGCGATCGCTGCGGTCTCGCGCGTGACGGTCAGCAGCGAGACGACGTCGTCCATCCCGATCCCGTCGTCTGTCTGTTGGACGTTTCCGTCGAGAGAGTCGACCGGCGACGCAACGTCGTCGCTCGAGTCGTCGAATGGAGGGTTGTCCTCTCCATCGTCGACCGAACCGTTCTCCGCTGTATCGTCAGCGGAGCCGTCGTCCGCGTTCTGGTCGCTCGGGACGTTCTCGTCCGCCGGATCGTCGGTGCCATCGGCTTCGCCGTTATCCTCGACGTCGTCGGATTCGTCCTCGAGGAACTCGCTGTGAACCTCGTCGCGTTCGTCGCCCGGCGTCGGCTCGAACGCGACCCAGCCCTTCTCCGGGAAGTAGACTTCCACCCAGGCGTGAGCGTCGAGACCGCGAACGACGTACTCACCGTCGTCGACGGGTTCGCCGGCCGTATATCCGGTCACGTATCGGGCTGGCACGTCCTCGGCCCGCAGCATCTGGGTCATCGCGGTCGCGAAGTAGACGCAGTACCCCTCGTCCATCTCGAGCAGGAACTCCTCGGCTACGTCTCCCTCCGGCTGGTCGACGTCGAGCGAGTACTCCTTCGAGGAGCGAAGGTAGCGCTCGATCGCGGTCGCTTTCTCGTAGGGGGTTTCGGCATCCGCGGTCACCTCCGCGGTCCGTTGCTCGAACTCGCTCGAGGTCCCCTCAGGCGTTTGCAGATAGGACTCACTCACGTCATCGGGGTAGTCCTCCCCCGCAGCCGCGAGGTCGTCCGGCGTGGCGTGGAGGATCGCGCTCTCGACGACGTAGCTGTCGCCTTCGAGTAGCGTCGAAGTTGGTCGGATCTGATCGTGCGTCGAGACCTCGGTCCGCTGGGCCAGGTCGCCGTCGACGTCGATCGGCTGGGCTGCTGCGGGCATCACTCCCAGTTCGGTCTCCGCGGTCACGGTCTGGCGCATCCGATCGTGTCTCCCCGGCGGTGTGGCGATTCCTTCCTCGAGCGACCGGTCCTGACCGGTTCTGACCCAGGCGTCGCCGGTGAACCGGTCGTAGACGCCGGTACGCCAGTACGACGGCCGGTCGGCTTCGACGGTGAATCGCTTCTCGGGCGAGAGATCGACGTCGCCGGCGATTCCGGACTGCTCGGAGGCCGAGTCGATCGTTCCCTCGAGCGTTCCTCCGGTCGCGCCGCCGGCCGTCGTCGGGCTGGCCGGACCGCTCGGAACGAACGTGACCGACAGCGAGAGCACGATGACGACGGCAAAGAGCACGGCGAGCAGATCCGCCTGTGCGATCGATCCCTCCCGTCGCGTGAGTTCACCGAAGCCGATAGCACCCATCGCACCGAGCGTCCCCACGAGAGTGGTGGTCGTCTCCGCGTCGCCCGTCAACACGAGAAAGACCAGCGCCGTCCCGCCGGCGAGAACGCTCAGTCCGTACCGTCCCCGCAACGCGAGATACCACGAGAGAAAGACGGGCGCGGGAACGAACGCGAGCGACCAGATCCCGGCCTCGATCATCCGAAGCAGCGGGAGCCCGGTCACGAGCGTGACGGTGTCGGTGAGAATCTCCTCGAATCCGTCGAGTGCACCTCCGATGCCGACGCCGCTCGCCTCGAGGTAGTAGCCGAAGCTCACGCCGCCGGCCGCCAGTGCGGTTACCGTCGCCGTTCGAGGGCGGATCAATCGGGAGAGAATCGTTGCGGCGAGGATCGTCGCTCCGACCAGAACGAACAGCGACCGAGTCCCGCCGACGACGCGCGTGACCTCGCGCAGGACGCTCACGTACGACGCCGTCAGAACCAGCACACAGCCGAGCGCGAGCAGACGAAACAGATCCGGGCCGATCGCGTCGTCGGTGTCGACGCTCACCGTTCGCGTCCGAACGCCGTCGCTCGAGTCCGACGACCGCGTACTCACGCGACCGCCCCGAAGTCGTCCATCCCCGGATCGTCGGATCTCGTTTCGTCGACGGTAGGTCCGAACTCGCGTCCGTGATCGCGACCACGCCGAAGTCGCTCGAACGAGGTTTCGACGTCGCCGACGCTTACCGTCGTCTCGCTTTCGTCGGCACGAATCCGAACGTCGGCTTCGCGACGCGTGTCGACCGCGAGTTCGCCGCTGTCGACGACGGCGAGGATCTCGAGTACGTCACGACGGTGCTCTCGCCCCGTACCCGGAGCCAACGGAGCCCCCCCGTCGGATCGCACCAGTCCGACGCGAACTCCGCGCTCGAGAAGCGAGTCCGCCACGCTCGCGGCGGCAGTCGCCAGTTCGTCCGCCCGTCCCTCCACACACTCGAGGGCGATCGTGACGGAGCCGGCGTCGCCCTCGGCGACGTACTCCGTGACGAACAGGCCGTCATCCGCTCGTTTTGCCGTCGACTTCCAGTGAACGTCGCGTAGCGAATCGCCACGCCGGTACTCGCGGAGGTGATCGAACTCCGCGCGCTCGTCTCGGTCCGATTCGACCGCGGGCGCGAGCAACCGTTCCGTCGGCCCGGCCCGCAGCTCTTTCGTCGGCGGGACGACCACCAGGCTCGTCGTCCCGTCGTCGTCGAACCGTCGGGCGACGAGCCCGAAAACGTCCGTTACGACGATCGAAAGCGGACCGATCACGTCCGTTCCACGCTTCTCGAGGTGGAGTTCGTACTCGAAACGGGTTTGGACGCCGGCCTCGAGAACCGTCTCCGTGGTCGGGTCACCGTCGCTTTTCACGTCGTACAGCTCGCCGTCAGCGGCCTCGCTGAGGGTAGCTGAAACCGTTCTGTCGCCGTCGATTACGTGCTCGATCGTCAATCCGTCGCCGGCGACGCCCTCGCTGGACGTGGTCCGCTCGACGCTCGGCCGGCTGATCCGAGCAACCGAGACGACCCCGGCGAGTACGACGATCGTCGCCGGAACGACGACGGCGTTCAGCGACCGTGGTCCGTAGCGCGCGCTCGTCCAGAGTGAAAACGCGATGACGGCGACGACGACCCATCCGCGGAGGGTGAGTCTCACTGGTGGATCACCTGGGCTACACCCGCTCCGCCTCGACCGGGACGCGCTCGAGGGCCTCTTCGACCACTCGATCGCCGTCACGCGCCCGGTCGTCCGTCCGGATTCGATGGCCCAGTACGACCGGGGCCTCGATCTTGACGTCGGTGGGGACGACGTACTCGCGGTGTTCGGTGATCGCCCGCGCCTGTGCCGCCCGTAACAGCGCGATCGTTCCGCGAGGGCTGACGCCGACTCGAGCGTTCTCTCTCGTGTAGCCCGCGAGCCGGGTCGCGTACGCTCGGACCGGCTCCTCCACGCGAACCTTCGCGACCGTCTCGCGGGCGCGAACGATCGTCTCGCGGTCAGTCACCGGCTCGAGCGATTCGATCGGATGTCCGCCGACGGTTCGACCGAGGAGCTCGGTCTCCTCGTCGGGTTCCGGATAGCCTAACTCGAGTTTCTTCATGAACCGATCAAGTTCAGCGAACGGGAGATCGTAGGTCCGGTTCGGCTCGACGGCGTTCTGGGTCGCGATGACGACGAACGGGTCGGGGAGTTCCCGCGTGTCGCCGTCGACGGTAACTTGTTCTTCTTCCATCGCCTCGAGCAACGCCGACTGCGTCTTCGGCGGCGCGCGATTGATCTCGTCGCCCAGAACGATGTTTCCGAAGACGGGGCCGGGCTGAAACTCGAACTCGCGCGTCTTCTGATTGAAGACGTTGACGCCGGTGACGTCGGAGGGGAGCAGATCCGGCGTGAACTGGACGCGCCGGAACATACAGTCGATCGACGTCGCGATCGAGCGAGCGAGCATCGTCTTGCCGACGCCGGGAACGTCCTCGAGCAACACGTGACCTCGGCCGAGCATGGCCGTCACGACGTGTTCGACGACGTCGTCGTGGCCGACGATCACGCGAGCGACGTTCTCCTCGAGTTCGGTACAGAGGTTCGCGACGCTCGAAACGGACAACTCGTCGTCCGTGGACGGCTCGTGGTTTCTGTCTCTGTGGTGATCGAGGTCAGTCATCGCTTGGGAGGAAACGGGGACGGTCAGAGCGCAGCGGTCTCATCGTCGTTGTTCGTCATCGGGCTCTGTCGACCATAGGTTTTGTGTCATCACCACTGAAGTATCATAGCGACTGATACGGCCCGCGGCTCCGATCTACGCCACGTGAACTACCCTCCCCTATTCGCTCACGGCTGACGCCGTTCGCTCCTTGCGTTGCTCCTTGAGGAAGGGGCTTAGCGCCTCAATTCAGCTAACTCGAGGAGGGAGCCGCCGCTCGTCGGGTGACGATCAGAGAACGATACCCCTCGCGTTACTGGGTGCCTACAGGCGCTCGACGTTCGTCGCGCGCGGGCCTTTATCGGCCTGCTCGATGTCGAATTCGACCTCCTGACCCTCTTCCAGATCGGGGCCGCCGACGTCCTCCATGTGGAAGAACACGTCCTCGTCCGAATCGTCGCTCTCGATGAACCCGTAACCGCCAGTGTCGTTGAAGAATTCGACCGTACCTTTCGCCATTGCAGGTGAATAAACCCACGACTGAGATATAAATCTTCGGGGCAATCACCGCGAGAGCCACCGAACGACTTGCAAAGGTATGCCGGAGGCGTATTCGACTGGCTCGCGTATCCGACCTCGATGACCACGAAAACAGAGCTATCGGGAACCGCCGTCTCGTGTCGCGTCTGTGGAACTACGAACGATCGCTTCTATACTTACTGTCGAAGCTGTCTCCAGACGCTTCCGTGACCGCGGGCCTGAACGGACGGGGCGGCTACCAGTCCTTGCAGTCGGGACAGACGACCGCACCGTCGTCCCGCCAGACGCGCTCGGCCGCGCCGTCACACCGACTGCAGACGTACTCTCCCCACGCGTACGTCGACAGCGAGGAGACGCCATCGGTGCCGTCCGCGTCGCGTCGTTCGTCGGTATCCTCGTCGGAGCGACCCGTAGCGAAATCCGAAAGCGTCGCGTCGTCGGTCACGCGACCCTGTTCGATCGGCACCGAGTTATATCGTTCGCCGCGGACGGATCGGGCGTCGTCGTCACCGATCGACGAGGCTGTCGAGTGAGCGGGCGTCGTGGACGCGGTCGTGACGACGGATCGGCACGGCCAAGTACTCCCGTTAAGAATCTTTAGACATGCAAACCGCCGCAGTGTTGAACGTCATCGTGGACAACATCGTCGAGATGAACGAACTCTTCACCGACGTCGCGATGGGCGAGGGGCTCGCACCGCTGCTCGTCCTCGTCGGAACGCTCCTCATCGTCTTCTCCGTCGGCGTCTTCGGCGCGCTGACCCTCGGCGCGATCGGCAGCCTCGTCACGTCGAACTGATCGTCCGTCGCCGTTCGCTTCTCACGCACTCGCGATCGAGAGCGCCTCGCTCGCGCGAACGATCGCATCCTCGAGATCCGGTCCCAGCGGCGATCCGACGACGATCCCGTCGGTGTGCTCGAGCGCCGCCTCGAAGCGATCCGCGACGGTCTCCGTCGTTCCCGCGATACAGAAGGCGTCGATCATCTCGGGCGTGACGCGATCGAACGCCTCGGTGAGCCGGCCGTCCTCGAGCGCGTCGCTGACCGCGCTCGCGGCCTGGCGATCGATATCGTGGCGGTCTATAACCGGATCGGCCGCACCGCCGGCGATGAACGCGACCGGCGGCCGCGCTGCCGCACGAGCGTCGTCTTCCTCCGGGGCGACGCTCACGCTCGCGAACGCGAGCGCCTCGAACTCGCCGTGTTCGTCCGGCCGATCCTCGAGTCCGCGCTCGATCTGGTCGGACGCCCACTCGAGATCGCGAGGATGGGCCGCGTTTATCAACGCGCCGTCGGCGTGTTTGGCGCTCATCCGAAGCATCTGCGGACCCTGTGCTCCGACGTACACCGGGATCTCGGCCGGCTCGAGGTTCAGCGAAGCGTCTCTCGCGGTGAACGTTCCCTCGTGAGTGACGGTCGTTCCGTCCCAGAGGTCGCGTGCGACGTCGAACGTCTCGAGGACGCGCCGCAGCGGCCGGTCGCGCTCGACGCCCATGTTCGAAAGCGCCGAGCGGTCTCCGGCACCGACGCCGAAGACCGCTCGTCCGTCGCTCACCTCGTCGATCGTCGCCGTCTGTGCGGCCAGCTTGACGGGGTGGGTCTCGTAGGGATTGACGACCCCCGGACCCAGTCGGATCTCGTCGGTGGCGTCCGTCATGCGCGAGAGGGTCACGAACGGGTCGCGATTGAAGTAGTGACTGCTCGTAAAGGCGACGTCGAAGCCCTCGCGCTCGGCGCACGCCGCGAGCTCAGCGATCCGCGCCGGCGGGTGTTCGGGCGTGAGTTCGATGGCCCGGGTCGGCTCCGAAGAACCGCGGACGGAAACACCGTCCGGGCCGTCGTTCGTCATCGGTCTTCCCCCCACTCCCACTGTCGGAGCGCCCGTCTGATCAGGTCGTCCTCGACCGACCGGAACAGTTCGTCGCTCCCCGCTACGTCACCGAACTCCCAGTCGCGGACGACGACGGCGGGCGTGCCGCCCGCGCCTTCCCCGGCGACGAGGTTGGCGGCCGAGGAGAGTTCGTCGACGACCGACTGGACGGTGACGCCGAGTTCGCGCCCGTCGCGGTCGAGCTCGCCGCGCCAGTCCCGGCTCGCGGGCATCCCGGCCCAGCCCAGTGCAACGCCGCGCTGACCGTGTCGAAACGGTCGCCCGCAGGTGTCCGTGACGATCACCGCGACGTCGTCGATCCCACGATCGACCAACCCCGTCCGAATGCGCTCTGCGCTTTTCGCCGGTCGGTCCGGCAACAGGAGCAGATCGTGGTCCGGGACGTTCGAGCGGTCGATCCCCGCGTTGACACAGATGTGACCGAACCGCGTCTCCGTGAGCAAGAACGGACAGTCGATCAGCAGCTCCGTGCTCTCTTCGAGAACCGCCTGTGCGAACCGCGGGTCTTTCTCGTCGTCCGTGAGCGCACCGATTCGGTCAGCGATCTCTCGTGCGCGGCCGCTGACGGGATACGCCTCGAGATCCGCCGTTCGTCCGTCGGCCTTCGAGACGATCGTGCTCGCCACCGTCAGAACGTCGCCGGGCTCGAGAGTGGCCCGATCCGCGACGAGGGCGGCGATATCGTCGCCGGGACGGATCTCTGGTACGTCCGTCACTGGCTCGAGTTCCATATCGATGGGTGGGCAAGCGTCGTGAAAAGCACACCGTCACCGGAGAATGGAGACGGCGTCCGACCAGCGGAACTGGAACGAACTCGACGGTCGAACGCGCGTCGTTACCGACCGAGACGAACGAGTTCATAGGGTCGGAGGCCCTAGCCGCGGTCGTGGCCGCAGATACCGGTGATCGGGATCGAGTCGTTCTCGCCGCAGTCGTCTTCGCGGTGATGTTCTCTCAGCTCCTGTTGTATCCGGGAATCGCGACGCTCGTCGACGTGCTAGGTGCCGATGCGTCGGGTTCGCCGCTCACCGAAACCACGCTCGATGCGGGGATGTGGTTTTTCGTCGCCGAGTTCGCGGCCTACATCGCGTTCGTCGGACTCTGGGGGATCGTCAGCGACGTCACGGGTCGCCGAACGCCGTTTATCGTCGTCGGTGCGGTCATCGGTGCGCTCAGCTACGGGGCGCTCGCGCTCGTCCCCGCCGTCGGATCGGTTCCGTTCGAAGGCGTGCTTGCTCTTCGGGTGTTCCAGGGTGCCATGACCGTCGGCGCGTTCTCCCTGACGATGACCATGCTCATGGATCTCCCCGGTGGCCACGGGAAAAATATGGGTGCCGCCGGAATCGCTATCGGCCTCGGTGCGGCTCTCGGCGCACCAGTCGGCGGACAACTGACCGAAGTCGATCCCGTCGCGCCCCTCGTCGTCGCCGCGGGATTGCTTCTCACCGTCGGTGTCGTCGTCGCCGCCGTCGACGATCGGACGCCGGACGTCCACAGAAGCGCTGGAGCGCTCCTCGAGGGGATCAAACGGCGACCATCGCTGTCGGTTCCGTACGCGTTCGGGTTCGTCGATCGGATGACCGCGGGCTTTTTCGCACTCGTCGGGACGCTTTACTTCCAGGAGACGTTCGGGCTCGAAGCCGGAACGACCGGACTCTTGCTCGCGTGTTTTTTCGCACCGTTTGCCCTGTTGCAGTATCCGTTCGGGTCACTCTCCGATCGGATAGGACGGACGATCCCGATCGTCCTCGGATCGATGTGTTACGGGGTGGGCATTCTGGTGGTCGGCGTCGCACCGACCGTCGCGACCGCTGCGATCGCGATGGCCACCATCGGCGTTCTCGGTGCACTCGTCTCGCCGGCGACGATGGCGCTCGTCACCGATCTCGCGGACGAAGACGAGCGCGGACTCGCGATGGCCGGGTTCAATCTCGCCGGAAGCCTCGGATTTCTCGGCGGCTTCCTCGTCGGTTCCATCGTCGCCGGACAGTTCGGCTACGATCTCGCGTTTCTGATCGTCGGCGGCCTCGAGATCGCCATCGCCATCGTCGCGGCACCGATCGTGTTCCGGCTCTCGATCGCATCGGACGGGCTCGGGCCAACCGAGTGTGATTGATCGATCGGTGGTCACACGACCGACGGGAATAATGAGACGAACGTTCACTCGTATCCAAAATAACAACCAATCTTGGTATGGAATCGCATGGCTACGCACGGATAGAGGATATCAATTTTTATGTGCTCATCTCCAACGATTGCTCGATGACACGAAAGAAGGCCATTTCGCGGCGGACCGCCATGAAGCTCACCGGTGCAGCGGCCGCGACCGCACTCGTCGCTGGCTGTAGTGACGACGATAACGGCAACGGCAACGGCAACGGCAACGGCAATGGGGACGGCGAGGGCGTCGAGATCGAGCCCGGTACGGAGATCCTCTTCGACGGACAGATGTCCGGCTGGGAAGGTCTCGAGCCGGCCGAAATCGAAGGCGACGTGAATCCGACGCTGATCCTTCAGGAGGGCGAAAGCTACGAGATCGGCTGGACGGAAGGCGACGACAACTTCCACAACATCGAGATCCGCGACGACGGCGGCGACGTGGTCGACGGCCTCGAAACCGAAGAGGTCGACGACCCCGACGACGACCAGATCCTCGAGTTCGAAGCCAGCGGCGAGATGGCCGAGTACGTCTGCGACCCACACCCGAACTCGATGGTCGGAGAACTCATCGTCGAATAATCGATCCGTTCTACTGTCGTTCTTCTCCCTTTGGCCCACTGTCGGAGACGTCAGTCCGTCGTTCGAGGCCGTCCAGCCGACTCGCGACCGTCCTCGAGTCGCCGTTTCGCATCGACCTCTCGATAGCACCCGACGCGAGAACGATCTCGAACGGACTCGTGGGGCTAGTGGTCTCTCCGAATTATCCGCTCGGTGAGATCCGCTCGACGAGACCGCTGACGTATGTCGAACCAATTAGTAACACACTACCATGGATGTGTGGTTCATGGTAACGTATAACTCCGAATTCGGGCACTAGAGGTGCTATAAACACAGAATCCGAACCATCAAGTAGTCTCCAGACCGTCATCACATACATGAACTCGAACAGAGATATTTTACTCTTCGTCGCCCTCGCGGTCGCGTGGGGGACCGCGTTTAGCGCCATCGAGATCGGTCTCGAGACGCTGCCGCCGCTGCTCTTTGCAGCGCTCAGATTCGACGTCGCGGCGGTCGTATTCGCCGCCCTCGTCGTCGCGCTCCGGACGGAGTGGCGGCCACAGGCGCGGGCGGACTGGCTCGCGATCGTCGTCGGCGGCGTCTTGCTCGTCGGCGTCCACTTCGGTCTCCTCTTCGTCGGCCAGTCGTACGTCTCGAGTGCGGTTTCAGCGATCGTCATGAGTCTTATACCGATCGTCACGCCGCTGATCGCGCTGGCCGTCCTTCCGCGAACGCGGATCCGGGCACCGGTCGTCGCCGGACTCGTCGTCGGCCTCGCCGGAATCGTCGTAATCGCCGTTTCGGGCGGCTCGCTCGCAGGCCACGGACTCGGCATCGCGCTGTTGTTCGTCGCCGCACTGTCGTTTGCGGTCGGCTCCGTTCTCATCGAACGGATTCAGGGAACGCTTCCGGTCGTCTCGTTACAGGCGTGGGCGATGGCGCTCGGTGCGTTCATTCTCCACGCACTCAGCGCCGTCCACCCCGGCGAACACGTCTCGAGCGTCACCGTGACGCCGGCGACGCTCGGTGCGCTCGCCTACCTCGGGGTCGTCTCGACCGGCGGCGCGTTCTTCCTGTACTTCGTGTTGCTCGAACGCGTGGGGGCGACGGAAATCAGTCTCGTCAACTACGCGGCACCGATCGTCGCCGCCGTCTTCGGCTGGGCGGTACTCGGTGAGTCGATCACGGTTGCAACGGTCGCTGGCTTCGCGCTGATCGTCACCGGCTTTGCACTCTGCAAGATCGATGCGGTCTGGCGGCTACTCGGCCCGGCGATCGGATACGGTCCGGGCCGCACACCGACCGAGACGGACGACGTCGTCGTCGGCAGCAACGTTTACGTGGCTCACGCGGGCGAGGAGCGCCACCGCGACCGTCGCTCCGAGCGCACCGGGAGGACGTCCAACGGGTCGCCGTGTGCGGACTGATCTAACTCGAGTGCGGTGGTCGCTGCCGATCGTCACGGCGTTTTCGGTGCCGCATCAAAAGTACCATACCAGTTCGCGACGCAGTTTCGCTCACTCAGGTGGCTTGCGTGACCAACAAACGCGAATACAAAGACGACTACCCAGACAAGACGCTGTACATTCCGGGTCCGACCGAGGTGCGCGAGGACGTCATCGAGGCGATGTGCGAGCCGATGTTCGGCCATCGAATGGACCGAATGACGGACCTCTATACGACCGTCGTCGAGGACACGAAGGAGTTCCTCGGCACCGAGAACGACGTCGTCGTTCTCACGGGCTCTGGAACCGGCTTCATGGAGAGTTCGATCCTGAACCTCGTCGACGAGGACGTCCTCTGTACGACCTGTGGTAGTTTCAGCGAGCGCCAGGCCGACATCGCAGACCGTCTCGGCAAGCGCGTCGACACCGTCGCCTACGAGTGGGGTCAGGCGGTCAAACCCGACGACGTCCGCGAGGCGCTCGAGGACGGCGAGCGCGAGTACGACGCCGTTACCTGCGTGATGAACGAGAGTTCGACCGGCGTCCGCAACCCCGTCGAGGAGATCGGTGACGTCGTTGCCGAGTACCCGGACACGTACTTCATCGTCGACGCGGTCTCGGCGCTCGGCGGCGACTACGTCGATATCGACGCCCACGGCATCGACGTAATCTTCACCTCGGTCCAGAAGGCGTTCGCCATGCCGCCGGGACTCGCCGTCTGTGTCGTCAGCGAGGACGCCTACGAGCGCGAACTCGAGAGCGATTCCGCCTCGTGGTACGGGGGCTTCCAGCGGACGATCGACTATTACGACCGGAAGGGACAAACGCATTCGACGCCCGCGATTCCCGTCATGCTCGCCTACCGAACACAGATGAAACACATGCTCGAGGAAGGCCACGACGCGAGGGATCGACGTCACCGCGAGATGGCCGAATACACACGCGAGTGGGCCCGAAAGCACTTCGAGATGTTTCCCGAAGAGGGGTACGAATCCCGGACGGTGGCTTGCATCGAGAACACACGCGGGATCGACGTCGCAGAAACCATCGAGAACGTCTCCGAGGAGTACGATATGGTCTTTTCGAACGGCTACGGCTCCGCCCTCGGTGAGAAGACGTTCCGCATCGGTCACATGGGCGAACACGACGTAGAGAGCATCGAAGCGCTGACCGACGCTATCGAAGACGTCGCGGGATTGTAGCCGATCGATCCTCGAGGAACACCCTCGAGACTCGAGGCGCGTTCTGGCCGATCTGTGTCCTGCGGACGCTGATCTGCAGACTGGCGGTGCCGTCTATCCGAACAGTTCGCGTATTCGCTCGAGAAGACCAGAGACCGCGTCTGCGAGCCACTCGAGTGCCGACCGGCTTTCGCCGCGATCGGTAGGTTCGCCTTCCCGATCCGATGAACTATCGTCTGCGTCCGGTACGTCGCCGTCGACCGCCGCGCGGGCGTCGACGAGTCCGTGGCCTTCCTCGCAGGTCTCGAGGACCGGTTCAGCGGAGTCGGTAAGCGTCCGTCGGATGGCGTCGTTCGGACCCGGTCCGTCCGCCTCGCTGATCCCCCAGACCAGCGCCGCGACGCCGGTAACGAACGGACAGGCGATGCTCGTTCCGCTCGCTTCGGCGTACTCGTTGTCGGTGATCGTCGACGTGATCTCCGTACCGGGTGCCAACAGGTCGACGGCCGAACCGACGCTGCTGTAGGACGCCAGCGTGTCGTCTTCGTCCATCGCGGCGACCGCGAGAACGTCGTCGTGGGTTGCCGGGTAAGTCATCGTCTCCTCGTCGCAGGAGCCGTCTTCCGCGTTGCCCTCGTTTCCGGCCGCGGTGAGCAGGAGGTGCCCGTCCGAGGTGGCGGTCTCGATCACGTCGTCGACCGTCTCGCTCTCGTTCTCGCCCCCGAGGCTCATCGAGATGAGTTCGATATCGTTCGAGAGACACCAGTCGATACCCGCGACCAGTTCGCTGTACCGGCCGCGGCCGTCGTCGTCGAGGACCTTTACGGCGTAGAGGTTCGTGTCCGGTGCCGTTCCCACCATCCCGAGATCGTTGTCGACCGCACCGGCGATCCCGGCGACGTGGGTTCCGTGTCCGTGTCGGTCCTCGTAGTCACTGGGCGTCCCGGTCGCCGTGAAGTTTCGCCCGCCCGCGACCGAGAGGCTGCAGTGATCGGACTGAATGCCCGTATCGAGAATCCCAACGTCGACGTCCGACCCGCCCGGATCCACATCGTCGGCACCGATTCGCTCGAGTCCCCACGACGTGCGCTGGTCGGGATGAGTCGAACAGTCCGATCGGTCCGGGGGCACCAACACGTCCAGCAGCGAGGGCGACCAGTCGTCGGGGATCCCCGTCTCCTCGTCGTCCTCGACGAACGCGATCCCCGCAGCTCCGGCCAGGTCGCTGACCCGGTTCGACGGCACCTCGGCCACCACGAACTCGAAGTTGTCGAACTCGAGGAGCGTCGTGCCGCCGACCCCCTCGACCGCGTCGAGGAGGTCACCGAGCAGTCCGTTTTCCGGATGGACGAACACCCGGCGGGTATCCGACGACGGCGACGAGGATGCCGATGCCGGTTCCGAGACTACCGTCCCGACCAGCCCAGCGGAGACGCCAGCGCCGACACCCTGCAGGAGCTGGCGACGACTGAGAGTCATGCCTACGTGAGCGTAAACCGAGATGATAAGCTTTCTGTACTGGACCGGTGCACGCGGAAGGACGTACCAGTCTCCGAATACCAGTCTCCGAAACGACCCCCTGGCGTGCCTCCGAACCCGGTGCGGAGTGGCGTCACGAAACGCGAGTCGGGGACGGTTCGATGACCGAAAACGCAAACGAGAGGCGGTTTGACGACAGACTACGGGAACGAAGTGACGCGTCCACAACCCAACAGTTCGGACTACTGAATGTGGCCTTCGCGTCGAAGCTGGTCGGCCTCGCTCTTTTCGTAGCGCCAGGTGATATCGGCCTTCTCGTCCTGCCAGTCCCACGGCTCGACGAGGACGACGTCGTCCTCGCGGATCCAGATTCGTTTTTGCATCTTCCCGGGAATGCGTGCGGTTCGCTCCGTCCCGTCGGCACAGCGTACTTTGACCCGGTTCGCCCCGAGCATGTTCGTGACGGTTGCGAAGACCTCGTCGTCGTCCGGCATCCGAAGGTTCTTCCGACCGCCCTCGCCGTCGTCGCTCATGCCTCGAGATTCGCGGTCGAACGGTTTAATCCTTTATCGTTCCGAGCACGGGACTGTCAGTTCTGACGAGCGTTCGGACGGGCGGACGCACCTGATTCGACAGCGAGTCGGCACTCGATCCGATCGACGAGCCGAGACGGCGAAAGCACGCGTTTTATTTTCCTCCCGCCGAGGACTCTCCGTATGCTTGATAAACTCGGTCCGCTCGGAATCGCTGGAATCGTGCTTCTTCTCGCCGGTATCGGACTCATCGCGTACGCCGATATCGTGATCGCCGCGGGACTCGCACTCGTGATCGCCGGACTCGGAATCGTCGTCAAGGCCCTCGTTACGAGCGTTCTCCAGGGGTTTGGGATGTTTTGAGTCTGCGACGATCGATTCCAGTTCCCCATCGACCGTAGATATTTCATAGTCCTTCCCCAACGATCCGCTATGGTTCGGTCCCTTCTCTCCCGACTTCGCGACTGGATCGCCGTCGAGGACGCTGACGAGCGACTCGAGGGCTCCGGGGAAGCGATCACCTCACCCCAACACAGACGCTCGCCGGAAGCGGAACGAACGCTCGAGGAAGCCAAGAAACGCGCGGACGAACGGCGAAACGAAGAGCGCTGAGCAGACTCCGAGTGAGATCGGAACGGTACAGTGACTTCGAGTGCGACCGGAACGTCACACCTCGTTGTCGCCGGCCCGATGTTCGCTGATGAGTTGGTCGACCATCGCGGCTTTGCGATCTAGCTGACGCTCGCGCGCGCGGTCTCGCCAGTCTTCGATGACGGCGTCGACGTCCTCTTCGCGAGCCACTGCGAGTTCGTCGACCTCCTGCATCGCGACGTCGCCCGCCGGGCCGACCGGAATATCCGCCTCGAAGAGGATGTCGTCCGCGACCTCCGAGAGGCCGCCGTCTTTGAGAACGACTCGGGGTTCGAATCCGGCGAGGAGTTCCGCGGTCGACCGACCCGCGCCGCTGGCATCGCGCAGGTAGACGACGTCGTCGACCGCGAGACCGTACTGGTCGTCGGCCTCGCGGATCGCCCCTTTCGAGAACTTTTCGACGACTTTGACCGGAACGAGTCCCTCCTTTTTCGCGGAGACGTCGCTGAAGTTCGAATGGTCGAGTTTCCAGAGCGCCTTCATCCGCTCGACTTTCTCCTCTAAGGTTTCGACCTCTTCACGGGCCTGATCGCGCTCGCGTTCGAGCCGGTTCGTCTTTCGCTCGAGACGGGTCACCTCCCGCTCCTTGCGGACCTCGCGACGCTCCTCACGGCGCGAAACCGTCAGCTCGGCCTCGAGGTCGTCGATCCGATCGTCTTTTCCCTCGAGTCTGTCCTCGAGAGTCTCGACGTGGGACTGGAGGCGGTCGACCTGCCGTTTGAGGTCTTTGATTCGTCGTTCCTCCTCGGAGAGCTCGCGGGGTTCGTGCTCCGTCGACTCCTCGTCGGGTTCGTCGTCGTCTTCGAGGTCCGTGAGGACGGCCTCGACGCTTTCCTCGCCGGCCACGACGCGCGCGGTGACGTCGCCGCGATCGACGCCCGGTGGGAGTTTCGAGGCGATACGCTCGAACTGGTCTTCGTGTGCGTCGAAGGCGTACAACGCGGCCGCCATCGCGTCGCGCTGGTGGTCGTCGTCGTAGGGCTCCTCCCGGGTGCGGTGTTGTTTTTCGTCGATCGGGAGATCACGCTCCGGCGTCCACTCGGCCGCGTCGAAGCTCCGGCGGAACTTCTCGACCGTTTCGGGGATCGGCGTCACGTCCGCCGCGACGACGATCGGTCGGCCGCGCTCGACGATCCACTCGATCACGTCGGCGGTGTCGCTCGTCCGCGAACTCCAGACGTCGAGGACCTCCCCCTCGAGGCTGACGATCGCCACGGCGGTCGTCGTTCCCGGATCGATGCCGACCAGGACGTGATCGCGGCGCTTGGCGAGCGGACGGAACTCGATGCCGTCGCGGCGCTCGCGTTCGATTTCGACGCGAACGTCGCCCGAGCGGGCGCTCGAGACGGGGATATCCGACGGCCGCGCCTCGACGGTGAAGATCGCGTTCGCGTAGCCGCCGTACGATTCCCGGACGTCCGTTTCGAACTCGAGGTTGGCCTCCTCGAGTTCGGACTCCACCTCGCGGGCGCGACGCTTGACGGAGCCGTGGATGCGTCTGGTGTAGCGATCCTCGCTCCAGCCGCCGCTGCCGGTCGACCGGCCTCTCGAGACCTTGAGATCGGTCGTGTCGGTGAACGCGGAAACCTCGTGGCCGACGTTGTGAGAGGCGAGGCGGGCAGCGGCTTCCGCCTCTTTCATCGGCTCTTTTCCGTACGGGATACCGTGGCGTTTCGCGACGCGAGAAAGGGGCTCGGGCTGGTGGGATCCCGTCACCTGAACGAGCCGGGTTTCGGTTGGAAGCGTGCCGAGGAAATGAATGAGCTGATCCTTGTCGGCGGCCAGTTCGTACATGTTGTCCGTCGCGACGATCGCCGGCGCTTCGTCGTCGATCAGCCGTCGAAGCTTCCGGTGGGAGACGACGTCCCGATCGATCTCCTCGCCGTCGTAGACGACCAGCGCGTAGGAGGGTGCATCGCCGCGGACGTCTCCGCTCTGAACGTCGACACCGAAGACGACTGCATCGAGCGCACTCGTTCGCGTACTCACGGAAGGTGGTAGGGGCGAAGGCAGTATAAATCCGGCGCGGAAACGTAGCGGCGAACGCTGGCGCGGAGACCTAGCGACGAACGACGGCCCTTCTCCCGCTCACTCCTGGTTCGGATACGGAATCTCGAGTTCGTCCCCGTCGTCGGGAACCAGTGCGGTTCCGTCGAAGACCTCGCGCGCCTCCGCGAGGTGGCCGTCGGGATACCCCGCGTACCGCGAGGAAAGGTGAACCAGCGCCAGTCGTTCGACGCCGGCCCGAGAAGCGACCTCGGCCGCCTCTCGTGCCGTCGAGTGGGCCGTCTTCGCCGCGCGATCTGCCCCGTCCTCTGCGAACGTCGCATCGTGGATCAACAGGTCGGAATCCGCCGCGGCTTCGACCGTTGCCGCCGTCGGCCGCGTATCGCCGGTGTATACGATCGTCCGTCCCGGACGCGGATCACCGACGATCTGTTCCGGTTCGACGACGGTTCCGTCCTCGAGTTCGACCGGATTCCCCTCGTGGAGCGTCGAAAACTTCGGTCCCACTGGGACGCCGAGGTCCTCCGCGCGTTCGCGGTCGAACCGTCCTTTTCGGTCGTCCTCGACGAGTGCGTACCCCACGGAACGAGTGTCGTGATCGGTTTCGAACGCGCGAACCTCGTAGTCGTCGCCGCGGTGAGCAACGTCGCCGTCTTCAACCGCAGTGACGTGCAACGGAAACGAGAGGCGAGTACCGAGTGCGCCGATCAGCTCCCGGAGTTGCTGGCGCGTGCCATCCGGAGTGTAGATCGACAGCGGCCTCTCACGGTCGTTGAACGCCATCGTCTGGAGCAAGCCGGGAATCCCCAGGACGTGATCGCCGTGAAGATGCGTTACGAACAGATTCGAGATCGAAAATCCCGTCCCGAAACGCATCATCTGGCGCTGAGTTCCCTCGCCGGCGTCGAACAGCAGCCCCTCGCCGTCCCGAGCAACGAAGATCCCGCTCGGATTCCGGTCGGTCGTCGGAACCGCTCCCGCCGTTCCCAGAAACGTGACGCGAAGTGGCATCGGTATCGATGGAAGTTCGACGGGCCGTAGCTAAACCCGCTTCGAATCGGCTGAAGTGAGTCACCGACCGCCGGTCCGCGCCCACGCGAACCCGTCGGAGATCGTTCGTTCCCCTCCGAAAACCGTTTATTCTCGAGTAATGCTTGATTACCGGACGTATCGGTCGAGAACGATCGAAATACTGCGAACGGACGACGCGTTTTACGTCGCTCGAGCCCCTACCTACGATCGATACCACCCCCAAATGAGTACGAGATCGACGTTCGATACACTCAAGCGCATCGTCGGGATCCTGATCGCGATCGCGATCGTTCTGGCGGCAGGAATCATCGTCGGACAGGCACCCGCGATATTCGGCGTCGAACAGGATCTCGAGGCGTCTATCGAGTTCGAGGACCAACGAGGCGACGGGACGAACGTGACCATCGACGAGGTCTCCGTTTCCGACGGCGGATTCGTCGTCGTCACCGACGGCGGATCGGATCCGATCGCCGTCTCGGAGTACCTCGCAAGCGGCACCCACGAAAACGTCACCGTCGAGGTCGACGAGGACGACGAACCCGAGCTGATCGGTCAGTTGACCGCGACTGTACACCGCGACACCACGGACGACGAAACGTACGCCTACGAGGAGACGGACGGCCAGGAGGACCACCCCTACCAGGAAGCCGGCTTCCCGGTCAGTGACACCGCAACGGTGACGACGACGGGCGACGACGCGCTCACCGACTCCTTCCTGGTCGAATCGCTCGAGACCCCGACTCAGGCACTGACGAACGAAACCATCGAGATCACCGCCGAAATCCGCAATCCGACCGATCGCGAGACCCAACAGAGCATCGACTTCCGCGTCGGCGGGACGGTCATCGAACAGCAGGCGCTCGAACTCGACGGCGGCGAATCCCGCGAGGTAACCTTCGAGATCAACACCACCGGCGCCTCGCCGGGCGAACAGACGATCGGCGTCTATACGGACGGAGACGGTGCGATCGAGACGATCGAACTCGAGTTCCACACCGATCCTGCGGTGGACGTCGTCGACGCGGCGGACGAGAACGTCACGACAGAGGTCGCGATCCCCGCGGACGGCTTCGTCGCCGTCGAGGACAACGAGAGTCTGATCGGGACGAGCGAGGAACTCGGCCCCGGCGAACACGAGAACGTGACGGTCGCGCTCGAGGAATCCGTCGACGACGACGACGAACTCACAGCGGTTCTCTACGAGGGCGATCCGGAAGCACCCGACGAGGCGAGTGCGATCGAACACGACAACGAAACCGTCGAGGTCGAGTTCACCGTCGCGGACGTCCAGTCCGGGGCGAACGAGGAGGGAAGCGACGCCAGCGCGGCCGATACCGACGACGCTAACGCCGACGGAAGCGCCGACACCGAGTCGGACGAGTAGACGAGAGAGCGGTGTTCGAACGCGGGGGAGAGCCGGTTGCGCCGGCCGAGGAAAACGCTGCCCACGGATCGACCGATTCTTATCGATCCCATCCGTACGGACGCTCGATGGACGCGCCGCTGTGGACCGACACCCACGCCCCCGAGCTGGCCGAGTTGCCACAGGACGACGCCCGCGAGTACCTGACGAAGGCCGTCGAGGAGCCGATCAATCTCCTGTTGTACGGCCCGCCAGGAAGCGCCAAGACCGCGGCGGCTCGAGCGCTCGCTCGCGAGGCGCACGCCGACCCGGACAACGACCTGATCGAGATAAACGTCGCGGACTTCTTCGGACGAACGAAGACGGAGATCAAAAACGACCCGCGGTTCGAGCAGTTCCTCGTGGGTCGCTCGAGCCTCTCGAAGCGGGACATGATCAACCACGTCCTAAAGGAGTCCGCGAGTTACGCCTCCGTCTCGGGCGAGTACAAGACGATCGTGCTCGATAACGCAGAAGACGTTCGCGAGGACTTCCAGCAGGCGCTTCGCCGGATCATGGAACAACACCACCGGACGACCCAGTTTATCATCGCCACGCGCCAGCCGACGAAGCTCATCCCGCCGATCCGTTCGCGGTGTTTCCCCGTCTCGTTTCGGTCCCCGACGACCGCAGAGACGGTCACCGTTCTGGAGCGTATCGTCGAAGCGGAAGGGATCGAGTACGACGCCGACGGCCTCGAGTTCGTCGCGGGTTATGCGGACGGCAACCTCCGTGAAGCGATCCTGGCGACCCAGACGACCGTCGAAGACGAGGGCGAACTCACGATGCAGGCCGCCTACGAAACCATCGCCACGGTCGGTCTCGACGACGAGGTCGAATCGATGCTCGAGGACGCCGAAGCCGGCGAGTTCACGGACGCCCGCAAGACGCTCGATGCGTTGCTCGTCGACGAGGGATTAGACGGTGAGGAGGTCATCAACGAGATCCTCGAGATTGCCCGGAAACGGTATCAGGGAGCGAAGCTCGCTCGAGTGCATCGACTCGCAGCCGATGTCGAATTCGAGATGCACGAAGGCTCGAGCGACCGGATTCACGTCTCGCACCTCCTCGCGGAACTCGGCCGCCCGGCCTGATACGGTCTACTGTAAGTCGTTACCGGAGCGACCGCGAGCCGTCCTGCGGTCGCTCCGGTAAAAAGTCACAGCAAACCGTATGACCCCGTCGCTTTTTCTGATGGGACACGCAGTGCCCGCTATGCCAACCGTCACGGAAACGCGTATTCGAAACCGGTTTCGCGTCCAGCCGAACCACGCGAACAACAACGGCACGCTTCACGGCGGCAATCTGATGAAGTGGCTCGACGAGGTGGGCGCCATGTCGGCGCTACGCTTTGCCGGGGAAACCTGCGTCACGGCACAGGTAAACGAGTTGAACTTCGAACGACCGATCGGGATCGGAGATACGGCGCTCATCGAGTCCTACGTCTACGACGCCGGCCGAACGAGCGTCGACGTCGCGTTACAGGCCTGGCGCGAGGAACCCCGCACCGGAGAGACGGAGAGGACGACCGAATCCTCGTTCACGTTCGTCGCCATCGACGAAGACGACGGGCCGATTCCGGTTCCCGAACTCACCGTCGCGACCGACGACGGGGAGCGACTTCGACGGCGCGCGCTCGAGGCAGACTACTGATCGACCGGCGAGCTACGAAAGGATCAGCACGTACCGCGTCAACGATCGGTGGACGCGGCGTTCGAAGGCGGCCTCGAGTTCCCATCCGGCGTCTCTCGCCTCGCTCGCCCAGGAGCGATCCGCGACGACGACGGCGCGCGATGCCACCCGCCGAGCCTCCGCGAGCGCGCCCGCCACGAGGTCCTCGAGTCTGTGGGCGTCGATCTTCGACTGGCGGCCGTACGGCGCGTCGAAGACGACGCCGTCGACTGCCCCGTCCCGGAGCGGGAGTCTGGTTGCGTCCCCGCGGCCGACGTGCCATCCGCCCCGGTCGACGCCCGTGGGTGAGAGGGCGGGCGACTCGAGGAAGTGAGCCAGGTTCGCTCGTGCGCCGTCGACCATCTTCGCCTGTGCGTCGGTTCCGATCACGTCCGCGCCGACGAGACCCGCCTCGACGAGGATGCCGCCGGTGCCACACATCGGATCGAGAACGGTCCGATCGGGCTCTGCGCCCGCGACGTTCGCGACGGCCCGAGCGAGCAGCGGATCCATGCTTCCGGGCTGGAAGAACGGCTTGTCTGTCGGTGCGCGGGTTCCGAAGTCGCGGACGCTCTCGGTCTCGAGCCAGCCCAGCGCACAGATCGAGACGCGCTCGTCTCGCGGCCCGTCGGTTTCTCCGTCGCCGGTCGACTCGAGCGACGTGATGAGATCGCCCGTCGACTCGTCGACTGCGAGCGAACCGCCCTCGAGGCGTCCCGTCGAAAAGATCGCCCGAAGGAGGTGGTCGGGATCGTCGAGATCGACTCCGAATCCGCGGTCGACCAGCACCTGGCCGAGGTCGCGTTCGACGCGTTCGGTGTCGACCCCGCTCGAGCCGCGGACGTCCGTCGCTCGAACGGCGACGGTCCCGGTCCGTTCGAGCGGAGTCGCCTCGAGGAGCGCGCGGGCGCTCTCCCGTTCGGCGTCGGTCCGACCGAGGAGTGCGCTCGCCCGATGAGTGTAGGCGAGGCCCCGAACGCGCTCGGGGGCGACACCGCGGGCGGTCGCGACTCCGGGGGCGATCCGTCGAACGCCGGTCGCGGCACTGGCCGCCTCGCGCGCCGCGAACGGATCGTCCTCGCCGGCGAACTCGAGCAGGTACACTCAAATTGCTCGTCGCGGATCGAGTATGAGCCTACCGCTTCCCGAACCGATCGAACGCGGATACTGTCCGTACGAGGGCACGAACCGGACATATCAGGTGGCGGTACCAACCTTTATAAACCTTAAATACGTCTTTTTAAACGACTTATGACGGATCCGAAGGACACCATCAACATCGAAAACGTGGTGGCGTCGACCGGCATCGGACAGGAACTCGATCTCCAGAGCGTTGCGATGGATCTCGAAGGGGCCGACTACGACCCCGAACAGTTCCCCGGTCTCGTCTACCGAACACAGAATCCCAAATCCGCCGCACTGATCTTCCGGTCGGGGAAGATCGTCTGTACCGGGGCAAAGAGCACCGACGACGTCCACGAGAGTCTTCGTATCGTCTTCGACAAGCTTCGTGAACTCCAGATTCAGGTGAACGAGGACCCCGAAATCGTCGTCCAGAACATCGTCACCTCGGCCGACCTGGGGCGCAACCTCAACCTGAACGCGATCGCGATCGGACTCGGCCTCGAGAACATCGAGTACGAACCGGAGCAGTTCCCCGGCCTCGTCTACCGCCTCGACGAACCGGAGGTCGTCGCCCTGCTCTTTGGCTCCGGCAAACTCGTCATCACCGGCGGGAAAAAGCCCGAGGACGCCGAACACGCCGTCGACAAGATCGTCTCCCGACTCGAGGACCTCGGCCTGCTCGAGTAAGGCGCACTCTTTCCGTCGACCCGCTTGTAACCGCCACCAGCGGACGGCATCCGTCGGCCGTGTGAACCCGGTGCGGCGAGTGTACACGTTCAGTGCGTTCGAGACGAAGTGGCGTACTGAACGGTGATCTATTCATAAAATCACTCGTTAGATATAGGTTGTACTGAGGGGAATGCCACTATAGGAGTCAGCACCCCAACAGGATACAGGGGACACGCGTGGAAATGCCCCGAGTGCTAAGGACACTCGAGGCTGGGACTGTCTGCGTCACAGAAACCCCACAGCGTGGGTGGGTGAACAAACAGTTTATCAGCCAAACTCGAGAGTATCCGACAGGGTTGATACCACGTGACGATACTCGCTGCCATCGGCGAAGAACGCCATCCGAAAAAGGTACTCGAGACGTCCGCCGAACTCGCCGCCAGGTACGACAGTCGGCTCGTCGTCCTCCACGTTGTTCCGCGAGACGATTTCGAGACGCACAAGGAGTTGCTCGAGGGGAACAGCGAACTGGGCGGTTTCACGATCGACCAGGAGGCAAAGAGCGCCGCCGAATTCGTCCGTCTGGCCGTCGAAAACGTCCTCGGTGAGTTCGACGACGAATCGATCGAAGCGCGCGGCAGAGTCGGTGATCCCACCGAAGAGATACTCGCGGAAGCCGAACGAACTGATCCCGAATTCGTCGTAATCGGGAGACCACGGACGTCACAACTCGAGAAAGCCGTCTTCGGGAGCGTTCCACAGAACATCCTGGAAAACACGGATTACAACGTCGTGAGTACCGTCATCGGCAGTGACGGGTGAGAACTCGAGCGAAGCGGCAGTCGTCGGTGTGTAGTAGCGGTTGTCCTCGAGTGTGGACAGTCACGCTCGGTACGGATTCGCCGGGGTGTCGTTGACAGGCCTCGGAGCCGAAGGCTCCGATATGCAGCCGCTGTTGCTCGCCGCAGGGCTCGCCCTGCTCGGTATCGTCATCGTGGATCTGCTCTGGACGACGCTCTGGGTGGACGGCGGATCGGGGCCGCTTTCGTCCCGGCTCACGTCCTGGGTCTGGCGCGGGCTCCGTCGTGCCAGCGGAGACGACTCGCGGATACTCAGCCTGGCCGGTCCCCTGATTATGGGGCTCTCGCTGGCGATGTGGATCGGACTGCTCTGGCTCGGATGGACCCTGCTCTTTGCCGGCGGGTCGGTCGCGCTCGTCAGCGCACACACCGGCGAACCCGCGGACTGGATCGGTCGGTTCTACTACGTCGCCTACACGATGTTTACGAACGGAAACGGCGATTACACGCCAACGAGCGGGCGCTGGGAGATCGCCAGTTCGTTGACGACGGCGACCGGAATGGCCTTCGTCACGCTCGCCGTCTCCTACGTTCTCTCCGTGCTCGGGGCCGTCTCGCAAAAGCGCTCGTTCGCGAGCGACGTCACCGGCGTGGGCGAGCGCGGCGAAGCGTTCGTTCGAACCAGCTGGAGCGACGACGGAGACGTCTCTCGCGGTCTCGAACTGTCGCTCGAGTCGCTGTCGTCCCAGCTCTCGTTGCTCGCCCAGCAGCACAAATCGTACCCGATCTTGCACTACTACCACAGCGAGCAGAGCGCGGACGCCTCCGCGGTCGCCGTTCCGATTCTCGACGAGGCGCTGACGCTGTATCGTCACGGCCTTCCGGACGACGAGAAACCGGACCCGATGTTGCTCGAGGACGGCCGATCGAGCGTCGGAAGTTACCTGGAGACGCTCGAGACCGCGTTCATCGAACCCGCCGAAGAGGCACCTCCACCGTCCGATCTCGACCGCCTCCGCGAGGACGGAATACCGACGGTCTCGGACGGCGAGTTCGAAGGATCACTCGAGGAGTTACGCGAACGACGACGGAAGCTCCGGGGCGTTCTCGAGGCGGACGCCTGGGAGTGGCCGCCGGTCGACGACTGATCCGTATCAGAAAGCCCCCCGACAGAGGGCGGTAGAAGACGTGTTACTCGACCAGCCGTTCGATCTCCGTGACCAGCACGTCGCTCGCACCGGCCTGTTTGGCGTCGTTGATCGTCTCGAAGACGTCAGCTTCGTCGACGACAGCGTGGACGGCGACTTTCTCCCCGCCGTTCGCGATATCCATCACCGTCGGTCCGCCCATGCCGGGGATCACGTCGCGAACGTCAGAGAGGCGGTCCTCGGGAACGTTCATCATCAGATAGCGCTTTCCCTCGGCCTGTTTGACGGAGGCGAGCGCGGTTCGAACTTCCCTGACTTTCGGATCGTCGAGGACGTCCTCGCGGCCGAACAATCGGACGGAACTCGAGAGAACGTCCTCGACGACGGCGAGGCGGTTCATCTTCAGCGTCGTGCCCGTACTGGTAATGTCGACGATCGCGTCGGCCATCTCGACGTGGGGAGTCAACTCAGTCGCCCCCGTCACCTCGACGATATCGGGTTCGACGCCGGTTTCTGCGAAGAACTCCCGCGTAATGTTCGGAAACTCGGTCGCAACGGTTTTGCCCGCGAGGTCCGCGACCGTCTCGATGGCCCCGTCTTCCGGCGCTGCTAGCACGAGACGACAGCGACCGAACTCGAGATCGAGTAGTTCCGAGACGGTGTCGACGCGCGCTTCGTGTACCTGATCGAGACCGGTGATTCCCAGATCGGCCGCGCCGTCCGCGACGTACTCGGGAACGTCCGCGGCGCGGGCGAACAGCACGGAGATATCGGGGTCGACGGTGTCGGCGTAGAGCTTGCGGTCGGCTCCGTTCTCGAGATGGAGCCCCGCCCGCTCGAGAAGGTCGATCGTCGGCTCGTGCAGGCGGCCCTTGTTGGGAACGGCGATTCGCATCGATCGAACCTTGGCGACGATACGGGAACTGTCTTTCCTTCTTCGCCTAGGCTGTGAGTGCGTCTCGCATCCACACGATCGGTCGAAGCGGGGCGAAGACGTAGTCCTCGTGTGGATCCCAGTTCGTGAACGCCAGACTGTTGGAGACGACCGAGACGCTCGAGGCGGCCATCGCCAGCCCCGCAAGCGCGGGGTTCAACAGCCCGATGGAGGCGATCGGGATCAACGTGGCGTTGTAGGCGAACGCCCAGAAGAGGTTCTGGCGGACCTTCGAGATGGTCGCGTCAGCGACCCGCATCGCCTTTAGTACGTCGGCGGGGTCGTCGCGCATGAGCGTGATGTCGGCGCTCTCGATGGCGACGTCGGTCCCGGAGCCGATCGCGACGCCGACGTGAGCGGTCGTCAGTGCGGGCGCGTCGTTGACGCCGTCACCGACCATAACCGCCCGGTCCCCGTCCGTCTGGATCGACTCGATCTCGTCGGCTTTGTCCTCCGGCAGGACCTCGGCGTGGACGTTCTCGGGCTCGATCCCGAGTCGGTCGCCAACGGCTCGGCCCGTCCGCTCGTTGTCGCCGGTGAGCATCAACACCTCGTAGCTACGGCCCTGCAGTGCAGCGATCGTCTCTTTGGCGCTCTCGCGTACGGTATCCGCGTTTGCGACGACGCCCAGCAACTCTCCGTCGAGTGCGACCACCATCGCTGTCTTCCCCTCGCGCTCGAGTCGCTCCATCGTCCCCTCGACCGGCGACGGATCGATCCCGTTGTCGGTCATGAGCTTGCGGTTCCCGACGAGGGCCTCGCCAGCGGAGAGCGTCGCCCGGATACCGTGACCGGGAACGTTCTCGAACCCGGCGGGGTCCTCCAGCTCGAGGCCGCGTTCGTCGGCACCCTCGACGATCGCCCGTGCGAGGGGGTGTTCGGAGCCGGATTCGGCGCTCGCAGCGACCGAGAGCAAGAACTCCTCGTCGACTGTCGGGGTCTCCGCTGTCGTCTCGAGGCGACCGCCGTCCGCGGTCGGCGTCTCGCCTCCGCCATCGGACGCGACCGCAGCGTCGACCGTCACCGCGTCCGTCAACCGCATGTCGCCGTGGGTCAACGTCCCCGTCTTGTCGAAGACGACGACATCGATGCCGCGCGCCTGCTCCAGAACGTCTCCGCCCTTGTAGAGGACGCCGTTTTTCGCGCTGATGGTCGAGCCGACCATCGTCGCCATCGGCGTCGCCAGCCCCAGCGCGCAGGGACAGGCGATCAAGATTGCGGAGGCGAACACGACGATCGAGAACTCGACGACCGGGATGCCACCCGCTTCGAGGCCGATCGGACCGCCACCGACGGGCTCGAGCAGCGGAATCCACACCCCGAGCGTCGAGGAGACGTCGAAGAGGAACTCGGGGGACTGCCACCAGACGACCGCCCAGAACGCCGCGTTGACGATCACCGCCGGAACGAAGTAGGCGCTGACCCGGTCGACCAGCCGCTGGACGTCCGGCTGGCGGGCCTGTGCCTCCTTGACCCGGTCGACGATCTGCTGGATCGCCGTCTCCTCCCCGACGTGAGTCGCCTCGACGTGGAGGACGCCGTTCTCGTTGATCGTCGAGCCGACTACCTCGTCGCCCTCGCGCTTTTCGACCGGCACTGACTCGCCGGTGACCATCGACTCGTCGACCGCGCTCTCGCCGTCGACGACGACGCCGTCGGTCGGAATCTGCTCGCCCGGTCGCACCTTCATCACGTCTCCTGGCTCGACGTCATCGAGCGGGACGACGACCTCTTCACCCTCCCGAACGATCGTGGCCTCGTCGGCCTGCATCTCGAGCAGCTCCCGGAGCGCAGCGCTCGCGCGGGCTTTCGAGCGGGCCTCGAGCCAGACACCCAGGTAGATGAACCAGAGAATAAACGCCACGGCTTCGTAGTAGAGCCCGCCCGTGACCGCTTCGACCATCACGCTCGTACTGTAGAGATAGCCCGCACCGGTGCCGATCGCGACGAGCGTGTCCATGTTCGCCTGCCGGTTGTTGACCAGTGCCCTGTACGCACCCTCGAGGAAGTGTCGTCCGAGGGTCGCCATCAGCGCGGTCGCGAGAACGAACTCGTACCAGCCGGTGTCGATCCCCAGAACCGTTTCGGGCAGGAGACCGGGAACGAACATGTCGACCATCACCAGCACAAACGGGGCGGTGAGAAGTCCGCCGATGACGGTCCACCTGCGTTTCGTTCGGAGGTCGCGCTCGACGGCGCGCTCGCGGTCTCCGGTCAGTTCCCGCCCGTCCTCGTCGACGCGACGCTCGGGTTCGTAGCCGGCGTCCTCGATCGCGTCGTAGATATCGACGAGCGACGTATCGTGCGGGTTGAACGCGACGGTTCCTTCCTCAGTTGCGTAGTTGACCGACGCCGAGAGCACGCCCGGTACGTCCTCGAGTGCGCGCTCCGTGGTCTCCGCGCAGGTCGAACACGACAGTCCCGCGATCTCGACGGTCGTCGTCGTCCGTTCGGGCTCGTAGCCGGCGTCCTCGATGGCCGCGTAGACGTCGCTGAGTGACGCACGCTCCGGATCGTAGGCGACGGCCCCCTCGTTCGTCGCGAAATTGACGTCGACGGACTGAACTCCCTCGAGATCGGAAACGGCGGTCTCGACCGTCCCGGAACACGTCGTACAGGACATCCCCGAGATCGACAGCGTAGACTTCACAGTGTGATCACCACGTAACTAGTACGAGGGGATCCCGTTTCAAGCGGTTTGCCCTTTCCAAGCCAAACTCTGTGGCGATCTAGACGGACGTTTCCAAAGGCTTCGCTCCACTACACTTTCGAAAGAGAAGTCGTCGCTGCCGCGGGCGGCGCGCGGGCTCTCCAGTCGAGTCGGGCTCGGTTCGTTCGGTAACCCGGCGCTCGAGTATCAGTGGCTCTTTGATACCGGACTGCGGTGGTTCGATCGTGTTCGGACTCGAGGCGGGTCCCGTCGCGACGGGCGTCGTGCTGGCGACGTTCGCGCTGTTGTTCGTCAGGCGGATCGGTCGGTATCCGGTCTCCCGATCGGTCACGGCAGCGACCGGTACGGTCGTCCTCCTCGCGCTCGGAATCGTCTCGCCCCAGCGCGCGCTCGAGGCGATGAGCGTCCAGACGCTCCTGTTGCTGTTCGGCATGCTCGTCCACGTCACGGCGCTCGCCCAGTCGGGGTTCTACGAGTGGACGGCGACGCAACTGGTCACCGCGGCCAGGACGCCCCGACGGCTCACGCTCGGTGCGCTCGCCCTCTCGGCGCTCCTCAGTTCCCTCGCACTCAACGACGCGACCGTCCTGTTGCTCACGCCGGTTCTCGTCGTCGCGGCCGAACGCGGCGGAACCGATCCCGTTCCGCCGGTCCTCGCCGTCGTCTTCGGTGCCAATATCGGAAGCGTCGCGACGCCGCTCGGGAACCCACAGAACGCGTTCATCCTCGCTGAAAGCGACCTGACGACGCTCGAGTTCATCGCCGCGCTCGCACCCGTGGCGGTCGTCTGTCTGCTGATCGCGGGCGCGTTCTTGCTTCCGAAGACGGAACGCGGACGGATCCTGGAGACACCGGTCTCGAGCGACGTGGTCCGGTCGGGAACGGACGAGGGCGGGTTCGACCGGGCCTGGGCGGCCACCAGCGTCGCGTTCGTCCTCGGAACCTTCGTCCTGTTGGTCGCCCTCCCGGACGTCGGCGTCGGGACGATCGCGGCTTCGACGGCCATCGTTCATCTCGCCTGGCTGCAGGGCTTTCGGCGCGTGGCGGGAGACGACGTGTTCGCTGACGTCGACTGGAGCGTGCTCGTTCTCTTCGGCGGTCTGTTCGCGCTGGTCGCCGGACTCGACGGAACCGCTCTGCTCGAGGCCGTCGAAGCGGTCAGCGGCGGAAGCCAGCTTGCGATCGCTACGTTCGGCCTCTCGAATCTCGTGAGCAACGTTCCGGCGGTCGTTCTCCTCGCAGCAGCGATTCCGGAGGCGGCCACCGCGGACTGGCTGATGCTCGCCGCGGTGAGTACGCTCGCCGGAAACGCCACGCCGATCGCCTCCGCCGCCACGCTGCTCACGCTCGAGGCCGCGGCGGACATGGAGGTACGGGTTCCTCTCAGGGAACTGCTGGTGCTCGGTATCCCTCTCTCGATCGTTACCTCGGTGATCGCGGTCGGCATGCTCTCGGTGATGGTGGGGTAAAGCGGCGCGAACGGAACTGCTCTCGCGACCCAGTCGAAGGATCGACGTTCCGTCTCAGAACGCTTTTGGCTCGAGCGGTCCGACTTTCTCGCATGTGGCCGCCAGACTCTCCGTTGCTCGCGCTCGCCGGTCTCGCGATAACGGTCGCCGTCTTCGCGGTGGTCTACTGGGACGCGACGCGTATCGAGATGGGGCGACCGCTGCTGTGGGCTTCGATCACGGCGAGCACCTGCGCGGTCGGCGTGGGGCTCTACGTCTTCGTTCCGACCGCACCGCTAACCGGCGTTCTCCTGACCGCCAATACCGGTCCCGTTCTCTACGGCTTCGAGCGCGAGGTGACGACCGAAACGGACGAACCAGCCGAACCGGGAACGCTTCCACACCAAAAGTAAGGCTCCGAACGGGCAACACCACACACCTTTTGTTCGCCGCCGTCCAAGCGACGCCATCATGAGCGACTCCGCCGATTCCGGCGCACAAGCGGCCTCCGACGGCCACCAGGACGGGGGCAAACGGAACGACGGCGACGGAAGCGACGACGGCGACGGCGGTCCGGCACAGGTCTCGAGTCCGGACTATCACAGCGAGAACCATACGGCGGCACAGACCTGCGGCTGGACCGCAAACGCCCTTCGCGGGGAGGGAAAGTGCTATAAAAACATCTACTACGGGATCGAATCCCACCGTTGCATCCAGATGACGCCGGTCGTCCGGTGTAACGAGCGTTGCGTCTTTTGCTGGCGCGACCACAAGGGCCACGCCTACGAGATGGACGACGTCGAATGGGACGACCCCGAGGCCGTCGTCGATGCCTCTATCACCCTCCAGAAGAAGTTGCTCTCGGGTTTCGGCGGCAACGACGAGGTGCCACGGGAGGTCTTCGACCAGGCGATGGAGCCCCGTCACGTCGCGATTTCTCTCGACGGCGAGCCGAGTCTCTATCCCTACCTGCCGGAACTGATCGAGGCGTTCCACGACCGGGAGATCACCACCTTTCTCGTCTCCAACGGCACCCGACCCGAGATGCTCCGCGAGTGTGATCCCACGCAACTGTACGTCAGCGTCGACGCCCCCGAGCGCCACACGTTCGATCAGGTGGTCAAGGCGATGGAGGACGACGCCTGGGAGCGACTGCTCGAGACGATGGACGTCCTCGCGGAGAAAGACGACACTCGGACGGTCCTCAGAACGACCCTCGTCGACGGCGAGAACATGCACCACCCCGACTGGTACGCCGGCTTCTACCAGCAGGCCGATCCCGACTTCGTCGAACTGAAAGCCTACATGCACGTGGGCCACTCTCGAGGGCGACTGGACCGATCCTCGATGCCGACCCACGAGGAGGTTATCGAGTTCGCAGAGTCAATCAAAGAGTACATGCCCGCGTTCACCGAGTGTATGGGCGTTCCCGCCTCTCGCGTCGCCTTGCTGTCGAAGACCCGAGATACGTGGGTTCCCAAACTCGAGAAAGACAGCGAGTTCTGGGCTCGCGATCCCGTCACGGGAGACTGATCCGGACGGCGTCGACGCACCCGGACGTGGCCATCCTGTGGTCGGTACGACGCAGAGTTCGATTCCGGTCTGGACGCGTAATTTTCGTCGACAGTGCCGCCCCATCCGCGATGGCAACAACGTTTACAATCCAGTTCGTTCGAGTAGTGAGGGTGACACTGCGGTCGCACATCGAAGACGTCGGAAGCGTCGATCACGCACTCGCCGTCATCGACACGGACGTGGCGGATCCGCTCACCGCGCTGCTGGCGGAGACGTTCGACTGGGAGGGAATCGAGGTCGAGACCGAAGTAACGGACGGGGAGTCGTCGTATCTCGAGGGGGAGACGGACGCGGTTGCGCTGCTCGAGGATGGTGCGCTGGTCGCGACGTCGACGATGACCGAACTGTACGAGTCGATTCTGGCGATCAACTCCGATCTGTTCGTCACCGGGAGCCGCACGTTCGGTGAGATCGACGTCCCGGACGTTCTCGAGGGACTCGATGATTCTCGACTGCGGCTACGCGGATACCCGCTCGCGGATAAGGAGAAGCTCGTGTTGATCCTCGTCTCGCGATACATCGAGCAGCTGGCGTGGTCGAGTCGAAGCGGAACGCTCCGCTCGTCGTTCCAGCATCTGTCGCGCCTGAACGACGAGGTTGGAACCAACGAGGTGTATGCGAGACTCGAGGAAACGAACGTCGACGTTCACGTCTATGGATTTCGGGGGTCGACCGATCTCGACGTCACGGCGCATCTCGGTTCGACCACCGAACACCGCGACGGCTGGTTCGTCATCTACGATCCGGACGATCCCTCGAGCGACGATGCAGCGGCGCTCGTCTGTCTCGAAGTCGAACCACGGGTCTGGGACGGCTTCTTTACGTTCGATGCTGCCCGTACCGCCGCCCTCGAAGAGTACATCGCAGCCGAACTGTGAGTCGTTTCGAGATCACGCTCCGAGGGAATCACCTCGGGCGTCCGTCCAGCCACCGCGGGGTCGAACCCGACCATCCGACGGTGACCTTTCTCGAGAGATTCAGCGAATGAGCCCGCCACCGGTGCCTTTTTGGTCTCGCCACCGAAGGTCTCGGTAGCGACCCGACGCCCACGACTCCATCACAATTACGTTACGCTTTCCACATTCGATACGCTTTTGAGTGGCTACACCCAATCCGGAGGTATGTCAGTACTCGCGGACAGCGCCGTCGGCTACGACGAGCTTGCGGTTCTCAAGCTTCTCGCACTCGAGGGAGGGCTCGAGGGCGACGTGAAAATCTCGTGTTCCGACCTCGCGGATCGCCTCGAGGCCTCGAATCAGACCGCCTCCCGCAGACTCCAGCGACTCGAGAGCGCGACCCTGCTCGAGCGAGACACCGTCAGCGACGGACAGTGGGTCGAAGTGACCGACGCCGGAGAGCGAGCGCTCCACGCCGAGTACGAGGATTACCGACGGATCTTCGAGGCGGACGCCGAGGTCGATCTGGAGGGAACCGTCACCAGCGGGATGGGCGAAGGAAGACATTACATCTCGCTTTCGGGATACAAGCGACAGTTCGAGGACCGCCTGGGATACGAACCGTTTCCCGGCACGCTGAACGTCGACCTGCGTGAGGACAGCGTTCGCCGTCGCGGCGCGCTCACGTCGCTCGAGCCGATCCCGATCGACGGCTGGGAGGACGACGAGCGCACCTACGGACCGGCGGTCTGTCACCGCGCGACGGTGGAAACGGTCGACGGCGATTCCTACGAGGAATCACACATCATCGCCCCCGAACGAACGCACCACGACGACGATCAACTCGAGATCATCGCCCCCGTGAAACTCCGCGATGAACTCGGTCTCGAGGACGACGACCACGTCATCGTCTCGGTCGGTGATCGACGATGACGAGTCGGCGCGGAGAGACGCGGACGGCCGCGGACGGTGGGACGGACACGACTGCCTCGACGGACGCCGACGGGCGAGCGGAACCGACGGAGACGAACGCGCGGGCGTCGACGGCCGCCCAGCGATCGGTCGAGGATGCAATAGAGGCCCTCCGGGCGGGCGAGCCGGTTCTCGTCCACGACGCGGCCGACCGCGAAGGCGAGACGGATATCATCTACCACGCCGACGCGGTCACACCCGAGGCTGTCGCCCGAATGCGAAACGACGCTGGCGGACTGATCTGTGCCGCGTTAGGGTACGAGGTCGCGGAGGCGTTCGATCTCCCGTTTTATACGGAGGAGATCGACCACGCCGCAACGCGCGATCACGATCTCGGCTACGACGAACGGTCGTCGTTCTCACTGACGGTCAACCATCGCGACACCTACACGGGGATCACGGACAACGACCGATCCAAGACCATTCAGGCGCTGGGCGAGGCTGCTTCGACGCCGTCGGCCGTCGACTTCGCCGACGAGTTTCGAACTCCCGGCCACGTACACGTGCTGAAAGCGGCCCCCGACCTGCTCGCACAGCGTGAAGGACACACCGAACTCGGCGTCGCCCTCGCGGAGGCCGCGGACCTCTCGCCGGCCGTCGTCGTCTGTGAGATGCTCGACGACGACACCGGGAACGCACGGACTCCAGCCGACGCCCGAAGCTACGCCGATCGACACGACGTTACTTATCTCGAGGGCGGACACGTACTCGAGCAACTGGGTTGAGACTCGACTGGATACGCGTCACTCGTGTTTCGAGCCGGATCTCGTCGTCGTGGGTCCGCTTCGATAGACCGCATACAGCACGAGCGCAGCGATCGTCACGTCGGCACCGTGTTCGACGAGGTGATGAACCGTCATCGGAACCAGGCCGAACACCGTCCCGAGCCCGACGAGTGACCGAGCGACGAGCAATCCGAGGACGAGCGTGATCAGGAGATATCGCCTCGTTCGTCGCCTCGAGTACGCGACGATACCACACCCAAAGAGGATCGTCGTCCCGATCGCTGCGAGGACGATCACGGCGAGCAAGACGGGGGCGAGTTGTGGGTCCAGCCACCCGATTTCGAACGGATTCGTGTGGTTCATCGCCGCTACCCTACCTCGAACCGTAACCGACGTATGTGCTTCGGTCGTCGATCTCGAGGACGAAGTCGCTGTCCCACGCGACGACAGGAGTGACGAACGCGATCAAACTGGACCGGCGGAACAGTGAACCGAGACGGGACGACGCGCCGTTATGGTGCCGCATCGGCGGCGACCGGTGCGAGCGAGCCGGATTCGTCGGTGTCGTCCTCTTCGTCGGTCGAGCCGTCGAGCGAATCTGGCACGTCCGAGTCATCGTCTTCTGAGTCGGTTTCGTTCGAGTCGTCGCCGTCCGTCTCGTCGGGGGCTTCCTCGGTATCCTCGAACGAGACTTCCTCGAGGGTTACCTCGACTTCCTCTCCGTGGACGACTGCGGTCTCAGGAACGTCCGTCTCGTCTTCGTACGCCTCGAAGCCGTCACCGTCCGCTGCGGGTGCGGTCACGGTCACGGTAAACTCTTCGGTCGCCTCGACGGCGCTGTCGGTGTAGCCGTCGTCGACGCCGAGCTCGTCGTTGGTGGCGTACGGAACCGTGAGCTCGAACTCGCCGTTCTCGTCGAGTTCGCCCTGCTGGACGTAGTCGAACGTGCCGCGGTCGACGCCGGAGTCGAGTTCGACGGCGGCGGTCACCGTAGCGTCCTCGTGATCGGAGACGTCGGCCGATCCGGTGATCGTCGCGCCCTCGACGCGCTCGTAGGTCTTGACCGCGGACCCTTCGCGCTCACCGATCATTTCGATGTCGAGGTGGTCGTACTGTGGGTGTTGCTGAATCAACATGATCTCCTGTTGAGTTTGTTGGTCCATCATGCGGTTGAGGAAGACCTGATGGTTGCCGTTTTCGTCCATCAACACCTGATCGGTTTCGGCGTCGACGATGGCGTAACTGACGAAGCCGGCTGTCCGTTCGTCGTTCTCGTGGACGAGACGGTAGTTCTCCATTCCGACGGCGTCGTCGAAGTAGAGCTGCGAAAGCGTCGTATTGTCGTAGGGAACGTCGCTGAACCGATCTGCGACGTCGTCTCTGTCGATCTGCTCACCCGACTGGACGTCCTCCGGTGTCGTGTAATAGTCGTAATCGGGACCCGACCACGTCGAGATTGCCGCGAACTTGCCGCCGGCCATCTGATCGTCGATCATCACGTACCGAATCTCCTCGTCGGAGTCGCCGTCAGCGACCATCGACTCGAGTTGCTCGTCCGTCCGGTCGGCGGGGGACTCGTCCGCGGCGATGGCGTCGAGGATCAGCTCAGAGCGCTCCTCGGATTCCGCGGTGAAGAACGCAGACGACGAACTCGCGCCCGACTGGAACGGGTTCGAGTGGGGCATCCGTTCACCCTGAACCGTGATCAGGTGACCGTAGTCCCACCACGAGATCACGCCGTAGCTCCCCTCTGGATAGTCGTAGTTCCCGTCTTCGGGTGCCTCGTAGGTACCATAGGGCTCGAGTTCGTCGGCTCTGTCCGCACCGCCCCAGTTACCGGGTTCGGGCGTGTTCTCCGCGAGCCACTGGTTCGACGGCTGCCACAGATCGGACGAGCTGTGTGGTGCCGCTGCACCGCCGCGGTCTACCGCGGTCGTCCCCGCCGCCGCCACGTACGGCAAGAACGGGGCGAACAGCAGCAAGACGACCATGAGCAGGACGATGAGCTGATACGCTTCGACCTGTCGGATCGAGTCGATGCCGTCAGAGAGGCTGACGTCGAAATCGAGGAATCGAAGCGTTTCGGCGACGACGACGGCGTTGACGACCGCAACGGCGAGCACCAGATAGTACGAGAAGCGAATCTGGGTGGCGGCCATGCTCGTCAGGAACAGCGCCCAGACGATGACGAGCGTGTACTCCGTCCGGTACTCTCGTCCGAGGAACGGACGGGCGACCAACAGCGCCAGCCCGACGAGCATCGTATAGAACGTCGCACGGAACTCGTGGAAGATGTGTGCCGTGAAGTCTCCAGGGGGCTGTGCCTCCTGGATGGTGAGGTCGGTCGCCGTCTCTCCGAACGGAATTACACGGCGGGTTACGTTATCGAAGATCGTACTGAACAGACTCGGCAGGACGAGCCACATCACCAGGAACGTCGCGCCGATCAGCCCGAAGATGGCTGCGGGATAGTAGTGGCGGTCGAGATCGTATCCGTCCCACTGGCGGGCGAACCAGGCCATAAACACACAGCCTGCGGCGACGAGGGCGGCACTCACCGGCTGCAGGTAGCCGAAACTCGTCGTACTCGTACTTCCGGGTTGTTCGATCAGCAGTGTCGTTACGACGGCCGTTATGGCGAGGCTGACGGCACCGACGAACGCGACGTGATCCGGCGAGACGTCCCGGACGTAATCGAGACAGAGCTGAACGGTGAAGAAGGCTGCGAGTATTCCGACGAGGACGATACCAGGGGGCCACACCCAGATATATAACGAGAGGGCGATCCCCGCGAGGGCGCTGTAGACGGTCGGCGTTCGTAGTGCGTCCCAGTCGCCGTCGGCGACGAGTTCGTAGATCGGCCGTTCGCGCTCTGCGACGCGGAGGGCGACCATCATCGCGAGGATGGCGATCGCCATGAACAGCACCTCGGCGACGTGATGTTGAAGCTGTCCGGTAGTGGTTCTCGTGAGGAACTGTCCCGGTGCGAGCGCGAGGATCAGGACGGATGCGATCCCGCCGATCGTCCCGCCGAGTCGACGCCCCATCAAAAAGACCGGGATCGCGACGAGCGCCGCCATCGCCGGAACGGCGAGCAGGGAGACGGTATAAAGGGTTTCGGGCGAGGGATCACCGAGTCCGACGATCATCGCCACCGTGACGATGATCTGATCGAACAGCGTGCCGAACTGGCCGACGTAGCGGCCGGTCGGAAAACTCGTCCAGATCTCGTACGGCATCGTTCGGGGGTAGTTCTCCGCAGTCCAGCGCACCGTCCGCCAGTGATACCACGAGTCGACGGCCGCAAGCGACGGTATCCCGTCTTCCATACCGAAACGGTCGTACGATTGCGTGCGTACCCAGAACATAAACAGCATCACGACCCCGAGAATGGGGACGTGATACCACTCTCTCCACGTCTCGAGGAGCGAGGCCGAAGACTCGGTCTCCTCACCGACGCGGTCGGTGTCCGTACTCATTAGGTTGGATCAGTGCCAAACAGTGAATAAGCCTTGTCATCTACGTGCGGTGTTTTCATATCCGGGTGCGGTTGCTGCTGGGCAGACTGGACGACAGGGGGGACTGAACGACGGGACGAACTGGACGACGGAGAACCGATCGCGGTGGGTGATCGGTCGACGCAGGCAACGTGACCGCTACGACCCGTTTCTGTGCGGGTCGTCGGGTCTGGCCGCGGCTGTGGCGGTTCGCTCGGTCAATCCGATGAGATAGACGTCCAGCAGACAGACCAGCAATACGGCGAGCGGAACGGCGACGTCGACGTAGTTGACCGACTCGAGTTGCAACGCGGAGACGACGAACGGCTGGCCGGGTTCGAACGCGCCGGTGAGGGTTCGCGCGCTCAAAAACCCGAGCGCGAGAACGTAGAGGGCGAACCACATCGCGCCGCGTTTCCACTCTCCGAGATAGCAGTGGCCGATTCCGGCGCCGAGTGCCGTCAGCGGATAGGCCAGCCAGGTCGGTCGAGTACGGTCAGTCATCGATCTCGAGTACGTTCTCGAAGGGAATCCGTGTTGCCCTTTCGAGACGGGAGAGAATCGGCTGGTTCTGTGCCGAAGATACTGATGCGGATCGGTTCAGCTCACGGAGTCGATCGAGCGATGTCCGCGCGGACGCGAGATGTTGCTCGAGTGAGGATGACGCAGCTAGCCTGTCGCCCTCTCCGTTCGGCCGATCGCCGTCGTCGGTGAGACGAGCGGTGTCGTCGGTCACGCGTTCACGTCCGTCCGTCGGTTCAGTGGAGGTGGATCCAGCAAGAATCTCGACGGCCACTCGCTGTGACCGTTCGATCGAGAGGGGATGTCTGTGGCAGGCGGCGGTCAGTTCGCGACCGTAGCGCTCGAACGCGGCCCGTGTCTCGTCCGACGTGCCCGCAGCCGTCGTCCCGAGCGCAGCAGCCGTTTCCGAGAGCGTCTCGAACGGCGTTCCGTCGTGTTCGACGCCGCCGGCCGATTCGTTCGCGACTCGAGCGAGGAACTGGGTCGAGATCGCTGTCGATCCGTCGGTCGCGATTCGATACAGTTCGAGCAATCGTCGTCGAGTGAGGGGCGTTTCCGCGATCGATTCGTACGCCTTCGCGTGGAGGAAATCGCTGGCCAAAACGGCAGTATCACGCATCGCCTCCCGATCGTATCGCTCGGTTTCCAACAGCTCACGGCGAACAACGACGTACCCTTCGAGCGACCTGATGGCGTCGACGACCGGCGCGGTGGATCGGTGGCTCTTCGGGTGGGGGCGATCTGACTCCAGTCGCAGTTCCGTTCCGAGCCGACAGAGGGCGACCGGGATGGAGCGGTCGTCCGTCGGGATGGCGTCCGATGCGATCGTCCGGACTGACGGAGAGAGGTTCGAAAACGATCGTCTGGTGGACCCGGATTCGTCGCGTGTCGTGGTGTGTTCGCTCATAGTGGTCGTGCGGGGACGAAAGATCGATTACGAACCCCCACCTCCTGTTTCGTCGGGGGTTTCGGCATCGGTCGGCGTGCTATCGGGTGATTCGAGTCGGGGTTCGAGATCCAGGCGATCGCCAACCGCTCGCGGGTGTGGAAACGCGACTCCCTCTGCGAGGAGTTCGTCGAAAATACCGTCGACGACAGCCGAACGAACCGTATCGAGGTACTCGTCGCGTCCGAGGGTGAGCTGGCGGATCCGAGAACCGTCGATCGCCGCGATCACCAGCGCAGCAGTCCCTTCGCGGTCGTGCTCGACGAACTGGCCGGCGTCGATACCGTCCTCGAGAATTTCCTCGAGCGTCGCCCGAAGCCGATCGTCGCTCTTGCGGAGTTGCCTTCGGTAGCGGTCGTTGTAGGGTGCCTGCGCCCGGAGCTCGAGCATTGCAGTGTGGAACGACTGGTGTTCGCTCTCGTTCGATCCGTAGAGATACCAGTCGACGAACGCCGCCAGTCGTTCGACCGGCGAGAGGACCTCCGTCGCTGCGATACGCTCGTCGAATAGTTCGAGCAGGTACTCGAGGAAGTCGGCAATGAGGTCTTCCTTTGCGTCGTAGTGATAGAAGAGAAGCGACTTGCTCTTGTCCGTTCGGTCAGCGATATCCTGTGCCGTAAGCTCCGTGTAGCCGAGATCGCACAACGCCTCGTAGGTCGCGGTCATGATCGCGTCCCTGACGTTCGGATCGGTCACTACTGACCAATTGGTCAGGTACCGATAAAAGGCGTTTCGCTTCGATCACCTGTCATACGGATATCTGCGAACGCTGAACTGATGGTAGTGGCCGAACGCAACGTCGAGCGATCCGATCCACCAGTTCCATCGCGCTGCAGGCGTGCCCTCGCGCGCGTCCGAAAGCTCCTCGATGACGACGTCGTTCGTGAGTGGCGACCCGACGTCGTCGACGTACAGACACGAGTCTGCGAGGTCGACGGCCTGTCGAACGACCACGCGCGACTCGGAACTCCCGCCGCCGAACTCCTCCCTGAGACGGCTTTCGAGGCGGTCCGGTTCGATGAACACATCTATCGATGGGACGCCGGACTACTTGACTGTTCGACGGTCGATCAAGCGAGCGCTCATCCGTGTGGGCTCGATCGACTCTGTATCGATGTTCTTTTGAGCGACGCCCGTCTCCCGTCGAGTATGGCAAGTTTCACTGTCGTCGTTGGCGACCCAGATACCGGGTCGTCCTACCAGTTGGAGGCCGAAGAACAGGACGCGAACCGATTTATCGGTCGATCGATCGGTGAGGAAGTCGACGGAAGCGCAGTCGGACTCGACGGCTATACGCTCGAGATCACCGGTGGCTCCGACGACGCCGGCCGTCCACTCAGCGGTGACGTCGGCGGTGCAAACCTGGGCGAAGTCCTGATGGAGGGGCGCCAGACCGGATATCACCCGTCCCGCGACGGCGAACGCCGACGAGTGACGGTTCGCGGCCGCGAAGTCTCCGATTCCGTTGCACAGATCAACGCCGCGATCTCGGCCCGAGGGAGTACCGACGTTAGCGAACTGCTCGGCCTCGACTCCGACGGTGACGCGGATGCCGACGCCGACGCGGATGCCGACGCCGACGCGGATGCCGACGCCGACGCGGATGCCGACGCCGACGAATAACTGAATTCTCACACCCGATGGCAGACAGAATTTCGAGCGACCACCCCTCGGTACAGACGGTTCGATCGACGTGCACGGAGACGACCACCGGCGTCGCACTGGTGATTTCGGCGGCCGATCGTGATGCGTTTTCGATCGACGACGTCGTCCGGTTCGTACTCGATCGCGACCAGCGATTCGCTCGAGCGGAACGAGCGCTCACCGGGGACGAACTCACGATCCGCGGCGTCTACGAGACGCCCCAGGGAGCACGTGATCCGGGTGATGAGACGGACCGTCTCGAGCAGTGGGCTGTCGAGGCCGGTATCCAACCTGGTGGCTCGGTGCTAATCGACGTCGTCGAACCGGGCTTTCTCTACGGCCTTCGAAAACCGGGCAAAACGGCGTATTACGACGCCTACGAACCTCCGAGCGACAGCCTGAGCGAAATCGCACGGAACCTCGACGATCGCTAACGATCGGCCGATCAGGCTCGGGTGAGAAAGAGATACAACAGCAAGCCGAACGTCAGGTGCTGGATCATCGACTCTTCGATAGCGGCCGTGACGTGTTCTTCGTCAGCGATCGAATACTCCTTGGTTCGAACCTTCGCGTGCATCGATAGCACGTCGTCGGCTTTGAGTTCGTGCAACAACGGATAGACAGTCCCGGGACTGAGTTGCGTGTCGAAGAACCGAGCCAGATCCGAGATCAACTCCTCTCCGTGAGTCTCCTCGTGAAGAGTGATGAGCATGAGTAACACCTCATCGAGGTTCTCTTTGATGATTGCCTCGTCGAACTGGGTCGTTTCGGCCGGGATCGTTTCGGTGACCTCTGCGAGTAGTCCGAGGAGTTCGCGTTCGATCCCGCCCTCGTCGGTCGAAGTATCGGCGCTATCGAGGGAGTGCGATTCCGACGTCCCGTCCGTAGCCGCCCTCGAAAGTTCCTCGAGTACGGATTCCGTGCTGATTGCATCCTCATGCATTGACGATCACTGCTGGGGGTTTCGTGAGGGGAAGCGAGATCGTACCGTCGACCCACGCTGAAGACGAATGCGAGGGGCTTTCCGACTCACGACTACTGGATTTCTGGGACTGCCGTATATTAAACAACAGGGTGCCAACCAAATTGAAAGTCGATAAATAAAGTCAAGTGATGTGATATAATAATGTGTCGCCGGTTACAAATACCCGATAGGGGCACTATCTGGATTGTTAGTCGATGAGTTAGTTCTTTTTCGAGTTTCATCTCTCCATTTGTTTTCTTTCTCAGCGGACCGGTCCATAAATATAAGCGTTCTGGCCACCGACGCAACCGAGGCGCCCGATAGCTGTACTCGACGGGGGAGAACGCAGGGTATCGATCGTCCGGGTTCCGATTCGCTCGAATCACGACGACTTTCAGCTCCCGGTCGAGAGCGACCGACGGTCTTTTTCGCCCTCGAACAACAGGTTCGAACATGACCACTCGACGCGAGGCGTTTCTGGCCGGCGACCGGCTCGAGGACGTCGCGTTGTTTCTCGCCGACTCGTACGTGACCGACGACCGTCTCGAGGAGTTCGGTGAGCGCATCAACGACGGCGTGTTGATCGTCGTCGACGGCGAACGCGGGAGAAGCGCGTTTCGGGCGGCGACCGGAACCGACGCGATGGAGTTCGCACAGTCAGCGATGGGACTCGAAGGCGAGATCGATGGTGATCTCACGGACGGCCACTGCCCCGAAACGGCGGATACCGACGAAACGCACGACGTGCAGTTCGTCTTCGCGTTCGCTGAGGAACGAAACGAAGACGTCGGGGGAATCTACGCCGATGGCGACGTCGTACATGCGTACGCACGCTGTGGCTGCGGGACAGCGTACTCGGACCGGTGGAACGTTGTCGAACCGTGATCCCGTCCGGAAACGCAACTACGTCCGCGCGCCGGCCCCCGTACCGAGGTAACGTCGAGCGACGAATCAACGGCGTCCGGCATCACGTCCACGAGGGGGACATCGCCGATCAGACGTATTGGCAAGTGTTTTCGAACACCGGAGCGATGCAACCGATATGAGCGAGCGACACGACGTGATTGTTCTCGGCGTCGGAGGAACGGGAAGTGCGGCAGTCGCACAGCTGGCCGACCGCGGCGTCGACGTACTCGGCCTCGAGCGTTACGACGTTCCCCACGACGGCGGCTCCGTCAACGGTCTCCTCCGGCCGCTCAGACTCACGGACATCGAGGATCCGGCTGACGTTTCGTTGCTTCGACGAGCCGAAACGCTGTGGCGCGATCTCGAGGCCGATCACGACAGACGGTTGCTGTACCGAACAGGATCGATCGACACCGGGCCCCGCGGACGTTCGCTCGTCGAGGAGGCGAAACTCGCCTGCGAAGAACACGACCTCGAGTACGAGCTTCTCTCGGGCGAAGGTCTTACGGATCGGTACCCAGCCTATCGACTTCCGAACGGCTACGAGACGGTCTATCAGCCGGAGGGAGGATTTCTCCGTCCCGCCGAATGCGTCGTTGCTCACGTCAACCGCGCACACCGCCTCGGTGCAACGATTCGTGCCCGCGAACGTGTCGTGAATTGGCGGCCCCTCGACGGCGGCGTCCGGGTCGAGACCGACCACGACGCCTACGAAGCCGACCGCCTCGTCGTTACCGCGGGTGCGTGGACTCCCGCGTTCGTCGATGCGCTCGATGGGATCGTTACCTCCGAACGACAGGTTCTCACGTGGCTTCAGCCGGAAACGCCCGGCCACTTCGCACGGGATCGGTTCCCGATCTGGAGAGTCCAGACCCCTTCGGACCTGTTCTACGGATATCCAACGGACAGCGCGCCGGGAGCCACGTTCGGCCGGTCTACGAACCGTAACGAAGTCAGAGATCCCGACGCGTTCGAACACGAACCGACCCAGGCCGACGAGCGGCCGCTTCGCGAGTTCGCTCGCGAGTACTTCCCCGCCGGAGCTGGACCGACGATGCGAATGGAAAGCGGATTGGCTATCACCACGCCGGACGATCGGCTCCTGGTCGATACGCTCCCCGAGCATCCACAGGTGGCGATCGGCGTCGGTCCGTCCGAGAGCGGGTTTGCATACGCGAGCGTGCTCGGTGAAATTCTGGCCGACCTGACCCTGGAGGGCGAAACGGACCACGACGTCGAGCGGTTTTCGATCGATCGAGCATAGCAATCCTTACACTCGAGACGTTCGTAAGGCGCCTGTGGACAGAATTCTCCTCAGTACCGTCGCACACCGTTCGCCGGAGGAGGTCTTTCCGTACGTTCGGTCGTTTACCGACTATCCGCGGTACGCAGACCATCTGAACGCGGTTTCCGTTCACGGTGACGGGAACAGCGGCTCGGTCTACGATCTCCACTTCGAGTGGTGGATGCTCGGATACACCGCCAACTCGAAGGTGATCGACGTCTCGCCACCGGACTCTCTCGAGTGGCGACTCGTCAACGACGTCGACGCGCGGGGAGAGTGGCGCGTCGAGTCCGAACCCGAGGCCGCGCCCGCGACGGCAGAAACGGCCAGCCGGATCTTCTTCGAGGCCGTCTACGACCCGTACTCGGCCGATACGAACGCGATCTCGCTGCCGCGGTTCGTCTCGATCGACTGGGTGGTCGAAAAGGTACAGCCACGGCTGCTGTCCGAAGCGGAAACCGTCGTCGAACGGCTGGTCGCGGACATCGAAGGAACGCACCGCGACGTCGAGTTGACGGTTCACCATATGCCGTAGCGCGACACGACGTAGGAGGACGATACACCGTACAGACGACACGACGTAGGTGGGTGTGCGCACGCGGATGCAAGAGCGGGTTTCTGAAGCGATGTCGATCGGCGTCTCGATCGTCCTGTCCTCTCAGCCCGAACACAATCCACTTGGTACTCCGGATGGTACGTCGCGACGATGAGCCGGATACGTCCCCGCTCGTATCGGCGTCGATGCCGTTCGTGGGTGGTCGGCCGATGCGCGTAATCATCGTCGGTGCCGGCGAAGTCGGCACCAACATCGCTGATTCTCTCGAGGAAGATCACGACGTCGTCGTGATCGATCGGGACTCCGATCGAGTCGAGTCGATCACGTACGACCTCGACGTGCTGGCGATCCAGGGAGACGGCACCTCCATCGAGACGTTACAACGGGCGGGTCTGGAGGAAGCGGAGATGGTGATCGCGAGTACCGACGGCGACGAGACGAACATCGTCGTCTGTGGGGCCGCAAAGACCGTCGGCGATCCGTTCACGATCGCCCGCGTGAAAAAGACGAACCTCCTTCGCACCTGGGAAGGGGCGACGAACGCCTTCGGCGTCGACTTCATGGTCTGTACCGATCTACATACCGCACAGACGGTAGTCGACATCGCCGGCCTTCCGGACGCCCGTGACGTCGACAGTTTTGCCGACGGCCTGGTCCGGATGGCCGAGTTCGAAATCGATCCCGAGAGCCCCGTCGCGGGGGAGACGATCGCAGAAGCCGACCGTTTCGAGTCGTTGACGTTCGCGGCGATCCTTCGGGACGACGACATCGTTGTCCCGAAAGGCAACACGGTGATCCAGGCTCACGACGCGGTCGTCGTCATCGGCTCCGTCGAAAGCGTCCGAGAGTTCGCCGGCGGGCTGACCCCGACGCCGACCCTCGAGCAGGCAGACGAGATCGTCATCGTCGGCGGCAGCGAGATCGGCTACCAGGCGGCCCGCCTGTTCGAAGCCGAAGGGCTCGAGCCACGGTTGCTCGAACGCGACCACGAGCGTGCTCGCGAACTGGCCGAACGACTCCCGGAGACGCTCGTCCTCGAGAGCGACGCGACCGACATCGATTTCCTCGTTCGCGAACACGTCGATGATTCAGATATCGTCGTCGCCGCCCTCGATAGCGACGAGAAGAACCTCCTCGTCTCGTTGCTCGCCAAGCGGATCGGCGTCGAACGAACGCTCGGAATCGTCGAGGCCGGCGAGTACGTCGACCTCTTCGAGACGGTCGGCATCGACGTCGCGATCAACCCTCGCGTCGTGACCGCAGAAGAAATCACGCGGTTCACCCGCGAGCAACGGACCGAGAACCTCGCGATGCTCGAGCACGACCGGGCCGAAGTCCTCGAAATCGAGGTCGATCGCGACAGCCTCCTGTTCGGCAATCGGATTCGAAACGTCACCAGTGAACTCCCCGACGGCGTCGTCATCGGAGCGGTCACCCGCGGCGAAGAGCTGATCACCCCGCGCGGTGAAACGGTTCTCGAACTCGGGGATCACGTCGTCGTCTTCGTCGATACCGACGTTCTGGACGAGGTTTCGGCCGCACTCTAGACGAGGTTTCGGCCGCACTCTATGCGAGTTGACCGTCCCGATCGCGGCTGATGCTCACGGTTTGTGAGCGGGACTTCCTGCCAGAACAGCTAGTTATGTCTGACGTACGTTTATATGTCAGGGAACGTCCCTAGAACGTATGTCGAACAACCGCGTCGAGCAGCTCGAATCGACAGTTGCGGAACTCGAGTCGACGGTGGACGGATTGACGAGCGAGCTTATCGAGGCGAAAGAGCGCATTCGCGTGCTCGAGGCCGAACTGGACGAAGAGACGCCGACGCGTGTGCCCGACCGTCGCAACGGCGAATCGGAGAGTGCGGACAAGTCGGACGGAACGTCGGAGGCAGCGCCGGACGACGTCGCGGAGGCGGCCGCCGACGCGGACGATGGTGCCGGTGACGAAGCGGAAGACTCAGGTACCGACGACATTATTGTCGCATAACTGCACGGCGACGATGAAACGGTCCACACGGCCCGTCGACTCATCGTCCGTTTCCCGCTGTTGACGGAGGTCTCGAGGAGAGAATGTACATCAAGGCAGTCGTTCTGGACGATTTCAAGAGCTTCGGCCGGAAGACGAAAATCCCGTTCTACGAGGACTTTACGGTCGTTACCGGACCGAACGGCTCCGGAAAGTCGAACATCATCGACGCCGTTCTCTTCGCGCTCGGTCTGGCTCGAACCCGTGGCATCCGCGCGGAGAAACTGACTGACCTCATCTACAACCCCGGCCACGAGGACGGAACGGATAGCGCCGGGCCGCGCGAGGCGACCGTCGAGGTCGTCCTCGACAACGGCGACGCCACGCTCGATCGATCACAGGTCGTCAACGCCGCCGGAAGCGAAGACGTCGGTGAGGTCGACGAGATCCGTATCCGCCGCCGAGTCAAAGAAACCGAGGACAACTACTACTCCTATTACTACCTCAACGATCGATCGGTCAACCTCTCTGATATCCGGGATTTACTCGCACAGGCCGGCGTTACGCCGGAAGGATACAACGTCGTCATGCAGGGCGACGTGACCGAGATCATCAACATGACGCCACACGCTCGTCGGGAGATCATCGACGAGATCGCCGGCGTTGCCGAGTTCGACGCCAAAAAAGAAGACGCGTTCGCGGAACTCGAGATCGTCGAAGAGCGGATCGACGAGGCCGAACTCCGAATCGAGGAGAAACGCGACCGCCTCGAACAGCTCGACGACGAACGCCAGAGCGCGCTTCGGTACCGCAGACTCCGGCGCGAAAAAGAGGAGTACGAGGGGTATCGGAAGGCGAGCGAACTCGAGGACAAACGCGCCGATCTGGAAGGTGCCCGCTCGCGCGTCACCGATCTCGAAGACGACCTCGAGGACCACAACCGAGAGCTCGACGAACGGCAGGGGGCGGTCGTGCGCCTTCAGGAGGATCTCGAGGACTTAAACGCCGAAATCGAACGCAAAGGTGAGGACGAACAGCTCAGAATCAAAAGCGAGATCGAGGAGGTCAAAGGCGACATCTCTCGGCTCGAAGATCGGATCGACGCGAGCGAAGAACAGATCGAGGACGCAGAATCGAACCGACGCGAAGCCTTCGTCCAGATCGACCGCAAGCAAGAACGGATCGACGACCTCGAGTCCGAGATCCGCGAACACAAACTCGAGAAGGCGTCGATCAAGACCGAGATACAAGAACGCGAGGCCAGGCGCGACGACCTCGAATCCGAGATCGACGCCGTCGATACCGAGTTCGACGACCTCAAAGCCGACCTCGCGGCGCGAAAGGACGATCTCGAGGAGGCGAAAACGGAGAAGAACGATCTTCAGCGCGAGCAAGACCGTCTCCTCGACGAGGCACGTCGCCGGTCGAACACGATCAGCGAGAAAGAGCGAACGATCGAACAGCGTCGGGAGGAACTCCCCGAGATCGAACGCGAGCGCAGCGACCTCGAGCGCGAACTCGAGAAGGCCCGAAAGAACAGCGCGAACATCGCGGGCGTCGTCGACGATCTGAAAGACGAAAAGCGACGGGTCCAGGCCGAGATCGACGAGATCGACGACGATCTCCAGGCGAAACAACAGGAGTACGCAGAGCTCGAGGCGAACGCGGGCGAGAGCGGGGATTCCTCGTTCGGACGCGCCGTGACGACGATCCTCAACGGAGGGATCGACGGCGTCCACGGCGCAGTCGCCCAGCTCGGAACCGTCTCCGGCGAGTACGCCGTCGCGTGTGAAACGGCAGCGGGCGGGCGGCTTTCGAACGTCGTCGTCGACGACGACGTCATCGGTCAGCAGTGTATCGACCACCTCAAGTCCCGGAACGCCGGACGGGCGACGTTCCTCCCGATGACGGAGATGAGCCGCCGCGGACTGCCGAACGCCCCGACGGATCCGGGCGTCGTCGGCTTCGCCTTCGATCTGGTCGACTTCGACGAGCGCTACGCCGGGATCTTTTCGTACGTTCTGGGAGATACGCTCGTCGTCGAAGACATCGAAACCGCTCGTGCGTACATGGGCGACTACCGAATGGTGACGCTCGACGGCGACCTCGTCGAGAAAACCGGCGCGATGACCGGCGGATCCGGCAGCGGCTCTCGCTACTCCTTTACCGGCGGCGGCGAGGGGCAACTCGAGCGCGTCGCGAAGGCGATCACCGAGTTACAGGACGAGCGAGATTCCCTGCGCGAGGAGCTTCGGGACGTCGAGGGCCGACTCGACGACGCCCGCGACCGAAAGACCGACGCGGCCGACGACGTTCGCTCGATCGAAGCCGAGATCGACGCCCTCGACGAGCGACGCGAGTCGATCGAAGCCGAGATCGACACGCTCGAAGACGAACTCGTCGAGCTTCGCAACGAACGCGAATCCGTCGACGACCGGATGAACGAGATCTCGAGCGACATCGACGAGCAGACGGCGGAGATCGAAGCGATCGAAGCCGACATCGAGGATCTCGAGAGCGAACTCGCGGAGTCGAAGATTCCCGAACTCACGGCCGAAATCGACGACCTCGAGGCCGAAATCGACGAACGCGAAGATCGAATCGACGCGATCGACGGCGATCTCAACGAACTCGGTCTCGAAAAGCAGTACGCCCAGGATGCCATCGAGGACCTCCACGACGACATCGAGACGGCCCAGAACCGCACGGCGGAACACGAAACGCAGATCGAAGAGTTCGAGGGGGCTATTCGGGACAAACGGGAGATCCTCGAGGACAAACGCGAGTCGATCGCGGATCTCGAAGAGGAGCTCTCGGAACTCAAAGCAGAACGGAACGACCTGAAAGACGAACTCGCGGACGCACGAACGAGACGCGATCAGCAACAAGATCGGGTCAACGCGGTCGAGAGCAAACTCGAGAGCGAGCGCGAGCGCGAGAGCAACTTAACGTGGGAGGTCGAAAGCCTCGAATCGGAGGTCACCGAGTACGATCCCGAGGACGTTCCGGATCACGAGGCCGTCCTCGAGATGATCGACCTGCTCGAGGCGGATATGGAGGCGATGGAACCGGTCAACATGCTCGCGATCGACGAGTACGACGACGTTCGGTCGGATCTCGACGACCTCGAGGACGGACGGGCCACGCTGGTCGAAGAAGCCGACGGGATCCGCGAGCGAATCGACCAGTACGAATCGCAGAAGAAACAGACGTTCATGGACGCCTACGAGGCGATTTCGGGCCACTTCACCGAGATCTTCGAGAAGCTCTCGGAGGGAACCGGAACGGTACACCTCGAGAACGAGGAGGATCCGTTCGACGGCGGACTCACCATGAAAGCCCAGCCGGGTGACAAGCCGATCCAGCGCCTCGATGCGATGTCCGGCGGGGAGAAGTCGCTGACCGCACTGGCGTTCATTTTCGCGATCCAGCGCCACAACCCGGCCCCATTCTACGCGCTCGACGAGGTCGACGCCTTCCTCGATGCCGTCAACGCGGATCGGATCGGGGAGATGGTCGAGGAACTCGCAGACAGCGCGCAGTTCGTCGTCGTCTCGCACCGCTCGGCCATGCTCGACCGATCGCAGCGAGCGATCGGGGTGACGATGCAACAGGACAACGTGAGTGCGGTGACCGGGATCGATCTCAGCAGTGAGGAGGTGCCCGCCGATGACTAGCGACGAACGGAGTTCCTCGGAAACGCGATCGAGGGGCGACGCGAGCGGGGGCCCGGAGACGACGGAGCGGTCTTCGAGGCTACGGACGGACGGCGGTGACGACGTTCCGCTGAACATCGCCGGCCACGAGGACCGCGAGCCGCCGGGCGTCTCGAGCGACGACGGTGGGACGCTCCTCGAGTTCTCCGAGGACGGTGCCGGGACGAGTTCGGGCTCGAACGGGGGGGACGAAGACGACGAAAACGTCGAGCCGGTCGAATTGCTCGTCCAGTTGGCCAAAGACGGCGAGATCGATCCGTGGGACATCGACGTGGTCCGGGTCACGGACAAGTTCCTCGAGGTGCTCGACGATGCGGATCTCCGGACGTCGGGCCGGGCACTGTTCTACGCGAGCGTCCTCTTGCGGATGAAAAGCGACGAGCTGTTCGCACCGGACGAGCCCGACGAGGAGGAATTACCGCCGTGGGAGGCACCGTTCGCTGACGACGCTGGGGCAACCGGAGAGAGCGGCGATCATCCGCCGGGGTTCGATCCGATCGAGGGACTCGAGGCCGAAATGGAGCGTCGACTCGAGCGAAAGCAGGCTCGCGGCAAGCCGGAGACGCTCGACGAGCTGGTTCGCGAACTCCGGAGTGCCGAACGCGGCACCTGGTGGAAAGAATCCCGGAGTTACGATACGAGTAACTCACCGAGCGGGTACGACCGGGGCGTCCAGGAGCTTTCCTATCACTCCGAAGACCAGTTCCGGATCGACGACGAGCCGACGAGCGACGACGTGACCCACACGACACACGAAGAAGACATCGAAACGGTCATCGACGGCGTCGAGAGCGTACTCGAGGACCACTACGAGAAGGGACGCGACGAGGTGCTGTACGCCGAGATCGACGAGACGGGCGGCTCGCGCGTGATGACGTATCTCGCGCTGTTGTTCCTCGCCCACCGCGGCCGAATTCGACTCGAGCAGGACGAACTGTTCGGTGACCTCTGGATTCAGGAGGCGACGCTCGAGGCGGAGCCCGAAGAGGCGATCGCGGACTGACGCCCGTGTCGAAAGTATTATTCCCATCTCGACAGTGGTGAGTGACGAATGACACGACCGGCTCGTAGTCGAAGCGCCGGCGACGGACTCCGGCGGATCGCGGACTCCCTGGGGTTTGCGCTGCTGTGGTGCTGGATTCTGGTTTCGGTGCTCGTCGTCCCGACGATAGTCGGCTTCTGGTGGATCGGTGTGCTCCTGTTCGTTCTCGGGCTCATCGTCTGCTGGCAGGCCGCCGAGGCCTCGAGGGATCCGGTCTATACGATCGGTACGAAACGCGACGTTCGGACCGGTCAGGTCGACACGGCTGGCGTCGACTGTGACGAGTGCGGTCGATCGGCCCACGGTGGCGAGTTCCGCCGATACGAGCGACGACGGGTGCTCTTTGGCACGACGATCGCGGTACTCGAGTCCGGCGAGAACGTTTACTGCGAGCAGTGTGTGGTCGAGCCGCGCGAACGGATCGAGCCCACCCGCGACCGGTCGGATCCCGGTGCGGACACGAGCGACGAGCGCGATGGGGACTTCCCGGAACTCGAGTCGGAGCGCGTCTGAGAAGTCGCTCGAGGGGGAGTATCGATCGATATACTGAGGGACGATCGGACGCGCGTGACTTCGTCATTGGTCACCGATATCACATATCAGAAGCGATCAAGTAGGCCGAGTTACACTGTTTCGATATGTCCTCCGCTGGCGAGCCGGACGAGGGAAACCTGACGGAGGGCTCTCTCGTTCGTCCGATGTTTATGCTGGCCTGGCCGCTCGTGGTTATTCAGCTGTTGCAGGTCGCCTACAACGTCGGTGACACCTTCTGGCTCGGCGCGCTCTCACCGGATGCGGTTGGTGCGGTCAGCCTCGCGTTTCCCCTCCTGTTCTTGCTGATCGCGATCGGTGGCGGGTTTACCACCGCCGGCGCGATCCTCATCGCCCAACACACGGGTGCCGAAAGCGGCAAGGACGGTCTGATCGCGGGACAGACGCTCTCGTACATCTCGTTGATCGCGGTCGTTCTCGGCATCGTCGGCTACTTCGCGACCGATCCGATGCTCGCGCTCCTCCCCGCCGACCCCGAGACGGAGGCGGCGATCGTTCCACTCGCCGCCGAATACCTGCGGATATTCTTCCTCGGGCTTCCGTTCGTCTTCGGTTTTTACGTCTTCGTCGCGCTCATGCGGGGCTACGGGAGCACGCGGGCTCCGATGCGAGTGATGCTCGTCAGCGTGATCATCAACCTCGTCATCGATCCGCTCCTCATCTTCGGCGTCGGTCCGCTTCCCCGCCTCGAGATCGCCGGGGCGGCGGTCGCGACCGTACTCTCACGGGGCGTGGCGACGGCGCTCGGGTTTTACATCCTGTACTACACCGACGTGGGACCGGACGTCCAGGCGAGCCACCTCAGACCGCGCCTCGAGTACGTCACCGAGATCACGCGACTGGGGGTCCCAACGGCGCTCGAGCAGTCGATGACGGCGCTGGCGATGGTCACGATGACCGCCATCGTCGTGACCTTCCCGCCGGCGGTCGTGGCAGCCTACGGCCTCGGAAACCGGCTCATCTCGCTCGCGTTCTTGCCGGCGATGGGGATGGGACAGGCGATGGACTCGATCGTCGGACAGAACCTCGGTGCCGACAGGCCGGAGCGTGCGTCGTCAGCGACGTGGCTGGGGGCGGCCGTCGTCGGCTCGATCATGGCCATCGCGGGACTGATCGCGTTCCTCTTTCCGGAGCCGTTCGTTTCGGTGTTTCTCACGGCCGAAGCCGAGGGACGAGCGGCGACTATCGACTACGGCGTGACCTACCTTCAGTTCGCCGCGTTCGCGTTCGTCTTCATGGGCGTCATGCAGGTGTTCCTGGGCGCGTTCCGGGGTGCCGGGAACACGAAGACGGCGCTCGTCTTCGCCGTCCTCGGGCTGTGGATCGTTCGAATTCCGGCCTCCTACTACCTTATCTTCGTCGCCGGGTGGGGGACGACCGGCATCTGGATGGGGGTCGTCCTGGGCGACGTCGTCGGCGCGATCGCGGCGGTCGCCTGGTTCAGCCGCGGGACGTGGAAGGAATCGATCGTCGACAACTCGACCGACGAATCCGGAACGGAAACGGACGGGACGAGCGCCGCGGCGGAGGGCGAGTCCGTCGCGGAGTGATCGGTTCGTTCCGGAGAGTGGAGACGGCCGGTGTGCTCGTCGACCGGCGAGACGGTCGGTCCAGTCGTCGCGTTCAGCAGCACCTATACGCGACGGCTCCCGTGGTTCGAGTATGATCGACGGACCTTCGTCGGCGCTCTCGGGAGCGCTGTTCTCCACACCATCCCTCCAGTTCGCCAGCGTGGATATCCTGTTCGCTGGCGCGGAGGAGCGCGCACGCGAGTTGCTCTCCGAGAGCGACGGCATCGGACAGTACTTGCTCGTCTTTCTCCTGGCAGCCACGCCGCTTCTCGAGATACTCATCGTCATACCGATCGGCGTCGCCCTCGGATTGAACCCGATTCTCGTCGCCAGCGTTGCGTTCGCCGGAAACGTGATGCCGGTGTACGTCCTGCTCGTCGCGTCCGACCGCGTCCGTTCGATGCTCGCCGCTCGACGATCGGATTCGCCCCCGTCGAAACGAAGACGGCGGGCAAAACGGGTCTGGGACTCCTACGGACTCCCAGGGTTGGCGTTGAGCGCACCGATAGTAACCGGCGTCCACGTCGGTGCGCTCATCGCCGTCGGCTTGGGTGCGACACGCCAATCAGCGATCGTCTGGATGACCGCGAGCATCGCACTCTGGACCGTCGTCATCACCGTCCTCTCGGTGACCGGAGCGACGTTCCTCTCGGGGCTGCTCTGACGGTCGTATCCCGACCGCTCACTCGGAGCGCAACGCCCACTCGCCGGAGCGGTGCATCTCGATGACGTCTCGCCGTTCCATCTCCGCGAGGACTTCCGGCACCCGGTTGGGCTGAGCGATCTCCATCTCGATGCGCTCGACGCTGTGATACTCTGCGAGGTAGTGTCTGATCTCGTCGGGCGTAAACGTCTCCTGATCGGCGCGGTCCATCGCGCCCGTGATCAGGTCGATCATGTCCTCGAGGAAGTTCCACGGGTAAACGACCCAGGTCCACTCCTCGAGTCGCTCCCCGATGTAGTCCGGTTCGAACTCGCTGGTCTGAAGGAGCTGAAGCGTCGCGGTACGGACCTCGCCCGCGTTGCGGTCGTCGACGTATTCGAAGGCTCGCTCGATCGATCCGCCGGTATCTGCGATGTCGTCGATGACGAGGACGTCTTTTCCCTCGACGCTGCCTTCGGGCATCGGATATCTGACGGTCGGCTCGCCGGTTTTCTCCGCCGTTCCGACGTAGTGTTCCATCTTCAGGCTCGTCAAATCGTCCAGCCCGAGGAAATCACAGAGACACCGACCCGCGAACCAGCCGCCCCGCGCGAGGGCGACGATGACGTCGGGTTCGAACTCGTCGCGGCGGACCTCGTCGCTGACGTCCCGACAGAGGCTGTAGATGTACTCCCAGTTCGTGATCGTGCAATCGAAATCGTCCGGTAGATCGGACATCGGATGGCCACCTACTCGAGCATCTGGGCGGCAATCCCCATAAGTGGGCTGATACGTACCGGTGTAGCTGCGTACCGATGCGATCGCAGACCGTTCGTGGCCCACTGGAACGGACTGGGAGTGATTCGTCTAATACGGCCCGAGTAACATCCGAAAAACATGTCTGGAATGTATGATACGACACTCGCCGTCTCGATAGCACATCAGCTAGTTATTTATAACTGGATAATACAACCTAGTTATTGATGGCGAACACGCAGATCGCAGCCGCCCGTTCGGGAGAGATCACGACGGAGATAGAACGCGTAGCCGAACGCGAGAACCGCGATCCGGAGTTCGTTCGCGAGCAGGTCGCGGAGGGACAGGCCGTGATTCCGGCGAACAGAAACCACGACGCGCTCGATCCGATGATTATCGGTCGCGAGTTCTCTACGAAAGTTAACGCGAACATCGGCAACAGCGAGACGACGAGCGACCTCGAGACCGAACTCGAGAAACTCCACACCGCGGTTCACTACGGAGCGGATACGGTGATGGATCTGGGAACGGGAAGCGACTTAGACGAGATCCGCGAGGCGCACGTCGAACACTCCCCGATTCCGATCGGGACGGTGCCGCTGTACGAGGCCGTCAAACGGGCCGAGAGCCCCGAAGAGATCACGACGGAGCTGTTGCTCGCGGTCATCGAAAAGCAGGCCGAACAGGGCGTCGACTACATGACGATCCACGCGGGCATCCTCGCGGAACACCTGCCGCTGACCGACGGGCGGAAGACGGGGATCGTCTCCAGGGGCGGCTCGATCATGGCGCAGTGGATGGAAGAACGCGGCGAGCAGAACCCGCTGTTTCGGGTCTACGACGACATCTGTGAGATTTTCGCAGAGCACGACGTGACGTTCAGTCTCGGGGACAGTCTCCGGCCGGGCTCGCTCGCGGACGCCTGCGACGAGGCGCAGTACGCCGAACTCGACACGCTCGGCGAGTTGACCAGAATCGCTTGGGATCACGACGTTCAGGTGATGGTCGAAGGGCCCGGCCACGTGCCGATGCACCGCGTCGCTGAGAACATCGCTCGCCAACAGGACGTCTGCGACGGCGCTCCCTTCTACGTCCTCGGACCGCTCGTCACGGACATCGCACCCGGCTACGACCACATCACGAGCGCGATCGGTGCGGCGATGGCGGCCCAGGCCGGTGCAGCGATGCTCTGTTACGTCACCCCGAAAGAACACCTCGGCCTCCCCGAAGAAGAAGACGTCCGGGACGGACTCGCCGCCTACCGGATCGCCGCCCACTCGGGCGACGTGGCCAACGGGTTACCCGGCGCTCGAGACTGGGACGACGCGCTCTCTGAGGCCAGATACGACTTCGACTGGCGAGAGCAGTTCCGCCTCGCGCTCGATCCGGACCGTGCTCGAGACTACCACGATCAGACGCTACCCGGCGACAACTACAAGGAAGCACGCTTTTGCTCGATGTGTGGCGTCGACTTCTGTTCGATGCGGATCGACCAGGACGCCCGCGACGTCGAGGACGGCGAGATGTCCGAACTCGAGACCACGACGGATCTCGAGTCGTCGCCCGCAGCGGAGGTGAACCTGCCGCCGGTCGGCACGCACGACTCGAGCGTCCCGTCGAAAGACGAGACGGGCGAGGATGCGCTGGTCGAGCGGGCGGGTGACGACTGATATCGATCGCACGCTCGCGGCGACGGAAGTGAAAAGAGCGAAGAACGCCGCGCGTCAGCGTTTCGTATGGACACGATTCGGGTCCGTCAGGTCGACGCGTTCACCGACGAACCGTGTACGGGGAATCCAGCCGGCGTCGTCCCGGACGCGGACGACCTCTCGAGGGGCCAGATGCAGGCCATCGCGAACGAGATGGCGCTCAGCGAGACGGCGTTTTTACGGGACAGCGCCGAGGCAGATCGTCGGGTGCGGTACTTCACGCCAGCACAGGAAGTCGACCTCTGTGGTCACGCGACGATCGCCTCGTTCACCCACCTGCGCGAGGAGGGTCTCGATCCGGGAACGAGCACGCTCGAGACGAACGTCGGCGTCCTGGAGATCGACGTCGGCGCGGACGGAACCGTCTGGATGACCCAGGAGGCACCCACGGTTCGCGAGGTCGATGTCGGCTACGCCCGGACCGCCGAGGCGCTCGGGGTGGATCGAGCCGCACTCGAAGGGGCAAGCGACGACATCCCGCTGGCGGTCGCTTCGACCGGCCTTCCGTTCCTTATCGTTCCGATCACGTACCTCTCCGATCTCGGAAACGCCGCGCCGGACATGGACGCGATCGAAGCGCTCACCGATTCGATCGAGGCTACCGGCGTCTATCTCTTTACGTTCGACGCACTCGAGGCCGAATCGACGCTCCACGGACGAATGTTCGCACCCGGTGCCGGCGTTCCGGAGGATCCGGTCACCGGAACGGCAAGCGGTGCGGTCGGTGCCTACCTCGATCACTTCGGCGCGTTCGACGACGATCTGCCCGACGAGTTGCGCCTCGAGCAGGGGCACTACGTCGATCGGCCGGGATCGGTCCGAGTCCGCGTCGATCGAGACGTCCGGGTCGGCGGCCGCGGCGTGACCGTCCTCGACGGCTCGCTGGTCGTACCCGAAGACGACGAAGACGACATTCTCGAAATCTGAACGAACCGCACGGATCCGGTCAGAGTGCCGTCGACGGGCGCGTTCCCCACAACGCCCAAGTCCGTTCGACCGCTACACCGGACGAGGTGAACGGGTTCCCGCGGGAGCCGAACTGACGTGACGAACACGAACACCAGCCGGAGAAACGAACGGCGCGTATCGTCGGTGACGGGCTGGCTCCGGCTGCTTGTTCACGCCAACCTCTTCATTTCGCTGGCGACGGTGAGCGTGGCCGTCACGACGATGGTTCTCGTCGGGCTTTCGCTCGAGTTCTTCCCGCTGTTCGTCGTCTTCGCGGCCACGATGTTCGTTTACACGGTCAACCGATTCACCGATCTCGAGGAGGACGAGCGAAACGTCCCGCGGCGAGCGGCGTTCACGAGACGGTACGGGCGGTTCTGGCTCGCTCTCGGGATCGTCCTCTATCTCGGTGCGATCGCGACGGCGGTCGGACTCGATCTCCCGGGCGCGCTGTATCTGTTGCTCCCGGTTCCCGTTGCGCTGCTGTATTCACTGGGCGGACTGAAACGGATCTTTCTCGTAAAGAACTGCTTCGTCGGCCTCGCCTGGGGTGTGATCCCGCTCGGCGTCGGCTACTACTACGGACAGCTCGCGGATCTCTCCGTCCTGTTTCTGGCGGGGTACGTGACGGTCATGATCACGATCGCCGCCGTGATCTTCGACGTCAAAGACGTGGCCGGCGACCGCGCTGAGGGGATCGCGACGGTTCCAAACAGGCTCGGCCTCCGATCGACCAGACGACTCTCGCAAGCAGCCAACGTGGTCGTCGCGACGGGCGTCATCGGCCTCGTCTGGACCGACGTCCTGACCGGTGAGTTTCTCGTCGTCCTCGCGATGAACGGCTACGTCGCCGGCTACATCCCGTTTGCGACGCCGGATCGAGGGCCGCTGTTCTACGGTTTCGTCGTCGACGGCGAGCACGTTTTCCTCGCCGGGGTCGTCCTCGCGCTCGAGTGGCTCGTGTGGTGAGGATCGGTGAGTCGAACGGCTGCGGTCCAGACCGGACGACGTAATCGGGCTCGCAAATTCGAGCAGATTCAGTCGCGTTCGACCTCCCGCCAGTCGCAGTCCTGACACTTTCGACCGGTGACGAACGCGGTAACGGAGGGCATGTAGCCCACCTCCAGGACGGAGCCGCCACAGTCCGGACAGTCCCGATCCGCCTCCGTAATCGCTTCCGCTTCCATCACCGACTCGCCTTCGATCAGCTCCGCGAGTGACTTTGCCGTGACCATTCGCCCCTGAACGACGCGGTTCTCGCTCACACTCGAGACTGTGTGCGCGACCGGCCTAATACTGTCGGAGGCTCCGAGCTGGCGGCGGAATCGACGCCTACGACGCCGACGAAAACAGCGGCGGCCGGTAGCTGCGCGCAAAAGCGTATAATGGCGGTGTCGGTTACGGACGGCCATGGAAACGCGTTGGGCGACGATCGACGGTGTACACATCGAACTTCCCGCGGACTGTACCGTCGAGCAGCTCAGACAGGCGTTTAGGAAACCCCCGAGTACGGTGCTAGTCGCCGTCACAGGGGATCTCGTTTCCGTCGTCCACGACGAGAACCGGCCACTCTCGGAGATGGTTGCGGGCTGTGCGGACACCTACTACTTCCGGAGTGAGGACGATCAGCGGCGAAACGAGATTCTGGCCGCACCACAGATCGAAGACGCGCTGGTACGGCCCGCCGGGGGTGAGACGACCTTCCAGCGACCCGGTCTCGATCACTGAAGCCCGAAATCACGTGAAGTTGGGGTGGTCGCTGATGTAGCGTGGCAGGTACCGTTTCTTGTTCGGTTTCTGATCGACGTCATCGAGGACGGCGGCCGCGAGTTCCTCGAGGTTCATCTCGCGTTCGTCGTCCTCGCCGCGCAGGTTGATACCGAAGACGGGATCGTCGACTTCGTCGTCGCCAACGACCGCGTAGTAGGGTACCCAGTCCGTTTCGGCCGTCGCGATCCGCTTGCCGACGGACTCGTTTCGCTCGTCGATATCGGCACGGATTCCCGACTCCGTGAGTTCGTCTACGAGCTCGTCACAGAAGTCGACGTGTTCGTCCCCGACGGGGATGAACCGAACCTGCGTCGGGGAGAGCCAGGTCGGCAGACTCGCCGTCTCCTGGCGTGCCGTCTGCTCTAGGAGCGCGGCCATCACGCGCTCGATCCCGCCGCTGGGGGAGTAGTGGAGGATGATCGGGTTGTGGGAGGACTCGCCCGTGTTGTAGGTGATGTCGAAGCGCTCTGCGCTCTCGACGTCGATCTGGACCGTCGGATTCTCGATGGGTCGGCCGAGGGCGTCGATCGCCGCGAGGTCGATCTTGGCCGACCAGTAGTGGTGGCGTTCGGGCAACACCTCGAGCAACACCGGTTCGTCGATGTCCGCGACGACCTCTTCGACCCACTCGCGGTGGTCGTCGAAGAACTCCTCGGTGAGCCGGAAGGCGACGACGTAGTTGAGCCCGAGGTCGGAACTGGACTCGAGCGAGAGGTTCGCCTGTGCCTGGAACTCGTCTTTGGCCTGTTCGATGTCGGCCGTCGCGGTGTGCATGTCTGGCATGGTGAACGCACGCTGGCGCTTGAGTCCCATGACCTCGCCTTTCTGTTCGCGGCGGAACGAGTAGGTACTCATCTCATAGACCCGAAGCGGGAGGTCGTTCTCGGAGATGAACATGTCCCGCATGATCGAGAACTGGCCGAAACAGGCGGCGAATCGGAGCATCATCTTTCGGTTTCCGCTCTCGAAGCGATACTGGCGCTCACCGAACTTGCCGGCGTGTTCGTCGATCGCGCGAACCCCGAGATCGTACATGATCGGCGTCTCGACGGGCATTCCACCGTAATCGACGACGAGATCGTTGACGTACTCCATCAGCGAGTCGCGGACGAACTTTCCGCGCGGGTAGTATCGCAGGTTCCCGACGTCAGAAAGGGGATCGTAGTCGACGAGTTCTTTCTCCTGCATCAACGAAAGATGCGCCGGTTCCTCGCCCTTGCTCGCGGTGACGCCCTCGACTTCGTCCTCGATGAACGCCTGCATGTCCTCGCTCACGCCGGTCTTTCGCTCGAGGGGATCCTCGAGGTCGCCCTCCGGCGTCAGGAGGTGCCACTCGCTCGGCTCGCGCTCTTCGTCTTCGTCCTCGGGCTCGTCCTCGCCGTCGCCCTCGACGTCACCGTGGTGACTCGTGACGTGGCGTGACAGCTCCGACAGCGGGTGGCCCTTACAGGAGATCTCGAAGGATTTGTACCAGCCAAACGGCGCACGGAGGATCTCGTAGTTTTTGGCCTCGAGTTCGGTCTCGAGCGATCGCATGACGGTCTTGGCAGCGTCCGGACTCGCCAGATCCTCGCTGAGATGGGCGTAGGGATAGAGGACGATGTTGTGCGTGTTCAACTGGCCGGTGACGTCTTCCAGTTCTGATACGGCGTTCTGGACGACGCCATCGAGATCGTTTTCGTCGTCCGATTCGACGGTGAGAAAGGCCGTGACGCACTCTTCCATCTCTCCGGACATCGGCACCCCCTCGGTCTCTGCGAGACCGTCCGGACCCGCCGTATCGGTCGTCTCAAACGTTAGATGATCCGAATGAATGAACAACAGTCGCATACTCCATAGAAGGACTCACGGGCTAGATAAATACCGTGGTTCCACCCGCCGGCCGGCAGAAGAGAACGGATTCGACGTTCGTCTCTCGCGGCCACGACTCGGGGACGGACGCCGGACCGATCGTGGCGCTGGTTCCCGAGGGGGCACGCGAGGTACGGATCACCGTCCGATCCGACAGCGTCATCCTCACCGCCCCATCTCAGCCATCGGAACCGCCGGAGACGAGCCTTCGGAATCGGTTTTCGGGAACGATCGAGCGACTCGAGTCCGGAGATGCGATCACCAGGGTCACGATCCGCCTCGACGACGACTGTACCGTTCAGGCTCTCGTTACCAAAACCAGCGCCGACCGACTCGAACTCGAGGACGGAAAACGGATCCTCGCGGCGTTCAAGGCGACCGCGGCCAGGGCCATCGCGCTCGACGCCGATGCGCGTGAGTGAGCCGTCCACTACTCGCAAGAGTTGGTTCCGTCCTACCCCCAGAGCGATTACTCGATCGGCTCCGGTGCCGGCGGAACCGTTCGCTTGTGTTCACTGCGGTCGTGCATCCGGCGAACCTGCTCGACGGTTTCCGCGTCGACCTCGAGCGCTCGGCAGGTCGCGGCGACCGAGAGCGGTCCGTCGATGTGCGTTGCAAGGATCGAATCGAGGGTGTCGTAGCCGATCCCCATCTCCTCTTCGTCGGTCTGATCGGCCCACAGCTCGGCGGTCGGAGTCTTCGTCGCCAGGTCTGCCGGAACGCCGACGTGACGGGCGAGCTGACGCACCTGCTTTTTGTAGAGGTTCCCGATCGGATGACAGTCGACGGCACCGTCGCCGTACTTGGTGAAATAGCCGACTGCGGCTTCGCTTCGATTTCCCGTGCCGATCACGAGACGCCTCTCGTGGTTGGCAACGAGATAGTTGAGTACGGCTCGAACGCGGGCTCGAGCGTTTCCGACGGCTTCCCGATCGCCTTCGGCTTCGGGGTAGACAGCGAGCAACGAGTCCACGACCGGTTCGATCTCGAGGACGTCGTAGCTGATCTCGAGATCTCGCGCGACCCGCTCGGCGTCGCTCATGTTCTCGTCGCCGCTGACGGTCGCCGGAAGGACGAGGCCGTGAAGGTTCTCCGAGCCGAGCGCCTCGGCGGTGAGATACGCGGTGAGCGTACTATCGATTCCACCGGAGAGTCCGAGCACTGCGCCGTCGACCCCGGCGGCGTCGACGCGATCACGAACGAAGCCGGTGATGTGTTCGCGGTGGCGTTCCAGTTCCGCGTCGGAGAAACGAAGGTCGAGCATCGAATAACGGTACGGCCGGCCCGTCCTAATAGCCTCCCCTCCCCGCGAAAAAGTGGACGAGCGTCGAGTTTCCGGTTACAGGGGACCGAGAGCGTCGGAACAGGCTCAGAGATATCCGAGTAACGTCCCGCCCAGTACGAGTATCCACAGCATCATGCCAGCGATCAGCATATCGTTCAGCCTCGAGTCGCGGGTCGCTCGCCTCGCCGCCCCGCCGGCGATGAGGCCGAGTGCGACGACGACGAGCGCTCGCTGGACGATGACGTCGATCGGCAGGACGTCCACTCCGAGGAGCGTGTAATCGAGCCAGATCGCGACGACGAGCGAGAGCGAGGCTGCGATGGCGGCATCGAGTCGTCGCTCGAGGCCGTTCGCGATCGCGTACGTGACGGCGGGCAGTCCGATAGCGATGACCGGATACAGCAGGGCCGCGATCATGTGAACCGTGAGCGCGTCGACAGTTCGGTCGAGCCCGATGCCGGCGATTCTGACCCCGAGGACGACGGCGATGATCGTCGCAGCGAGGATGAGGTGGTTCGCCTCGATCCGGTCGGAGGCTGCAGCGACGCGTTCGCGGTCGTGTTCGCTGATCCGACTGTCGATGGCGTCGTCGGCTCGTTCCTGGATTCCGACACCCGCGTGTTCGGCTGTAGACTGCCGCCTCGCAACGAGACCGAACGCGAACGGAACGATCGCCATCGCCGTGAGATCGACCTTGGTCGCCCAGCCGTCCGCATCCGCTGGACCGCTGTTGTCGAGGTAAATCCGTCGGACGTCCTCCTGAACGTCGACGCCCGGAATCGCCATCAGGTCGCGCTCGAGTCGCGACTGGGCGGCTTCGACGCCGTCGACTCGGTGACGAAGGGTGAACCAGTCGAAGTGTTCCGAGTGCGTCTGCATGACGACCCACTGATCATCGGGATTCGGGCTCTCGTAGAGCCGGATGTGGTACCGGTACCCGTAGTACTCGCCGTCCTCGAGCTGGAGCGTTTCGGTCGTCCAGTACGTCTCTTCGCCGGGACCGGGATCGAGATAGGCCAGTCGAGTCGCACCGTCAGCGTGTGACCAGGGAATGTCGGTCGGAGACACCGGTCGAAGCTGCTCGACCGCGGTTTCGGCTTCCGGGTCCGCCGCGTCCGACCCAGCCGTGTGGTTCGAGGTGGAGGTCCCCTCGGTTTCGGATTCGTTGTCCGGCAGATCGAGGAGGTCTTCGGCTTCGAAGTGGTCGTGGTCGGCTTCCTCCCAGTCGCCGTCGCCGTGTTCGGCTAATAGCCTCACGACTTCGGTCGATTCGCCCCTGACGACGACGTTGAGCGGGCTTCGCTTCTCGTGGGCCTCGCGGGCGTTGAGATACGGCCAGAACCCGCTCTCGCTGTCGGAAATCGAAACGATCTCCGGCTCCTCTTGCGATTGTTCCTCTGGAACGACGTCGTCCGCCGACGGAGAGAACAAAAGCGAGGGACCGCCGATAAAGAGAAACGCGATTGCGAACAGGATCACGGCAACGACGATCGAACGGCGCATTCCTCGGATGAGAGTAACGCGGGACACTTTAACCTATCCTGGGTTTTCATATGGTCATCGAACGACGTCCTCCTATCTGCTATCGTTGCAACCGATGCGATATCGGAGACGTGTACCGTCACTTCACCTCCGCTCGCGAACCGGCGGTGAGCACGCCCGGTGCTGGCCGCTCGAGCGCCGGCGGTGAGCGACTGAGTCTAACGATTACGAGAGGTCTCAGGAACTCGTACGGATTGCTGGAACGTGTTACCGGTGCGACGGCGGACGGTCGCGGTCGCATCGGTACTGACCTGACTGACAGCGGACCGTCTCAGATGCCAGGACCGATCGTCGTGACCGGAACGGGTGCCGTTCGGACGACCCGCTGGGACACGCTGCCGACCACGTTCGTCTCGTACTCGTCTCCGCTGGTTCCCATGACGATCAGATCGACGTCGTTGGTCGCAGCGTAGTCGACGATACACTCCGCGGGATTACCGGTGTCGACGGCGGTCTCGACCTCGAGACCCGCATCCGTCGCCCGTGTCGCTGCCTCGTCGGTCGCCTCGAGCGCGTTCGATCGAAGGTCTTTCCGAACGTGTTCGATTCGGTCGTCATCGAGGACGAGAAACGCGCGGTCGTCGACGACCGACAGCACGTGTAGCGTCGCCTCTCGAGTCTCAGCGACGTCGATCGCGTGTTCTGCGACGCGCGCTGCGTGATCGCTCCCATCGGTCGGAAAGAGGATCGTCTCGTACATCGGTTCGAACTACGTGTCCACAGGACCAAGAACTTCGCTATCGATTCCCGTTTTCCGGAACGAACGCATCGACGACCGCGCTCAGGGCTTCCAGCTCAGTTCGATCTCGGTGACATCCTCCGCGCCCTGAAGGGCGCGGCTTCCCGTCCCGCAGGTTGGGATATTTGCCGGTCTACGACACGATCTGTTCTCTCGTGCGAAACATCCCGCTCTCGCGGTCGAACAGGTGTACCGATGGCTGTGCCACACAGCCGTTACTCCTATCCTCGCCGTGAGGACTCGGAGTTATCTTCTGGCGCATATTCTCCGCCCCGTTGCAATCCGCATTGGCTACCAACTCACACGACGAACAGACGTACAGCCCACGCTCTACGCGGTTCGATCTCGTATCGTCGCCACACCGTGAGCACGTTTTCGAGGTGTCCCACTCGTTTTCTTTCAGCACTTCGACACCACGTGTCTCACCCTTGTACGCGAGGTACTGATAGATGCGGTCGAACGCCCACGAGTGCAACTTCTTATTGCCGATCTTCCCCCAGTCGGACTCACGCACGTCTTCAGGCCAACTCACTGCCAGCGTCCCAACACCGCGTTCAACACACTTGGTGATAATGGTGTCCGTGAGGACGTGGTAGAAGTGTGTCTCCCGTTCTGTGAGCTTTCGACGCGCCCACACCGATTTCTCAGACGGGCCGTTCTCACCCTCGGTGTCGTACTCTGCTCGCGTGAAGTGGTGCTTGTCCTGTTTAAGCGAGTTGCCGGGGTACAGGACGTACTCGTCGGGGAACGCGACCGTGGCGATGTTCTTGATGCCGAGGTCGATCCCTGCAACGCCATCGCCTGCGGAATCGTTGGTTTCGAGTTCGACTTTGCAGACGAAGTGCAGTTCCCACTCGTCGCCGTTCCAAACGGCACGAACGTTCTGTACCGTGTTGACTTCGGTGAGGTCAACGTCGGGGCGAGCCTGATACTCGCAGAGAATGAAGTCCGCCCACGTTTCTTTCAGATTCGACCCTTTCGACAGTCGGACGCGATTGTTCTCGGGGTCGTGTTTGAAGCCATCTGCTTTGAACGTGACCGTACTCTTGGGTCGTTTGTCGCCGTGTTTGCGGTAGCCGGGCGGATTCGCCTCTAGGTCGTTCTGTCGCAGGTCGAACCACGACTGGAAAGCGTCAGAAAGTTCTTCGATGACTTTCTGACTTGATTGTGCGTTCAGGTCTTTCCAGCATGGCTGGTTTTTCATATACGCTTTGAGCGAGCTTTCGTCTGGGACTTCGCCAGTTGCATCCCAGATACGGTCGGCTGTCCAGCGTGCGACGTTCCAGATTTTTGAGGCAGCGTCGCCGAGCAAATCGAGCCCATCGCAGACCTGTCGCTGGTTCTGGATGGAACCAACATAGGTTCGAGTGACCTCGATCGCCATGTATAGCCTATGTATATAATCCAACTTAATAGTATGGATTATCGTGGAATATCCAGCCTGCCACCGACAGTAGATTGTGTCGTCCAGCGACGCGATTCACGCCCACCGTAAACGGTGGGATTCTCTCGCTGTTCAAAGATAGTTTCGCCCCGGTGCATCGAGGTCCGTTCGACGACGTCGGTCGTACAGTCGACGGTCGCAAACACCTCTGCGAGGTGTTCGATGTACGCTGCTACGTCGTCGCGGGAACGCGTTTCGTCGCTCGCCGTCCGCTGGACCGTGTTCGACGTGGCGGACACGGGCGCAAAAGTATGGAGGGCGAACAGACAGCTTCGACGGCGAAAGACGCGTTTACCGATCCGAATGTGGCGCGCTCGCCGCTCAAAAGAGGTTGCCCTGCTGGTACACCGAGAGTCCGTCACCGGTGATTCCGTATGGCTTTTTCTCGCGGGCGTGATTTGCGTCCCTGATCTTTTGAAGCTCGATCGCGAGACGGTCGTCCGGGACGTACTCGTCGAAGGCGAACCCCTTCTCGGTGGCGTGTGCATCACCCGCTCTCGGCACTCCTCGAGAGCGATAAAGACGGCTCGTTCACCTACGTGCAGTCAGTCCAGCGGGATGAATGTTGTTGCCGGCCGAAGCGTGGCTTTTTGACCCCGGAACGGGTATCCGCCGACGATGGACGCCGCCGTCGGAATCGTCGCCCAACGTGGTAACGAGCGAGCACAGGAACTCACCGAAGCGCTGGTCGACGCCCTCGGATTCGATCGCGAGGGAGACGACCTCGTCGTCGACGAAGCGACCGGCGAAGCCGTCGATGCGACTTCCGTGCCAGTCGATGCGATGGCCGGTCGCGATCTCGTGGTGAGTATCGGCGGCGACGGAACGCTCCTGTTCGTCGCACGCGAAGTCGGCTCGACGCCGATCCTCGGAGTCAACCTCGGTGAGGTCGGCTTTCTCAACGCCGTCTCCCCCGAAGACGCCGTCGAAGCCGTCACGACCCTCGTCGAGCAGTATCGGCGGGGAAATCCAGCCGAGGGCCGAACGCTCGACCGACTGCAGGCGACCTGCGAGAACGACTGGACACTCGAGCCCGCACTCAACGAGATCGTCGTTCACGGACCGCGTCGCGGCCACGGCGGCGGTGCGACGATCGAGGTTCGAATCGACGGCGAACGATACGCCGAGAATCACTCCGATGGCGTCCTCGTCGCGACCCCGACGGGTTCGACCGCGTACAATTTGAGCGAGGGAGGACCGCTCGTTCACCCGTCGACCGACGCCCTGATCGTCACGCAGATGGCCGCGATCGACTCGATGCCGCCGCTGGTCGTCGAACCCGATTCCGAACTCACGCTCACCGTCTCCGACGTCGAGACGGCCTACGTGATCAGCGACGGCCGCAACCGGCGACGCCTCGAGCCACCGGTCGCGGTCTCCGTCTCGCTCGCGGACGAACCCGTCAGGCTCGTCGGACCGAAGGCGGACTTCTTCCGAGGACTCGAGAAACTCGAGTGAGGGACGCTTAGCGCCGAGTTGTGATCTCTCGGATCAACGCTGAGTTGGCGACTCCTCACATCAGCAGTAGGTTCGTCACCCCGGAGTCTCATCGACGTCGGGTTCGTCACTCCCCAGACTCGGTTCGGGGAGGTTGGGATCGCGGTAGGGGTTTCGTCCGTACGCCGGTAGTTCGTCCTCGAGCTGGGCCCGCAGTACGCGACGGAGGCGGTTCAGACTGGTCGTATCGAGACCGATCTGGCCGGCGAGACGGCGGAAGGTCGACTCGTCGGTGATGTCGTGGGCGCGGTACTGACCGAAGAGTTCGTCCATCCGATCGGCCGACAGTGCCTGGGTGTCGATGTCGTCGAGCCCGAAGTACGCCTGCCGGTCCGCGTCGACGACGTGTCTGATCACGACCAGCGCGACCTTCGAGATCGCCCGCTGGCTGCCAAACTCCGTCAGATCGATTTCGTCCATGACGCCGAGTGCGAGGTCGCGCTGCCAGGGTGTTACCTCGAGTGCGTTACACAACGCCTGCGTGGTCCGCAACCGATCGAGGTGGTGTGCGCGCTCGCTGTACCCCGGCGTCGCCGCGTGCTGTTCGTCGTGGAGGCGGCGAATGCTCTCCGAGAGGTCACCCTCCGGCGAGTCGGGGCGACCGATCACGGTCGCACTCGGCGTGACGACGCCCCACCGACGAACCGTCGAGTCCCGCCGTACGTCCGCTCGAGAGAGCGAGCCGGAGCCGGCCCGCGTCTCGAGACGGCGGCGACGGTCCGGTTCTCGTCGGCCTTCGACCGTCGATACGTCCTCGAGTCCGGAGTCCGATTCGGGTTCGACACCGTCGTCTCTCATCTCGTCTGTCGGTCCGAGAGGAAGACGGAAAAATGCTCGCTCGAGTCACACTCGTCGGCGCGTGGATGGCGTCGAAACCGCTCGCCTCCGGCTCCTGAGAATAAAATACTCCTCGTATCTACACCTTGGAACGAGAGGTACTTAAAGAGCGACCCGGTCCGCCGTCGGTCGACGCCGACCACAGCCCCCTCGAGAATCCGTTTGGCGACGTCCGTCGGGGCTCACGGTCGGAGTCGATGTCGGACATCGAGGCGGCGGTCATCCGGTGGACACATTTGTGAGGGCGAGAAACCGGTAGAGAGTCGATGTTTGGCACTGGTCTTCCCGTTGGCTGGCCGGTCGTGGGGTCGATCAGTGCTGGTCTCGGCTCGATAGCGCTCGGTGCGTTTCTGTATCGTCACCGCGGAAAGCCGGGCGTCACCTGGTTTCTCGGCGTTTTCGTCGCCCAGACGATCTGGTGTGTCTCCTATGGATTTTCTTTACTGATTTTCGATGTGACGGTTAGAACTGCGTTCGAGGCACTGACGTGGCTTGGAATCGTCTGGACGGGAATCACGTTTCTCGGCTTCGCACTCAAATATACGGGCCGCGGACAGATCGTTCACGAAATTCCTTTTCGTGCCCTCGTCGGGTTCGGCGCTCTCTCGAGTCTCGTCGTCGTCACGAACGGGAGTCACGGACTCGTGTGGAGCGGTCTCGAGTTGTCGCCCAGCTTCGGCGTCGCCACTGTCACGTACACCTTCGGTCCGTGGGCGTACCTGATCGTCGCCGTCTGTACGCTCGCCGTCGCCAGCGGCGTCTTCTTGCTCGTCGATACCTTCATCAGTTACGGCCCGCTGTTTCGACGCGAAACGACCGCGGTCGCGCTGAGTACGCTTCCGCCCGGACTGGCACTGATCGCGTGGACGTTCGAACTCGGTCCGGTCCCGCAGTTGAACCTCGCGCCGATCCTGTTTCTCCCCCACGTCGTCCTCGATGCGTACGCGTTCGGGCGCGTCGACATGTTCGAGCGCAACCCGACGACCGTCCGCGCCGCCGAACGGTCGGCCATCGACGACCTCTCCGATCCGATCCTCGTTCTCACCGCGGAACGCGAGGTCGTCCGCCTCAACGCTGCCGCAGAAACCATGCTCGGCGTTTCGACCGACGACGCGATCGAGCGCTCCGTCGACGATCTGCTGGCTGCGGACATCGGTGACGCGGTCGAATCGGGCGCCGACATCGATCCGATCGAAGTCGGATCGACGTACAGTCCGCGGACGTACGCGATCTCGCCCTCGACGCTTACGGATCCTGACGGAACCCACGTCGGGTACATCGTGGTCTGTTCCGACATCACCGGCCGTGAACGACGCCGACAACAACTCGAGGTACTCAATCGGATCCTGCGTCACAACCTTCGAAACGACGCGAGCGTCGTCCACGGGTACGGTGCGATCCTCACCGAGCGGATCGACGACCCGGAGCTGGCGAGGATGGCAGAGGCGATCGAACAGAGCGGCGGTTCGCTGGCAGCACTCGGAGATAAATCGGGCTCCGTCGACGAACTGTTGGGCGAGGAGTCACCGACGACCGTCTCGGTGACCGATCTCGTCGAACAAATCGCCGACGATCTTCGCAAGCGGTATCCGACCGCGACCATCGACACCGAAACGAACGGCGAGATAACGGTCCCGGTTCGCCACGCTGCCTTGCACTCGATCGTCGAAAACAGCCTCGAGAACGCTCTCCAACACCACGACAGCGACGGTCATGAGCGTCCGAACGGAGGTGCCTGGGCGCGGCTAACGCTCGAACTCGATGAACCCGGTGAACCTGGAGTCGGAGTCGAAACCCTCCTCGTCACGATCGAGGACGACGGTCCGGGAGTTCCGTTCCACGAAGTTGACACGGTCAAATCAGGTCGTGAAACGGCGCTCGAGCACGGCTCCGGCCTCGGGATGTGGATGATCAGGTGGGCCGCGGTCGAGCTGGATGCCGACGTCGAATACGCCGATCGTGAGCCGCGAGGAACCAGCGTGACGATCGAGGTTCCCGTCGAATCAGACGCGAACGGTTCGTGATCGGATACGACCAGCGGACCGAACGACGACTGCCACCATCCGAACTTTGCATCTGCGACGCAAACGGAACCACGTGACCGAATTCAACGGCTCGTGGACCGAAGCTGAAGTCATGGCCTTCCTTCGAGACGCCACCGTCCCGATCCGCCTGGCGACCCACAGGCCCGATGGATCATTGTGGCTCGTCACGCTGTGGTATCGCTATCACGACGGCTCACTCGAGTGTGCAACGCAGGCGAGTGCGCATCTGGTACGGTTCCTTCGCGACGAGTCGGCAGTCGCGTTCGACGTTTCGACGAACCGGATTCCCTATCGGGGAATCAGGGGAACCGGAACCGTCACCGTTTCGCCCGACGACGGCACCGCGGTTCTCCGTGCGCTCGTCGACCGGTATCTCGGCGGAGACGAATCCGCCCTCGCCAGGCGGTTACTCGACGACGACCGCGAGGAAGTCTGCATTCGAATCGATCCTCGAGAGGTCTATAGCTGGGACTACAGCAATCGGATGGACGACGTCGACGAGCGAGCATAACCGGGTTGCGACCGCAGTCAGGCAATCTCCCCGACGAGTTCGAAACCGTTGCTCGACCGCGCCTCTCCCCACCGAGAGGCGGGCGCTCGAGCCTCCGCCGGTATCGGACACCGAGTGCACGAGCCTCCGCCGGTATCGGACGACGCCACGGTCTCAAACGCACGAGGCGTTCCGGGTAAAAATACGGGTCGTGCTCACTCTGTCGAGTGAATCTCGAGGCGCGGTCTGTTCGGGTGTTCCAGCGTCACGAGGTTGTAGACGGGGGACCGCTTCGGGAACTCACGGACCATCGATCGCTCTTCGGCGCTCAGATCACCGGTCACGTCGACGTCGATCTCGAGTTCGCCGTACATGTCGTGTACCTTCTCGACGTCGTGAATGCCGAACAAGGCACGAAGATCGACGGGCGCACGAACGGTCGTCGTGACTTCGTCGACGTCGATCCCCTCTCGGATCGCGTTCCACACGATCGTTCCGTTGATGCAGGCGGTGAGTCCCGCGAGCGCGCCTTCGATGGCCTCGTACCGATCGGTCGGCTCGACGTACGCCATCGCCTCCTCTAACTCCGGAGGAAGGCCGAACTCGAGGACGTGTTCTCGATCGCCTCCCATCTCCTCGCCGCCGAGGGCCCAGTCACCGATCGTCGCGGTGGTGCGATTGGCAACCGCTTCGGTATCGCCCGTCGCTCGGAACTCGAGGGCTCCGTCTTCCGGATTTGCCTCGAGCCAATCGATGAACTCGAGGTGGCCGCCGGCGTCGAGACCGTGCTCGATCTCTCCCTTACGCTGTGTTGCGGTGTGTCGCAGGTCGTCTGTCGTCATCGGTTCTCCTTCGTTTGAGAGTGGGTCACACACGGTATTAAGGCCGTATTGCGATTATCGAGTACAGTTCCGAAAACGGGACGCAGTCTCTGGAACGGATTGTCGTCTGTCCGCGGTCGGGTTCGATGTGCCGACGGAACCGATTCCGCAGATCTGGACGGATCTATGACAGGTGTTCTATGTATGGTGCCACGTCTTCGTCGGAGACGTCTCGCCCGTGGACATCCTTCAGATGAGAGCGTGCGGCCTCGTATATCGACTCCTCGAACTCGCTGTAGACGATCACGTCACAATCTGCGACGTCGTGACACCGAAAACGATATCGTTCAGTGACCATGTCTGATAGAGTCGGTCGAGCGCCATGTACCTGCTGGCGACTTCGATTTTCAGCCCGGTTCGATGGACGCGTCCGAACGGTTCGACGACGTCGGCCTCGAGACGATGGGGCAGTTCCGGACGGCGTCGAGGAGAAATCGATCCGTCCCCGGTCCGTGTCGGCTGTCGCACCCACCGCAACTCGATGCAACCTGATTCGATCCAACTCGCTGACGTTGGAAGTGTGAACCGCTCTTAGACCCTCCCCCACTGATACTGTCGGACAGAAGTCAGTGGGAAGTCGGTCACAAATTCGCGGCCGTCGCCATCGGAGACGGCTGCAGGAGAGCGACCGATCTTCAAATAGTTCTGTCCGACAGTATAGTAATAGGCGAGTGCGCGATGGACATCACCGAGCAGGGGATCCGGATACAACTGGGTAATCTCGCCGGGTTTGTATCCGCTGTGCTCGTAGGCGACTACGATATCTTTTTCCCTGATACCGGTATCCTCGATCGTTGGGGCTCCATCGCTGTGTTCGGGATCCTGTACGATGCTCATAGAGTCTTGTTCGAGCGCTATCTGTACTAAATTCGTGCCCGATCTACTGGGTGCTGTTCAGATTAGGGTTTGAACGAGTGAGGCGGCGGCGTTCGCGATGCTTATGCCCGAACGCACCATCCTCACCGAATCCAGCCCAGAGATCCGGTTAGACGTCGTGGAGCGAGAAGCGACACCGCACGAGCTGATGCAACTCAGTATCCAGCTTCATCTCCGTGGTCTCTCGCTTGTGGATACTGTTCGAGTCCTCGAGAAGTCCGTCAACCGGCGTTGCGTGCGCTCGATACGTCTGAAATACCTCTCGAGTCAGCCTCGGAGCGTGATCGAATCGCCTTCGACTAGCACGATTGGGATACCGGCATCGTTGTGTGCGACGAGTGTGGTCATGGATCGCGAACGAAAACTGGATCTCCTCGGTGACGAACGTCTCGTGGCCCTCCGATTCACGATAGGAATCGATCGTGTGGCCGTCGAAGTCGAGATTCCGTGGCAGAGCATCCGGCAAAAAACACAACTCGACGCGCATGTTCGACTCGAGTACGTCCAGTGTGTCGAGATAGGTCTCTGTCACGTCGCAGACGGCCGCCCCCTTCGGAGTCGTCTGGTAGCCACCCTCGGTGTGTTCGAGGCCCTCCTTCTTCGGGGTCGGTGTTGGTGGTGTGAGAGATCGCCATCCGAGAAAGGCCCGTTTCCTCGACGAGATTACGTCTCGAACGCGGGCCAGTACGACCCCTCGAGAACGGGAATCCGACGAAGAAACAGTCGTCTCCGTTCGTAACTTCTTGGCATATTAGAGACTGATTTTTAAAAGTATGTGATGGTTCGCGACGAACAGACTATTCATCTGTGAACTGTTTGATCATCGGTAAGTATATACGATCAGTTAGCAACTGACATATATGATTTCCAGACAATGTTTTGCTATCGAACGGTGGTGGGAACCCCTGTGGAAGCGGTGGTTCAACTGCAGTTATCCTCGTCGGTTGCCGAACCACAATAACACAGCGTCAGTCCAGGGTTGGCGATGAGGTGGGGGGTAGTGATTGGGACGGTCGTAGTCGCCGTTTTTGTCGCTTCAATCGCCCTCACGGGCACCGTGGCCGCTACCGAACCCGATTGTGAGGAAATCACCTACCTAGAGGGAGGTGATGCTTATGCTGTTTCAACCCTCAGTGAGTTGCAATGTATCAATGAGCACGGACTGGATGAAGACTACGTTCTAACTGACGACATCGAGGCGAGCGACACCGAAGACTGGAACGACGGCGACGGGTTCGAGCCGATTGGCGACAACGACGACGCGTTCGAGGGTTCCTTCGACGGAGACGGTTTCACAATTTTGGATCTGTACATCAACCAGAGTGGTGGATCCGACGTAGGCCTCTTTGGTGTGATGAACGAAGACGCGACCATCGAAGATGTCCACCTCGAGGATGCGACCGTCAGCGGTGAGGAGAACGTCGGGGGCCTCGTCGGACGGACGACGGGTGGATCGGTTACCGACGTCAGTGCGACGGTAACAGTCGAGTCAGATGAGAACTCTGGGCGTCTAATTGGTGGTCTCATTGGAAGCAACAATGCCGAAATTGAGAGCGTTTCAGCCGAGGGGACAGTTACAGTTGAAGAAGGGGAAACGGTCGGCGGACTCGTTGGATACAGTACGGAATTGGGAGGTGGCTCCGGAGATATCATAGATTCCCGGGCGAATGTTACTGTCGCTGCTGGAGGGAGTGAGAACGTCGGCGGCTTACTAGGATTTGCGGATCAGGGAGGGGGGATAACCGATTCATCTGCGGCAGGGACCGTCGAAGGTGAGGAAAATATTGGCGGCCTCGTCGGAAGTACCGAGAGCGATGTCGATGGCTCGTTCGCATCCGGGACGGTGAACGGGGACAAGAAAGTTGGCGGCCTCGTCGGGTGGAATCACAACGGGATCGTACGGAACGCGACCGCCAGCAGCCCCGTCGAGGGTGATGAGAACGTGGGCGGGCTGGTCGGATTAAACCAGGAAAACGCCGGTGGCGGCCTAATCGCTGAGTCCTTTACGACCGGTACCGTAAAGGGTGAGGAACCTACCATCGGTGGTCTCGTCGGAGACAACGCTGGTTCAGTCGAGAGATCCTACTGGGACATCGACGCAACCAACCAGCCCGACTCCGACGGTGGCACACCGCTCTCGACCGCCGAAATGACCGGCTTGAAAGCCACCGACAACATGGACGGCTTCGAGTTTCCTGACGGTGAGGGAACATGGCACGTCACCGACGACTACCCCGCCCTCGAGTGGGAGGATACCAGCCCGTTCCACGAAGTGAACATCACAGACACGAACTCGCCAGTCGATGAGGGTGACGACCTCGACGTGACCGCTGAGGCCACTAATTGGGGTGCAGACGGCGAGCAAACCGTCACGCTCACGAGTGATACCACCTCGACTGATTTAGACCACTCAGCGGTGGACGTCGACAGTGGCGAAAGCGACCACTCGTTTGCACTCACCTGGGCCACGTCGAGCGGTGACGACGGTGACCGAACCATCACCGTCTCGAGTGAGAGCGACACCGATACCGAATCGGTAACCATCAACGCATCAGGATCGCCCTCACCGTCGCCTTCACCATCACCGGATCCCGCGGACATCTCGACGACGGACCTCTCACTCAACGAAACCGAGATTGAGGAGAACGAGTCGGTTGCGATTACCGCGACGCTCGAGAACGACGGCGACGAAACGGGTACGGAGACGATCAGGTTCGAGGCCAATGATGACGAGTTAGCAAACGAAACGGTAACGATCGACGGTGGAGACGAAAAGACGGTATCGGTCGTCGAGACGTTCAACGACGTGGGCGAGTACGAAATCACCGCCGCTGACGATGAGGTCGCGACGAACTTATCAGTTTCCGAGCGAGAACTGCCTGAATTTACCATCATCTACGTCGACGCAGCCTACGGGATTCTCGAGCCCGGCGATGAAGAGCGCGTGATCGTCACCATTGCGAACGAAGGTGACGTGGCCGGCGATGCAAACGTCACGCTCGACCTCGAGGGTGATGACCAGTCCGAAATTCTCGAGTTAGACGCTGGGAGAGCCGACGACGCCGAGTTCTCGCTGATTGCTCCCGACGAAGCGGGTGAGTACGAGTACACCATCAGCGTCGGTGAGGCGGAAACAACCGAGACGATGATCGTCGAAGGACCAGAGCCCGAGTGGCGCGTGAGCGCTATTTATTCCGAGCCGATTACGGCCGCACCCGGAGCGGATGTGGACATCTGGGTCACGATCGAGAACGACGGGGACGGAGACGGGACCGTCGAGGCCGAGTTCTATCTCGACGAGGAGACATCGGAGATACAAGCCCTCGACATCGAGGCCGGAGATGGCGAGCTCGTCCAAGCCACCCTCCCCGCCCCAGAAGAGGAAGGGATGTACGATTTCGGGGTCGTGATCGCGGAAGGAGAGAGCTTCGTAGACGAAGTGGAGGGGACAAAATCCGTCTCCGAGGACGCTGGTGACGACGATGAAGCTGATGCCGATGATACCGCTGGCGACGATGACGACGAGTTCGACGACGGGCAACCAGGCTTTGGGGTCCTCGCAGCACTCGTTTCCATAGCCCTGCTGGCACTTACGGCCGTCCGTCGTAGATGATAACCAAATTCGTCGGCGGTAGTGGTGTTCCGCCGCTGCTTTCTGCGGTTAAAATCTGGTAGATACCCGTCGCTACCCCGGTGGGATGCGCAGTTGCTCTCGGTTTCCTCTAGCTGAACCACCGAATCTCGTCGGCCCGGTGATAGCGGTCGTATGCACTCGGATCGACACGTGCGAGTCGGTCGAGTCGGAAATCGTCGACGAGCGTCGTGTACATGTAATCGACGAACGTCACCGGAATTACGAGTTCGCCATCGACACGAGTGACCGTCGCCAGCGTCACGTAAAAATGGGAGTGGCGAAGGTCCCTGACATAGCCTGCGACGACGGGCACCGTTTGCTCGAGTGGATGCGCAGTGTGAACAGCTTCGATCGTTCGCCGGCTCATTTCCGTACAGTCGAGACCGTCGTTCTCACCCCCGACAATGGCAGTGAAATCGGCCGGTGACTCGAATCGAGCGCGGAGGTCGCCCCGGCCGAACAGGACGTTATCCTCGAGCGAACCGGCGAGGTACCGCGAGGCGTCGTACGTGGTAAATTCCTGAAAGCCATCCGCCAACCCGTCGATGAGGGCTTCGACGTCGGACGCTGGTGTTCCTGTAAACTCCTCGAGGACGCCGGGATCGACACCACCGACACGTCCTCGCAGTGCGTCTACGGTATACGGTCGTGACTCTCCTTCTCGAGCGTACTCGAAAAACTCCGCGAGCGTACCGTAGACGAAGTCTATCTCTGTCGCCTCGAGTGCGGAGAGATCGGTCGTCAGTTGCTCGAGTGGGCTACCCTCGGTGTCGAGTCCTAATTCTTCGTCGAGTTTGGCTGCTTCCGCTGGTGAGGTTTCAGACCACTCGAATGACGTGAGAGTGCTGGGTCCATTTCCAGCCTCACTCCCATTCGAGACAGCCACCTCCTGAACGGTGAGTGCGCCGTTCTCGTGATCGATATGTCGTCCAGAAACCGTCGTAAGCGTGTCCGTTGCTGCCCCGAGATGTTCGCTCACTATCGGATCGAGGTCTTGTCGGACGACGTTCGTCCCCGTCAACCGGTCATAGCCAAGTATCTCGTTGTAGGTGCCAACGCCGCCGGCGATAAGGCTGACGCCACCACCACCTCGAACGAGTAGCTGTCGGCGACTCAGTCTATTCTCATCGGACACTACGTTCACCTGATACGCCCGTCCCGGTCACTTCGAGCTTTCGGTCGACGGTTGGACCCAACTCGCCATCGATCTCCAGAAGGTTTCCTCTGGAATCCTCGAGGATGATCGGTTCCTCGGCGGTGACTGTCTGGACGCCTTGGACTCCAAGGAGACCGATGTCTAATGTCGGTGGAAACAACACGAGGGCTACGGAACCACATTGATGCGCTGTCTCCCTCGGCTGATCGTTTTCGTACATTCATTCCCCACTTTTTCAATTCCTGCGCACCAGAACATTGTATTCTTTCGTCTGTTAGCGAAATCTTGTTACTGTGTGGATAGAAGGTCGGCCTCGGTACTCATAGGGCTCGTCATCGTCGGATGCCGAGTCCGAATCGGAGCGAGTGGATCGTCATCGGCCGCCCGAGGATACGGTCGTCGATCCAAAGACGGTTTGGGTCGAGAGTCGGGACTGTCACGGTGATCGTTTTCCCGCGTGGTCTCGCAAGGATAGCCATGGCGATCGTTCCACCGGAAGCGAAGCGGCGACTCGAGACCGAAACACCGATCGCACATCTCGCGACCTGTCGGGAGGGACTGCCACACGTCGCACCGGTCTGGTATCGGTACGAGAACGAGGTGATCGAAATCGTGACGACGGGAACGAAACTCGAGAACATCAGGGAAAATTCACGTGTCGCCCTGTCGATTCAGGCGGACGATGCGGGAGATCCGGACTGGGTGGTGACGATGCTCGGGACCGGGACGGTAATCGAGGACGACGAACGAACAGCTACCGCCCGCCGACGAATTAACGAGCGATACGACGTGAAGCCCGACGCCTACGACGAAAACGCGCTCGTTCGGATCGACATCGGCTCGGCGACGTATCGGACGTACTGAGCGAAGGCGATCGTTATCGATCGGGTTCGCTCACCTGCGACCACGATCGAGCGTACGCGACCGCGAACGCGAGAACTACGACGAACGTGAGGAGCGACACGAGGTTGTGAATCGGGCCGAAGACTACGATCCCGAGGGCGACGACCGGATAGAGTGTCAGCGGTGTTCCCCACTGGCCGAGAACGGTTAGCCAGGCGACTTTCCCGCGATGGGACTCGAAGGCGTCGTCGATCACGAACGAGAGCACGAACGTGACGAGCGACAGCCCGAGAATGTGAATGTGGGTCACACGCATCCAGTACGGAACGCCGTCGTGCATGGTCGAAATCATCGGATCGAGCGTAAATGTCTGATAGACTCCGAGTCCGAGTCCGAACGCGAATCCGAACAGTGCCGATACTTTGAGGAGTACGTCATGCCGTGTCATGATGAGTCATCACCGACAGACAGTATATAAATACATTCATTTTATTGAAACTATTAGCGATCAGTGATAGCAATCGCGAAAAGCGAGTGATGCGTTGTCGAGGGCTGGGCGGACGGAAGTATCACCGATCACGGAAGCGATCCCCGTGGATCGAAGGAGGACAGCGCTCAGTCGGCGGAGTTCATCTTTAGTCAGCGAGGAAACCCCCGCCCCTGAGTGATCAGTTGTCGGTGAGCCACGCGTCGATCCGATCGGCTTTCGAACCCCGTCGGTGGATCGTCTCGGTCGAGAGATCGACGACGGTGCTCTCGGTTCCCGGCGTCTGCCCACCGTCGAGGACGACGGCGGCGTTTCGAACCGACTCGTCGATGTCTTCGACGCGACGAGCGCTCGGCTCGCCACTGACGTTCGCACTCGTCGACGTGATCGGGGTGTCGAGACGCTCGAGCAGCGAAAGCGCACGGTTGCAGTCGGGGACCCGAACGCCGACCCGATCTCGGTCGGCCGTGAGGACGCCCGGAACACGCGCTCGTCGTTCACAGAGGAGCGTAACGGGTCCGGGAAGGAACTCGGCGGCGAACCGGCGCTCTCGATCGGTTGCACGAACGTATCCCTCCTCGAGTGCGACGTCGAATCGGGGGACGGCGAGCGAGATCGGCTTCGAGCGATCGCGTCCTTTGATCGAGAACACGCGTTCGACGGCCGCTGGTGTGAGCGCATCCGCCCCGAGCCCGTAGACGGTCTCGGTCGGATAGACGACCAACTCGCCGTCGTGGATCACCGTCGCGGCTCGCTCGAGTACGTCCGAATCCATACCGGGGTATCGAAGCGTTGCGGGCAAAAGCGTACCGTCCCGCCTCGAAACGACGAGGCGTGCGAACCGACACGGTCGGCGGACGAACGGAAGGCGGCCTCGGTCGAACACGGCAAGACACTTACCGGTTCCCGCCGAGGTGATCGGCATGCGCCGCCGTGCCCTCCTCGCGACGGCCGGAACGACGACGTTCGCGGGCTGTTCGCTTCCGACGCGGTGTTCCCGGCCCTCGCTGCGCGCCGATCACCTCGAGTTCGAGAGTGAGGAACTGGGATCATTGAGTCGATGGATCGGTAGAGAGACGGCGATACTGGCGACGCGGCCCGCTCACATCGATCGGTTCGAGCCTCCCGAGAGGATCGCATCCGAGAACGACGTGGAGCTGTCGGCCGACGACCGGGAGCGTCTCGAACGGACGGCGTTCGACGAGTCGTTCGCGGTCGGAATCGTCGTGGGCTCTTCCGGCCAGTCGACCAGTGCGCGCGTCACTCACGTCGTTCGCGAGAACGAACGCGTCCACTGCTACATCTGTATCCGCCGGCGGGGAACGACCGACGACTGGGCACCACAGATTCGGTTGGTCCGCGTCGAGACGTCGTGGAAGCCCGAATCCGTTCGCGTGACGTTCACCGACGGGCGCGACGGAACCGAGACGTTCGACACCGACGGAACCGAGTGACGGCCGGCCGTCCATCACTCGAGCGGAACCGAAGAAGACGAGATCGATCTCCGCGTTCGTTCGAGAAACGGGCACGTGACCGCGTCGTCGCCGTCGAAGTCGACCGAGATGGTAAACGGTTAACCGATTCGGGACGAATTCATCGTATCAATGGTGTTCTCTCTCCCTCTCGAGATGGTGGTGGCTGCCTACGACGTGCCCGTGGTGGGCCTCGAAATCGCGGAGTCGACGGTGACGCTCTTCGGCGGCCTCGCGGTCGTCGTCCTCATCGCACTCTCGGGATTTTTCTCTTCGTCCGAGATCGCCATGTTCAACCTTCCCAAACACCGTCTCGAGGGGATGGTCGAGGACGGTACCGAGGGGGCGGCGCTGGTCAAACGGCTCAAAGACGACCCCCATCGGTTGCTGGTGACGATCCTCGTGGGTAACAACATCGTCAACATCGCGATGTCCTCGATCGCCACCGCGGTGCTCTCGATTCACTTCGGAGGCCTGCTCGGCGTTATCCTCGCGACCTTCGGCATCACCGCGATCGTCCTTCTCTTCGGCGAGAGCGTGCCCAAATCTTACGCCGTCGAAAACACCGAATCCTGGGCGATCCGCATCTCCAAACCGCTCAAAGCCACCGAATACTTCCTCTTTCCGCTGATCGTCCTCTTCGATTACCTCACCCGCCAGGTCAACAGACTCACCGGCTCCACCGGCGCGATCGAATCCCCCTACGTCACCCGCGACGAAATCCAGGAGATGATCGAATCCGGTGAGCGCGAGGGCGTCTTAGAGGAAGAAGAACACGAGATGCTCACGCGCATCTTCCGGTTCAACAACACCATCGTCAAAGAGGTCATGACCCCCCGACTCGACATGACCGCCGTCCCAAAAGACGCCGCCATCGACGAGGCTATCGAAACCTGCATTCAGAGCGGTCACGCCCGCATTCCCGTCTACGAGGGGAGCCTCGACAACGTCCAGGGCGTCGTCCACATCCGCGATCTCGTCCGCGATCTCAACTACGGCGAAACCGAAGCTGAGGACCTCGAACTCACCGACCTCGTCCAGCCGACCCTCCACGTCCCCGAATCCAAGAATATCGACGAGTTACTGACGGAGATGCGCGAAAACCGGATGCACATGGCGATCGTCATCGACGAGTTCGGAACGACAGAGGGGCTGGTGACGGTCGAGGACATGATCGAGGAGATCGTCGGGGAGATCCTCAAATCCGGCGAAGAAGAACCCGTCGAAGAACTCGACGACCGAACCGTCCTCGTCCGCGGCGAGGTCAACATCGAGGACGTCAACGAGGCGCTCGAGATCGATCTTCCCGAGGGCGAAGAGTTCGAAACCATCGCCGGCTTCATCTTCAACCGCGCCGGTCGACTCGTCGAAGAAGGCGAAGAAATCACCTTCGATGGCGTCCGCATCACCGTCGAAACCGTCGAAAACACCCGAATCATGAAAGCCCGACTCCACAAACTCGAAGCGCCCGAAGAGCCGGAGGAGGGGGACGGAGAGAACGGAAACGGCGTCTCGCTCGAGTAGCGACCCTCGAGAGAGCACTCGAGCGCGGTCGTCTGCGAACCAGTCGGCTACGGTCGAGCGTCGACGGCGCGTTCGATTTCGCGTGCGACGTCCGGTGGAACGACGAGCCGTCGCGGGCCGGGAACGTACCGCCCGTCCGGCTGTGCGTATCCGAGCGTGACGACTGTCGCATCGGCAATCCGTCGCCTCGAGACCGTTTCGATCGTCGAGAGGTCCACTTTCTGGTCGGGATCGACGAGGTAGAGCGCGCCGTCGTCGAGATCGAGTGCGCCGGCCGATCGGAGAAACGATGCGAGCGCGACGGCGACGAGCGCGAGCGGAATCAACAGGGCGGCGGCTCCGGTGAACGGTCCCGCGCCGACGTCGCCGAGCAACCCTTGCTGGGAGACGATTCGACCGGCAACCATGAGCGAGCCGATGACGAGTGTCATCACGATCGTACCGAGCGCCGCGTCCGTGGCCCGCTCGAGCGCCGTCCCCGACGGCGGCGTGATCGAGAGCAAGCGAGCGATTCGCTCGAGTTGGGACTCGGCGTTGTTCGAGAGCAAAACCGCAAGAACCGTCACGAAGAGTGCGACGACGAACGCGACGACGATCGACTGGACGCCGCTTCCAGCCTGACCGGCCAGGTCGTACAGCCGCCAGAAGACGACGATCGAAATCGCGGCGAAGAACGTTCCGACGCCGAGCGACCAGAGGAGCCACACGGCGCGAGACGTCGAGGCGTCGCGTCGCCACTGAATCGTCCGAGAATCGTCCGGGGTGTCGGGAGCGTCCGCTGCCATACTGGATCTCGCAACCGATCGTGTAAAGACCGTTCGATATCGACGTGTCGCGGTTTTGATGGGGTCGCGCGTCAGAGCAGTATGGCGGCCAGTACTGCGTAACCCACGTAGGAGATGGCGATCGATCCGGCGAGCGAGAGCAACCACGCGAGGACCGTATAGGCCATCTTTCGTCCGCTGACGCCGCCGCCGGCTCCCGACGCGGCGTAGCCGCTTCCGATAATCGAGCTGACGATGATCTCGTTGAACGAAACGGGGATCCCGTAGAGAACGGCGATCTGTGCGATGAGAAACGACGGGATGAGCGCGGCGATCGACCTGCGTGGGCCGAGCGAAGAGTAGTCCTGAGAGATCGCTTTGATCATCCGAGGTGCACCCGTCCAGGAACCGAGCAACAGACCGAATCCGCCGCCGACGAGCAAGGCGATCAGTGGAAGCTCGAGATCGCCGGACAGCGGGATCAGCGGTCCGATCGCCAGGCCGACCTGGCTGCCACCTGCAGAGAACGCGACGAGTCCGCCGAGGATGAGCAAGAAGTGCCTCTCTCCCCGTTCGACCCCGCCGGCGAGGTCGAACGCGATCACGGCCGCCCACGCCCCCGCTACGAGGAGCGTTACGATCGCGACGCCGACGAGTTCGGAGACCGGAAGGATCCTGCTCGAGGCCTGTGCGATGGAGGCGCCGCCGTCCGCCGAGTCGAGGACGGCGAACTCGATGTTGGCGACGATGACGCCGACGAGCGCCGCGAGGGCAACGATGAGCGTGGTCTCCGAGAGCGCTTCCGCCCGGAGCGTACGGGCGATCCCGTAGGCGAGACCACCCCCGACGAACGGCGTCAGTATCCACAGCGTGGCGATCTCGGCGTACTTCGGCCAGGCGGGATCGCCACCCATCGCGAGTCCGACGCCGATGACCGCGCCGGTGACGGTAAACGCCGTTGCGATCGGGTATCCGGCGAAGACGCCGATCGCGACCAGTCCGGCCGCGATGACGAGGGCGATCGTCGCCGCCAGCGGCGACAGCGTGACGCCGCCGATCAGCTCCGTCCCGACGGCTTCGGAGACGTTCGCTCCCTGTAACACGGCACCGGCGAATCCGAGGATACCGACGAGAAAGCCGGCCCGCATCACCGAAATCGCGTTCGCTCCGACGGCCGGGGCAAACGGCGTCGATCCGCTCGAGCCGGCACCGATCGCCCAGGCCATAAACAGACTCGCGACCGCGGCAACTAGAAACGTCGCGATCGTTACGATCTCGACCATTTACGGGGGATTACTGGGGGGGTCTACAAGTGTGTGCCGACCTCGACTCGAGGACGTCGTCCGTTACCCGTTCGATCGACAGCCCACTGAATTCGATCGGCCGACGGCCAGCTGATCCGGCCGACGGTCGTCACGCGGTCAGTTCGTCGTCGATTTCGAGTTGTCCGTCGGCTCCGGTGGCGCTTCGGCACCTTCGATGGCTTCGGCGGCGTCGGTGTCCTTCTCGACTTCGACGTGCCAGCGGTCGATCTCGTCGTCGAGTTCCGCGAGGCGATCGGAGACCTCGTCTTTGAGTACGTCGTCGTTGACGTTGACCTCGAAGGCGAACTGCTGTCCGTTGTCCGTCCCGCGAGTCGACTGCTGGATGTTCGCGCTGATGAGTTCGTTGTCGAAGTAGTACGGTGCGAGCTGGGTCATCACGTTCTGATAGACCGTGTCCTCGACGCGGCGAAGCGCCTTTCGTCCCGCGGAGTCAGCCGCTCGCGCCACGTAGTCGATCGACTCTCGCCAGTTGTCGACTGCGGCTTCCGGATCGTCTTCTTCGAGTTGCTCGTAGGATTCCGAGAGTTTCTCTCCGGCCGTTTTGATGTCCTCGTCCGGCTTCTTGCCGGCTTTTTCTCCCTTTCCTTCCTCGACGCTCGCCTGCTCGGCCGTCTTCTCGCTGACGTCCGACTCGAGGCGTTCGTGAGCCTTCGGCCGCCACTCCTCCCACTCGTCGAACGCTCGAGAGAAGCGTGCGTTGGTGTCCTCGTCGGGGTCGTGAACGTCGGCATCGCGAAGCGCCCGCGTGATGCGTTCGCCGTGCTCGACGACGTCGCCCCAGTCGCCGCGAACCTTGAATCCCGAGATGCTCTCTTCCATTCGACTGGGGCGCTCCTACGAGTTCGACCAGTATAAACTTCTTCGCCGTACGAAAATCTGCCCGAACGGTGATCCACCGTATCAGACGCTCCCGATCACCGCTCGGCCGCCGTCGACGGGTCTTCGATCGCCTCACGGATCGCGACAAGGTATCCGTCGGGTTCGTATCCGAGCCGATTGAGCCAGATGTCCTGGTACGACGGATGGAAGACGGGAACGAGCCACGTCTCGAGTCGTTCACAGCGAACGGGTTCGAGTACGCTGTCGACGAATCCATCGAGCTGGCGACGTTCGGCCGCGAGGATCGTCGTCGTCGCGTGTTTTCCGGTCGCGAGTATTACGTCCGGCTCGACGGCCTCGAGCTCTGCGAGCAGGTGTGGGCGACAGTTCGACCGTTCCTCGGCGGTCGGTTCGCGGTTGGTCGGCGTGTCGCGAGCGTTCTCCGGCGAGTTCTCGCTCGTCGGAAAGCACTTGACTGCGTTGGTGTAGTAGGCGTCGTCGCCGTAGTCGATGCGCTCGAGCATTCGGCGGATCCGCCGTCCGGAGTGACGAGACGTGTAGGCCCTTCCGGTCCAGTTCCCGCCCTGCCAGCGGTCGGCGTCGGGATCGCCGTATCCGGGCGCTTCACCGACGACGACCACCGTCGCGTCGAGCGGTCCGGTTCCCCACGAGATGCACTCGCGGGAGTCGACGAGCGCCGGACAGCGCGAACAGTCGGACTCGAGGACGTGACGCGACTCCGGAACCGTCGGATCGCGATCGGACGGCGAAGAGTCGGTGTCTGGTCCGGGCTCCGGGCCTGTCGGAGACATGTTCGACGGTACGACTCCACAGGGATAGACGGAGCGGATCGGAGAGACAGATTTACGTTCGTCGGTTACATTTCGGCGGTAATGACATCGATCGGCCCCGAACTCCTCGTCGAACTGCTCCCGATACTCGCGTACACGCTCATCGCCGCCGTGCTGACGGCGGGCGGTCTCGCCGCTGAGTACGCCAGTCTTCAGCATCTCGGCTCCGGTGAAGCGATGGTCGCCCTCTGGCTCGCGGCGATCGGTGCGGTCATGCTCTATGCGGGTCTGTACGGCATCGGCTACCGGAAAGTGTTCTTGCGAGTGATCGCCTCGAGCCGCTGAAACTCGTCCGAGTTCGTGTGGATATTCTCCGCCCACGTCGGTGCCTCGAAGCGACGACCGATCGGATCCCCGACGGCGAGTACAGGACCGATTCCCCTTTAATCTCGGAGCGAATCACGTCTGGTATGGACAGGTTCGCCGAGGTCGACGACCAGTACGACCCCCAGGCCATCGAGCAACGGGTCTTCGAGTACTGGGACGACGTCGACGCCTACGAGCAGACGGTCGATCACCGATCGGACGGTGAAACCTATTTCTTCGTCGACGGCCCGCCGTATACGTCCGGGTCGGCGCACATGGGTACCACCTGGAATAAGTCGCTGAAGGACGTCAACCTCCGATTCCTTCGGATGCAGGGCTACGACGTGACGGACCGGCCGGGCTACGACATGCACGGCCTCCCCATCGAGACTCGAGTCGAGGAGAAACTCGGATTCGAGAACAAAAAGGACATCGAGGAATTCGGTGAGGAGAACTTCATCGAGGCTTGCAAGGAGTACGCCGACGAGCAACTCGAGGGACTGCAGTCGGACTTTCAGGACTTCGGCGTCTGGATGGACTGGGACGATCCCTATCGTACCGTCTCCCCCGAGTACATGGAAGCGGCCTGGTGGGGCTTTGCAAACGCAGCCGACCGCGATCTGGTCGAGAAAGGTCACCGCTCGATCTCGCAGTGTCCCCGGTGCGAAACCGCCATCGCGAACAACGAAGTCGAGTACGACGACGTCGAGGATCCCTCGATTTACGTGAAATTCGACCTCGTCGATCGTGAGGGATCGGTCGTGATCTGGACGACGACGCCGTGGACGATCCCGGCGAACACGTTCGTCGCCGTCGATCCGGAGCTCACGTACCAGGGAGTCCGTGCGAAAACAGACGACGGATCGGATCTCCTCTACGTCGCCAAAGAGTGCGTCGAGGATGTCCTGAAGGAGGGGCGCTACGACGACTACGAGGTCGTCGAGGAGCTCCCCGGCGAAGAGATGGTCGGCTGGTCCTACGACCACCCCCTCTCCGAGGAGGTTCCGGACCACGCAGACCACGAGGGTGCACTCGAGGTCTACGCGGCCGACTACGTCGAAGCGGATCGGACGGGACTGGTCCACTCCGCACCCGGTCACGGTGAGGTGGACTTCGAACGCGGCAGCGAGCTCGGATTTCCGATCTTCTGTCCCGTCGGCGGCGACGGCGTCTACACCGACGAGGCCGGCACGTACGAGGGTCAGTTCGTCAAGGAGGCCGACGACGAGATCATCGCGGACCTCGAGGACAACGGGGCGTTGCTCTCGTCGGGAATGGTCACTCACAGCTACGGTCACTGCTGGCGCTGTGATACCGGAATCGTCCAGATCGTCACCGACCAGTGGTTCATCACCATCACGGACGTCAAAGACGAGTTGCTCGAGAACATCGAGGACAGCCGGTGGTATCCCGAGTGGGCCCGCGACAACCGATTCCGGGACTTCGTCGAGGACGCGCCGGATTGGAACGTTTCCCGCCAGCGGTACTGGGGGATTCCGCTGCCGGTGTGGACGCCGGAACACCGTGACGACGATACCGAGATGATCGTCATCTCGACCCGCGAGGAACTCACGGAGCGCGTCGACCAGGAGATCGACCCCGAGACGGTCGACCTCCACAAGGATACGGTCGACGACTTCACCATCACGGAGGACGGAACGACGTACACGCGCGTTCCCGACGTCTTCGACGTCTGGCTCGATTCCTCGGTGGCGACCTGGGGAACGCTGGATTACCCCGAAGACGACGGCCGATTCGACGAGCTCTGGCCCGCCGATCTCATCCTCGAGGCCCACGACCAGACCCGCGGCTGGTTCTGGTCACAGCTCGGAATGGGTACCGCTGCGCTCGGTGAGAGCCCCTACGAGCAGGTGTTGATGCACGGCCACGCGCTCATGCCCGACGGCCGCGCGATGTCCAAGTCGAAGGACATCCTCGTCGATCCGCACGAGGCGATCGATCGTCACGGTCGCGACGTCATGCGCATGTTCTTGCTCTCGAACAATCCACAGGGCGACGACATGCGCTTTTCGTGGGACGGAATGCAGACGATGGAAAACCACCTGCGGACGCTGTGGAACGTCTTTCGGTTCCCGCTGCCGTACATGCGACTGGACGGCTTCGATCCGAGCGAAACCGACGTCGAGGACGTCGAGGACGATCTCGAGCTAGTCGACGAGTGGATCCTCGCCCGTCTGCAGACGACGAAAGCCGAGATGACGGCCCACTTCGAGGAGTTCCGTCAGGACAGAGCGCTCGAGGCGCTGATCGAGTTCGTCGTCGAGGACGTGTCACGGTTTTACGTCCAGGCGGTCCGCGAGCGGATGTGGGAAGAAGAGGACAGCGACTCGAAGACGGCGGCCTACGCGACGATCTATCGCGTTCTCGGAGAGTGCGTCCTCCTGCTCGCGCCGTTCGCACCGTTCATCAGCGAGGAGATCTACGGCGCGCTCTCCGGAGACGACGGCTACGAGACGGTCCACATGTCCGACTGGCCGACCGTCGACGAGCGCTGGGTCGACGACCGACTCGAGGATGACGTCGCGGTTCTTCGAGCGATCGAAGAGGCCGGTGCGAACGCGCGCCAGCAGGCCGGTCGGAAGCTTCGCTGGCCGGTTCCGCGGGTCGTGGTCGCGGCCGACGACGACCGCGTTCTCGAGGCCGTCGAACGCCACACCGATCTGCTGTCGGATCGGCTCAACGCCCGTTCGATCGAGGTCGTCTCGTCGGAGGACCGATGGGAAGAACTCGCCTACAGCGCGGAGGCCGACATGAGCGAGCTCGGTCCCGCCTTCGGCGGTCGGGCCGGTGAGGTCATGAACGCGCTCAACGAGGCTCGTATCGACGGTCCATCGCTCGGGGCGCTCGAGGATGCCGTCAACGACACGCTCGACGAATCGGTCGAGCTCGAGGAGTCGATGGTCTCGTTCGTCTCGCAGACGCCCGCGGACGTCGCCGGGACGGCCTTCGGTCTCGACGGCGACGATCACGGCGTCGTCTACGTCGACGCCTCTCTGACGGAGGACATCGAAAGCGAAGGGTACGCCCGGGAGGTCATCCGGCGCGTCCAGGAGATGCGAAAGGAACTCGATCTCGACGTCGAAGAGCGGATCGCACTCGAACTCGCGGTCGACGACGACCGCGTCGCCGCCCTCGTCGACGAACGAATCGATCTGGTCCGTGAGGAGGTCCGTGCCGACGAGCGTCGTGCGATCGACGACGGGCACCGCAAGGAGTGGGACGTCGAGGGCGTAACGATGGAAATTGCGATCTCGCCGCTGTCTGAGCGGACGGTCTGATACGGTTTGCTGTGACTTTTTACCGGAGCGACCGCAGGACTGCTCGCGGTCGCTCCGGTAACGACTTACAGTAGACCGTATGAGCCTGTCTTCGTCCACGCGATCCCGAACTCGTCTGCGCGGCAGTCGATGATCGCAAGCTCGTTTTCTCCGTGTTGTCGACGAACGTGACGGTCCCGTCACCGCAACAGTCTTGATCGTCGACTTTCCACGGGTCTGTAGTGACTTCCCGACTGATCGCGATCGTATTCGTCGTCTTGATGATCGCCAGCCTCCCGGCCGGCGTCGGCGCGTTCGAGTCTGCCGAACCGACCGCCTCACCGGCAGCGGAGCCCGCTTCGCTCGAGCCGATCGACGCCGGGTCCATCACGGCCACGACCGCCACTGAAAGCACGCTTTATCGGACGACGACGCTCCGCCACTTGCCCGATCGATCCGGGACGTTCGAGACCGAAAAGGAGTTTCGCGTCCCCGATCCCGTCGTCGACCTCGAGATCGGTCTCCACTCCCGTGCGGAAGTCGAGTCGACCGAGGGGTTCGAGGAGACCGGCGACGGAACGCTCGAGTGGACCGAGGAGACGGATCGACCGTCGGTGAGGTTTACCATGCCGGCCAACCGGACGGGTGACGTCGGCGCTCACGCGCTCGAATCGGGCGGATCACCGGAAACGAGCGGTGAGGTCCCGAACGAGCCGACGAAACGCGCGATGGTAACGGCGACCATCGACGAGCGAACAGAACACGCGAGGACAGCGACGACCGCCGACGAGCGGTACACGTTCGTCGACACCGGCGAGTGGGGAGTGGTTCAGGTACCCGGTATCGATATCTCGCTGCGACAGACCGAGTCGGTCGGCCACGACGAGACGGTCCGCGTCGACGGCCCCGGTGCGACCGGCGGAGACATCGCCTTCTTCGGTGAGGTCGAAGAACACCAGCGAACCGTCGACGGAGAGACGATTCGCCTCGTCGTCTCCGAATCGGCAGAGATGGCCGAGGAGCCGTCCGCCGTCCTCGAGACGCTGACGTACGCGAGCCGGGAACTCGACGTCGGGGCCAGACCCGACGAAGCATTCATCGTCGCCGTTCCGACCGACGTCAATTGGGGGCCAGAGGGCGTCCAGTACGGCGACGGAGACGCGTGGGTTCGTGCCGACGCTCCCCTCGAGAACCCGGCGAACATCTGGGTTCACGAGTACGTCCACGTTCGTCAGGACTTCTCGGGTTCCGCGTCGGACGCTCGACTCGGACCAGAAGCGGAGTGGCTCGTCGAGGCCCAGGCCGAGTACTACGCGGCGACGATCGCCTTCGAGAAGGGGCTGATCGAGTTCGACGAACTGAAGCGACACCTAGAACGCGGCGAGCGAGCGCCGTACGCGGACGGAATCCTTGCCGATCCACCGAGCTGGGAGGACGATCGAACCGACTACGTCAAAGGGCGACTCGTCTACGCCGAGATCGATCGAGTGTTGCGACTCGAGACGGAGGGAGACCGCACGCTCGAAGACGTCTTCCGGGTGATGAACGCGAACGAGGAGGGACTTACTGGAGACGGGTTCCTCGAGCTCCTCGAGGACGCCGGCGGAGAGGCGGTCCGGGCGACCGCGGAGCGGTACACGCTGACCGACGCGACGCCGGGGATGTGGTCACGGAGCGAACACGCAGCCGCGTTCGATCTGGAGGGAGCCGCATTCGCGTACCGTTTGGGTCCAGAGCCACTCGAGGTGGCGGACGAACCGTGGGAGGACGGCTACGTAACCGCCGAGAGGGACGCCGTGGTGGTTCCGATGGATACGTCAGTGACGGTCCCGGCCACGGTCGAGAACGTCGGAGATCGAGACGGGACGTACGACGCGAGCCTCGTTATCGACGGTGACATCGTCGACTACAACCAGTCGGCCCTCCCCGTGGGGAGACACGCAACCGAACGGCTCGCCTGGACGCCGCCCGAACCCGGCGACTACGCACTTCGGGTCGGCTCGGACGAGTTGGCGGTCTTCGTCCGGACGGCATCGAGCGTCACCGTCACCGACCTCTCGATCGATCCCGAACCGGCACGTCCGGGCGAACCCGTAGACGTCACGGCGACGGTCGAGGCTGCCGGCGACGGTCCCGGAACGGCAGTTATCGAGTTCCGAACGGAAGACGGCGTCGTCGCGGAGCGAACCGTCGTCGTCGCGTCGGACGAGCGGAAAACGATCAACGCGTCGGTGCAATTCGACGAGGAGGGGACCTACGAACTCGTCGTCGGGGATCGGGAAACGACGGTGACGATCGAGGCCGTCCCACCCGCGGACCTCGAGGAGGTACCCGGTTTCGGCGTCGGAACCGCGATCGGTTCGCTCCTGGCCGCCATAACGGTGATTCTCGTCGGAAAGCGGTGGACGAGACCGTCACGACGGTGATGGATTCGTCGCTCGAACTCGAGGAGAGTCAGAGGTGGGCTGCGAGTTCGGGTGCGACCGAAACGACGCTGCTTTCGCGCTCGATCGTATCCGTGGCGTAGATCGCCTCGACGCCGGCGCGGGCGAGCTTCGTGTACGCGTTTCGGACCAGCAGCGGATGGACGCAGGTGACGAAGACGCGGCCGACGTCCCGCTCGCGCAGTACAGCGACCGCCTCGCTCATCGTCGACCCGGTCGCGATGATGTCGTCCGTGATGACGACGTCGCGACCGACGACATCGACGCCACTCAGAGAGACTTCGACCGCGGTTCCCGAGTGACGGACCTTCTCGAAGTAGTCCGTCTCGCCCGCACCGAAGGCGTCCCGGACCGTCTCAGCGAGCGAGATCGCGCCGGCGTCCGGCGAGAGGAACACTGGATCGACGAGATCGGCGGGGAGAGGATCGGCCAGCCGATCCGCCGCCTCGACTGCCGTGGCCGTCGGTTCGAAGAACTCGCAGACGACCTGTTCGTGCGGAGAGACCGTGAGGACGCGATCCGTCCCCGTCGAGATCGCGCGAGCGACCGCGCGCGCCGAAATCGGCTGTCCGGCATCGAAGGACCTGTCCTGGCGTCCGTAGCCCATGTACGGGAGAACCGTGACGGTCTCGTCGATGCCGGCCTGCCGTGCGGCGTCTTGAAGCTGGAGTACTTCGAGGTGAGCGTCGCTCGAGACCGTCGAGGCGACGATGACGGCACGCTCCGCATTGGCGTCGATATCGGGGACTGACGCGAGGAGCTCCCCATCGGGAAAGCGGTCGTACTCGGCGGTCGCGAGCGATTCCTCGAGTTCGGTCGCGAGCCTCGCGGCGAGTGACTGGGACGCGGATCCACTGATGATCATACTCGAGCCCACAGCGCGGGGGGTAAACGGGTTTTCGTTCTCGCGCTCGGGTCGCCTCGACGGTCAAAGGCGTTCGAACACGCGCTCGGTGGAGCGTTCGCCTTATAGTACCAACTGCAACAATTCACACACCGATCGCATCGCTGTCGTGCGATCAGGTGTACATCGACTTTCAGTGGCTACTATCGCTTCGGGCGGCTGCGATCGCGAGCCCCGTGACGCCGTCGATACCGAGTGGATGCGTGCGCCATCCACCCTCGCCCGTAGCGCAAAAGCCGCCGTCCTCCGTTACGGCGTAGACCGTCTCGCCGTAACGGATGGCGACGATCGGAGCGCCGGCGCTGCCGGTCGCGTGCCACTCGCCACCCTCTAGCGCGTAGATCGTGTCGCCCGCAGTTGCGTGAGCCCGAACCAGACGGCCGGGCTCCGAACGCGGGTCCGCAGTTACCGATTCGAACGATTCCTCGAGGATCTCCATCCAGCCGTTTCCGAGCTTGTACAGGCCGTCGTCCGTGGCCGCGAGCGGAACGCCTGGCGTCGAGACGTCGTTGACAGCCGTCAGTCCGGCGTGATCGAGCCCGCCGTCGTGAATGCGATAGACCCCCGTCTCGGTTCCGACGAGATCGCCGTCGATCGCTCGGACCGTACCGATTCCCGGTCGCTCCGAGTCCGCTCCACCCACCGCGTCTGCGGCGAGCGGTTCCCAACGATCGGTGCCGGCGCGACGCCGGGCGACGCGACCGTCATCGCCGGCCGCGATCAGATCTGGGCCGTCCGCACCGACGGCGACCGCGGAGCCGAACCCGGTTTCCGCGAACGTCGGCTCGTCGTCGGTACCCTCGGCTGAGCCCACTCCACTCTCGAGGTCGTACACGCGAACATCCTCCTCCGTCGCGATCGCGACGACGTCGTCGGTCGCCGTCACGTCCCTGGCGTCGCAGCGCTCACAGAGACCGAACTCACCGACGGTGTCGCCGGCAACCCGAACGCGAACGACGCCGATCGAACTCGTGACGTACGCCTCGAGTGCGCCGTCGCGGTCGCCGTAGACTCGTTTCTCCTCGATCGAATCCATCTCTGGATGGACGAACGAGAGCACCAGCCGAAAGCGTTCCGCCTGATCGTCGGCTTCGGAACCCCTTTGGGGACGCCCGTCACACTACCGATCGATGGAAGTATTCGGCTCGAGCGGGACGCGCGGCGTCGCCAACGAAGAGCTGACGCCCGAATTCGTCCTGCGCGTTGGGAAGGCTACGGGGACGGCGTGGGGGGTCGATCGGGTCGCCATCGCGCGCGACACGCGCTATACCGGCCGAATGCTGGCCGACGCGGCCACAAGCGGGCTCGCGAGCACGGGGACCGACGTCGACCGCCTCGGTATCCTCCCCACACCAGGAGCACAGTTCCACGCCGAGCGAGCGGGTGTTCCCGTCGTGGTGATCACCGCCTCACACAACCCGCCACAGTACAACGGAATCAAACTCGTCGGAACCGACGGCGTCGAACTGGCCGTCTCGGACCTCGAGACGATCGAGGAAACGCTGCTGTCCGAACGGTTCGCCGTTGCTCCCTGGGACGAGACCGGACGGGTCCGAGAGATAACGGGGACGACGGACCAGTACGTGGATGAACTGCTCGCGGCTGCCGAGCGGGAGACGATCGCCGGTGCCGATCTGACGGTCGCACTCGATCCCGGTCACGGCGCTGGCGCACTGACCAGCCCGAGGTTCTTTCGGGAACTCGGCTGTCGCGTCGTCACGGTCAACGGCCAGGCCGACGGTCGCTTCCCCGGTCGCGATCCAGAACCCGTCCCGGAGAACCTGGGAGACCTGGGAGAACTCGTTCGGGCCAGCGACGCTGACGTCGGAATCGCTCACGACGGCGACGCCGATCGTGCGATCTTCTTCGATGAGGACGGCGAGTACGTTCCGGGCGACGCCACGCTCGCCGCCCTCGCCGCTGCCGAACTCGAGGCGGGAGACACCGTCGTCTCGGCGGTCAACGTCTCCCAGCGACTCGTCGACGTCGTCACCGACCTCGGTGCCGAACTCGAGTTGACCCCGATCGGCTCGACGAACATCATCACGCGGATCAGAGAGCTCGAAGCGAGCGGCGCGCGCGTTCCGATCGCGGGCGAGGGCAACGGCGGAATCTTCTTCCCCGCTTTCCGGCTCGCGCGCGACGGCGCGTTCACCGCGGCACGATTCCTCGAACTCGTGGCAGAGCGATCGGTGAGCGAGATCGTCTCACCCTTCGACGGCTACGCGAACGTTCGACACAACCTCGAGTACGAATCGACGGCCGAACGCGACGCCATGCTCGATGCGGCGGCGAACCACGCCCAATCCGCGGACGCCGAACTCAACACGCGAGACGGCTACCGCCTCGACTACGGCGACGCGTGGGTGCTCGCCCGTCCGTCCGGAACGGAACCCCTCGTTCGGGTCTACGCCGAAGCTCGAGACGCCGGTCGCGCCCAGGAGTTGGCCGACGAGCTGTACGAGACGCTCGCGGATGCGAAGGCGAACGCTTGATACGGTCTGCTGTAACCGTTTACCGGCTCACCCGGCACCCGGTCTCCGGATACGCCGGTACTGACTTACAGCAGACCGTATGAGTGGCGCTGTTCTGCCGGCAATAGTTCTTTCCGTCGATCCGTGATTGTTCTCCGTAGAATCGAGCGTACCGTGTCGATAACCAGCGAACGGACCGTACTGTAGACGATGATCGAGCGCGACAGTGACGACGGCGAGGAACCACCCGCCTCACAACCCGATCCGCTGGTCGGATCGGAATCGCACATCGACGATCTGTTACACTGGCTTTACCTCGACGGTGACCGCCGACTCCTGACCGGCTGGCTCCTGCTTTTCGTCTTCGGTGCGTGCCTCCTGTTGATCCGCGTCGATCTCATCACGCCCGCCGAGGCCGGCGATATCACGGCCATCGCCGCGGCGCTGGTCGGCGGCATGCTCCCGTTCATCACCGTCGTCCTCGCGATCAATCAACTCATCCTCTCCGAGGAGTTCGGAACCACGGGCGTGTTCATAGAGCGACTCGAAGAGACCCGCGAATACCGGTATGGTATCGAGGATCACACCGGATATCGGCCGAGTCCGGTCGAACCCTCGGCTTTCCTCCGCGTCCTGATCGAATCCAAGCGACGGACGGCGCTGGGATTGTGGAACGTCTGTCGGGACGCACCCGTTGCGCTACGGGAAGCGATCGACGACTACGTGTCGACGACGACACCACGTGACGTCGACGCGATCGAAAGGCTCGAGGGGGCGAGCTTCGGGACGTTCACCGTGATCGCGGTCATCGTCCACTACAACGACCCCTGGCAGCTCCAGAGTGTTCGACGCATCCGATCTCGCCACCGACACGACCTCTCTGACGCCGCCGAAAACCAGCTGGATCGTCTCGAGGAACTCCTGCGCGACATCCACGTCGCCCGTCAGTACTTCAAGACGGTCCACATGCAACAGGAACTCGCGGATCTTTCGAAGATCCTGTTGTACGTCGGATTTCCGACGCTACTCGGGGGTGCGTTCGTCATCGTCGCGTACGGAAACCTTCTGGCGCTGGAGCTGAACCCGATCGTCTACGCGATCGTGGTGAGTACGACGATTACCGCCCTGTTCAGCCCGTTCGCGGTCCTGCTCGCGTACGTTCTGCGAATCGCCACCATCGCTCGCCGCACGGCAGCGGACTTCGGACCGTTCGTGCTCCAGCAACAGATTCCCGGAGAGGAGATCGAAACCGCCGACGAAACCGGATATCGTCGGTCGGAGTGAACCGACCGAGTCGATCACGACCGGAGGCGCTTCCCGTAGCGCGGACCGATTCGCTCGCTCGCCAGCAGCACCCGGTGAGTGGAGACCAACACGACGACAGCGAGAACGATCATCACTCCCTCGAGTACCGTCGTGAGTAATCCAAGCGAGACGATGAGGGTAGTCGCACAGGCGGGTGGATGACGAGTGTCGGTCGCGAGCATCCCACCCGCCGTCAGCGTCGTCGCGAGGACGCCGCTGGCGGCGAGACGAAGTCCCTCGAGCGAGCCGGGTGCCGTCGTCGCCGTCATCGAAATGCCGGCCGCGAGCAGGTGGTACGCGAGCAGGCCGGCGACGACGCCGATCGCGTGGCCGCCGACGACCCGTCGGGTCGACGTTGCCTCGCTGTCCTGAAACAGCGCGAGGACGAACGCCGACGGGCCGAGACTCGGGAACAGCATCGGGAGACCGAAGAGCCACGCGATCACGGCAGTCGTCGAGATCAACAGACCGGTGTGCAGCGTCGTTCCGGCCCGGTCGTCCATAACCGGCGGTTCGTCCGACCGGTAAATAATCCCCGTGATTCGTCCGTCAGGGGACGATCGTTACCGGGACGGACGACCGGCGCGTGACCGCCTCCGCGACGCTTCCGAGGAGCACTCGTGAGACGCCGGCCCGTCCGTCGCTGCCGATGACGATCTGGTCGACGTCGGCCTCGTCGGCGTACTCGAGGATCGCCGTTGCGGCCGTTCCGCGCAGAACCGTCGGCTCGACCGACGCATCGTGTTCCGCCGCGGCCGCTCGAACGTCGTCGAAAAACTCGGGATCGGAGGAGGAAGAAACATCCCCCATCCCCGGATCGCCGCCGTAGCCCGCCTCGAGATCGTCGACGGCGTGGACGACCGTCACCTCGGCTCCCGGAAACGTCGTCAGCGCGTGTCGGAGTGCCGCCCGTGCGGGATCGGAATCGTCCATCGGAACGAGAAGGTGGCGAGTCACGAACGAACGAAGGGGTGCAAGCGACGAAAGTCCTGTGGCGTTCGCACGAACGACAGCGTCCAGCGCTCGAGCGACGTTCGGTGGGGTAGATCGGCTCGGCTCGCAGCCTCCCGTTGGTTCGAGCGGGGCGGTACCACTGGTGCGAGTACGGACGGTACCACTGGTGGTACGAATGGGACGGTACCGTTGGTGCGAACGAAACTGTACTACACGGGATCGTCGATCTCGAGGGCCGTCGCGAGGTCGTCGCGTTCGGTCCGCAGGGCCTTGAGCTCGTCTTCGACGCGGCCGGATGCCAGCCGGTCGCGTTCGTCGGGCGTCAGTTTGGCCACCGCTTTTGCCGCCGTCTGAAGGCGGTCGTAGTCGGGATCTGCGGTGAGCAATCGGATTTCCCGGAGCAACGCGACCGTCTCTTCGTCTGCCACGCGTTCGACGAACGGGCGTCGCTCCCGCGTCCGTCGTCGGAGGACACCGGTCGGCGCTGGCGGCCACGCGATCGTCAGCGGCTCGCCGTCGATGTCATCCAGATACGTCTGTTGGGTCGCGACTCGTCGCTTGAGAACGTCCGCGTCCTCGACGTAGTGTGAGAGTTTCGATCGGGAGTAGCCGGCGTACTCGAGGAGTTCGGGGATCGTATACTCGCCGTCGGAACTCTCCTCGACGTACGCCCGCAGATCGTCGGGCGGCCGCTCGAAGTCGACGAAAGGGTACCACGCGCTCCGTTCGAGCACGGAGAAGACCTCGCGAGCGGACGTCTCGAGACGGTACTCGGTAAACGCCTCGAGAACGCGCTCGTTGTAGCGATCGATCGGTTTCCGAAGCCGTTCGACCGGAGCATCCAGATCGGCCGTCGCCAGCTCGAGCAGACGCTCGCGCTCGTCGATCTCGTCGTCGATCGTTCGTCGGCGTTTGCTCGCGACCTTTCTGGCCTCGGCGAGGGCCTCGCGTGCCGATTCGCGCTCGTCGATGAGTTCGACGTACCGTGACGCGGGCTCGAGTGCAGCGTGGGCCGTCTCGAAGTCCGATTCGCTCAGTCGACGTTTGTCGATCGCGTCGAGGGCGTCCTCGAACGCGTCGCGCCCCCGAAGATCGTCGGGCAATCCGTCGACCAGCGAGGCGAACTGTCCCTCGAGTTGGATGTAGGCCGTGAAGTTCTCCCGGCCGGTTCCGGTTGCGCGGTCGACGTACGAATCGAGCAGATCCGTCGCGTTTCGGTAGGCCTCGGACGCGTCGGCAACCGCGTCGCCGCCGTGTTCGTCGATCCGGCGATCGGCCTCTTCGAAGCACTCGCGGGCAGCTTCGAGGCGCTCGAGCGGCGATCGCTCGTCGGCTCGGAGGGCGTGTTCACTCATCCTGGGCTAATCACCGGATTCGTAGACTGCCTCGGGGTCGAACACCCGTTCACCGACGGTTTCGCCCTCGACCGTCCGGTAGAAACACGATCGGTAACCGGTGTGACACGCGCCTCCTTCCTGGTCGACCAGATAGAGCAGCGTATCGGCGTCGCAGTCGACCCGAACCTCCTCGACGTTCTGAATATGACCGCTAGTCGTTCCTTTCTCCCAGAGTTCGTCGCGGCTCCGGGAGTAGTAGTGCGCTCGGCCGGTCTCGCGGGTTCGCTCGAACGCCTCGGGGGAGACGTACGCGAGCATCAACACGTCGCCCGTCTCGGCGTCCTGTGCGACGGCGGGCACGAGCCCGTCCTCACCGAAGTCGATGGCAATGCCGTCGTCCATATCCGAGAGGATGTCCGTCGGGGCGATAGGTCTTTTGCCGCGTTCAATCGTCGGCGTACATCGGCTGATCTCCGAGCTCCGGTCGCGTCACGTCGCGGTCGGTCTCTTCGCCGTCGATCTCGTACGGGTAGTTACCGGTCACGCACCCGAGACAGAGGTCGATCCGATCCTTCCCCAGCACGTCCGCAACGGAGTCCGTCGAGAGGTACGCGAGGCTCTCCGCGTCGATTGCGGTTCGGATCTGATCGACGGTCTTGTCCGAAGCGATCAACTCCTCGCGAGTGGCCATGTCGATCCCCATGTAACACGGGGCCACGATCTCCGGGGCACCGATCCGCATGTGAACTTCGGCCGCACCGCAGTCTTTGAGCAACTGGACGAGCTGCGTCGAGGTCGTTCCGCGGACGATCGAGTCGTCGATGAGCGTAACGGTTTTTCCCTCGACGGTCGATTTGATCGGGTTCAGTTTTAGCCGCACCGCCCGCTCGCGTTCGTCCTGAGTCGGCATGATGAACGTTCGGCCGACGTACCGGTTTTTCATCAACCCCTCAGCGAACTCGACGCCGTCGTCGTCCTCCTCTCGCATCTCGCCGTCTGCGGTCGTCTCGCTCGCCGCATCGGCATAGCCCGACGCGAACGCGCGCCCGGAGTCGGGAACTGGCATGACGACGTCCGTCTCGACGCCGCTTTCCTCCCAGAGCCGTCGTCCCAGATTCCGACGGGCCTCGTAGACCAGCGTCTCGTCGATCACGCTGTCCGGTCGCGCGAAGTAGACGTGTTCGAAGAAGCAGTGGGCCGTATTGTCGTTCTCGACAAGTTGATACGAATCGTACCCCTGCCCGTCCTTCTCGAGGACGATGAGTTCCCCTGGTCTGACGTCGCGGACGAGATCGCCGTCCAGCGTGTCGATCGCCGCCGATTCGGACGCGAGGATGTAGCCGTCTTCGAGTTTACCGAGACAGAGCGGCCGATTCCCCTGCGGATCGCGCACGCCGAGAACGGTGTCGTCGTGGCTGATCGTCAGCGCGTAGGAGCCGTGAATCCGCCCCATCGTGTGCTTGACCGCGCGGACGAGGTCCTCCTCGAGTAAGTTGCGCGCGAGATCGTGGGCGATCACTTCGGTGTCGCCGTCGCTGGTAAAGGCGTGGCCGACGCCGGCGAGTTCGTCTCTGATCTCGTCTGCGTTGACGAGATTTCCGTTGTGACTCAGTCCGAGCGAGCCGCTTTTGAACGAAACGGAAAACGGCTGTGCACAGGAGGAATCGACCGACCCCGCGGTCGGGTACCGGACGTGACCGATTCCAGCCGTCCCGTTGAGCACGTCGAGGTCGGACTCGTCGAACACCTCTCCCACGAGCCCCATCTCCACGTGGCTGTGCTGTTGGAACCCGTCGTGCGTGATGATACCGGCGGATTCCTGGCCGCGATGCTGGAGCGCATAGAGTGCGTAGTACAACGGTCGTGCCGCGTCCCGACCGTCCAGTGAGACGCCGACGACGCCACACTTTTCGGTCATTCCTGTTCGCCGGGGAGTCTCGCCCCGCCCATCAGTCATGGAGATGGATAGGGCTTCGAGACGATAAAAATCCCCGTGTTTGTGCTCTCAATCCCGCCCGCGTTCGCCACTCCTATCCACGATCGTGAATACATAACCGATTCGACTCGAGAACGGTCCCCCTCTGTCGACGGACGAGAGACCGGCCCAGCGGGACCGTCTGTTCGCTCACGGCTGTGAGATCGACGGCTCGTGCCGATCGATGACAGTGTTCAAGAGTTTTGACCCGAATCCCACGTACATGCGACTCGAGGAGTACTGGGGGGTCGGCCCGAAGACGCGGGAGGCGCTGATCGACGAGCTGGGACGAGAGCGCGCGGTTCAGGCGATCGAGAACGGCGACGTCCGCGCGCTCTCCGACGCCGGGCTCCCGCGGGGACGGGCGACCCGTATCCTCAGGCGAGCAATCGGCGGCGACGGAATGGAAACGCTCGCGACGAGCGACGCGCGCGCTGCGTACAAGGAACTCCTCGACCTGGCGGTCGACCACGCCGTGACACGGCGCGCGGCCGATCGGATCCGCGTCCTCACGCCGTTGACCAGCCGCGACGCGATGATCGAGCGCCTCGAGAACGTTCTCGCCGCCCGCGACGCCTGGAGCGAGCTTCCCGAAGACGATCGAACGGCGGTTCTCGAGGCCTACGAGCGCTACGACGAACGCGACGGGAGCGAACGCGCGGCGGTCGAAGCCGCCCTGGCGCTGCTCGAGGCCGACGTCGATCCGGGGCCGTTCGCGGCGATCGCGGACCTCGATCGAGATCGGCTCGAGGATGCCGCGGAGGCTCTCGCAGCACTCGACGGGGATCGGAAACGGATTCGCGACGGTACCGACGACGAGCTCGATCGTCTCCGGGACGCACTCGGTGCCGTCGAGGACATGGACGCGAACGCTCTCGAACTGATCGACGACCTCCGTTCGGACGGCGTTCGCGACGTGACTCAGTTCCGTGAGTCCTTCGAGGATCGCCTGCTGTCCGAAACCGGGGCCACGGCCGAGGCAGTCCGGGCAGCGATGGTGACCGACGCGGCCGACGCTACCGATTTCGTCGGCGGAACGTTGCGATCGCTCCGAAGTGAGCTCGCGGAGTCGATCGACGAGCGCGAGACGGCCGTTGCCGAGGACGTTCGAGGAAGACTCGAGGAGTCACGCACCGACGTCGACCGAGCGGTCGATGCGGTCGACGAGATCGCCCTTCAGCTCTCACTCGCGCGGTTTGCACTCGAGTACGACTGTACGCGGCCAACGTTCGTCGGCGGGGACGGTGACGAGCGTGCCACCGTCTCCGTCGTCGGTGCTCGAAACCTCTCGCTCGTCGCTCGAGACGAAGCGAACGTTCAGCCGGTAACGTACGCGCTCGGTGATCGCGGGCTCGAAGGTTCCGGACTCGAGGACCACGAGCCCGGCGACGAACGGATCGCCGTCCTGACCGGTGCGAACAGCGGCGGAAAGACGACGCTCCTCGAGACGCTCTGTCAGGTCGTCTTGCTCGCGTCGATGGGACTTCCGGTACCCGCCGAGCGAGCCGAGGTGACGCCCGTCGACTCGCTGGTCTTCCACCGTCGCCACGCGAGTTTCAACGCCGGCGTCCTCGAGTCGACGTTGCGCTCGATCGTCCCGCCGCTGTCGTCGGGCGGACGAACGCTCATGCTCGTCGACGAGTTCGAGGCGATCACCGAACCGGGGAGCGCGGCCGACCTGTTGCACGGACTGGTCACCCTCTCGGTCGACCGGGACGCACTCGGCGTGTTCGTCACCCATCTCGCGGACGATCTAGAGCCGCTGCCGCCGCAGGCGCGCGTCGACGGTATTTTCGCAGAGGGGCTGAGTCCGGACCTCGAGTTGCTGGTCGACTATCAGCCGCGATTCGATACCGTCGGCCGATCGACACCGGAGTTCATCGTCTCGCGGCTGGTCGCGAACGCCTCCGACCGAAGCGAGCGCGTCGGCTTCGAGACGCTCGCTTCGGCCGTCGGACACGAGGTCGTCCAGCGAACGCTCGCGGACGCCCGCTGGAACGAGTGACCAACTCGAGATCGCTCACCGGTTCTCGTCGTTTCTCCCGCACCGCTGACTATCGTCCTCGAGCCATGAGTCCGGCCTCGGCGTGTACTCCGAATCGGTCTCGAGGGGGTCGCCGTAGGTGTATACGATCCCGTCGTTCTCACAGATCCGGGACTCGAGGTACGCCTGAGCGGCCCGACGGGAAAGCGCCCCCATTTCGACGACGTCAGCGAGCGTCGTCTTGGTCGCTAGAAACCAGGTCCTGACGTCGCGGTCGTCATCGACGGCAGTCTCGACGATCGCACCGCGGCCCTGGTCGCGACCGTCGCCCCACTCGAGCCAGCAGACCCGGTAGGCGGTCACGGCGTACTCGCGGTCCGGAACGACGAAATAAAGCATTTCGTGGACGCACGGGTCGAGAAAATCCGGGAGGATCCGTTCGCGAGCGATCGAATCGCCCAGGACGTCGGCTCCGATCGCACCGTTCGCGAGCGGTGATTCGGCACTGATCTCCGCGGCAAGCGATAGATTCTGACCGCCCCAGTGGCTGTACCGAAGATCGAAGAGTCGGTCGGCGCGGCGGTAGGCCACGAGCGCTCTATGCCCCACCGGAGGCACCTCCTCGCATGCGGTCGGGTCCGCCGGCTCTCGACGGATTGCCGGGACTGGTGTCGTCGTACATCGTCGACTCTGGCCGCGCGTCAGTATTTGAACTTCAGGGTGGGCCAAGCGCCGGACGGTCGGCGGCGGTCGGAGCGCCGTCGGTAGAAACGAATGACGCAACGTCGAAAACCCCCGGGTGCGTAGACGGTCTCGAGATCAATGGGAACGAACTACGACGCGGTCGTCTTCGACAACGACGGCGTGTTGACGACGCCGACCGACCGGGACGTGCTGCTCGCAGCGATCGCGAGCGCCTTCGATGACGTCGGCGTGGCGGATCCACCACGGGAGCACGTCGAAACACTTCTGGGACCGACCCTCTCCGAACTCCGGCGGATCGCCGCCGGCCACGAGGTCGATCCGGCGACCCTCTGGACGGCACGCGAACGAGCGGCGGTCGAGGCCCAGCTCGAGGAGATCCTCACCGGACGAAAACGGCGATACGACGACGTCGAAGCCGTCGACTCCATCGACGTCCCGACGGCGATCGTGAGCAACAACCAACACCGGACGATCGCTAATATCCTCGAACACTGTGAACTCGACGGGTTCGAAGTCTGGTACGGCCGGGAGCCAACCCTCGAAGGAATCGAACGAAAGAAGCCGGCTCCGTACTACCTCGAGCGAGCGATCGACGACCTGGGCGCGACGGACCCCCTCTACGTCGGTGATAGCCCCGTCGACGTGGTGGCATCCGAGGCGGCCGGGGTCGACGTCGCGTTCGTCCGACGCGACCACCGCCTCGCAGCCGATCCGCCGACGGAACCACAACACGACATCGACTCCCTGACCGCGCTTCCGGAACTGCTTTGACGTCCTCTCCGAAGTGAACGCGAGGCTTTTTTCTGATTCTCCGTAACGACGCCGTCCGCGAATCCGGCGATTACGGCCGGAACGCGCCGGCCCGACCTATTTCCATCCGGTCGCTGTCATCAACCGTATGACCGACATCGCGATCACCGGTGCATCCGGATCCGTCGGACGGGAAGCCATCGAGGCGCTATCATCGGACGATCACGATCTGACGCTCTTTTCTCACAGCGAGACGGACGACCTCGAGACGACGCCGATCGAGATCGCAGAGCGCGACGCCGTTCTCGAGGCACTCGAGGGTCAGGATGTCGTCATACATCTGGCTGCCAACCCCGATCCCCGCGCGAAGTGGGACGCGGTGTCAGGACCGAACGTCGAAGGTCTCTACAACGTCTACGCGAGCGCCCTGGAAAACGACCTCGAGCGGGTGGTCTTTGCGAGTTCGAACCACGCGGTCAACATGGGGAACACTTCCTCGCCGGTCCGACCGGAGTCGACGGTGGGGACGCCGGCGGTCGTCCGACCGGCCGATCCGCCGGATCCGGACACCTACTACGGCGTTACCAAGGTCTTCGGGGAAGCGATGGGGTCGTACTACGCGAAGCGACACGGACTGGACGTGGTCAACCTGCGGATCGGCTGGTTACTCAGCCGAAAAGAGCTGAGATCCGAGTGTACAGAACGCGACGGTGCCGGCGAACGGTACGCCCGGGCGATGTGGCTCAGTCCCGAGGACTGCCGGCGGGTTATCGAAGCCGCGGCGACCCACACCCTCGAGAGATCACCCCTGACCGCCCACGCCATCTCCGATAACGCAGAGAGGTTTCTCTCGCTCGCAGAAACGATGCTCGAACTAGACTACCGTCCGAGAGACGACTCACAGGCCGTTCTCGACGATTGATACGGCCTGTTGGAACGATTTATCGGTGCAACCGTAGGTCATCGAGGTTGTGCAGGGAAATCGATACAGCGACCGTGCCCCGGAAAACCGAAACCGACCGCCTTTATCACGTCCAGGTCCTGCAGTGACGTATGAACGCTGATGCCGTTGTGCTCGACGTGGACGGCGTACTCGTCGACGTCGCGGACTCCTACCGGCGGGCGATCCTCGAGTCGATCGAGCGCGTCTACGACCGAACGATCCGCAAAGAAGACATCCAACAGTTCAAGAACGCGGGCGGGTTCAACAACGACTGGCTGCTGACCGACGCGGCCGCGCTCTACGTTATCGCGACCAGCGAAGGCTACGACGAGTCGATCGACGAGTACACCGATCGAATCGCCGCGGAAGGCGGGGGAGTCGCCGCGGCCGAGGCCGTCGTTCGCGACGCGATCGGTGCCCGCGCGAACCAGCGCGTCCACGATCGATGGGATCGCGAGCACCTTCGAGACGTCTTCCAACAGCTGTATCTCGGGACCGATCTGTACCGCACCATCGAAGGCGGCGAGCCCGAACTCCAGACGCGCGGATTTATCCACGACGAGCCGGTCTTGCTCGAAGAATCGACCCGGGAACGTCTCACAGAACGCTACGACGTCGGAATTCTGACCGGCCGTCCCGAGAACGAGGCAGGGATCGCCCTCGAACAGGTGGGTCTCGAGGCGACCCTTCCGCTCGACCACCGGTTTACGATGGACGACTGGGAGGAAGGAAAGCCACACCCGAAGGCGTTGACGACGCTCGCAGAACGCTTCGACGCCCACACCGTCGTCTTCGTCGGGGACACCCTGGACGACGTGCGGACGGCGGCCAATGCGGACGAAGCGGATCCGGACCGAACGTATCACGGCGTCGGCGTCCTGACCGGCGGGCTTACCGGTGTCGACGGCCGACGAACGTTCGACGAGGACGGCGCGTCGATGGTTCTCGAGTCGATCAACGAGCTACCCGGCGTCCTCGAGTGAGCGTCGACCTGCGAGCCTGCATCGTCGCCCATCCGTTTTTTGCCCGGCGCTGACGTACGACCGGACGTTCGATGTCCGAATTTCGTTGCCCCGATGATCTCCCCGGTGAGTCGACTTCACCCTGGCTGGCGAGCACGCGCGAGACCGGCGAGACGAGAGACGGTCCCTGTGGAGACGGTGACGGTCGATCGGAGGACAACTGTGACGGGCCGCCGTCTCGCGGTCCGCTCGAGGGAGATCGGTCAGTCGATGTCGCGATCGTCGGCGCGGGAATCGCCGGGCTCTCGACGGCGATCGAGTTACGCGAGCGCGGACTGACGGTCGCGGTTCTCGAGCGCGATCGCGTCGCGACTGGCGTCACCGGGAAGTCGACGGCGAAACTCACCAGTCAGCACGGGCTCATCTACGATCACCTCCGCCGGGAGTTCGGGAGACGTACAGCAAGCCGGTACGCGGCCGTCCAGGAGGCGGCGATCGACACCGTCGAGGAACGGATCGAGGCGCTGGAGATCGATTGTGGATTCGAACGACAGCCCTCGTATCTCTACGGTAACGAACGCGACGAGATGGAACGCGAGGCCGACGCTGCGACAGGGGCGGGGCTGTCCGCGACGTCGGTTACCTCGGTGCCGCCGTTCGAGCGCGCCCAGGCGGGCGTCCGGTTCGACGAGCAGGCCTGGTTCCACCCGCGGAAATACCTCCTCGGAATCACGGCCGAGCTTCGCGCCGACGAGGGTGCAGCAGTCCTCGAGAACACCCGCGTTACGGATCTCGAGCCCGGCTCGCCCTGTCGCGTTCGCCTCGACCGAGCGGCCCTCACGGCGCGGCGGGTCGTTCTCGCGACCGGCTTTCCGATCCTCGATCGGGCGGGCTACTTCGCGCGGATGCATCCCAGGCGCTCGTACGTCCTCGGCCTCCGGATGGACGGGCGACCTCCCGATGGGATGTATTACCGCCCGGGAGACAACTACCGATCGGTGCGCACGCACCGCGATGACGACGGTGAACTGTTGCTCGTCGGCGGAGAGAACCACAAGACGGGACAGGGGGGATCGACCGAAGAGCGCTACCGGCGGCTGCTTCGCTGGGCGCGCGAGCGGTTTCCGATCACGTCGGTCGACTACCGATGGTCGACGCAGGACTACCAGACGGCGGACAGGGTTCCGCTCATCGGTCGGGCCGGGCCGGGAACCGAGAACGTGTTCGTCGCGACCGGCTTTCGCGGCTGGGGAATGACCAACGGCGTCGCCGCCGGCCGTCTGCTTGCCGAGTTGATCGATGGAGAACGGCCGGCTGCGGCCGGTCTGTTCGATCCGCTACGACTGACGCCGACGGCGTCGCTCGCCTCGACGGTCACGGAAAACGCCGACGCCGCGAGCGAGTTCGCGACCGAGTGGCTTCGGACGATGCTCTCTCCGGATCTCTCGACGCTCGAGACGGGCGAGGGCCGCGTGTTCCGACACCGTGGAACGCCGGTCGCCTGCGCGCGGGACGATGACGGAACGCTCTACGCGACGTCCGCCGTCTGTCCGCACATGTACTGTCTGGTCGAGTGGAACGACGCCGAGTGTAGCTGGGACTGTCCCTGTCACGGCTCGCGGTTCGACCCGGATGGCGAACTTCTCGAGGGACCGGCGACCGAGAATCTTTCGCCTCGAGAGCCGCCAGACGTGTGATCGCTGGACGAGGAACACGGGACAGGAAACACGAGACGGGAGATCGGCGCATCCGACACCTATTTGTTTCCATGACTGCTGTGTGATAGTAATACGAGAGTTCTGGCCGTGACGAAGACGCTTCGAACGCTTCGAACGACGGTAGCATCGATGCTCGCCGAAGTCGGGACAGCGGTCGGTGTCTTCGTCGGACTCACCTGGTTCAGCGCGAACGCGGTCGCCCTCGGGAGGGCAACGGACTGGACGCCGGTTTCCGACGTTGGCATCCCCGAGGAGGGACTCTGGCTCTGCGTCCTCGCCGCGGCGACGGTCGGAACGATTTGGCTCGAGCGCGACGGCTACCGACGGATCCGTGCCGATCCGACGGGTGGTAGTGACTTCGCTTGGCTGTCGGTGTGTTATCTCCCGGTCGGATTCCTTCCGACCGCGTACGCACTCGCTCTGATCGTCGAACTCCCATCGTTCGCTGCCTCCCTGTACCTGCTCGGGTGTGGCGTCACCGCCGTCTGGCTCGCGTTCTACGGCGGTCTCGAGTGGCTCGGAGTCGAGAGGGGGCAACTCGGCTGGACGTCGCTCGTCGTCTTCGGAATGGTGGGCCTACTCTTCGTCGGCGGGTCGCTGAACGTCCTCGGTGGGCTCCTCGAGTCGTTGGATCCACACCGAAGCGATCCGGCACTCGCAACGGCTTCGCTCGTGGGCCAGGCGTGCGCGCTGGTCGTCGGTGCGAGGGTGTCTCGACCGAACTCGAAACTCGATCTACAGGGGAAGGTGAGCCCGGCACTCAGATCGAAGCTCGGGTTCACCGCCTCGAGTACGTCTGACGTCGAGTGTGAATCGCACTCCGAGAATGACGTGGATTCGAACGCGGTGGAGTAGCCGACCACCGCCGTCTGATCGCGACTTCTCATGGATACCGACGACTTCTCAGGAATCACGATCATCCCGCGAGAACGTCCCGAGACCGGGATAGTCCGCGATGATGCCGTCGACGCCGGCGGCCGCGAGGTCGGCGAACCCGTGCCAGGTTTCGATCGTCCAGACGTTGACCGCCCGCCCTTCGTCGTGGGCGATCTCGAGAACGTCGATTGCCGGCTCGTCCGGCGGAAAACCGGCGTACTTCGTGGTCGCCAGGGCCGATCCAGTGATCGCGTTTCGGGGCGGATGAATCGCCTCGCAGTCGTAGCGTCGAGCGATCTCGAGACCGGCCTCGAGATCGTCCCAGATGAGCGGCGCAACGGCGTACTTTGGATCGACGTCTCGAACGGCCGCGATCGCACCTTCACAGAACGACGAGAAGAGAACCTCGCCGCCGAAGCCGTGGCAGTCGGAGACGACCCGCTCGACGAACGGTCGCCAGCACTCGCGTCTCCCGTCTCGCTCGTCCTGAGGGAGCGACTCGGAAAAGCGAAGCGAAGCCGTTCCCGGGTTCTTCAGTTCGACGTTGAGGCCGACCGTCGCCGGAACCGCCTCGAGAAGCGACGCGAGCGTCGGCACCGACTCTCGCGTTCCGAGTACTCGCGTCTCCGCGAGTTTCGAACGCGACGCGTCCCGAACGAGCCCTGTCGCGTCCGTCAACGGCCGCCCGTCCCGCGCCCCCTCGAGGCGCTCGTCGTGGATGACGACCGGCGTCCCGCACTCGGCCGGCTGGACGTCGATCTCGATCATCGACGTCTCGGACCGCTCGGCCGCACGGACGGCAGCACCGATCGTGTTCTCCGGTGCCACGCCGGCGTAGCCGCGATGAGCGATGACGGCAGGGGTGTCCATACTGTCACGACGACCGCGCCCCTCATGGCTGCTGCGCTCGAGAGATTCCATCGACGAAGCGATGCACCGCTCGTCTGGAGTACATCGACTGCCAGGGACGCATCGATCGGCAAGGAACGCTACACCGCAGGGATAGGTGAGATCGATCCGAGCACAGCGATGGGTCGCCATCACAGCGAACCGATCGTCGCACCTTCCGGCATCCCGTTGAACACCCTGGCGACCGAACTGACCGACGTGACCGAATCCATGCTCGAGGAGATCGAACGTCGCCTCAGCCGCGCCCGCGACCTCGAAGCGCAAGAGGCCGTTTCCCTGTTACGGACCGCTCGTGCGGATCTGCGCGACCGAGAAAGCGATCCCGACGTCGACGAGGAACGCCGAGCGGCTCTCGAGACCCGACTCGAACAGCGCATCCGGGAGATCGAAAACCGGGAGGCCTACGACGGCGGCCTCGGGGCGGCGATGAATCCGGACGATGACGACGCGCCCTAGCATTCGTCGTTCTGCGGCCGACTCGACGCGACAGCTAGAGAGCAGTGTTCGGGACGACAGCTCGACGGGAGTATCTGAGGGTGCGCTCGAGACGGCAGCGCGAGGGTAGTGTCGGAATACGCGCCGATCCCGACGGATACCCGAGACCGACCGCGATCGAAACGGCTGATTTCGACCGAAACGGTGCTGGCCGTTTTTAGCGCGACTACGGATTTTTCGGGTATGGAACGACCGACTCGACGTCGGCTCCTTACGGGTGTCTCGGCGGGGAGCGTACTGCTTTCGACGAAACGATGGCGGGCGGACGGTGGGCACTCGACCGATTCGGACGACGGCTCGAGTGCGTCCGCGTCGGCCGAGTCGACTCTCGAGGTTCGGATCAGCGAGACCAACGCCCCGGTCGCCGCCGGCGAGTACCTCGAGGTGACTCCCGTAGTCGAAAACACCGGTTCGACGGCCGTTCGGACGACCGTCGAGCTGATCGTCGGTCACGACCGCGAACGCGTCAGTACCGTCGAGACGACGATCGACGCGGGGGAAACGAGGGAACCGATGAGGATGGGGTTCAACACCTATCCGGTCCCGGAAAGCGACGAGTTTCCGGTCCGCGTCGACGCCGACGGTGCGACGGACGAACGTACCGTTCGCGTCGAGGGTGCGTCGACGCTCGCGAACGCACGTCCCGGGGCGGACCTCTCCGTCGAACCGGGAACGTCCGTCCTCTTCGAAGCGGGAGCCGTCGACCCTGGGGACGGACAGCGGACGATCTGGTGGCTCGACGGCGAACAGATCGGAGATACGGCCGTCGATACCTGGCAGCCGGCGTACTACGACGAGCGTGGCGCTCACTTCTTTCGATACGCGTTCGACTCGCCGGGCACACACGAGGTGACGGCGGCGGTTCTCCCGGACGCCGAAGCGGGAACCTACGGAGCGCGGTGGACGATCGATGTGACCGCCGACGGAACGCGCGCTCCCGCGATCGAAACCAGTCGCCCAACCGACCAAGTCATCGAAGTCGCTCGCGACGATCCGGCAGACGTCGAGTTCGAGCTCGAGGCGACCGTTCCCGACGGGGCGCTCGATCGCGTCATCTGGTGGCTCACCCAGTCGGACAGCATACTCGGCGTTTCGGATCTCGAGGATCGACGGGATACGGCACGTCTTTCGACCGTCGGGTGTCACACCTGTACTCTCGTCCCGTGGGTCGTCTGCCGGGACGGAACCGTCACGGAACCCGATCCGAGCTGGCAGTTCGAGCGGGTCGACCGTCGCGGAACAGTCGAGGTTACGATCCACGACACGAACGACCCGGTCGCCGCCGGGGACGTACTCGAGGTAGCTGCAGCCGTCGTGAACACCGGATCGACGGCCGAAACGCGGGAACTCGAACTCGTCGTGGGACACGATCCGACCGTGGTCGACGCGCGAACGGTAGTCGTCGATCCGAACGAAACCGCTCGAGTGAGACTCGGTTTCGAGACCTATCCCACCGAGAAAGACGAACGGTTTCCCGCTCGAGTCGTCACCGAAGACGATGCGGACGAGGTCAGCGTACGGGTGTTCGCGTGAGCGTACGCGGGCTGTTGTACCGAGTACCCGGCTACGCACGATGTACCGCCGTACTCGTCCGTCCCGCGAGTGTGGCGAAACTGACGTCCGCCGACCGGTTGATTTCACTCGAGAGTGACGCGGAGCGCACGGCGATCTTACTCGGATCGACGACCCGCTCACTCGGAGCGATCGTCTGTCGCGCGTGAATCGTCGGGATCGCCGTGGCCGCCGCCACCGGGTGTCCGGATCGTCACCGTCGTTCCCGTCTCGACGTCGACGGTCGTCTTCGCGGGGACGACCTCGCCATCGATCAGGTTCTCGCCGGGTGCGCCGTCCTCCCCGCCGGCGACTCCTTTCGGCCCGTGGCGTCGCCGCTCGGTGAGGACGGACACCGTCGCGTCGGCTTCGACGGTGAGCGTCCGCTCGAGGCCGAGACCACCCCGATGCGTGCCACGGCCACCGCTGTCCGGTCGGAGCGCGTACCGGTCGACCCGAAGCGGGTACTCGGTCTCGAGCGACTCGATCGGGGTGTTGAGCGTGTTCGTCATCCCGACCTGAACGCCGTCCATGCCCTCGCGGTCCGAGCGGGCACCGAATCCGCCGCCGATGGTCTCGTAGTAGGTAAAGGAACTGCCCCGTCCGCCGATCGTCAGGTTGTTCATCGTTCCCTGGCCCTGTGCGGGGACGCGATCCGGAACCGCCGACGCGAGGGCGGTGAAAACCACGTCCGTCACCCGCTGGCTGGTCTCGACGTTCCCCCCGACGACCGCTGCCGGGGAGTTCGGGTTCAGGAGCGACCCGTCGGGTGCGTGGACGCTGACGGGCACGTAACAGCCGTGGTTCGGCGGGATTTCCGGATCGGTAACACAGCGGACGACGAAGTAGACCGCACTCCGAGCGACTGCCATCGGTGCGTTGAGGTTGCCCGCGAGCTGTTCTGCCGTGCCGGCGAAATCGACGTCGATCGTCGGTCCGTCGATGGTCACCGCCACGCTGATCTCGATGTCTTCGTCGACGACGCCGTCGCCCTCGAGGACGTCCGTCGCCTCGAACGTGCCGTCCGGAAGCGTCTCGATCTCGGTTTCCAGGCGCGCGCGGGAGTACTCGATCACGTCGTCGAAGCCAGCCAGTACGGTCTCGCGTCCGTGTTCGTCGAACAGCGCCCCGAGCCTGGTCTCGGCGCGCTCGTTCGCGGCGAGCTGGGCTCTGAGATCGGCGCGACGCTCGCCCGGATTCCGCACGTTCGCGAGCACGAGCGATCGGACGTCCTCTCTGACGTCGCCCGCCGCGACGAGGCGGGTCGGCGGGATGCGAAGTCCCTCCTGATAGATCTCCCTCGAGTCCGCAGGCATACTGCCGGGTGACGACCCGCCGACGTCCGCGTGGTGGGCTCGAGAGACGGCATATCCCACGATGTCGTCGTCACTTTCGGTTCGACAGTCGTCGTTCTCGTCGTCACTCCCGACCCGACCGTTCTCGCCGCTGTCGGGTTCGGATCGGTGACCGTCCTCATCGGGCTTATCCTCGCTCCCGCGGCCTGACCCGGGTGCGAGGGGCGAAACCAGAGTCACGTCGGGAAGGTGCGTTCCCCCGGTAAAGGGGTCATTGAGCACGAAGACGTCGCCGGGATTGGGGTTTCGCTCGCGAACGGCCTCGACCGCCGCGGGCATCGCTCCCAGGTGGACCGGGATGTGCTCGGCCTGTGCGATCGTCCGTCCCTCGGCGTCGAACAGCGCCGTCGAACAGTCCCGACGCTCTTTGATGTTCGGTGAGTACGCACCGCGGATCAGCGTCTGTCCCATCTCCTCTGCGACCCCCTCCAGCTGGTTGCGAAGCACCTCGAGCGTCACCGGATCGATGTCCGGATCGTCCGTCTCTGAATCGCTCGACCGGCAGGTTTCACCGTCGTCGTTCGCGTCGTCGTTCGAATTGTGTGTCATGGTTCAGTCATCCCCCGTCCGGGTCAGCCGGAGCGTCCCGTCCGTTCCGACCTCGCCGTCCCACTGTGGCGGAACGACCGTCGTGCACTCGTCCTGTTCGAGGATCGCCGGTCCGGATAACGTCGCACCCGACTCGAGGGCGTCCCGATCGTAGACCGTCGTCTCCCACGCGCCCGTCTCGGAGAAGTGTACCTCACGAGAGCCGACGAGCGCATCGCCTCGCCCGTCGTGTCGGATGCTCGGATCCGTCCGCGGAACAGTCGCCGTCGCCCGGAGCGTGACGATCTCGATCGGCTCGTCCATCGTGTAGCCGTACGTCCGCTCGTGGGCGTCGTGGAAGCGTTCGGCGACGACCTCGGCGTCGAAGCTATCGTCGACGGGAACGGTCAACTCGAAGCTCTGGCCGGTGTACCGACAGTCAGCGCCACGCTCGAGGCGGACGCGATCGGACTCCGAGACGTCACCGAGGGCGTCCGCGACGAGGTCGTCGTAGACCCCTCCGATCTCTTCGAGCGCGTCCGCCTCGAGCGTCGCCCCGGCTTCGGGCTCCGTTTCGAGATCGATGCCGACGGTTCTGGCCGCGTCCGTGCTCTCGTCGGCGGCGAGCAGACCGAACGCCGAAAGCACGCCGCCGGGACGTGGAACGACGACCTGATCGATATCGAGCGCAGCGGCGAGAGCCCCGGCGTGCATCGGTCCCGCTCCGCCGAATGCCACGAGCGCGAATCCACGCGGATCGTGGCCTCGTTCGACCGTGATCGACCGAATCGTTCGTGTCATCGTCGCGTTCGCGACGCGGTAGACGCCGTGAGCCGCCTCGAGTGCGCCGTCGAGGTCCGCCTCCTCGGCCAGTCCCTCGAGCGCCTCGTGGGCCGCCTCGACGTCGAGGGACAGTTCGCCGCCGAGGGCGGTCTCGGAGCCGATGTAACCCAGAACGACGTTGGCGTCGGTCACTGTTGGTTCGGTCCCGCCGCGACCGTAACAGGCCGGGCCGGGATCCGCACCCGCCGACCGCGGTCCGACTCGAAGCGCGCCGCCGGCGTCGACCCAGGCGATCGAGCCGCCGCCCGCACCGACGGTGTTTACGTCGACCATCGGCGTGCGGATCGGCAGTCCGTCGATGTCGGCGTCGGTCGTCCGCTCGACTCGGCCGTCCCGGACGAGACTCACGTCGCTCGAGGTTCCGCCCATGTCGAACGTGACGAGACCCGCGGCCGTCGAATCGTCCGCGGCCGCCGTCGCGCCGACGACGCCCGCAGCCGGTCCCGACAGCGTCGTCGTAACCGCCCGATCGCGAACCGTCTGGGGGCTGGCGATGCCGCCGTTGGCCTGCATGATTCGCGGGGCCGGAATTCCCTCGTTCTCGGCCTCCTCGACCAGCCGTCCAACGTAGCTGTCGATCGCCGGTCGAACGTAGGCATCGACCGCCGTCGTCGACGTCCGCTCGAACTCGCGAAACTCCGCGAGAACCTCGTGTGAGACCGAGACCGGAACCTCGAGCTCCGAACGGAGCGTCTTCGCGACGGTCGTCTCGTTTTCGGGATCGCTGTAGGAGTGAAGCAGACAGACCGCGACCGCCTCGACGTCACGCTCGCACAGAGTATCCGCAAGCTGGCGTACTTCCTCGGGATCGACCGCTCGTTCGATGCCGTCCGGCGTCGTCCGCTCGTCGATCTCGAATCGACGCGTCCGGGGTACGAGCGGCGTCGGCTTCTCCGCCTCGAGATCGTACAGACTCGGTCGATCCTGTCGGCCGATCTCGAGGACGTCACGGAACCCCGCGGTCGTGACGAGGGCGGTCGTCGCACCCCTCCGCTCGAGCAGCGCGTTGACCGAGACGGTCATCGCGTGGGCGAACTCGTCGATCTCCCCCGGCTCGATGTCCGCCTTCGCACAGGCCTTGGCGATACCCTCGAGGACGCCGACGTGCTGGTCGGCAGTCGTCGGGACCTTCGCCGTCACGAGCCGGTCTTCGACGGAGAGTGCCACGTCGGTGAACGTGCCACCGACGTCGACGCCGATCCGGGCACCGTTCGAATCCGGACGAACCGGCGTTTCGTTCGCGTCTGCTGTCAGTTCCTCGCGTCCCATCGATACGTCGGGTTTCGGGCCGGTCGGGTTAAACCGTTCAGGTCTCCGACGGAAATTATTCACCGCACGACACCGTCCATCCGGTATGACCGACTCGACGAGAGACGACGGATCGGAACCGAGCCACGTCGTCACTGCGTTCGTAAGAAACCGTGGAGAGATCCTGTTGGTACGTCGGAGCGACGCTGTCGGTAGTCACGTCGGCCGGTGGGACGGCGTCTCCGGCTTCGCGGAGGGACGGCCGGACGAACGGGTTCGAACCGAAATTCGCGAGAAAACCGGCCTCGAGGACGGCGTTTCGCTGGTGCGATCGGGACGTCCAGTCGAGTTCGAAGACCCGGATCTCGACCGCGAGCGGATCGTTCGTCCCTTCCTGTTCGACTGCGACACGCGCGAGGTCAAACTGAGCGACGAACACGACGCCTTCGAGTGGCGTTCCCCGACGGCGACCGTCGATCCGTCCGACGGCCGCGAAACCGTGCCGAAACTGTGGACGGCCTACGAACGCGTCGCGCCGACCGCCCGCTCCGTCGCGGCCGACGACGAACACGGCGCGGCGTTTCTCTCGCTCCGGGCGCTCGAGGTCGTGCGGGATCGAGCGGGCGTACTCGTCGCAGAACGGGCCGAGGGCGAACCGGACGGATCCGAACGGAACACACACGAATCGGACGGAGCCGAAACGCGCTCCGACGCCGAATGGAACGAACTCGCTGAACTCGCCGGCCGAGTGCTCGAGACCCGGCCCTCGATGGCCGTCCTCCGGAATCGAGTGAATCGGGCGATGGCAGATGCGGATCGAACGGATGACCACCCTCCCGGTGGAGCGGCCGTTCTCGAGTCCGCAATCTCGGGGATCGAGCGCGCCGCCGCGGCCGACGAGGACGCCGCGGTCAACGGCGGCGAACGCATCGACGGGACCGTGCTGACGCTTTCGCGATCGGGAACCGTTCTCGATGCGCTCCGCGAGGGGTCGCCGTCCCGCGTCTTCGTCTCCGAATCCCGGCCGGGACGTGAGGGTGTTGGCGTCGCGGAAACGCTGGCGAGCGATTCGGTCCTCGACTGTTCAGTGACGGTTCACACCGACGCGGCCGCGGCCCACGTCCTCGCGACCGAGGCCGTCGATCGCGTCGTCGTCGGGGCCGACACCGTCCGACCCGACGGTGCCGTAGTGAACAAGACCGGAACGCGAGCGGTTTCGATCGCTGCCGCTCGCGAGAACGTCCCCGTGACGGTCGTCGCCGCAGCCGACAAACTCTCGACGCGGACCACCGTGAACCTCGAGTCCGGCGACCGAGCCGCGGTTTACGACGGCAATCCGTCGGTCGACGTCGCGAACCCGACTTTCGACGTGACGCCCGCAGAGTGCGTCACCGAACTCGTCACCGAAACCGGATCGCTCGAGGTCGACGAACTCGAGGATATCGTCGAGGAGTTGCGCGAACTCGAAACGTGGCGTGATCGATGACGACGCGTCGCCCTCCCCCCTCGAGCATCGTTCAAACCAGTTCTGACGCAACTGCAACTCTCGACACACTGACCGCACAGCAGTCGCGCGACGAGACGTGTAGTGATGTTCAGAGACTACGATAGTCACCGACACCAGTACGTATACCGCGCTCTGGACGGACAGTTACGGACTTTCACCCGTACGCCGCTTCTGAGATGGACAGTGATGGGAGTGGCAGGCACGAAGTGAATAATCGCCGTCGTACCGACCTCGTACGAACCCCTATCGTGTAGAGAGTTTCTATTATTCGATGTATATTGTTTATTAACCCGTGTACTGGCGCTAGCGACATGTCCGAATACAGCGGGCCGCGTACCGGCCGACCGCCGACGCGGGCGGAGAACGGAATGATCGCGACGTCTCATCACCTGGCGAGTCAGGCTGGCATCACGACGCTCGAGGAGGGCGGAAGCGCGGTCGATGCGGCGATCGCGGCGAACGCCGTGCTCTGTGTCGTCTACCCACACATGGCGGGACTCGGCGGTGATGGCTTCTGGCTGATCCACGCTCCCGACGACGACGAGGTCCGCGCGCTGAACGCGAGCGGGCCGACCGGACGCGAAGCCACTCGAGCGTTTTACCGTGACCGGGGGCGGGACACGATCCCGGAACGCGGTCTGGAGAGCGCGCTGACCGTTCCGGGCGCGGTCGACGGGTGGCGCGAGGCTCACGACTCTTTCGGCTCGCTTGCCTGGTCACGGCTCTTCGAACCGGCGATCGAGTACGCCGAGGAGGGGATGCCAGTCAGCCGTTCGGTGGCGGACTGGATCGTCGAGGACGTTCCGGTCTTCGAGGAGTATCCCTCGTCCGGCGACATTTTTCTCCCCGACGGCTCCGTCCCGGGGGTCGGCGATCGAATCGAACAACCCGATCTCGCTGATTCGCTCGAGACCATCTCCGAACGGGGGGCGAGAGACGGGTTCTACGACGGGGAGATCGCCGAGCGAATCTGTGCGGACCTGAACGACCGTGGCTCTCCGCTCCTCGCCGACGACTTCGCGGAGTTCGAAGCGGAGTGGGTAGAGCCCATTACGACCACGTACCGCGGATACACCGCCTACGAGTTCCCGCCGAACACGCAGGGGTTCGCGGCTCTCCAGGTTCTCAACCTCCTCGAAGACTACGACGTCGAAAGCTGGGGTGACGGGACGGTCGAGTACTATCACCACCTCGCGGAGGCCGTCAAGGTGGCCTTCGCCGACCGCGACGAGTGGCTGACCGATCCGGACTTCGTCGACGTCCCCGTCGACGAGTTGACCTCGAAGGGGTACGCGGACGACCGACGGGACCTAATCGAGGCCGACAGCGCTCTCGAGATGGGGGCGGTCGATCCCGGAATCACGTTCGACGGGGACGCCGACCGCGCGAGCGATCCGGGCGGCGATACGGTCTATTTCTGTGCCGTCGACGAGGACGGGCTCGCCGTCTCGGTGATCCAGTCGATCTATCACGACTTCGGGAGCGGCGTCGTCGGCGGCGATACGGGTATCATCATGCAAAACAGGGGCTCGTTCTTCTCGCTGGACGAGAGCCACCCGAACCGCCTCGAGCCCGAAAAGCGGACGTTTCACACCCTCATTCCCGCGATGCTGACCCGGGACGACGACCCGTACCTGCTCTATGGGACGATGGGCGGCGAAGGCCAACCGCAGACGCACGCGGCGATGGTGACGCGCCTCGTCGATTTCGGATACGACGTCCAGCAGGCCATCGAGGCCCCGAGGTGGCTCATGGGCCGTACGTGGGGGACCGAAAGTCGCGACCTCTCACTCGAGGGGCGTATCTCCGACGAGGTCGTTCGCGGGCTGCGTCTGCGCGGACAACCGACGAGGGTCCTCACGGACTGGGACGACAACATGGGCCACGCCCAGGCGATCCGCATCGATCGCGAGCGAGGGTGGCTCGAGGGCGGTGCTGATCCGCGAGGCGACGGCTCGGCACTCGGATACTAATCCACAATGGTCACGAACTCACTCTCCGAGGTGACGTAGACGTGGTCGACGCTCTTCCCGTCGATCTCTTCCACTGGGTCGTCGCCAGCGTCCCGATCCTGATCCTGCTCGTTTTGCTGGTTCGGTACCGCTGGTCGGCTCACACGGCCGCTGTTATGGGCATGTTCGGCGCATCCGCCATCGCTCTTACAGTCTTTCAGGCACCGCCGTTCGCATACGCCGTCGCGGTCGGAAAGGGTGTCTGGGACGCCGTTTTCGTCTTGTACGTCGTCTGGCCGGCGGTCCTGATGTACCTCGTAACGGAGCGTGCCGGTGCCCTCTACACCCTCAGGGTCAGAATACAACGGTTCAGTAGTAACGATCTCTTCCTCGTTCTCGCATTCGGCTGGCTGTTCGCCTCGTTTCTCCAGGGGGTCGTGGGATTCGGTGCTCCGATCGCCATCGTCGCGCCGCTGTTGCTCGCACTCGGCGTTCGGCCGATCTACGCCGTCGCGATCCCGCTGATCGGACACGCGTGGAACAACAACTTCGGAACGCTGGCCGTCGGATGGTTCGCCGCCGATTCCGTCGCACCGTTCGAGGCTCCGGTCGAGACTGCGCTCCAGACGGCGATTATTCACGTCGTCCCGATCCTCGCCGGCGGGATCGCCATCGCCTGGCTGTACGGGCGGTGGAACGGCGTTCGACACGGGCTCCCGATGATCCTCGTCGTCGGTGCGGTACAGTGGGTCGGATTGATGGCAGTGGCGATCTACAGTCCATTTCTCTCGGGCTTTCTCGCCGCTTCAGCCGCACTCGTCGTCTTGTACCCCCTCTCGCGGTGGAAGCGGTACGATCAACAACACGATCCGTTCGAGCGACCGGCGATGGAGGAGTCGATGTCTCGAGACGTGGCGACGGATGGGGGCGAGCCGACAGCGGACGAACATGAGGAGGAGGAACCGGACCCCGTCATGGGCCTCGTCGAGGCGTTTCTCCCGTACGGCGTCCTCCTCGTGATCGCGCTCGTGGTCGCGTTCCCGCCGGTCGAAGAGTCGCTCGCCCAGTTCGAAGTCGGATTCTCGTTCCCGGCGATCGAAACCGGCTACCTCGAGCAGGACGCCGAGGATCCCTACGAACCGTTCGCGATCCTCACGCATCCCGGATCGATTATCCTGGTGGGCGTCCTCTTCGGTTACGCCCTGTTCAGGAGCCGTGGATACTACGACGAGTGGCGGAGCGTCATGGAGACGTCCCCACACGTCGAGGAGGAAGGCACGATTTTCGACGGCGTGAAAGAGAACGCGATCCCGGCCTCGCTATCGATCATCCTGTTGATCATCATGGCGATCGTCATGGTCGAAACCGGCCAGATAGCCGTCCTGGCACTCGGTATCGCGGCGGTTCTTCCGCCCACCGCATACCTGTTCGCCTCGAGCAGCATCGGCGTCCTTGGGGCGTTCATCACCGGCAGCAACACCGCGTCGAACATCATGTTCTCACCGCTACAGGACGGGACCGCCGACGAGCTGGATCTGCCCCAGTGGTCGGTACTCGCCAGCCAGATGACGGGCGGTGCGGTCGGGAACGCCATTTCGCCGTCGAACGTCGTACTCGGTACGGGAACCGTCGGCATTCCGGGGAAAGAGGGTGACATCCTGCGGATCACTCTCCCCTGGGTCGTGATCGTGACCCTCATGGTCGGGGCACTCACCGTGCTGGTGAGCGGGTTCGTCTTCCTGGGAGGTGGCGGATGAACCTTCCCGCCGAACCGATTACCATCGACGGGATCGCGTTCGTCCTGATCCTCCTCGTCCTCCCCGTCGTCAGTTACGGTACGATGGCCGAGAACGAACTCGTCTGGGGATTCGGGTTGATGCTGTTGCTCCTCGGTTCGCTCATTCCCCTCGTCATGGAGTTCTGGATCCGCGAGGACGAAGAGGAGTAGCAGGCCCCCCTCTCGCTCGAACGTCGGTTTCTCATCGCGTTTGGGTTCGTTGTCCGAATCGATCGCCAGGCGTGGGAATCATCACCACCTTCACACTCTCTTGTGACCGCGGAACGACCAGTCGGTCACGGCTGGTCGGTGTCCGTGCCGGCTTCGTTGAAAAGCAATAGCGCGCAACCGAGCAGAGCGACGTTCTTCTGGAAGTTGATCTTGTTCGCCTGCCGCTCTTTTCCCTCCATCGTCCAGAAGTCGTGGATGACCGGCGTCGTGCTCAGGAAGAACACGACGATCGCGGCGGCGGAGGCACGGGGATACTTCCAGAGCAAGATACCGAGGTTGGCCACGAGGAGCAACCCCGTCACGAACGGGACCATTATTTCCGGCGTTGGAACGCCGCTCTCGCGTGCGACCTCGACGCGCTTGTCGTTGTTCCGAAAACCATCGATGGCCATGATGGCGAGGATACCGCTATACAGGAGTCGGCCGGGCATTGACGGTGAGTCCGAGTTCGATGCTGCCCTATCAGTCATGTTAGTGATTGTGGTGGATGATGTCGATCGCTGTTCGGATTGCTTCGATGCGGTTGACGTTGGCGGCGAACACGCCCCCGGTGTGCTCCCACGTCTCGACTGCTGTGACCATCACACGGTCCAGTATCTTCTCGAGTTCGCTCCGGTCGAACGGAACGCCTTCGGCCCGGTACAGACCCTCGTCCGTGCCGACGAGTAGCGTCATACGCCCGTATGAGAATCGGACGCATAATAAAGTTTTACCAACCTGTAAAACCCATGGTTCACTCAGGGTCGGCGGCACTGCGCCGCACGTGTCGTCGCGTGCCGATCCAAAAGCTTCCAGCCCACAACCATGACGTCCAACTATCCGACGAAACGACCGACCGACGCAGCGCACCTCGAGGACGAACCCGACCTGCCGCGGGAGTTGCTGAACCTTCCCTGGATCGACATCCACAACCACGCGCACACCCTCTCCTGGGAGGACCGCGAGCGGTACGCGCTGGCGGGCTGTGAGGGGATGGTGATGGTCTCCTCGGGCTACCACTGGACCCCCTACAAGCCGGTCCAGGCCGAGGACGTCCGCTACCTGTGGGACGACGCCGTCAATCGACGCGCGGCCATCGAGCGCAACCACTTCTTCGAGGCCGCCCTGGGCCTGGGCATCCATACCGGCGTCCGCATCGAAGACCCCGACGAACTGATCGACGCCATGGACGCCTACTGCGAACTGGACGATGTCGTCGCCGTCGGCGAGACTGGCGTTACGCCATCCCAGCACGTCGAGGCGTGGGACGTCGACGAACAGCGGGCCATCACCCAGGCGCAGATGGAACTGGCAAACGAACACGACATCCCGGTCATCCTGCACACCCCAAACACCACCACCGACTCCAAGCGGTCCTACCGTCCGGGGCTGGGCGCCCCCGGCTACGAGAAGAACGCCGACCTCGGCGCGGAGCCGGTGCTCGACGTCGAGAATCCGCAGCTGGAAGCGGTCACGCTGGACGTCCAGGCGGCGCGTGACGCCGGCCTGGCCGACGAGCGGGTCGTCGCCTCCCACGCCGACGGCAACAACACCGAGTATCTGATGGCGGAGACGGAGTGCTATCTAAGCTACACCATCGGCCACTCCTGGCTCGTCGGCGTCGACGCCGCTGACGTCGCTAACGTCATCGACGAGTACGGCCCCGACCGCATCATGGTCGACACCGACTGCGCGAACGTCCTCCGGACCGACCCCTTCGCGCTAAAGCGGGCCATCTTCGAGCTCTACCGCTACGGTATCGACGTCGACGACATCCGTCGGGTCGTCTACGAGAACCCCCGTGAAGTGTTCGGGCTCGGAACCTGATACTGCCGATCCTCCTTCGGTGTCTGTGCGGTTCGAAATCTGACGGGAGCGTTCTCGAGCCCCACTCTCATTGGGTCCGGGTTTCGTAAGGACGTCGAAAGTCTAAGAACGGAATCGCCGGGTGAACTCCTCGACAGTTCCTACAGATACGCACAGCCGTTGGTCAGCTCGCCCAGTTCCCCGATCCCGACCGTAACCTCGTCGCGCTCCTCCAGGAGGACCGGCGGCTCGCGGTAAACGCCGACGCCCGGTGGCGTCCCTGTGAAGATGAGATCCCCCGGCTCGAGCGTGAACGCCTGGCTGCAGAACGAGACGAGTTCGTCGACGCCGAAGATGAAGTTCGACGTCGAGGAGTCCTGCAGACGCTGGCCGTTGACCTCCGCGTAGATATCGAGATCGTGAGGAGCGTCGACCGCGTCGGCGGTCACCAGTTCCGGTCCCGTAGGGGCAAACGAATCGAGGCTCTTGCCGCGGACCCACTGACCGTCGCCGTGCTGGAGGTCCCGCGCCGAGACGTCGTTGCCGATCGTGTAGCCGGCGACGTGGTCCAGCGCCTCGTCCTCGTCGACCCGGCGGGTCTCCTCTCCGATGACGACGACCAGTTCGGCCTCGTAGTCGACCTTCTGAGTGAGGTCGGGGTCCCAGGTGATGGTGCTCTCGGGACCTGTGACACTCGTCGGGAACTTCGAGAACAGAACGGGCTCGTCCGGGATGGGGTTGCCCCCCTCCTCAGCGTGGTCGCGGTAGTTGAGCCCGACGCAGACCACCTTCTCGGGGTCGTGAACGGGAGCGTACTGGTCGAGCTCGGGAGCGTCGTAGCATCCGATTCCGGTCTCCTCGGCGTACTCGACGACCAGCTCCACTTTACGCTGCCAGTTCCACTGCCCGAGCAGATCGCTGGTTGCTCGTGGGATGGCGATGCCGGTCTCGGCACCGGTCTCGGAGAGGTTGACGATCTCGCCGTCGGCCGTTGTTACGCCAACCCAGGGCTGTGCGTCGTCCGTCGTGGTGTACTGTCCGAGTCGCATCTGTGAGTGTGATGAAACGCTGTGAAATAGTCGGTTCCGGTTACAGCTCCAGCCCCGCTTCGTCGACGAGCTGGCGGCCGGACTCGACGAAGCGGTCGAACTCCTCTTCGACGAGGGAACTGGTCAGTTCGCCGTCTCGTTTGACGACCTCGCCGTCGACCAGCACCGTGTTGATGTTCGAGGGGTACGACTGGAACACCGCCGTCTGGATCGGTGAGTGCGAGGGGGCCGTCAGGAAGTCGTTCTGCTCGACGGTGATGATGTCCGCGCGTTTGCCCGGCGTCAAGGTTCCAATCTCGTCTTCGAGACCGAGGGCTCGAGCGCCCTCGATGGTCGCCATCTCCAGCGTATCACGGCAGGAGACGCTCACCTCGGTGACCTCCTCGTTGCCCTCCAGAATCTTCTGGTTGTCGAACATTCGCTGGACCTGCATGCCGATCCGCATCTGACTGCCCATGTCGCCGCTGATATTCGAGCAGACGTCGACGCCCCACGCGGGCCGCCCGCCGGCGTTTATCACCTTTTCGGTGACGGGAATGCCGTGCCCCATCTGCATCTCGACTTCCGGACTGGAGGAGAACGAAACGCCTTGCTCGACGGCGTAGTCGATGTCCTCCTGGGTGAAGTGGTTCCCGTGGGCGACGTTCACGTCGGGACCGAGCATGTCCTGGATGCAGCCGAAACCCTGGTAATCCTCGCTGTAGACTGAGGAGGGCCACAGCGCGGCGCCCATGTGGATCGTCGAGAGCGCCCCTAGATCTCGCGCCAGTTCCAGATCGGTTCGGGCGGTCTCGTCGGTACAGAAATCCGGCCCTCGAAGTCCAAGCGCCAGGCTGAGCAGGTCGTCGTCGCTGATCTTCTCAGCGTAGAGCTCGCGGATGTGCTGGTCGGGGAGACCGACGTCGCTTTCGAACCACCATTTCGCCGCGTCATCACCCGGTGGCCCGTAGGTGTATACCGCTCGTAGTCCACTATCCTGAAGCGCATCGACGGCCCGTTCGGCGTGTTCGAGCGAGTTAGGGTACGACCAGTCCAGAGCCGTGGTCGTCCCGGTGTGGAGCTTCTCCAGCGCGCCGAAGAGCCCGCCGAGGTACATGTCTTCGGGCTGGTAGAGTCCGGTGATGTTGCCGAGCATGTGCTCGAAGTATTCACCCATGAGCGACCAGTCACCGGCGATGCCTCTGACCTGTGTCTGTGCGAGATGAATGTGCGAGTCAACGAATCCCGGCAGGACGATCTGCCCGGACGCGTCGATCTCTCTTGCGTTCGACGCCGTCAGACCGTGGCCAATCTCGACGATCTCCCCGTCGTCGATGAGAACGTCTGCCTCTTCGAGCTGCCCGATGTCTGGGTCGAGCGAGACGACGGTCCCGTTCCGTATGAGTCGCTGTGTCATGCGCAAGTATAGAATCTGACCAGAAGATTAAAAGTTTACCGCTCGGTAAAGGATCGGTGGCTGCCGGTCGATTCGGCCGCGAATTTATATGGTCCACGCGACGAGGTGAACACATGAGCGACGCCGAGGAGAAGGTAACCTCCAAAGATACCGAGGAGGTAATCATGGAGGCGACGTTCCGTGCCATTAGCAAGCACGGGTACGCGGACCTCAGAATGCGAGACATCGGTGAAGAAATGGAGATGACTCGGCAGGTAATTCATTACCACTTCGACGGCAAGTACGACCTCCTTTCGTCATTTCTGGAGCACATTATCGGCCAGTACGAGGGTAGCGTCGACGTGGACGACGACGCCGACCCACGGTCGGAACTCGCGGCCCGCATCGACCAGTGTCTGTTCGGACCGGAGTTCGACGAGTTCGGTCACTGGGACCGCATGAAAGTTTTCCACGAACTGTACTCCCACGCCCAGAACGACGAGCAGCACCGTGCGATCTTTAACAGCCACTATGAGGGGATGCGCGACAGCATCGTCACGGTTGTCGAGGCAGGGATGGAAGAGGGAACTTTCCGCACGGTCGATGCCGAACGGATGGGACAACTCATCACTGACGTCATCCACGCTGCCCGCGCTCGGAAGATATCCCTCGGCCACGGGGACGCCCCCGAAGAGGCGCGCAGCGCCATCGACGAGTTCATCCTCGACTCCTTATACGTGGACGATGAACGACAGCTGCACCGGACCTGACAGGCTGGGCTCTCGATACCGATAGCATCTCGCGTGTGACCGGTATAGTCCCCACCAGTCGACCCGTTGTACATCGGCACCGGCACAACCGCGAGCCGTCTGCGGTCCCGCCGGCAAACCGGTACAGCGATCCGTCTCACGCGTCGGCCGACAGCGTAAACGAAACCGTCGCACCCTCTCCGGGTTCTGAGTCGACCCAGATATCGCCGCCGTGTCGTTCGACGATTCGCTGACAGAGCGCGAGACCGATTCCGGTACCCTCGCTCTCCTCGGTCGACTGTAGCCGCTGAAACACCTCGAAGATGCGCTCCGTCTCGTCCGGATCGATCCCGATTCCCTCATCACGGATCGAAACCGTCCAGCGATCACCGGTGCGCTCGGCGGCGATCTCGACCCGTGGCGGTTCGTCACCGCTGTACTCGATCGCGTTCTGTAGGAGGTTCTGGAACACCTGGCGAAGCTGACTGGCGTCGCCGTCGACGCGAGGAAGATCGTCGGCCCTGATCTCGGCGTCGGCCTCGTCGATCTGCACCCGCAGATCCTCGAGAACGTCCTCGAGAATCGCGTTCAGCTCGACCGGTTCGAACGGATTTCCTCGCGTGTCAACGCGAGCGTACTCGAGGAGCCCGTCGATCATCTTCTGCATGCGCGTTGCGCCGTCGACGGCGAACTCGATGAACTCCTCGCCGTCGTCGTCGAGTGCGTCGGCGTATCTGTTCTCGATAAGCTGGAGGTAACTCGTAACCATCCGGAGCGGCTCCTGTAAATCGTGGGACGCGGCGTAGGCGAACTGCTCGAGGCGTTCGTTCGACTCCTCGAGTTTGCGCCGGTACGCTCGGCGTTCGGTGATGTCGGTGAGCGTCACGACGGCGCGGTGAACGTCCCCGCGTACGTCTCGGACCGGCTTTCCGTGTTCCATGATGATCCGTTGTCGGTCGTCGAACGTGCTGATTTCGTAGATGTTCGGCTCCTGGACCTCCTCACCCTGGAGCACCTGGTACATCGTCCAGTCTTCGCGTTCGACCGGCTCACCGGAGTCGGCCCAGACCGCAGAGAACTTGTCGTACTCCTCGATCGACGCTACGTCGAAGGCGTCACTACCCCAGATCTCCCTTGCGGTGTCGTTCGCTCTGAGCAGCGACCCGTCTTCGTTCGCGACCACCGCACCCACCGGTAGCACCTGAAAGAGCGTCTCGAGTTCCCGCGACTGCTTTTCGGCCTCGAGTTCGGCTCGTTTGCGCTCCGTAATATCCGTCATGACGCCGGGAAATCGCTGTGCAGTGCCGGTTTCGTCACACTTGACGTGGCCCCGAGCGACGACCCACCGAAGTTCGTCGTCGTCCCGGACGCGATACTCGGCCTCGTACTCGCCGCAGTGTTCGACGGCGTCCTCGATCTGTGCTGCGACGCGGTCTCTGTCCTCCTCGTGGATCGACGAGAGGAATCGTTCGAGTGGCATTTCCCTGCGATCGTCGTCCGCATCGACGTCGAACGCGTTCGCAAGCGAGCCACTGACGATCAGCTTATCCTCCGGAACGTGCCACTCCCAGGTGCCGACAGCGCCGGCTTCGGTCGCGGCTTCGAGCTGCGCCTTTGCGTTTTCCAGGTACTGCTCGCGCTCTTTCTGTTCGGTGATGTCCTGGGCCATCGTCATCCCGGCGAAGACGTCGCCCTCGTCGTCGGTGATCGGCACCGCGTGAAGGACCCACTCCCGACCTGCATACTCGAGCTCGATCGACGCTTCCTCGCCCTCGAGAGCCGCCTGAAACGCGGGTTCGAGTTCGGCGGCGGTTTCGTCCGGCCAGACGTCGTGGAACTGTCGCCCCTCGAGGCTGTCGGGCTCGACGGGAATCCGGTCGAACCCCAGTCCGGCCGCCAGCGTGTACTCGAGGTCGTGATCGAACAGCGTGACGAGTCCGTTCGGGAAGTACTCCGCCAGGGTGCGGTAGCGACGTTCGGATTCCTCGAGCGCCTGTTCGCGCTCCGCTCGCTCGGTGACGTCCTGAACCGTCCCGGCTGCACGAACTGGCTCCCCCTCGCTGTCGACCGTGAACTCTCCCCGTGCGGCGATTACACGTTCCTCACCGTCGGCGCGGAGGATCCGGCACTCGAACTGCCACGTTCCCGTCTCGAAGGCCTCCTCGAAGCGCCGTTTCACTCGTTCGCGATCGTCCGGGTGAACGTGATCGAGAAAGGCCTCGAAATCCCAGCCCTCGAGTGGCTCCTCGTAGCCGAAAATTCGATCGTGTCGCGGCGAACGGGCGGGCGACTCTCTGGTCTGCAAATCGAGTTCCCACGTTCCCATCTCGCTCGCCTCGAGTGCGAGCTGTAGCCGTTGTTCGCTTTCACGCAACTCACGCAGTAGTTCGGCGCGTTCGGATTCGCGCTCCTTTCGGTCGGTTACGTCCCGGAAGTAGACGGATAGACCGGTCGTCGACGGATAGACGTGGATCTCGAACCAGGTGTCGAGCGGTTCGGGATAGTAGACCTCGAACGAGGTCGGGTTCTGTGTTTCCATCGCCCGTTCGTACTCCTCGCGGATCACCGAGTCGCCGGCCCACTCGAACGCCTCCCAGATATGCCTCCCGACGAGGCCCTCGCCCTCGAAGTCGATCAGTTCCTCGGCGCGCTCGTTGACGTGCGTAAACCGGAACTCCTCGTCGAGCGCGTAGAACGCGTCGGTCACCCGTCCGAGGATCTCCTCGAGTTCGCTCTCGACGTCGCGTTGATCGGTAACGTCTTCGAAGACGAAGACGGCACCGTCGAACTCGTCGTTTTGGTCCCACTGTGGCGCGCCGTTGACCGAGAGCCACACGCGCTCGCCGGAGGAACCTCGGACGCCGAGGGTCTGCTCGGAGACCGGTTTTTCACGATCGACGACGCGGTTGAACGGTATCTCCGCTTGCTCGAGTGGTTCGCCGGATTCGTCGAAAAAGGTCCAGTGGGAGGTGCCGACGCCGAGTCTCGACAGTTCGTCTCGAGAACAGTCGAGGATGTCCGTGGCACGCTCGTTCGCGAACGTCGGCCCGCCGTCGGCGTCGACAACGACGATCCCGTCGTCGATCGCGTTCAGCAGCGTTCGACAGCGCTGGTGGGACTCGGAGTCGTTCGCGTCGTCCCAGAATGTCCCGTCGACATTCCTGGCTCGCTCACTCATACGATCGGAAACGGCATCGAACCGCATAAGCCCACGGTCGTCAGCGAACGAAAACGACAGACCGAAACCGGCCCGACGAATACCGTAGGACGGCGGCCGTGACGAAGAGTTACCCCCTCCGAGCCCCTTGTGACGAGGATTTCACTCCGAGCCGCCGTCGATTTCGATCCGTACGGCGAAACAGTATCCGATCGCACAGCCGTCGCTTTTCGAGATCGGAACCGCGTTTTGCTCTGGAGGGCTGGATCTCCACCTCCACCAGCCTCGCCAGCCTCATCACCCTTACCAGCCTCGCCAGCCTCATCACCCTTACCAGCCTCACCACCTCGCCTCATCCGAGTACGGCCGAATCTAGAAGAACTTGAACAGGTCGTCTCGCTGGTGCTCGTGGAGGTGTTCGCGAACGGCTTCGTTCAGCGGCTCGATTCGCCCCGACTTCGCCGTGATGGGTGCGATAACCTCCTGCCACTGCTTCCACGGCGGGTAAAGGCCCAGTCGATCGCACAGTTCGTCGAGGCGCTCGTCGCGATCGTCGACCTTATCCATCTTGTTGACCGCGACGACGGTCGGGACGCCGAGTTCTCGCAAAAAGTGGAACATCTCGACGTCGTAGGGGATTTCGTCTGGCCCGGAGTGGCGGTCGATGATGTCGACGGCGCTCTTGCCGTCGACGACGAGAATCGCGACGAGAACGTTCTCTGCGTACTCCTCGAGATATCTCACGATGTTCGTCTTGATCTCCTCGCGACGGTCCTCGTGGACACCGCTCATGAAGCCGAATCCGGGCAGATCCGTGAGGACGAAGTCCTCGGGAGCCCAGTCGTAGTGGTTCGGCTCGCGCGTGACGCCCGGACTACCACCGGTATCGAAGCTGTGGCCGGTCACTTCGCGCATGAGCGTCGACTTGCCGACGTTCGAGCGACCGACGAGAACGACCTCGGCCTCGCGGTCGGGACGCGTATCGAACATGGGCGTCGTTGGTTCGTCTCGAGGATATAGCTGACGTCCCGACGCGATAGACCGACGACGACCGGTGACGCTCGCAGAATCCTCGGAATGCCTTCGGGACTACGAATCGACCAGCGGAGATCGAAGTGAACGCCGCGATCCCAGCAACCGGCCGAGCGCGGCGGGAGATGGTCGGAAGTTATGTTCCCCGGGCGTCTCAGGGGTCGATGTGCGGCTCGTACAGCTGACGGTGCCGACGGGGAAACGCGAGACCATCCTCGAGGCGCTCGACGAACGAGGGGTCGATTACGTCGTCACTGACGAGAACAGCAATCGGGAGTACACGGCGGTCGTCTACTTCCCGCTCCCCTCGCAGGCGGTCGAGGGGGTTCTCGACGAGTTGCAAGACGCGGGTATCGACGAAGACGCCTACACGGTCGTCGTAGACGCGGAAACTGTCGTTTCCCGCCGGTTCGAAGCGTTACGCGAAGAGTACGATAACGGCGACGTCGAATCCGATCGGATCTCGAGACAGGAGCTTCAGGCAGAAGCCGAATCGCTGACGCCGACGTTTGCGGTGTATTCGATCATGACGATCATCAGCGCGGTCGTCGCGACCGCCGGGCTCCTCCTCGATTCGCCGGCGGTAGTCGTCGGATCGATGGTAATCGCACCGTTGATCGGACCGGCACTCGGGGCCGGCGTCGGAACCGTGATCAACGACGAGGATCTGTTCGTCGAGAGCGTCCTCTATCAGATCCTCGGCGTCGTTCTCGCGATCGCAGCCGCCGCGGTCTTCGCCTGGATGGTGCGGATAACGAACGTCGTCCCTCCTGGCCTCGCCATCGGAGAGGTAGACGAAATATCCGAGCGTCTGGCACCCGATTTACTCTCGCTTGCGGTTGCTCTCGGTGCTGGTGTTGCGGGGATCATCAGTATCGCGACTGGGACGTCCGTGGCACTCGTCGGCGTCATGATCGCGGCCGCGTTGATTCCCCCCGCCGCCGCCGCCGGAATCGCTATCGCCTGGGGTCAACCGTCAGCCGCGATCGGATCGACGGCGCTCGTGCTGGTCAACGTCCTCTCGGTCAACCTCGCCGGGTTGCTGACGCTGTGGTACGCCGGGTATCGGCCCGAAAACCTGTTTACGCACGGAGAAACCGAAGAACGGGTTCGGCGTCGGGTCGTCGGCCTCGTCGTGATCGTCCTCGTCTTCGCCGTCTTCCTCGGCGCGATCACCTACTCCTCGTTCGTCACGTCGACGTTCGAGGAGAACGCCCGTGGCGAAGTCGAACTCGTCCTCGACGAGGAGGAGTTCGCCCAGTACCAACTGCTCGAGTTCGAGGTCGTCATGGATCAGGACTACCCGTTCATCGGGCCCGAACGGGTCGTGGTAACGATCGGCGGACCTCCGGGCGAATCACCGCCGGAACTCGCTGATACGCTCCACGAGCGGATCAATCAACACGCCGACGATCCCGTCGGCGTCGAAATACGGTACGTCGGCCTGGTCGAACGATAGCGTCGATCCCTCGAACGACAGCCGGGAGACGGACTCGCGTAGCCGGGTCTTCGAGGGCGTTCAGCAGCGGTGAAGATTCACACTCGACGCCTCGAACGCTCGAGTCGCAGGTTCCGTTCTTCACCGCCGCCGGAGCCGATCCAGCGGGCTCGATTCCGATCGATCGACCTCGGTAGTCGCCCCCTCCTCGTCGGTATCGTCCGCGTCGGATCCGGATCGACCGAGCCGTCGACGGATCCAGGCCCGCGGGCCTCCGATCCGGTTGAGGAGGTAGGTCGGAAAGTAAAGCGCCACGACGCCCAGTGCGAAGAACCCGACACCGGCGACGGTTCGACCCCCTCGAAGAAACTCGAAACCGACGACGAACATCGGCCCCGCCATCGACAGACCGGCCGCCGTCTGGACCATCCAGAGGATTCCGGGGCTGTTCATGGCTCGCGCCGCGCCAGGCTCGCGTTCCGTCTCGGTTGTGGTCCTCCCAGACGGCGACGTGGGGACACGACCATCACTCCTCGAACGGTAACTGCGGTTCGTGGTCGATCGCCTCGACGGCCGCCACGAGCACGCGGTCGACGTTCTCGCCGGTTTCGACGCTCATTCGGTAGTCGGCGTCCATCTCCTCGACCAGCTCGTCGTTCCAGACCTCCGACCGGTCGACCTTGTTCGCCACCGTTAGAACCGGAACCTCTTCGAACTGGGCCTGGATCGCGTCCCGAAGCTCGAGTTGTGACTCGAGTGGGTAGCCACACTCGGCGCTGGGATCGAGGATGACGAGCATACAATCAGCGAGGTGTTCGATAGCGCTGACCGCCTGAGCCTCGACCTCGTTTCGTTCCTTCGGTGGGCGATCGAGTAACCCGGGCGTGTCGACGATCTGGTGGCGGATGTGATCGTCCATTGCGGACCGTTCGGTCCGCTCCGATTCGGCGGACAGGTCCGCTCCTTCGAAGTGACCGACGCCGATACCCCTGGTCGTGAACGGATACGCCGCGGTCTCGCCGCGGGCGTTCGTCACGTCGTTGACCAGCGACGACTTGCCGACGTTCGGATAGCCGGCGACGACGATCGTCGGCTCGTCGGGATCGATATCCGGCAGGTCGCGCAGGTCGTTTCGAGCCTTGTTGATGTACAACAGCTCGTCGTCGACCTGCTCGACGATGTCTGCCAGCCGTGCGAAGGCCTGCTTTCGGTGCTTTCGTGCCGTGTCGACGTCGGTTTTTCTGAGCTTCGACTGGTACTCGTCGTGGATCTCGCGAGCCTTGCGGCTGGCCCACATCACCTCCGAGAGGCTCTGGCGAAGTTCGTCGACTCCGCCGGGCGCATCCGCGTCTGTTTCCCCCTCCGAGCGTCGGTCGGGGACGTCCAAAATCGCGTCCGCGAGTTCGTAATAGAACGGATGGACGTCGTCTTCGTACTCGAAGTCCGGCCAGGCCGTCACCACGTTCTCTAAGTTGTCCGAGATGATGTTCGCCGCCGTCTGGAGCATCGACTGCTGGGCATCGAGGCCGCCTTTGGATCGACCGGCCCGTGCCGCCCGTGAGAACGCCTTGTCGATCAGCTCTTCCGACGTGGGCGTCGTCGGAAGGTCTTCGAAAATCATAGCAGATTGTAGGGGCCGCGGTGGTAAAAGGTCGTTCGATATCCCGCCGACTATCCGCGGACGGCTAGCCAAGCGTTTATGACTTGGCGTGGCTTCCCTCGAGTATGACCGACTGGCGCGCAGTAATCATCGGATTCGTCGTCATAGTCGTCCTCGGTATCGTCGGACTCACGCTCCCCGTCGTCGGCCAACTCGCGGCGGGACTGGTCGGCGGCTTCGTCGCCGGCTACCTCGCCGGCGGCGGACTCGGACGCGGCTTCTGGCACGGCTTGCTCGCCGGCGCGTTCGGCGGCCTCGTCGGCGGCTTTCTCATCGCCGTCGCCGTCGGACTCATCGGCTGGGTCGGCGGTCCCGCTGGCGGCCTCCTCACCGGTGTCGCCGGCCTCGGCATCTTCGTCGTCGCCGTCGTCGTCTCGTTCGTGATGGCCGTAGAGAGCGCGATCGCCGGCGCGGTCGGTGGCGTTCTCGACGAGTGAGCCGACCGGCTGGCGACGAGTGAATGCTTTTTCCGTCCGTCCCGTGACGGCGGCAAGTAGACGGATTATCCTGCCCGGTCACCGGTGAAAGCGCTACTAGTATGCGATTGCACAGAACTGACCGGAAGAAGACCGTCTCGATGAGGACCGTTCCGGTCGGATACGTGGGATGCGTTGGCGTGTCGTGTTTCTGAATACCATATTAATATTCGAGACAAAGAACTCTTTTAGTACCCTCTAAACCGTACTGGTGTATGCCAGATACGAATCGTAGCAGCCAATTCGGTATCGATACCCCGATCAACGAGAGAAGTCACGGGCCCGGCCAGTGCCTCGAGGGCGCTGATCCCGATCCACGAGAAGCCGAGTTTGTAGCGGTTATCCGCTCGCACAGCCGGGGTGAAACGTATGGAGGTTGCTAGTTCGAACCTCGAGTTTCACGCGGATCGCGTCGCTGAAATCACGGACGACGAATACGTTGCGGTCACCCAGGAAACGTTCATCGGGCACGCAATCGACGAGTTCCGTGACTTCGACCCCATCACCGAAGAAACGACCGTCTATTATCTCTACGCGACCGACAACGCGGGTCGACTCGTCGGCGTCATGTCCCTTCGGGAACTACTCAACGCTCCCGAAGACGACGTCGTCGAGGATCACATGATGACCGATCTCGTCACGATCAGCGCCGATGCCGACCCGGAGCACGCCGCCGACGACATGGCAGAGCGGGACTTCCCCGCGCTGCCGGTCGTCGACGCCGACGGCTTTCTTGTCGGTGTTCTCCGAACTGACGACATGCTCGAGGTCGTCGAGGAAGAAGCCACCGAAGACATCTTAAAGAGCGCAGGGTTTTCGTTCGCGGACATCGAGCAGTCTCGAAGTTCAGCGATCCTCGAGTCATCGATCCCGCGCATCTTGCGGCTTCGACTCCCCTGGCTGATCGTCGCGCTCGCGGGTGGGTTACTCGCTGGCGGTGTGATAGAAGCCTACGAGGATACGCTCGAAGCGGTCGTCGCGCTTGCCTTCTTCGTTCCGGTAATCATGGATATGGGCGGGAACGTGGGAACGCAAGCGTCGACGATCTTCGTCCGCGGGCTCGCACTCGGACAGATCGACGACCGTAACGCGATGAAGTACTTCGCCCGCGAGGGCCTGATCGGTCTGCTTATCGGATTGATCATCGGCGGAATCGGTGCCAGTGCCGCCTACTTCTGGCAGATCGACGAGCCGTACGCCTTCGAACTGGCGACCGTCGTCTTCGTCGGGCTCGTCTCGGTCTGTGTCGTCGCATCGGTCGTGGGCTACGTTATTCCGTGGGTCATGAACAAACTCGGGTTCGATCCGGCGGCGGCCTCCGACCCGCTGATCACTACGATCAAGGACGTTACTGCCCTCCTGATCTACTTCGGATTGGCAGCCGTCCTGCTGGCGGAACTGCTCTGATACGGTTTACTGTAAATCATTTCCGACGCACCCGCCGCCCGGGTCGCGGGTGCGCCGGTAAATCGTTACAGTAATCCGTATGAAGGAGCGCCCGTTCCGATCGATCCGCCCACGCGACGCTCTGTTCTGATTCACATCCCTCGGCGTTTTGCCGGTACGTTCGCTCGTCGGGGTGCTCTTCGCTCACGACTCACGAATCGGCGTCAGTCAAACCCCTGACCGGCGTTCTTCGATTTCGAAGGTACTCACATCGAGACAGGCCCGTCGCTCGTGGGATTAAAACCGTAAAACGCCCGGAGCGGGATTTGAACCCGCGTCACAACCGTGACAGGGTTGTATGATGGGCCACTACACCATCCGGGCTCGCGACTCGAGGTTGCCGGGTCTGACTCTTAAGGGTTTTGCTCTGATCTGTCACGCGGTGGCCGGGTTATCGGTCGAACACGCTCGTTCCCGTGTCCCCCTCGTGGTCGGCGTGCACCGCGAGGCGGTGCTCGCCGGGTCGTTCGCGAAAGCAACGCTTCTCGCTCACGAATCGGCGTCAACAGAAAGCGCCCGGAGCGGGATTTGAACCCGCGTCACAACCGTGACAGGGTTGTATGATGGGCCACTACACCATCCGGGCTTGCAACCGGACGTTTCCCGGTTGGAGTATTAAGGCTTTCCAATCGGTCCCCGTGTGGTACGGGGAATCGAGCCACGATAGCGCCCTCTCGAGCCGAATCTATGACAAATACTGACATGACCCACAAGGGATTTAACCGATAGTCGGCGTAGTGTGACGTGTGATCGGAACTTCCGGTCAGGGTCGCCCGGTCGGTTAGCCTCGCTTCTCAGTCGAGTTAGAAACGGTTAAATGCATGCCTCCGCTATCGTTCTGTAGTATCTCGTGACAGCCACTTCTCTCCCGGTAGCCAGGACGCACATCGACACTCACACCAACACATGGTAGACGTAAGCCAACACGAACTCGTTCCGGAGCACACCGTTCTCGAGGAGGACGTCCTCGAGGGGGTGCTCACGGAGTACGACATCGACCGTACAGACCTTCCGAAGATCAAGCGCACCGACTCCGCTCTGCCCGACGACGCGGAGGCCGGTGACGTCATCAAAATCGTTCGAAACTCGCGGACAACCGACCAGGCAATTGTGTACCGACTCGTGGTGGAATAAATGGCAATTGAACTCGACCGAGACAAACGACGAGACATTTCACGCGAATACTTCTCGAAGGAACGGCTCGCAGAACATCACTACCGCTCGTTCAACGCGTTTCTCAACCGAGGAATGCAAGAGGTCGTCGACGAAAAGGAGACGATCGATACCGACATCGGGGACAAAGAGGGCGAGGAGCCGGTCCACGTCGAACTGGGCGACGTTCGCGTCGTCACCCCGCGCGTTCGAGAGGCGGACGGCTCAGAAGAGCTGTTGTATCCACAGGAAGCCCGACTGCGAAACATCACCTACTCCGCACCCGTGTTCATGGAGATGTCCATCGTCAAGGGTGAAGAGGGCGACCAGCGGGTCGTCGACTCCACGGAGACGAAGATCGGCCGGATGCCGGTCATGGTCGGCTCGGAGAAGTGTAACATCGCCGGCTTTTCGGACGAAGAACTGATCGAAATCGGAGAGGATCCCGCCGATCCCGGGGGCTACTTCATCGTCAACGGCTCCGAGCGAGTATTGATGACCTCCGAGGATCTCGCACCGAACAAGATCCTCGCGGAGTACGACACGAAATACGGCGACGAGATTCAGGTCGCAAAGACCTTCTCGCAGCGTCGCGGCTATCGCGCACTCGTTCTCTGTGAACGAACCCGCGACGGCCTGCTCGAGGTTTCGTTCCCCTCCGTCTCCGGAAGCATCAATTTCGTGACGCTCGTGCGCGCGCTCGGTCTCGAGTCCGACGAGGAGATCGTCCACAAGGTCTCGAACGATCCCGAGGTCGTCAAGTACATGCTCGAGAATCTCGAGGAGGCCGAGGTTCAAACCGAAGAGGAAGCGATCGAAACGCTCGGCAAGCGCGTCGCCTCCGGGCAGGGGAAAAACTACCAGCTCAAGCGGGCGAACTACGTCATCGACCGCTATCTCCTTCCGCACCTTCACGAGGACGGCGTCGAGGAGGAGGATGTCCGAATCAACAAGGCACACTACCTCTGTCGGATGGCGGAGGCCTGTTTCGAACTCGCACTCGAGCGTCGCGAGTCCGACGACAAGGACCACTACGCCAACAAGCGCCTGAAGGTCTCCGGCGACCTGATGAAAGACCTCTTCCGAACGGCGCTGAACAAGCTCGCACGCGACGTGAAGTATCAACTCGAGCGAGCGAACATGCGAAATCGAACGCTGTCGGTCTCGACGGTCGTTCGTTCCGACGTCCTGACCGAACGCCTCGAGCATCCGATCGCGACGGGGAACTGGGTCGGCGGTCGTTCGGGCGTCTCCCAACTGGTCGACCGAACCGACTTCATGGGGGTGCTTTCACACCTCCGTCGTCTCAGGAGTCCGCTGTCGCGCTCGCAGCCCCACTTCGAGGCGCGGGACCTTCACGCGACGCAGTGGGGACGTATCTGTCCGTCGGAGACGCCCGAGGGGCCGAACTGTGGGCTGGTGAAGAATTTCGCCCAGGCGATGGAGCTCTCACAGAACGTCGAGGACGAACAGCAACTCAAACGCGAACTGGCGTCGATGGGTGTCCAGGGCATTCCTGGCCTCGAAGGTATCGAGCGATCGACGTCGCCGGCGGACGACTAATCAACCATGAGCAGCCAACAACGAGAAGCCAAAGTCTACGTCAACGGGTCGCTGGTGGGGACCCATCCCGATCCGAACGAACTCGCAGAACAGATCCGCGAAGCGCGACGCATCGGGGACATCTCCGAGATGGTCAACGTCTCCGTGAAAGACCGCACTCGCGAAGTGATCGTCAACGCCGATGCGGGCCGCGCACGGCGGCCGCTGCTCGTCGTCGAGGACGGGGAGCCACGGATCACCGAGGGCGAGATCGAAGCGCTCCGGAACGACGACCTCGAGTTCGAGGACCTCGTCTCTCACGGGTACATCGAGTTCATCGATGCCGAGGAAGAAGAGGACATCTACGTGGCCGTCGACGAGGACGACCTCACCGACGAGCACACTCACCTCGAGATCGATCCACAGCTCATCTTCGGCATCGGTGCGGGGATGATTCCGTACCCCGAGCACAACGCGAGCCCCCGAATTACGATGGGGGCGGGGATGGTCAAACAGTCGCTTGGACTTCCCTCGGCCAACTACCGCATTCGGCCGGATACGCGCCAGCACCTGTTGCACTACCCGCAGCTTTCGATGGTCAAGACCCAGACGACCGAGCAGATCGGCTTCGACGACCGGCCCGCTGCACAGAACTTCGTCGTCGCCGTGATGAGCTACGAAGGGTTCAACATCGAGGACGCCCTCGTCATGAACAAGGCGTCCGTCGAGCGCGCGCTCGCTCGTTCGCACTTCTTCCGAACCTACGAAGGCGAAGAGCGCCGGTATCCGGGTGGACAGGAAGATCGCTTCGAGATCCCCTCCCAGGACGTTCGCGGCGCACGCGGTGAGGAAGCGTACAGCCACCTCGACGAGGACGGCCTCGTCAACCCGGAGACGACGGTCGACGAGAACTCCGTGTTGCTCGGGAAGACGAGTCCGCCGCGGTTCCTCGAGGAACCCGACGATATGGGCGGTCTCTCACCGCAGAAGCGACGCGAGACCTCCGTCACCATGCGCTCCGGCGAGTCCGGCGTCGTCGACACCGTCACGTTGATGGAAGGCGAGGACGGCTCGAAGCTCTCGAAGGTCTCGGTGCGCGACGAGCGGATCCCCGAACTCGGGGACAAGTTCGCATCGCGACACGGTCAGAAGGGGGTCATCGGTCACCTCGCGCCACAGGAGGACATGCCGTTTACCGAGGAGGGCGTGGTGCCGGACCTCGTGCTCAACCCACACGCGCTTCCCTCGCGGATGACCGTCGGGCACATCCTCGAGATGATCGGCGGCAAACTCGGCGCGATGGAGGGACGCCGCGTCGACGGAACGCCGTTTTTGGGCGAGGACGAAGACGAACTTCGCGACGGTCTCGAGGACAACGGGTTCGACTCGGCCGGCAAGGAGACGATGTACTCGGGCGTCACGGGAGAGAAGATCGAGGCCGAGATCTTCGTCGGGATCATCTTCTATCAGAAGCTCTATCACATGGTCTCGAACAAACTGCACGCCCGTTCGCGCGGGCCGGTGCAGGTGCTCACCCGACAGCCGACGGAAGGACGCGCCCGCGAGGGTGGCCTTCGTATCGGGGAGATGGAACGGGACGTGTTCATCGGCCACGGGGCCGCGATGACGCTGAAAGAACGACTGCTCGATGAATCCGACCGCGAGTTCATCCACGTCTGTGGCCAGTGTGGAATGAGCGCGGTCGAGAACGTCGAACAACGGCGCGTCTACTGTCCGAACTGTGAAGAGGAGACCGACATTCACGAAATCGAGATGAGTTACGCGTTCAAACTCTTGCTCGACGAGATGAAAGCGCTCGGTATCGCGCCGCGACTGGAGCTGGAGGACGCCGTCTAAGCCACCATGCAAAACAGTACACCAAAAGACATCGGATCGATCAACTTCGGGCTCATGGAGCCCGAGGAGTACCGGGAGATGAGCGCGACGAAGATCATCACCGCAGACACCTACGACGACGACGGGTTCCCCATCGACATGGGACTGATGGATCCCCGTCTCGGGGTCATCGACCCCGGTCTCGAGTGCAAAACCTGCGGGAAACATTCGGGTTCGTGTAACGGCCACTTCGGTCACATCGAACTCGCCGCACCGGTCATCCACGTCGGCTTTACGAAACTGATTCGCCGGCTCCTTCGGGGGACCTGTCGCGAGTGTTCGAAACTGCTGCTTACCGAGGACGAACGCGAGGAGTTCCGCCACGACATCGACGAGTCTCGAAAGCTCGGTCGCGATCTGAACGACGTGACGAAGGCCGCGATCCGGCAGGCTCGAAAGAAAGATCGCTGTCCGTTCTGTGGCGAGATTCAGTACGACATCGATCACGAGAAGCCAACGACGTACTACGAGGTTCAGCAGGTACTGACGAGCGAGTACTCCCAGCGAATCGCGGGTGCGATGCAGGGCGGCGAGGACGGCGAGCCAACTTCACCGGACGAACTCGCTGAGAAAACCGATATCGACCTCACCCGGGTCAACGAGATCCTCTCGGGATCGTTCCGGCCCCGCGAGAGCCAACGGTCGGCCATCGAGAAGGCGCTCGGTATCGATCTCACCGAAGAGGACACGAACAAGCTGATGCCCTCGGACATCCGGGACTGGTTCGAGGCGATTCCGGACGAGGACATCGAAGTGCTTGGTATCAATCCCGAACGCTCTCGACCGGAGTGGATGATCCTGACCGTCTTGCCGGTTCCGCCGGTCACCGCGCGACCGTCGATCACGCTCGACAACGGCCAGCGATCCGAGGACGATCTCACCCACAAACTCGTCGACATCATCCGGATCAACCAGCGGTTCATGGAGAACCGTGAGGCTGGTGCGCCCCAGCTGATCATCGAGGACCTCTGGGAGTTGCTCCAGTACCACGTCACCACGTTCATGGACAACGAGATTTCGGGAACCCCACCGGCTCGTCACCGATCGGGCCGCCCCCTCAAGACGCTCTCTCAGCGGCTCAAGGGCAAAGAGGGTCGATTCCGAGGCTCGCTGTCCGGAAAGCGTGTCAACTTCTCGGCCCGGACCGTCATCTCGCCGGACCCGACGCTCTCGCTGAACGAAGTCGGCGTCCCGGATCGCGTCGCCACGGAGATGACGCAGACGATGAACGTCACCGAACGAAACGTCGAAGAAGCCCAGCGCTACGTCTCGAACGGTCCGGAGGGACATCCCGGTGCGAACTACGTCCGGAGACCCGATGGCCGCCGACTGAAGGTGACCGAAAAGAACTGCGAACAGCTCGCAGAGAAAGTCGAAGCCGGCTGGGAGGTTAATCGCCACCTCGTCGACGGTGACATCGTCATCTTCAACCGGCAGCCGTCGCTTCACCGGATGTCGATCATGGCCCACGAAGTGGTCGTCATGCCGTACAAGACGTTCCGGCTGAACACCGTCGTCTGTCCCCCGTACAACGCCGACTTCGACGGCGACGAGATGAACATGCACGCCCTCCAGAACGAGGAGGCTCGTGCCGAAGCACGCGTGCTCATGCGGGTCCAAGAACAGATCCTGAGTCCGCGTTTCGGTGAGAATATTATCGGCGCGATTCAGGACCACATCTCCGGAACCTACCTGCTCACCCACGACAACCCGCGATTCAACGAGACGCAGGCGCTCGACCTCTTGCGTGCGACCCGGATCGACGAGTTGCCCGAACCGAGCGGTATCGACGACGAGGATGTACCGTTCTGGACCGGCTACGACGTCTTCTCCGAGTTGCTACCCGACGACCTCGATCTCGAGTTCACCGGAACCGTTGGCGACGAGGTTGTCATCGAGGACGGACAGCTCCTCGAGGGAACTATCGCGGAGGACGAAGTCGGTGAGTTCGGCGGCGAGATCGTCGACCGGATCACCAAACAATACGGTAACACGCGATCGCGGATCTTCATCAACGAAATCTCGACGCTCGCGATGCGGGCGATCATGCACTTCGGATTCTCGATCGGAATCGACGACGAGACGATTCCGGGGGAAGCCCAGGATCGGATCAACGAGACGATCGAGGACGCAAACGATCGCGTCGAAGAGCTGATCGAGGCCTACGAACGGGGCGAACTCGAATCCCTGCCCGGGCGAACGGTCGACGAAACGCTCGAGATGAAGATCATGCAAACGCTCTCGCGTGCGCGTGATAACGCGGGGAACATCGCCGACGAGCACTTCACCGAGGACAACCCGGCGGTAGTCATGGCCTCCTCAGGTGCTCGTGGCTCGATGCTAAACCTGACCCAGATGGCCGGCTGTGTCGGCCAGCAGGCAGTGCGGGGCGAACGCATCAACCGCGGCTACGAGGACCGGACGCTGTCACACTACCAGCCCAACGATCTCTCGGCGGAAGCACACGGCTTCGTCGAGAACTCCTACACCAGCGGTCTCACTCCGCGGGAGTTCTTCTTCCACGCGATGGGTGGCCGTGAGGGGCTGGTCGATACGGCAGTCCGAACGTCGAAGTCGGGTTACCTCCAGCGACGGTTGATCAACGCGCTGTCCGAACTCGAAGCCCAGTACGACGGCACCGTTCGGGACACGAGCGATACCATCGTTCAGTTCGAGTTCGGTGAAGACGGGACCTCTCCGGTCAAAGTCTCGTCGGGCGACGACAACACGATCGACGTCGCGACGATCGCTGACCGCGTTCTCGATTCGGAGTTCGACTCCGAGGATGAGAAACGCGAGTTCACCGGCAGAAAACGGCAGGTGACGAACCTCTCGGAGCACGCCGACAATCGCCTTACCGAGGAAATGGAGGTGACCTCGGATGACTGAGGTCGACTTCGATGTCGACGACGACACGATCGCTATCGTCGAGAACGCCGACCTCCCTCGACGCCTCAAAGACGAGGTCTACGCGGAACTCGAGAGCCGTCCCGAAGCCACCGTCGAGGACGCCGATAACCTGGCGAATGCGGTCGAAGACCGCTACGTCGATACCCGAGTCGAACCCCTCGACCCCGTCGGGACGGTCTCGGCACAGTCGATCGGTGAGCCCGGGACGCAGCTGACGATGAACACGTTCCACTACGCGGGAGTCGCGGAGATCGACGTAACCCAGGGGCTGCCCCGGTTGATCGAGCTGGTCGACGCCCGGAAAACCCCTGATACGCCGATGATGACCGTCCACCTCGAGGACGAGTACGCGACCGAACGCGAGAACGCACACGAGGTCGTCTGGAACATCGAGGCGACCAAAATCCTCGCGCTGGGTGACGTCTCGACGAACGTCGCGGACATGCGCGTCCAGATCTCGCTCAACCAGGACACCCTCGAAGAGCGAATGATCACGCCCGAGGAGGTCGCTGAGATCATCGAGGACAACCTCGGCGTCAGTACGGTCCAGAACGGAACCGAAGTTCAGTTCGGCCCCGAAGAACCCTCCTATCGCGACCTGCTCCAGTTAGTCGAGGAGCTTCGCGACATCACGTTCAAAGGGATCGAAGAGGTTTCTCGAGTCGTTATCCGCCGCGAGGAGCGCGAGGCGGGTACCCCTTCGGACGGAGACGACGGAAGCGAGGAGTTCGTCCTCTACACCGAGGGATCGGCGTTTGGAGACGTCCTCGAGATCGAGGGCGTCGACGCCTCACGAACGACGTGTAACAACATCCACGAGATCCACCGCAATCTCGGCATCGAGGCCGCCCGCGAGGCGATCATCGAGGAGACGAACAACACGCTCGCAGAGCAGGGTCTCGACGACGTCAACGTTCGTCACCTGATGCTGGTCGCGGACATCATGACCAACCGCGGCGAAATCGAATCGATCGGCCGCCACGGCATTTCGGGTTCGAAGGAGTCCGTCCTCGCGCGTGCGGCGTTCGAGGTGACGGTCAACCACCTGCTCAACGCCGCGATCCACGGCGAAATCGACGAACTGCACGGCGTCACCGAGAACGTCATCGTCGGCAAGCCGATCAAGCTCGGCACCGGCGATGTCGAACTCCGGATGGGGTCGACGACCGGCGGGCGACAGGCAGACTGATCGATGGGCGTTACCCTCGACGACGACGCGCGCCGGCACCTCGCGCTGTTCGAGGACGTCACCGGCGCGAACGGTGTCGACTGCCTGCTCGAGGAACGCCGTGAGGACGGCGGCGACCGGCTGATCGTCGTGGTCTCGAGCGGACAGATGGGCGAGGCGATCGGTCCCGGCGGACGGACGATTCAACGCTACGAAGAGCAAGTCGATGCACCGGTCCGGCTGGTCGAAGACGCCGACAACGCGTCGGAGTTCGTCGCGAACGCGCTGGCACCGGCGGCGGTCTACAACGTCACCCTGAGCGAGAACGACGATATCGTCGCCTACGTCGAGGTGGCGGAGGAAGATCGAGGAGTGGCGATCGGCTCCAACGGCTGGACGATCGACGCTGCACGCACGCTCGCAGAGCGCCACTTCGGGATCGACGACGTGCAGTTGATCTGACGGGGCTATTTTTCGTTCGCACACACGCGACGCGCTTTCGAAGCAGCAGGAAGACGACGGTCGATCAGTTCAGCGCAGCCGTTGGCCGGCGTACGGAAACCTCTCGCCCGCCGAGGGACGCTAACCCGCGCTCTGGCGATAACCCGAGTCAGCGAAACACGCTCAGATACCTCGAGCGGGGTACGTCGAGTCCTCTCGAGGCGTAACGTTGCGATCCGAAACGGGTCGCTTAAGTGGTTCCGCCGGATAGCGACCTGCATGGCAAACGGCAAATACGCCGCGCGCAAGCTCAAGAAGGACCGCCAGAACCAGCGGTGGTCCGACTCTGACTACGCGCGACGCGCACGGGGTCTTCGCGAGAAGTCCGATCCACTCGAGGGAGCCCCACAGGCTCGAGGTATCGTACTGGAAAAGGTCGGCATCGAGGCGAAACAGCCCAACTCAGCGATCCGAAAGTGTGTTCGGGTACAGCTGATCAAAAACGGCAAGCAGGTGACGGCGTTCTGTCCCGGCGACGGCGCGATTTCGTTCATCGACGAACACGACGAAGTCACCATCGCCGGTATCGGTGGGGCGAAGGGTCGTGCGATGGGTGACCTCTCCGGAGTCAACTACAAGGTCGACAAAGTCAACGGCGTTGCACTGCTCGAACTGGTCCGCGGAAACGCAGAGAAACCGGTGCGATAATCATGGCGGCAGAAGATCAACCCGACCCGGACGCGCCCGCAGGTGGCGCGGACGTCGGCGCGAAGCTCTTTGGCACCTGGGAGATCGACGAGATCGCATACGACGATCCCTCGACGGAGCGCTACATCTCGGTGACGCCGGTCGCTCACACGGCCGGGCGTCACGCGAGCAAGCAGTTCCAGAAGTCCCAGATCTCCATCGTCGAGCGGCTCATCAACCGGCTCATGCAGACCGAAGAGAACACGGGCAAAAAGCAGATGACGCTCAACAACGTCCGCGAGTCGTTCGAGATCATCCACGAGCGCACCGAGGAGAACCCCGTGCAGGTGCTCGTGACCGCCGTCGAGAACGCGGCCCCGCGCGAGGAGACCGTCCGCCTGAAGTACGGTGGCATCTCCGTCCCGAAGGCCGTCGACGTTGCTCCACAGCGACGAGTCGACCAGTCGCTGAAATTCATCGCAGAAGGCGTCCAGAACGCCTCGTTCAAGTCCGTGACCTCCGTTCCTGAGGCGATCGCCTCCCAGCTTACGGGCGCGGCCAACTACGACGTCCAGACCTACGCGATCAGCCAGAAAGAAGAAAAAGAGCGCGTTGCGGCGGCCGCACGCTAGCTCGAGTCGATTTTTCTCTCGTCGTTCGGACGAGATCGGTTCGTCTCCGGACGGGAAACGCACCAGTCGACGCCACGACGGCGTCACTCCGCGGCCAGTCCCTCACCGCCGACGTACGCGCGAGTCGCGTCGACGAGCACCTGTCGGTACGTACTCGAGTCGGTTTCGCGCCCGAGTTCACGGAATCGATGTTTGAACCCCTCGAAGTCGACGTCGGGGGCATCCATCGCGGCCGCGTGCGCGAGATCGTAGAGTCGATGATCGTCACCGACGAGATCGTGACGTTCAGCGAGTGCGAGCGCGAACGCCGCGTTGACGACCGTGATCTCGGGATCAGCGCTCGGTGAGAGTCGCTCGAGGCCCGCTCGAGTCGGCGTCTCGGGGCGGTCTGCGACCGCCATCGCGAGACGCGACTCGAGAAACGCGAGGAGTTTCTCGCCGGGGCCGACCGAGAGCGTGATATCGTCGGCGTAGATGTCTTTCATGTGATTTGCGATCTGGTAACAGTGTGAAAGCTTGCGCCGCTCGACGCGCCTGCCAGCCAACGCGAGGTAGAGCACTTCCTCGAGAGACTGGGTGTGCGACGGGTGATCCTGTTCGTGTCTGGCCATGTGGGAGAACTCGTGGAGGGCGAGTTCGCGAGCCATCGCACTCGAGGCGGCCTGCCTCGAGATGTTCAGGACGTGACGATCGTCGTCGTGGGCGGCCCAGGTACGCTCGTCGGGGTCGTCTTGCAGCTGGACGTAGACCGGTAATGAGAGATCGTGTTCGGTTTCGAAGAGGTCTCGGGCGCTGAGGAAGGGGGCGGTCGGACCGGGGCCCTGTACTCGTATATCCATGCGTATACGTCCCAAGGGCTGTTGCTGTATGTCTTTTACGCCCGGTTTCCGTGCGAGAGATCGGGGCGGTAACGGGGTCGTTTTTCCACTTGTTGCGTGGTATTCACTCACGTAAACTTGAGATTCGCGCACACAGGCCGGGATACGCGTCGGATTCTGCCGAAGACGAAACACTACCCTTTTGACCCCGCTGGCGGTAACTGGGTGTATATGGGCCGACGCAAGAAGATCGTCCAGGAGTGTGAACGGCTGATGGACGAACCGGAGAACATCCGGAACATCGCCATCGCCGCTCACGTCGATCACGGAAAAACGACGCTTTCTGACAATCTGTTGGCTGGTGCAGGCATGATCTCCGATGAGACTGCCGGCGAACAGCTCGCAATGGACACGGAAGAGGACGAACAGGAACGCGGAATCACCATCGACGCGGCGAACGTGTCGATGACTCACGAGTACGAGGACACCAATCACCTCATCAACCTCATCGACACGCCCGGCCACGTCGACTTCGGTGGCGACGTGACGCGTGCGATGCGTGCAGTCGACGGTGCACTTGTCGTCGTCGACGCCGTCGAAGGGGCGATGCCCCAGACGGAGACGGTGCTCCGACAGGCGCTTCGAGAGGGCGTCAAGCCGACGCTGTTCATCAACAAGGTCGACCGCCTTATCTCCGAGCTTCAGGAGGGTCCCGAGGAGATGCAGGAACGGCTGCTCTCGGTCATCCACGACGTCAACGAACTCATTCGTGGCATGACCCAGGACATGGACGACGTCGAGGACTGGACCGTCTCCGTCGAGGAAGGTACCGTCGGCTTCGGCTCCGCGCTGTACAAGTGGGGCGTCTCGATGCCGTCGATGCAGCGCACCGGTATGGACTTCGCAGAGATCATGGAGCTCGAGCGTTCGGACAAGCGCCAGGAGCTCCACGAGAAGACGCCGCTTTCGGACGTCGTTCTCGACATGGTCTGTGAGCACTTCCCGAACCCTGTCGACGCCCAGCCCCGACGTATTCCACGGGTCTGGCGCGGCGACGCCGAGTCCGACCTCGCGAAAGGAATGCGTCTCGTCGACGAGGACGGCGAAGTCGTCTTCATGGTCACCGACATCTCGATGGACCCCCACGCCGGCGAAATCGCCTCCGGCCGCGTCTTCTCGGGCTCCCTCGAGAAGGGGCAGGAGCTGTACGTCTCCGGGACCGCGGGCAAGAACCGCGTCCAGTCCGTCGGGATCTACATGGGCGGCGAGCGCGAGGAAGTCGACGAGGTTCCCGCGGGGAACATCGCGGCCGTCACCGGTCTGCGCGACGCCATCGCCGGTTCGACCGTCTCGAGCGTCGAGATGACGCCGTTCGAGTCGATCGAACACATCTCCGAGCCGGTCATCACGAAGGCAGTTGAAGCCCAGACGATGGACGATCTGCCGAAGCTCATCGAGACGCTCCGACAGGTCTCAAAGGAGGATCCGACGATCCAGATCGAGATCAACGAGGACACCGGCGAGCACCTCATCTCGGGACAGGGTGAGCTTCACCTCGAGGTCATCACCCAGCGTATCGAGTCCAACCAGGGCATTCCGGTCAACACCGGCGAGCCGATCGTCGTCTTCCGCGAACAGCCCCAGCGGCCGAGCGACGAGATCGAGGGCATCTCGCCGAACCGCCACAACCGCTTTTACGTCTCCATCGAGCCGATGTCGAACGAACTCGTCGAGACGATCCAGATGGGCGAGGCCTCGATGGACATGCCCGAGCAGGAACGTCGTGAGGCCTTACAGGAGGCCGGCATGGACAAAGACGACTCCCAGGAAGTCGAGCACATTCACGGGACGAACATCCTCATCGACGATACGAAGGGGATTCAGCACTTAAACGAGACGATGGAACTCGTGATCGAGGGCTTCGAGGACGCCCTCGACAACGGCCCGCTCGCGAACGAGCCCGTCCAGGGGACCCTCATCCGCCTGCACGACGCGAGGCTCCACGAGGACACGATCCACCGCGGTCCCGCACAGGTGATTCCGGCAACCCGCAACGCCCTCCACAAGGCGCTGATCGACGGACGGATCAAGTTGCTCGAGCCGATGCAGGACGTCCGGATCGACGTTCCCAACGATCACATGGGTGCCGCATCCGGCGAGGTTCAGGGCCGCCGTGGCCGCGTCGACGACATGTACCAGGAGGGTGACCTCATGGTCGTCGAGGGTATCGCACCCGTCGGCGAGATGATCGGCTTCGCAAGCGATATCCGCTCTGCAACCGAGGGTCGGGCCTCCTGGAACACCGAAAACGCCGGCTTCGAGGTCATGGCCGACTCGCTCCAGCGCGAAGAGATCATGGAGATTCGCGAGCGAAAAGGCATGAAACTCGAGCTGCCGCCGTCGATCGACTACATCTGATCGCCGGCGTTAGGCGAGTTCTGATCGAATCGACACTAATCGACGTCACTTCGACTTTCGAAGTAAAGGGCGCGAGGTCCCAGTCCGGTATTCTTTTGCTTTTCGCTCACTCTTCCATCGAGAGAACGTTCTCCGTCCGGGTTTTCACACGCGAAGTTCACGTATCGGATATCACTATTTATATCCATCCATATTCACGTCGAAATATATAACAAGAGCGAACGGTCCGACCGGGCGCGAGCGACGGAGCGGAGGTGAGAGGAGTTTCAACGACTACAATCGATTCGGCGACTACCGTCTCACTCCCGCGTCGTGTCCACCCAGCCGATTCGGTGTTCGTCGTCGTAGACCAGCGTCAGGTTCTGGACGTCGTCGTCGACCTCGAGCGTGTCGCCCTCCGTGAACTCGCCGTCGATCTCGTCTTCGAGATCGATCGTCTCGCGATCGGACTCCGTCCAGACCTCGGCCTCGAGATCGGAGCCAGCGAGAACGTCTCCGCCGACGTGTTCGATCGTGCCGTCGGTGGCCTCGAGCAGAACCGACGGCATCGTCCGGGTCGAGCCGACGCGAAGCTCGTCGTCGCCCCACACCGCAGTGGCGCGCACTCCAATCTCGACGTCGTCGACCGTGACGGTCGTCCCCTCCGCAGGAACGGACTCGGCCTCGTCGGCCCACTGGCTCGCGGTCGGCTCCTCGTCGATTCGGAGTTCGTACGCGGCCGCCGGTTGCAGGTCGTCGCCTTCGTCTTCGGCGGACGGCTCGAGCGTCGCCGAGAGGGTCTTCGCCGCGTAGTCGTACTCGAACGAGACGACACCCGGGGGATTGACCTGATACTGACGGAGCCCGTCTCGACGACTGATGCCGTTCCAGCCGACGACGATCTCGTCGCCCGGATGGACGTCCTCGAGCGTGTGTGCGTCGCCCTGGCTCACCGTCTGGTCCTCCCACGGCTGGACGGTCGTTCGGGGTTCGGGTTCGTCCTCGTCTGGCCTGACCCAATCGGCGTCGCCGTGGTCGTAGACCGCAAGCGAGACGCCGTCGCCGTCGAGCGGGAAGTCGTCTTCGTACTCGACCGAGAGCGTCTCCTCGTCGTGGTCGTACTCGAACGCGAACCGGAGGTTTCCGAGGATCGTCGTCCCGCTTCCGCTCGAGCCGAGTTCGTGGTCGTGTGAGAGGTGAAGCGAGAGATTCGGCTCGACGTCGTCCATCTCGATCCGGATCGTATCGCCCTCCTCGAGCGTTCCGTGGCCGTCGGCCCAGATTTCGCGGTCGTACTCCTCGTCACCGACCTCGAGCGTGAGGTCCTCGATCGGCGTCGGATCGCCGCGACCGACCTCGATCTCGAGGTAGTCGTCGTCGAGGTCGATATCGCGGTCCACGCGGAGGAACCCCGGGCTGTCGTGTTCCTGAATGGCTCGCTCGGCCTCGAGGTCCCGTTCGACGGTGACCGTCGCGAGCGAGCCGTCGACCTCGACTTCGGGATCCTCTCTCGTCGAGACGTAGGCGTATTCGCCTGTGAGCGATTCGATGAGCGCGTCGGTGACGTCGTCTTCGTCTTCGAATCGGATTCCAAACCGCATCTCGATCGTGTCGGGATCGATGACGGTCATGGCCTGAACGACGTACTCGATGGCGACGTCGTCGTACTTATCGGGAAGATAGTACTCGTCCGTGAGACTGACCGTCAGACCGTCGGCAGCGTCGTAGGTCTCGAGGCCTTCCTCGAGACGGGAGTCGGCCTCGAGAAGTCGGTCGGTCTCGCCCGCGTTCGCCTCGAGAGCGTCCTCGACGGTTGGGGTGTCCGGTGCGATGATGACGACGTCGTCGGTAACGGCGGCGACTACCTCGTCGGTTTCGTAGCGTTCGTAGTCGATACCTGCGTGACTGTCTTCCGCCTCGACGTCGCCCTCGAGGTCGATATCGCCGGTGAGGACCTTGATCGGGCGAGAGAGGTCTTCACCGAGGGAGTAGACCAGCGCGGTCTTCGAGACGTCATCCGGTTGGATCTGGAACCCGCCACCGAGCGAAGCCGGATCGTGGGGTTCGTTGGCCTCGAGCTGTCGCTCGAGATCGGTGACCGTAAGCATCATCGACTCGCTCGCAACGGTTCCCGGAAGGAACGACAGCACCGAATCGAACTCGGGTCCGGTGGAGGCTGCCGTCGTCTCGTCGGCGGTAGCGACACCGGCCGTAACCGACGCCGCGATCGTCATGCCGATACCACCGAGGAGGGTTCTGCGGGGATACTGCGTCATGTGTTCGGACGTTCGAACGCCTGGTAAAAGTAGTTGGTCCGCACTTTCTGGTCGAGAACACGGTCTCGATTATTTATATTCGCGGAAAGAAATCACCTCGTAGCGGCAGTGTATGTGCCCTGAGCGCGACGGTGTATGGGATCTGACCGCGACGGTGGCGACGTCGGTGTGCCGGAACGGTTAGTCGTCCGCGAGGACGTCCCGCTCCGACCGCTCTGCCCGCGTCAAGAGGGGTGTTCCGTTCGCCTGTGGCCCGAGTTCGGGACCGAACGGCGGCTCCTCCGGATCGAGGACGCGTCTCGTCTCGTAGTCGGTCGAGCGTTCGACCGGCACGCGTCCGATCGAAGAGATCAACTCGACGTAGTCCGTTACCGAACGGAACTCGCCGTACTCGCCGCCTGCACGCTTGGTGATCTCCTCCGAGAGGATCGTTCCCATGAAGTCGTCCGCGCCACAGGACAGCATCTTCAGTCCCTGTTCGTTGCCGTATTTGACCCACGACGACTGGATGTGGTCGACGTTGTCGAGAAAGAGCCTCGAGACGGCGATCAGCAGTTCGTCTTCGTCCGTGCTCGCGCCGCCGGAGACGACGTCGTGTTCGTAAAGCGGCGTGTTCTGGTGGACGAACGAGAGCGGAACGAACTCCGTGATCGCTCCGCCGACGCGCTCTTGGAGATCACGGACGCGCTTTAGGTGTAACGCGCGGTGGGCTTCGTTCTCGACGTGACCGTACATGATCGTCGCGGTCAACCCGAGTCCGACGGTTGCGGCGGCCTCCATCGCCTCGAGCCATCCGGCCGTGTCGATCTTTCCGGGACAGATGACGTCTCGAACCTCGTCGACAAGAATTTCGGCGGCGGTTCCGGGGACGGTGTCGAGGCCGGCTTCGCTGAGACGCGCATAGACCTCCTCGTAGGACCACTCGGTTCCGCGTCGGGCGTGGTAGGCCTCCTCGGGCGTCATCGAGTGGACGTGAACGTCGTCGACGCTCATCGCGGTCAGCTGTTCGGCGTAGGTTCCGGGGTCGGTCACGTACCGTTCCGGTGGCTTGTAGTTGACCGCTTTTCGCTCCGGATGTGTCTCGAGAATCTCGAGGTGCTCCTCGTCCAGTGCGAACGCGGGGTGGAGACCGGAGACCGAAGTGACCTCGTAGATACCGCGTGAGACGGCGTCTTCGACGATCTCACGGGACTCTTCGGGCGTCTTGGTAAACCCCGCCGTCTCGGGGCCGCTCTCCTCTGCGTACTCCGTCTCGAACGTGTGCGCTGCGTCTTTGAAGTTACAGAACAGACAACCGACGTTGCAGGCCGTCGTGACGTTGTTGTTCAGGTTCGCGACGAACGTGACCTCCTCGCCAACGACGTCCGCGCGGCGGCGATCGGCGGCCTCGAGCACCTGTTCTTTTCGCCGTCGGTCGATGCCCGGGATGTCGGTTCCCGTGGTCAACAACTCGATGGCGTCGTCGACCGTCAGTCGGTCGCGGCCGCGCGCTTTCGCCAGTGCGTTCTCGAACGACTGATCCGTCTCGGGAACGTGTTCGAACGTGAGGTCGGCCTCGGTCACCGGTCGCTCCATCGTCGCAACGATGCCAGTACAGCGAGAAAAGGATGGTGGTCCGTCCGCCGGACGATTCGTCCGCGGTCCGGTTACTCCGCCGAATCGCTGGTCTCGAGGTCGGTCTCGTCGTGTTTGAGAACGATATCGGGTCCGTCGGTGTCCCGTTCGTCGCTCGAGGCGTCTTCTTCCGCTTCGCTCGAGATGTCGTCCGCTGATTTCGCGGATTCGGACGGACGATCACCGGCACTCGAGTCCGTCGGCTCGGCCTCTTCGAACTCGTTCAGCGACTCGCTGACTCCGAGATCGTCGGTCGCCTCGCGATCGGCACTCCAGGTGTCGTCGGACGCGTGCATCTCCTCGGTCACGTCGAACGCGTCGAGCGAGTTTCGGAGGTCGTCGGCCATTTCGGTCAGCGACTGCGCGCCGGTGGCGACCTCCGAGACCGTCGCCGTCTGTTCTTCGGCCGCGGCAGCGACGGTTTCGGTCTCCGCGTTCGTCTCCTCGCTGATCTCGGTTGCCTCATCGACCATCGTCACCACTCGGCCGCTCGCGCGGGCCTGCTCGTCGGTCGCGTCGT